>NC_007404.1:1454904-2182356 GCF_000012745.1 Thiobacillus denitrificans ATCC 25259 | reverse complement strand
AAAGGAGCGTGGCATCACGATCAAGGCACAGACCGCGGCCCTGGCCTACAAGGCGCAAGATGGGCAGATCTACCGTCTCAATCTGATCGACACGCCGGGACACGTCGACTTTTCCTATGAAGTCTCGCGCTCGCTCTCGGCCTGTGAGGGCGCGCTGCTCGTCGTCGACGCGTCGCAGGGCGTCGAAGCGCAAACCGTCGCAAATTGCTACACGGCGATCGACCTCGGCGTCGAGGTCATTCCGGTGCTCAACAAGATCGACCTGCCGGCAGCCGATCCCGACCGTGTCGCCGAGGAAATCGAAGACATCGTCGGCATCGACGCGACCGACGCGGTGCGCGCGTCGGCCAAGACCGGCATCGGCATCGCCGAGATTCTCGAGGTCGTGGTCAAGCAGGTGCCGCCGCCGCGCGGCGACGAGAACGCGCCGCTGAAGGCGCTGATCATCGATTCCTGGTTCGACAACTACGTCGGCGTCGTCATGCTCGTGCGCGTCGTCGACGGCGTCTTGCGCCCCAAGGACAAGATTCGCTTCATGGCGAGCGGCACGCAGTACCTGACCGAGCACGTCGGGGTGTTCACGCCCAAGTCGGTCGACCGCCCGCAGCTCTCGGCGGGCGACGTCGGTTTCGTCATCGCCGGCATCAAGGAACTGAAGTCGGCGCAGGTCGGCGATACCGTGACGCTCGTCGACAACCCGGCCGGCGAGCCGCTGCCCGGCTTCAAGAAGGTGCAGTCGCAGGTGTTCGCCGGCCTCTATCCGGTCGAATCGCACGACTTCGAGGCGCTGCGCGACGCGCTGACCAAGCTGCAGCTCAACGACGCGGCGCTGCAGTTCGAACCCGAAGTCAGCCAGGCGCTCGGCTTCGGCTTCCGCTGCGGCTTCCTCGGACTTCTGCACATGGACATCGTGCAGGAGCGGCTCGAGCGCGAATACGACATGGACCTCATCACGACGGCGCCGACGGTCGTGTACGAGGTCGTGCAGAAGGACGGCACGACGATCAACGTCGAGAATCCGTCCAAGCTCCCGGAGCTGTCGAAGATCGAGGAAATCCGCGAGCCGATCATCACGGCGACGATCTTCGTGCCCGAGGAATACGTCGGCAACGTCATCACGCTGTGCAACCAGAAGCGCGGCGTGCAGCTCGACATGCAGTACCACGGCAAGCAGGTCATGCTGCGCTACGACCTGCCGATGAACGAGGTCGTCATGGACTTCTTCGACAAGCTGAAGTCGACCAGCCGTGGCTACGCCTCGCTCGACTACGAATTCAAGGAGTTCCGCGCCGGCGATCTGGTGAAGCTCGACATCCTGGTCAACAGCGAGAAGGTCGACGCGCTGTCGCTGATCGTGCATCGCGCGACCAGTGTCTACCGCGGGCGCGAACTCGCCGCCAAGATGCGCGAGCTGATCCCGCGGCAGATGTTCGACGTCGCCGTGCAGGCGGCGATCGGCGCGAACATCATCGCGCGCGAGAACGTCAAGGCGATGCGCAAGAACGTGCTCGCCAAGTGCTACGGCGGCGACATTACGCGCAAGAAGAAGCTGCTCGAAAAACAGAAGGCCGGCAAGCGCCGCATGAAGCAGGTCGGCAACGTCGAAATCCCGCAGGAAGCCTTTCTTGCGATCCTCCAGGTCTCGGATAAATGAACTTCGCCCTCATTCTGTTCGTCGCGCTCGTCGTCACCGGCGGCATCTGGCTGCTCGATGCGCTGTTGTTGAAGCGCGGCCGCGACAAGGACGCGCGCGAGCCGCTCCTGGTCGAATATGCGAAAAGCTTTTTCCCGGTCATCCTGATCGTGTTCGGCCTGCGCTCCTTCCTGGTCGAGCCGTTCAAGATCCCGTCGGGATCGATGATGCCGACGCTGCTGATCGGCGACTTCATCCTGGTCAACAAATACACCTACGGCATCCGTCTGCCGGTCATCAACAAGAAGATCGTCCAGCTCAACAACCCGGAGCGCGGCGACGTGATGGTGTTCCGTTATCCGGCCGATCCCGGCCTCGACTACATCAAGCGCGTGGTCGGCGTGCCGGGCGACGTCGTCGAGTACCGCGAAAAGAAGCTCAGCGTCAACGGCCGCGCCGTGCCCGTGCGCAACACCGGCACCTACAGCTACGTCGGCAACGGTCTCAATTACATCACGGCGATGGTGTACGACGAACGGCTGAACGGCACCGGCCACACAATGATGGTCGAACCGGGCAAGCCCTCGGTCGCGTCGGCGCAGGTGATGGATTTTCCTCAGCGCGAGAACTGCTCCTACAATGCCGACGGAGAAGGCTTCGTCTGCAAGGTGCCGCCCGGCCAGTACTTCATGATGGGCGACAACCGCGACGCCAGCAACGACAGCCGCTACTGGGGCTTCGTGCCGGACAGGAACATCGTCGGCAAGGCCTTTTTCATCTGGATGAACTTCGACGACTTCGGTCGAATCGGCACCACGATCCGATAATCAACAAACAATCAAGGAGAACTCATGGATTGCGCCTCCCTCCGCGCCGGGCAACGCGGCCTGAGCCTGTTCGGTTTCCTGTTCGTCATCGCCATGCTTGCGGTCGTCGCGCTGCTTGCGATGAAACTGGTGCCGGCCTACGTCGAGTTCTTCTCGGTCAAGAAGATCCTTGCCTCCATGGCGCAGGAACCGGACCTCAAGTCGAAGAGCAACGCCGACATCCGCAGTGATTTCATGAGGCGCGCGGGCGTCAGCTACGTCACGGTCGTGAAGCCCGAGGACCTCAAGATCGACCGGCAGGCCGGCGGTCCCGTCATCTCGGCCGAGTATGAGTTCCGCACCCAGCTCGTCGGCAACGTGAGCCTCGTGGTCGACTTCGCCGCGAGCACCGATCCCGCCGCCGTCCGCGACATTGAATAACGCCTTGCTCGACGCGCGCCTGCAGCAGGCGCTCGGCTACACCTTCTCGCGTTCGGGCCTCCTGCAGCAGGCACTGACGCATCGCAGCTACGGTGCGCTCAACAACGAGCGGCTCGAGTTTCTCGGCGACTCGGTGCTCAACTGCAGCGTCGCGCGCGCGCTTTACGACGCCTTCCCGGACCTGCCTGAAGGCAGCCTGTCGCGGCTGCGCGCGAACCTCGTGCGCCAGGAAACGCTTGCCGAGATCGCGGGCGCGCTGCGGCTCGGCGACTCGCTCCGGCTCGGCGAGGGCGAACTCAAGAGCGGCGGCTTCCGCCGCCCGTCCATCCTCGCCGACGCGCTCGAATCGCTGTTCGGCGCGGTGTTCCTCGATGCCGGTTTCGACGAGGCGCAGCGCGTCGTGCGGCGGCTGTTCGATCCGCTCGTCGCGCAGATCGACCCCAAGGCCTCGGGCAAGGACCCGAAGACGCGGCTGCAGGAAATTCTCCAGTCCCGCCGGCTGCCGCTGCCCGAATACCGCCTCGTCGGTACCGAAGGCGAGGCGCACGACCAGAGCTTCATCGTCGAATGCCTGCTCGCCAAGCCGGTGTTGAGCACGCGCGGCACCGGCAAGAGCCGCCGTGCCGCGGAACAGGAGGCGGCGCGCCAGGCCTGCGCCGAATTGCAGCGATGAACGTCTCTACCGAATACCGCTGCGGCCTCGTCGCCATCGTCGGCCGTCCCAACGTCGGCAAGTCGACGCTGCTCAATCGCCTGGTCGGGCAGAAGGTCAGCATCACCTCGCGCAAGGCGCAGACGACGCGTCACCGCGTCATGGGGATCCACACCACCGACAGGGCGCAGTTCGTGTTCGTCGACACGCCGGGCTTCCAGACACGGCACACGAGCACGATGAACCGTGCGATGAACAAGCGCGTGCGCGAAACCCTGTCCGACACCGACGTCGTCATGATGCTGGTCGAGGCAGGGCGGCTCACGCGCGAGGATCGTCAGGTCATGGAACTGCTGCCGAAGGACCGGCCGCTGCTGCTCGTCGTGAACAAGGTCGACCAGGCGAAGGACCGCGCCGCCTTGATGGCCTACCTGCAGCAGGTCGCGGCGGCGCACGCCTTCACCGAGATCGTGCCGGTCTCGGCCAAGCAGGGCAGCAACCTCGACGAACTGCTGAAGACGCTCGAGAAGCATCTGCCGGAGAACCCGCCGCTCTTCGGCGAGGACCACGTGACCGACCAGACCGAGCGCCAGCTCGCGGCCGAGCTCATCCGCGAAAAGGTCTTCCGCCTGTGCGGCGAAGAGATTCCCTACGCCGTCGCCGTCGTCATCGACAAGTTCGAGGAAGAGGGAAACCTGCGGCGCATCTTCGCGACCATCCTCGTCGACCGCGACAGCCACAAGGCGATCGTGATCGGCAAGGGCGGGGAAAAGCTCAAGACCATTTCGACCCAGGCCCGGCTCGACATGGAGCATGCCTTCGACGGCAGGGTCTATCTCGAAGTGTGGGTCAAGGTCAAGGGCGGCTGGGCCGACGACCTGCGCACGCTGAAATCGCTCGGCCTGGATTGACTATTTTTCCCGGGCGCAGGCACGAAGGTGCACGGAAAGAGTCGAATCGCAATCGATGCCCGCCTCGCGGTCCCTAGGCATGTCGAGCGACGCCCGCGTTAACAACGAATCCGGCTTCATCCTCCACACTTACCCGTTCAAGGAAACCAGCGTGGTGGCCGAAGTCTTCACCCGCGCCCACGGCCGCGTCGCGCTGATCGCGCGCGGCGCGCGGCGCCCGGCCTCCGCCTTGCGCGGCCTCATGCAGCCGTTCAGCCCGCTGCTCCTGTCCTGGTTCGGCAAGGCCGACCTCAAGACGCTGCATGCGGCCGAGTGGCAGGGCGGGCTCGTCGCGCCGCAGGGGCGCGCGCTGATGTGCGGGTTCTACCTCAACGAACTGCTACTGCGTCTGCTCGCGCGCGGCGACGCCCACGAGCGGCTGTACGACCGCTACGTCGAAACCCTCGACCAGCTCGCGCGCAGTGCCGCGGCGAGCGACGCCGAACGCGCGACTGCCTTCGAGCGCATCCTGCGCCGCTTCGAGAAAAACCTGTTGTCGGAAATCGGCTACGGCGCGACCTTCGACGTCGAGGCCGGCGGCGCGGCGATCGAGCCCGGCGCCGCCTACGTGTTCCAGCCCGAACGCGGCGCCCTGCGCGCGGCCGGCCAGCCGGGCTGCCCGGTGTCGGGGCAGACCCTGCTCGACCTCGCGGGCGACAGCTTCGAGCGGCTGGCGACCCTGGGCGAGGCGAAGGCGCTCATGCGCGCGCTCATCAACCATACCCTTGGCACCAAGCCGCTTTATACTCGCCAGCTCCTGCGCGAACTCACCGAGCTGAATCCATGATGCCCTCGCCCTTGTCCCACACGCTTTCCGGGCCTCACCGCATTGCGCCGACCTTCGTTTCGCGCGTCTCGCGTCGCGCACGGCTCGCATGGGCGGTGCAATGAGCATCTACCTCGGCGTCAACATCGACCACATCGCGACGCTGCGCCAGGCGCGCAAGACGCGTTATCCGAGTCCGGTCGAAGCCGCGCTCGCGGCCGAGACCGCGGGCGCCGATTCGATCACCCTGCATCTGCGCGAAGACCGGCGCCACATCCAGGACGCCGACGTCACGATCCTGCGGCAGACGCTGAAGACGAAAATGAACCTCGAGATGGCGGTGACCGAAGAGATGCTCGGCATCGCGCTCGAGACCCGGCCTTCGGACGTGTGTCTGGTGCCGGAAAAGCGCGAGGAGCTGACGACCGAGGGCGGTCTCGATGTGGCGGGGCAGCAAGCGAAGATGCGCGACGCCTGTGCACGCCTGGGCGACGCGGGTATCCGCGTCTCGCTCTTCATCGACGCCGACTTCGCGCAACTCGACGCCGCGCACGCCGCGGGTGCGCCGGTCGTCGAAATCCACACCGGGCATTACGCCGATGCGGCGAGCGATGCCGCGCGTGCCGCCGAATTCGAACGCATCCGCCGGGCGGTCGCCTACGGCCGCAGCCTCGGCCTCACCGTCAACGCCGGCCACGGCCTGACCTATCACAACGTGCAGCCCATCGCCGCCTTGCCCGGCATCCATGAGCTCAACATCGGCCACGCGATCGTCGCGCAGGCGCTGTTCGTCGGCTGGAAGGAAGCGGTCGCGGAAATGAAGCGGCTGATGGTCGCCGCGGCGGGGTAGGGCGAGCTCCAAATCGCGGCGCGCCGCGGGTCAGCGATGCCGCCGGCGCGCCATCAGGCCGACGAGGCCGAGGCCTGCGGCCATCAGCGCGTAGGACTCGGGTTCGGGTACCAGGAGCAGCTGACCGCGAATTTCGCCCGTCGGGTTGACCGTGCTGTGCACGTTGACGTACCACAGCTGGTCGAGCAACTGGGCCTCCTGCGTCGCATCGAGGACCGCATTGCCGATCTTCGGCGACCCGAGCGAAAGCGTGATCTGCGGCGCCGCATCGACGCCGGGGATCGCCGGGCCGTGGAAATGCGAGATCGTCTCGGCCCCGAGCAGACCGGAAAAGCTGATGTTCCAGTCGAGAACATTGCTGACGTCGTCGTAGGTCAGCGTACCCGAACCGGTCGCGGTCGAGGACGTGCCCGCCTGGGCGCCGTCGAGCATGGTGACGAATTGATAGGTCAGTGCGCTCGCGGGCGATGAAAACGCCGTGGCAAGCGCGCCGACGACAAGCATTTTGGATACGGGTTGCATGGTTCCCTCCTCGGTCAGGTGGTTCGAATCCGGGATTTCAGCGCGCTCTGACCGGGCCCCGCGACGCTCGCTTGGAGCAGGGCGCGGCGCGGTCAGGACGAAATTCATCCTAGGAGCGGGGCGGCAATAATCAAGCAGGCGATGCGGGGAGGAGGCGGGCCCGCCCAGGTGCGGACCACGGGACGTGGTCCGGCGCGAAGCGGGGGGGCGGCGAACCGCTGGGGAGTAGGGCGGAACCGGTAGCTGCCCTGTTCCGCGAATGAGACAGGTCGGGGCCGGACCAGGCGGCGACGCCGCCGGTCGCGCCGCTTAGCGCAGCACCTTCTTCTTGAGCTTGAGGCGGATGTAGAGCAGCACGATCACCGCGACCGCGCCGAGCGTGATCAGCGTAATCAGATGCAGATTGGCGCGGATCGCCGCCTCGTTGTGGCCGAGGCTGTAGCCGAGCACGGCGAGGATAGTGACCCAGATCCCGGCGCCGAGGCTCGTGTAGAAGCTGAACACGGCGAGGTTCATGCGCGCGAGTCCCGCCGGGAGCGAGATGTACTGCCGCACCGCGGGGATCAGACGCCCGGTGAAGGTCGAGATGTGACCGTGGCGGGCGAAGAAATCCTCCATCCGCTGCAGCGTGTGTTCCTTGACGAGCACATAGCGCCCGTAGCGGAGCAGGAAGCGCCGCCCGAGCTTGAGCGCCAGCCAGTAGTTGAACAGGGCGCCGAAAAGGCTGCCGCCAATGCCCGCGAGGATCGCGAGCACGATGTTCATCTCGCCCTTGTAGGCGAGATAGCCCGCAGGAATCATCACCACTTCGCTCGGGAAGGGGAAGAAGCTCGATTCGAGGGCCATCATCAGGAAGATCCCGAGGTAACCCCAGGCGCCTACGGTGCTGACGATGGTCTGGATCAGGTCGTGGAGCATTTCAGGGGCTAGGGGCTAGGGGCTAGGGGCTAGGGGCTAGGGGCTAGGGGCTAGGGGCTAGGGGCTAGGGGCTAGGGGCTAGGGGCTAGGGGCTAGGGGCTAGGGGCTAGGAAGAATTCGCGGCCTTCGGCCGCTCATTCCCTAACCCCTAGATCCTAGTCCCTGAATCCCGGCCCTAGACAACCGCTTCTTCCTTCTTCTCGACCGGCTTGATGAAGTGCTCGCGCTTGACGCCGAACATCAGCAGGAGCGGGCTGGCGACGAGCACGGACGAGTAGATGCCGAACATGATGCCGATCGTCAGCGCGAGCGCGAAGTTGTGCAGCGCCTCGCCGCCGAAGAACAGCATCGACAGCACCATGATCTGCGTCGAGCCGTGGGTGATGATCGTGCGGCTCATGGTGCGGGTGATCGCGTCGTCGATGATGTGCGGGATCGTCGCGCCGCGCATCTTGCGGATGTTCTCGCGGATGCGATCGAAGACGACGACCGATTCGTTGACCGAGTAGCCGAGGACCGCGAGCACGCCGGCGAGCACGGTCAGCGTGAATTCCCACTGGAAGAACGCGAACACGCCGAGGATGATGACGATGTCGTGCAGGTTCGCGAGCATGCCCGCGACGGCGAAGCGCCACTCGAAGCGGATCGCCAGATAGGCCATGATGCCGAAGGCGACGACGAGCAGGGCGAGGGCGCCGCTGTCGTACAGTTCCTTGCCGACCTGCGGGCCGACGAAGTCGACGCGCCGCAACTCCACACTTGGGTCGACGGTTCTGACCGCCGCGAGCACGCGGTTGCTCGTTTCCGCTGCGTTGATGTGCGCCTTGTTGGGCAGGCGGATCAGGACGTCGCGGCTGGTGCCGAAGGTCTGCACCGAGATTTCGGGCAGCCCGGTCTTCTCGAGTGCGCCGCGGATCTCGGGCAGGTTGGCGGCATGACTCGTCGTGATCTCGATCACGGTACCGCCCGTGAAGTCGACGCCGAGGTTGAGGCCTTTATCCCACAGCGCCCAAATCGCGAACAGGAAAGTCAGGAGCGAAATCGCCGTCGTCGCCTTCCCCCAACTCATGAAGGGGATGGTTTTCTTGAACGGGAATAATTCCAGCATCGCGTAACCCTTAGATCGAAACTTTGGCCAGACGGGGCTGGCGGCCGTAGGTGAGGTTGACCATCGCCCGCGACACCGTCACCGCGCTGAACATCGAGGTCAGGATGCCGAGGCACAGCACGACGGCGAAGCCGCGCACCGGGCCCGAGCCGAGCCAGAAGAGCGCGATGCCCGCGATCAGTGTCGTCAGGTTGGAGTCGAGAATCGTGCCCCAGGCGCGGTCGTAGCCGGCGTGGATCGCGGCCTGCGGCGTCGCGCCGTTGCGCAGCTCTTCGCGGATGCGCTCGTTGATCAGCACGTTGGCGTCGATCGCCATGCCGAGCGTCAGCGCGATCGCGGCCATGCCGGGCAGCGTCAGCGTCGCCTGCAGCATCGACAGCAGCGCGATCAGGAAGAAGCCGTTGATCGCCAGGGCGACCGACGAGAAGAGGCCGAACACGCGGTAATAGATCGTCATGAACGCGACGACAGCGAGGAAGCCCCAGATGTTGGAATGGAAGCCTTTTTCGATGTTTTCGGCGCCCATGCTCGGTCCGACCGTGCGCTCCTCGACGATCTGCATCGGCGCGGCGAGCGCGCCGGCACGCAGCAGCAGCGCGACGTCGGAAGCTTCCTGGGCCGTCTCCATGCCCGTGATCTGGACCCGGCCGCCGCCGATTTCCTCGCGGATGACCGGCGCGGTGATCGCCTCGGCGATACCTTTTTCGATCAGCAGGATCGCCATGCGCTTGCCGACGTTCTCACGCGTCACGTCCTTGAAGATGCGCGCGCCCTTGCCGTCGAGGTTGATGTGCACCGCCGCCTGCGCGCTCGTGCTGTCGAAACCGGGGGCGGCGTCCGTGATCGAGTCGCCGGTCAGCACGACGTCCTTCTTGACCGCGATCTTGCCGCCTTCGCGGCTGGCGACGATCTCGGCGCCGAATGGCGCCTGGCCCTGTTCGACGAGCAGCGGATCGGCCTGTTCGTCGACCATGCGCACCTCGAGCGTCGCCGTGCGGCCGAGGATGTCCTTGGCCTTGGCCGTGTCCTGTACGCCCGGCAGCTGCACGACGACGCGATTGGCGCCCTGCTGCTGGATCACGGGTTCGGCGACCCCGAGCTCGTTGACGCGGTTTCTCAGCGTGGTGATGTTCTGCTGCAGCGCGAATTCCTGCACCTGCTTCTCGGCTTCGGGCTTGAGGCGCGCGGTCAGCAGGAAGCCGTCGTCGAGGTCTTCGGCCGCGAAGCCGAGGTCGGTGAAGACCGCAGCGAGCTTGTCCGCCGCCGCGTCACGCTGGTCACGCGTCGCGAAACGGACGACGACCGCGTTGCCCTCGCGGCTGATCCGGCTGTAGCGGATCTTGTCCCCCCGCAACTCGGTGCGGAAGTCGTTCTGGTAGCGGACAGCGGCTTTTTCGAGTGCCGCCTTCATGTCGACTTCGAGCAGGAAGTGCACGCCGCCGCGCAGGTCGAGGCCCAGATACATCGGCAGCGCGTTGAGCGTCGAGAGCCACGCGGGGGAGGCCGAGACGAGATTCAGCGCGACCGTGTAGCGCTCGCCGAGCCCGTTCTGCAGCACGTCCTTGGCCTTGATCTGGACGTCGGTGCTGGCGAAGCGCGCCTTGATGCTGTTGCCCGCGAGTTCCACGCCGCTCGTCGGCAGCGACGCCGTCTTCAGGAGCGCCTCGACGCGGCCGAGCAGGGCTGTGTCGACCGTTTCGCTCGTGCGCACGGGCGAAACCTGGACCGCGGGCACCTCACCGAAGAAATTCGGCAGCGTATAGAGGAATGCGACCACCAGCGTGACGCCGATGAGCAGGTATTTCCAGAGCGGGTAGCGGTTCATGTGTCGGGCGAGTGCGGGTGGCGAAAGAGAACGGCGTGCCGTCTCGGCTTAGAGCCCCTTGATCGTGCCCTTCGGCAGCAGCGTCTGGACCGACTGCTTCTGCACGTGGACGACGACGCCGTCGGCGATTTCGAGCGACACGTATTGATCGCCGATCTTGGCGATCTTGCCGACCTGGCCGCTCGCGGTGACGACTTCGTCGCCCTTCGCGAGTTCCGACAGCATCTTCTTCTGTTCCTTCGTGCGCTTCATCTGCGGGCGGATCAGCATGAACCAGAACAGGATGAAGATGATGATGAGCGGCAGGAAATCGGCGATTCCCGGCGTGGCGGCGGGAGCGGCAGTCTGGGCGTGGGCGAGCGAGATCATGGCGTTGGGCGTGGAGTCAAAACCCACGGATTCTAGCACGCGGCGATTGCGGCCTCAGAGGCACCGACCCGGGCCGCGGAAGGGTCCGAGCCGCTCGCGCGTGCCGGGGTGGCTGTCGAGCAGGCCGGTGTCCGAGGCGTCGTCGTCGATGCGTCCGAGAATGGCGGCAAAACGCGTGGGCGGAATGCAGGCCGTGTTCAGCCAGGCCAGCGCGTAGGCGTCGGCCTCGCGTTCCATGTCGCGCGAATAGCCACTTTGCAGCCGCAGGCTCGGCAGCCCCGCGGCGAGGTCGGTGACGCTGCCGATATCGCCCGTGACGGCAACGAGGATCGCGCCGGCGCCAAGGCTTTGCAGCGCCATGCGCAGGCCGTGGCGATGCCGGACGTGGCCGAGCTCGTGCGCGACGACCGCGAGCAGCTCTTCGTCGTGGCGGGCGAGCCCGACCAGCGCATCGGTCACGACCACGGTGCCGCCCGGAAGCGCCATGGCATTGGCGCCGAAGAGCTTGCTGTCGCGGAACAGCAAGCGGTAGGAAGGACAGGTCTGCCTGCGGCACTGGTCGGCGATCTTCTGCGTGAGGGCCTGTTGGCGCGCGGCTGGCAGCGTGCTCGGTGACAGGCTGAGTTCGTCCATGAGCGCCAGCGCTTCTTCGCCGATCCGCTCGTCGACCCAGCCGGGCAGCGCGTGCGCGGCGAGTTGCGCGACGGCCGGCACGCCCCAGCGCAGCCCGGCGGTCACGATGAGGATCGAGACGACGAGCGCGGCAAGCGCAAAGCCCAGCCGGCTTTCGAGCAGATGCGCCCAGCGTTCGGGGCGGGCGGATGCACTGAGCCGGCTGAGTTCGAGCAGCGCCGCGGCGTCGGCGCTATGCAGCTCGCGCGCGTCGGGCAGATGCACGACGCTGCGCGCTTGCCCTGCGGGCGGCGCGACCTGGACGCGGTCGAGCGACACCGCGAAATCGACGGCGCCGCCGCGCACGCGCAGGTGGCCGGCGTCGACGCTGGCTTCGACCGCGTGCGCGCGCGACGTCTCGCCGTCGAAGTAATCCGCCGCGAAGCGGATCACGTCAGCCCGAAATTGAGGTCGAGCAGGTCGGCCATCTCCGAGCCAGTGGCGGTGCTGCTCTGGTGCTGGCCGGCGACGAAGCCGCCGAGGTCGTGCGGGCCGTTGACCGTCAGGCTGCGGGCGCGGTATCGCGCCAGGCGCACCTTCGCCCAGGGAATGAAGAGGCCGAGCGTCAGTGCGATCAGCACGAGGTTCGACAGGTAGATCCAGATCAGGTCACGGGCACGCTGACGCGAGGCGAAACCGACCGGGCCGAGAGCCGCGCCGTTGTATAGCAGGTTGGCGGTGCGCGCCTGGATCAGTGCGCCGATCACCGGAATCATCAGGTAGAACACGGCCATGCCGGCGAGCAGATAGCTGCCGGCCGCGGCGGCCGCCGTTTCCGGAGGGATGCCGGCCGCACGCAACGCATACACCTGATACGCGCCAAACGCGATGATCGCGAGCGGCAACAGGATCAGGCCGAGACTCAGCAGATAAACGCCCCAGAAAGGCTTGTGCGAGCCCTCGTAGCGCGCGCCGGTCTGGCCGTAGACGGTGTTCCCCGCGATGAACCTGACCTGGCGGTAGGCGACGTAGGGCAGGATCAGGCCGAGCGTGAACGGAATCAGCAATTGCAGGCCGATGAAGATTCGTGCGGCCTCGCCGACGGATCCGGTGAAGTCGAAGCGCAGGCCGCGATAGGCGCTCTGGCGCGCGTGGAAGCGCAGGCTGTTGACGATGATCCACGGCAGCAAGACGAGAAACACAAGCATCAGCACGATCGCGAGCCGCGGGGCGAAATACGAGGTCGCGTAATACGCGGCGATCGCAGCGAGCGCGATCAGCCGGCCGCGGAGAATCTGCAGCGGCGTGGCGAGATAGGAAAACACCTGGTCGTCGAGGCGGGTATGGCCGTAGAACCAGCGCAGGGTGCGCACCTTGGCCCAGGCTGAATAAATGCCGAAGGTGACGAGCGTGAGTGCGATGTTGACGATCCAGATGACGAAGTACTCGCGGCCGGTGCCGGTGAACTGCATCGGATACTGCTTGGTGAGCGACATGTTTGTTCCTCCCTGAGTGGTTTGTCGTTATGTCGTGGGTGCGTCAACGGCAGCACCGGGACGATTCTTGACAAACCCCGGGGGAAGAATTTCTGTCAGGCCACGGCCGTCACCATCCGAGCGCCTGCGTCGCGTGGAAGCGGGCGACGAATTCCGAAAAGCGCTGTGCGTCGATTGCCGCGCGCACCTCGGCCATCAGCCGGTGGTAGTAATGCAGGTTGTGCAAGGTGGTGAGCCGTGCGCCGAGGATCTCGCCGGCGCGAATCAGATGGTGCACGTAGGCGCGCGTGAAATGGCGGCAGGCGTAGCAGTCGCATTCTTCGTCGATCGGCGCGGTGTCGAGCTTCCAGCGTGCATTGCGAATGCGGATTTCGCCGCGGCGCGTGAACAGGATGCCGTGGCGCGCGTTGCGCGTCGGCAGCACGCAGTCGAACTGGTCGATGCCGGCCGCCACCGCCGCAACGAGATCGGACGGCGTCCCCACGCCCATCAGGTAGCGCGGCTTGTCGGCGGGAAGCTGCGGCGCGGTGTGCGCGAGAATGCGCGTCATGTCGTCCTTCGGCTCGCCGACCGAGAGGCCGCCGATCGCATAGCCGTCGAAGTCCATGCCGATCAGTTCGCGCGCCGACTCGTCGCGCAGGGCTTCGTACATGCCGCCCTGGACGATCCCGTACAGCGCGTTCGGATTGCCCGCGTGCGCCGCCTTCGAGCGCGCCGCCCATCTCAGGCTCATCCGCATCGAATCGGCCGCCTGCCGTTCCGTCGCGGGGTAGGGCGTGCACTCGTCGAAGATCATGACGATGTCGGAATTGAGCGTGCGCTGGATCTGCATCGAGGTTTCGGGCGTCAGAAAGAGCTTGTCGCCGTTGGTCGGCGAGGCGAATTTCACGCCCTCCTCGGTGATCTTTCTGAGCTTGCCGAGGCTGAACACCTGAAAGCCCCCCGAGTCGGTGAGGATCGGCTTGTCCCAGCCCATGAAGCGGTGCAGCCCGCCGTGTGCCTCGATCACCTCGAGCCCCGGCCGCAGCCACAGGTGGAAGGTGTTGGACAGCAGCATCTCGAAGCCGATGTCGGCGATTTCCGTCGGCGACATCGCCTTCACCGTGCCGTAGGTGCCGACCGGCATGAACACCGGCGTCTGCACGACCCCGTGCGCGAGATGGAGTTGGCCGCGCCGTGCGCCGCCGTCGGTGCGGAGGAGGTCGAATTTCATGCGGGCGTTTCCAGACTGGCTTTTTCGAGGAACATCGCGTCGCCGTAACTGAAGAAGCGATAGCGCTCGGCGATCGCGTGCGCGTAGGCGCGGCGGATCGTCTCGATGCCGCTGAACGCCGAGACCAGCATCAGCAGGGTCGAGCGCGGCAGGTGGAAATTGGTGACGAGCGCGTCGACCGTGCGGAAGCGGTAGCCCGGCGTGATGAAGATCGCGGTCTCGCCGACGCCGGCCTCGACCGAGCCTGACGCGGAAGCCGCCTCGAGTGCGCGCAGGCTCGTCGTCCCGACCGCGACGACCCGCCCGCCGCGCGCCCGCGTCTCGGCGATCGCCGCGACCGTGGCGGCGGGGACCGTGTAGCGCTCGCTGTGCATCACGTGGTCGGCAACCTCGGCGACCCGCACCGGCTGGAAGGTGCCGGCGCCGACGTGCAGCGTCACCCGTGCCGTCCGCACGCCCTGCGTCTGCAGTGTCCCGAGCATCGCCGCGTCGAAATGAAGCCCCGCCGTCGGCGCCGCCACCGCGCCGGGTTCGTTCGCGTACACGGTTTGGTAACGCGCTTCGTCTTCCTCGGTCGGCGCGTGTTCGATATAGGGCGGCAGCGGCAGCCGGCCGCAGCGGTCGAGCACGTCGAGCACCGGCGCAGGAAAATGCAGGCGCGTCAGGTCGTGCTGCTTGTCGAGGACGTCGAGCGCGACATCGTCGGCGAGGCGGATGCGCGCGCCCGGTTTGGGTGCGTGGCTGGCGCGGATGAACGCCAGCGCCTCGAATTCGCCGGTCACGCGCTCGACCAGAAGTTCGACCCTGCCGCCCGAATCCTTCTCGCCGAAAAGCCGCGCCTTGATCACGCGCGTGTCGTTCATGACGAGCAGATCGTCGGCGCCGAGCAGCGTTGGCAGCTCGCGAAACATGCGATCGTGAAGCGCCCCCGCCGCCGTGACGTGCAGCAGCCGGCTTGCGCCGCGGACGTCGGGCGGGAACTGCGCAATGAGATCCGGGGGAAGTTCGAAGTCGAAATCGGCGACACGCATGGGCCGCGATTATAGCGGTCGCCTTGCGGGCGTTCGCCCGATTCGGCGATAATGCCCGGCTTCTGTCGCCGGACGCGTTCGCGTCCGGCACCCGGCCGGGATGGCGGAATCGGTAGACGCAGCGGATTCAAAATCCGCCGCTGGAAACAGTGTGGGGGTTCGAGTCCCCCTCCCGGCACCAAGTGGACGTAGCAAGCAGCAGCAACACGCAACACAAACCCGCATATGGCAATGGAGTGCGGGTTTTTTGTTGCCTCATGCAGTTGCATGGCATAGCATGGAAATACCCACAGAACGAGGGTACGGCGGCGGGTACATGTCGAACGCGCCAAGCCGATACCCTCAGAAACGGTATCCCATGCCACTAACCGACACCGCGATCAAGAAAGCCAAGCCCTCGGTCAAACCCTACAAGCTCACTGACGGGGGCGGGCTGTACCTCCTTGTCACCGGGACGGGGCGTTACTGGCGCTACAACTACCGATTCGGCGGCAAGTTCAAGACCCTTGCTCTGGGCACCTATCCCGATGTGAGCCTGGGACGCGCCCGAGAGAAGCACGCCGACGCGCGCCGGCAGTGGGCGGACGGCATTGACCCTGGCGCGCTGAAGAGAGCCGCCAAGGTACGTGCCGCCGAATGCGCGGCCAACAGTTTCGAGGCGGTAGCGCGCTCATGGTTTGCCAAGGCCTACGCCGACAAGGCACAGACGACGCGCGACAAGACCCTCACCCGACTGGAACAGGATGTCTTCCCGTGGATTGGGGCGCGGCCAGTGTCGGAGATTAAGGCGCCCGACGTGCTCGAGGTGATCCGGCGCATCGAGCAGCGAGGGGCCCTCGACATTGCCCGACGGGTGTTCAACTACATCAGCCGCACGCTGCGCTATGCCGATAGCCACGGCATGGTCGACCGGGACGTGTCGGCCAGCATCGATTTAAGCCTCGTGCTCACCCAGCGCGAAACCCGACACCACGCCGCCATCACCAGCCCGCAGGCAGTCGGCGGCCTCATGCGCGCAATAGACGGGTTCACCGGCGGATTCGTTACTCTGTGCGCCCTGAAACTCTCCGCGCTGACCTTCGTGCGCCCCGGCGAGCTGAGGCATGCCGAGTGGGAGGAGTTCGACCTCGACGGCGGGACCTGGAGCATCCCCGGCCGCAAGATGAAGATGGACAACGACCACATCGTCCCGCTGTCCGCTCAGGCCCTGGCGATCCTGCGCGAGCTGCACAACCTCACCGGCCGGGGGCGCTACGTCTTCCCCTCCGAACGCGGCGGATCGCGCTCGATGAGCGAGAACACCGTCAACGGAGCCTTGCGCCGGCTCGGCTTCACCAAGGACGAAATGACGGCCCACGGCTTCCGCGCGGTGGCGCGCACGCTGCTCGACGAAGAGCTCGGATTCCGGCCTGACTTCATCGAACACCAGCTGGCGCATGCCGTGAAAGACCCGAACGGCCGCGCCTACAACCGTACCGCGCACCTGGGCGAGCGTCGGAAAATGATGCAGGCCTGGGCCGATTACTTGGACAAGCTGAAAGCGGGGGCCGACGTGATCCCGCTACGTGGAAAAACCGCCGCCTGACGGCCTCAGGCAAAGCGGGCTGGACGGGTGCGCGAACACCCGTCCAGTCCTGACCACACCGCAACCTATCGAGGAGATTGCATCATGGCTGCACGTCATTCTAGCCGTTCACTTAGCATCACGAGCGAGAAACATCCGCACCACCACTATGCCCGCGGGACACGGAAAGCGCTGATTCACCACGGCATCACACGCGAAGGACCGTTCCCCGGGGATCCCGGCGAGAAGAAGACAGTCTGCCGCACGACCGACCCGCACGGGCGCGCGATTATCATGCGCCGCAATTCCAAGACGACATTCAGCGTGTGGAGGGACTGGAGCGAGGAAGAAAAGACATTTCTCGAAGCACAGCGTGCTCGCGAAAACAGAATCAAGCGTGCCCATGCCTTTGTGGCCTCATGGGCTGTGTCGGTCGATGCATACCGAGAGGAGGCGCTTGGAAATGCGGATGCCGTCCTCTGGGGCCTGGAGAGCATGATGGTTGACGGGTACCGAGGCGGCTACCGGCTGAACGATGACGCGGCCAGTCGGTTCGTTGTGTTGATCGACGAAATGAAGCACCTCCTCGAGGCTGAGCGCTTCGTCATGGATCAGAAGCTACGGGACAAGCACACGCCGGCATGCGTTCTCAAAGCCGCGAAGGCAGCCGAGGGCAGCGCGCTGGCTCAACACGGTGACAATGTTGTTCCGTTCCCGCTCGACCCATATCGGTCCCCTTTGTGCCTCGGTCGCGCGGCCTCGCTTTCTCTGCAGTGAAAGGGGAAAACATGAAGAAAACCACGACCAAGGCGCGCCGTCGGCGCGCCGCAAAAATCCGTGTCACGTCGACCGGCAAACCGCCACTGTCCGGCGCCGAGGCGTTCGCTCGGCTGTTGATGGCGGTTCAAGAGTGCGGCAATCCAACCTCCTCGCCGCGATCCGACAGATAGGCGAAACCGTTCAGCCACCCATAGCCTG
The DNA here is from genome assembly GCF_000012745.1 of Thiobacillus denitrificans ATCC 25259. Taxonomy (NCBI): domain Bacteria; kingdom Pseudomonadati; phylum Pseudomonadota; class Betaproteobacteria; order Nitrosomonadales; family Thiobacillaceae; genus Thiobacillus; species Thiobacillus denitrificans. The sequence goes on along the minus strand of NC_007404.1, from coordinate 2,164,622 downwards.
GCCAGGCGAAAAGCGGACACCTTCACCGCCTGGGGTGGCACCTTCTTGAAGGGCGCACTTTGAAGGGGCGCAAGATGTTTGATCCATGGACGGCGAGCTTAGAGGAAGCGCAAGAGGAAGAGAAAAGGGTATCGGCTGAAGGCACGTCCGGGCCTTGCTCGCCAGTTATGCAATGGGGTGCAGCAAGTCGAATAAGTGAGTGGAAGCAGGCCGTGATAAATGGCGATGGATTTGCGGTTTTGGGGTGTATCCGCGGTTGCGTTACACACGGGCTTGTCGCTCCTGATTGGCTGGCATGTGCTTTTAATCAAAAGTATGACGCAGTGTTGAACTGCAGAGCCGATAGTTGGGATGATCCGAAGTCATTTGGCCCGCCTTATCCCAAGGGGAAACATTTATCGCGCATGGAGCAGGACAGGATTGGTCGCTTCAAGGTCTGGAGCGCGGTAAGTGACACCATCAAACGAGACCCAGACAGGGCTATTGATCGAGGCCTTTTTGATGAGCTCGGGGGCTCGTTAGGATTTGGGGCTACCCGTGCTGAACGGCTCTATTACGAGGCTGTGACCATGGGCTTGGGGAATATCGCCAAATCAAGAAAACTCGCGGGAATACAGAAAAAGCCGCGATAGCCAGAGTTATGCCATGAACCGCACCGACGTGGGGCGGGCTTTCTTGAAAAGGAACGCGCATGGCAACCAAAACCGACGACCCTGCACTGATCACATTCGACGCGCTGCCCGATAGCGCGTTCGTTCAGTCCGCCACCCTGGCGGCGCTTTTCCAGACATCCGGAACAACGATCTGGCGCTGGGCAAAGGACGGCAGACTGCCGAAACCGCGCAAGCTGGGCGGCAACTCGACCCGTTGGAACGTGGGGGAAGTGCGCCAGGCCATCGCCAAGATGGGCGCCTGACATGCGCGCCAACAAAAATGGCCCATACGGCGGCAACCGTTCGACCCTCAGACACACCAGCAGCGAAAAATCTAGCATGCTCAATGAGCGCCCGTGCACGTGCTATCGAGGCCAGGCGCGCGCCACGATCTGCATCGTCTGCCTGCGCTGGCTGAGGCTACGCCGGCACATCGATGACATGCGCGCGTTGGTGTCGTCATGAGCATCCGTGTCATGTCACTAGTCTGGGAGTCTTATCCGGGTGGGGGCTCTGACCTGCTTGCGCTGCTGGCCTTGGCCGACTGGAGCGACGACAACGGCCGGTGCTATCCGTCCATGGCGGCGATTGCACGGAAGACACGTCTCTCACGCTCTCAGTCGCAGCGCGTGGTTCACCAGCTGATCATAGGCGGATTCGTCGCCGTGATCGGAAACGAGTCAGGCGGCGCGCCGGGATCAACCCGCCAATACCGCATCAATCTTTCGATGCTAACGGGTAGCGCCAATGCGACGGGTAGCGCCAATGCACAAGAGGGGTCGCATGGATGCGGCAAGACGGGTAGCACCCATGCGACCCAAACCGTCATAGAACCATCAGGAACCGTCAGTGGTAGTAACTCTGACGAGTTACTTGTCAGCAAGCATGCCGACGCAGCAACACCAGCTGAGCAGGACAAGAAGAAAACCCCACCCTGCCCGCACCAGGAAATCATCGAGGCCTATCACGAAGCCTTGCCGACCTCTCCGCGGATCAGGGACTGGACGAAATCCCGTGCCGCTCACCTGCAGGCCAGATGGCGAGAAGACCCGAAGCGCCAGACTGTGGACTGGTGGCGCCGGCTGTTCGCCTACGTCGCCGAATCCGACTTCCTGACGGGACGGGTGGCGACTGATAGCCGCAAGCCGTTCACTGCCTCGCTCGAGTGGTTGCTGAGGCCCGAGAACTTCGCCAAGGTCCGCGAAGGCCGATACCACGACGGGGGCCAGGCATGAACGCCCATGACCTCAACCAGCCTCCGCACTCCGTCGACGCCGAACAGGCAGTGCTCGGCGGTCTGCTGCTCGACAACGGCGCATGGGACCGCATCGCCGACCTGCTGACGCCGGCGGATTTCTACCTCGCCGACCATCGCCTCATGTTTGAAACCATGCGCGACATGTTCGAGCGCGGCGAACCGGTTGACGTTGTTACCCTTGCGGCTCGAATAGAGGCCCGTGGTGAAGCGCAAAAGGTCGGGTTGGGATACGTGGCCACCTTGTCCACGCAAACGCCCTCAGCGGCCAACATTGTCCGTTATGCCGGAATCGTGACGGAGAAGCGGGCCCGGCGCGATCTGCTCGCAGCTGGTCACCGCATCGCCGGCATGGCGAGCACCGATGGCGGTGATGCCGGCGATGCCATCCAGGAAGCCCAGGCGCTGGTGATGGCACTCACCGAAGGGCGCAGCGCCGGCAGCGAGCCGCAAGCGGTCGACGATCTGCTGCCGGCCGTGCTGCGGAGTATCGACGAACGCTTCCACAAAGCCGGCGAGTTTTCCGGCGTCGCCTCGGGCTATGGCGATCTCGACCGCCTAACCTGCGGCCTGCAGCCGGGCGACCTGGTCATCGTGGCCGGACGCCCAAGCATGGGCAAAACCACATTGGCGGTGAACATCGCCGAGAACGTCGCGGCCGATGGCGGCGTGGCCTTGGTCTTCTCCCTGGAGATGGGCGCCCGCCAACTGGTCGAGCGGTCGGTCTGCCGCTTCGGCGGGATCTCGACCACAGCCGTTCGCAACGGCGACATGCGTCAGGAAGATTTCGAACGCCTGTTGGTTGCGCACAAACGCTTGCAGGGCAAGCGCCTGGTGATCGATGACACACCGTCGACCTCGCCCGCCCGGATGCGTGCCAAGGCGCGCAAGGTCAAACACCGCTATGGCCGGCTCGATTTGGTGGTGATCGACTACCTGCAGCTGATGGCCGGCGATGGCAACACCCGGAGCGAACAGCTCGGGGGACTGACTCGCGCGCTCAAGCTGATGGCCCGTGAGCTGGGGGCCCCTGTCGTCCTGCTGTCGCAGCTGAACCGCGGGCTCGAGCAGCGCACCGACAAGCGCCCGGTGCTCTCCGACCTGCGCGAATCTGGCGCGATCGAACAGGACGCCGACGTTGTGCTGATGGTGCACCGCCCCGACTACTACGACGCCGACAGCCCGCACACGGGACTCGCCGAGGTGCTGATCCGCAAGCAGCGCATGGGGCCGCTCGGCACCGTCACGCTGTGCTTTGAGGGCGAGTTCTCACGATTCCACGACGTCGATCATGACGCACTGCGGGAGGCGAAGGCCCACGCCTATACGGCTAGCAATCCACGTCCTACCCGGCGTAAGGGGGGCTTCGATGACTAAGCGCATTCATGGCACCTCCCTAGGCCGCATCGATGCTGTTCCGCCCTGGTGCTACTGGCGCCCGGGCATGGGCCCGGAAGCTGCCGCACTCGAGGCCGCGAAGGCGCTGGAGATCACTCACCCGCTCGACCTGTTGAACCTGCTGTGGGCGTTGCGTCGGCACGCCAGACAGCACAACAGCCATTCGGCAGCTGCAATGCCGGAAATCCAACCAACCCGCCAAAGGAGCAGCACATGACATCCACGCAACAGAAAAGCACCAACCTGAACGATGACCCGCGATTCTCTTCGGCAACCGCGCTTCTCGAGAAATTGAAAGCCGACTTGATGGCTGTCGAAAAGCAGATCGATGAGAATCTATCGGCCCTCTCTGCGGCATCTGCGGCCCGGCGCAACAGGATCGAGGAACAGGCGCACGCCATGCTTGCCGGGCAGCCTGACGCGGCGCTCAATGCCAGTGTCGAGGCCGCGCGCATCCGGGCAGACATCGAGGCCGCTCAACTCAAGCGCCCGGCCCTGCACCGCGCTATCGAATTGCAGCGCCAAGTTGTCGAACAGCTTCGCGGCGAACTGCACGCAAAAATCTGCCGAGACCTGGCACCGAAACACGTCGGGCTTGTCCGGGAAATCGCGACACGCCTGATCGACCTGGACGCGGCGCTTATGGCCGAGCGTGATCTGCGCGAAGAGATTTTTCATGGCACCGGCCTGCATGGGCTGACACCCATGATGGTCGGCAATCTCGGGCTGTTGCGCGATGAATACAGCGGCTCGGCGTACTACCTGATCGAGTGCGCGAAGATAGGCTACCTCAAGAAGTCCGAACTGCCGGAACACCTGCGCGGCCGCGTGCCGAGCCAGGATCCGGCGCCGACAGTCCAGAAACGGCAGGTCGACCCGGACGGCTGGCTTCACGCAACCGCTTAACCACTCATCACCGGAGGAGAACACCATGAAGGAAAGAGCAGACGATCACGCCGGCCCGAGGGCCACTGATCTGCGGAACTTCAAGCCGTTCCAGGAATGGCTTGGGGAAAGGCGCATGACCTACGCCGAATGGGAGAGACAGCAGCTCAGGCCAATCCAGCGCGCGGATACACAGCCCGGCGTATTGCGCGCCAAGCTCGACCTTGCCGACGCACAGACTCGAAGGCGATGAGTGCAGCCATGCCAAGCCCCGCCCTTGTGGTGGGGTAGGCATGGGAGGGGGGTAGGGGGGGTCGAATCTCTGGGGGTTTTCGGCCTCTAGACCGCGTGCCCTCGCATGCGGGGAAAAAATCCCCCTTTGAGCCTGAAATCAAGTTGAAAGGTGACTGCTATGGTCGACAAGAAGAAGGGCAACGGATGGGGTGGATCGCGCCCTGGCGCTGGGAGAAAGCCCAAGCCGCCGTACGTAACCACTGAGCGCGACCCGCTTGAATTCCTGCTGGGGGTTATGACCGGCGAGATTGCCGCCAATGCCGCCCAGGTAAAAGCCGCGATCGCAGCTGCGCCATACGTTTACCCGAAGAAGGGCGAGAGCGGCAAAAAGGAATCGGCAGCCGATAGCGCGACGAAAGCTTCTGCTGGCGGCAAGTTTGCGCCCGCTAAAGCGCCTGCCAACGTGTTGCCAATGAGGCGGCCGAAGGATGAGGACTGAGTGGCAGTGCGCCGCCGATGCGCTCGCGCTCCGGGGATCTGCGAGGCACCGCCCGTCCCGTGCGCGCTCGGGGGTCCTTCGTTGCTGTTGCCGCAAGGGCGCAACCAAGCTCTCGCGAGGGTATGTCTGAGGGTACCTGGCGTAATATCGCGCCTGAAAATATAGTAAACAAGCGACTGTCAGCGAAGTCTTCTAGTCCCCCTCCCGCACCAAGCCCCCGATTTGCGTCATCGCTCGCATCCGAGGTCGTCGCGGGCGTATCATCTGCGACCGCCTGCCGCGCCGCGGCCGGCCAATCGATACAACCCTACGACAAGCAAAGACATTGAGCCAGCCTCACAGCGTCCCAAATACGCGTGCGCTCGCCCTCGGCGCGCTCGGCGTGGTGTTCGGCGACATCGGCACCAGCCCCCTCTACACGATGAAGGAGGTGTTCGGCGGTCACCACCTCGCCCTGACCCAGGACAATGTGCTCGGCATCCTGTCGCTGATCTTCTGGGCCCTGATCCTGGTCGTGTCGCTCAAGTACGTCCTCGTCATCATGCGTGCGGACAACAAGGGCGAAGGCGGCATACTGGCGCTGCTGTCCCTGGTCCAGGGGCAGGCGCCGCTGCGCTCGAGAGCCCGCTGGATCATCATGTCGCTGGGTTTTCTCGGTGCGTCGCTGTTCTTCGGCGACAGTCTCATCACACCGGCGATCTCGGTGCTGTCGGCGGTCGAGGGGCTCGAGATCGGCGCGCCGGCCTTGCATCCCTTCATCCTTCCGCTCGCCCTCGGCATCCTCGTCGGCCTGTTTGCGATCCAGCGCCGCGGGACGGCAAGCATCGGGCGGCTGTTCGGGCCGATCATGCTGCTCTGGTTCGCGGTCCTCGGCGTGCTCGGTGCGATCGGCATTGCCAAACATCCCCAGGTGCTCGCGGCGCTGCTGCCGATTCATGCGATCCAGTTTTTCATGACCCACGGCACGGCGGGTTTCCTGATCCTCGGTGCGGTGGTCCTCGCGATCACGGGCGCCGAGGCGCTCTATGCGGACATGGGCCATTTCGGCACGCGGCCGATCCGTCTGACGTGGTTCGGCTTCGTGCTGCCGGCGCTGGTCGTCAATTACTTCGGCCAGGGCGCGCTGCTGCTGGCCGAGCCCGCGGCCGTGCGCAATCCGTTCTACATGCTCGCGCCCGACTGGGCCTTGTACCCGATGGTCGCGCTGGCCACGGCGGCGACGGTGATCGCGTCCCAGGCGGTCATCTCGGGCGCCTTCTCGGTCACCCGGCAAGTGGTGCAGATGGGCTACGCTCCGCGGCTCGTGATCCGCCACACGTCGGCGACGGCGGCGGGGCAGATCTATATTCCCTTCGTCAACTGGACGCTGGCGGCCGGCGTCGCGCTGCTCGTGCTCGGCTTTCAAAGCTCGAGCAATCTCGCCGCGGCCTACGGCATCGCCGTGACGGCGACCTTCGCCATCGACACCGTCCTGCTCGCGCTGCTCATGCGCGTCAACTGGAACCTCGGGCGCGCGCCGACGCTGGTCGCAGCGGCGTTGTTTCTGACCCTCGATCTCGCGTTCTTCGGCGCGAATGCGGTGAAGATCCCCGAAGGCGGCTGGTTTCCGCTGGTCGTGGCGGTCGTCGTGTTCACGATCCTCGTGACCTGGAGACGGGGTCGCGAAATCGTCGGCGCGCGCCTGCACGAGCGCGGGCTGCCCCTCGCGCCGTTCGTCGAATCGCTGCTGGCGCATCCTCCGGCGCGGGTCGGGGGCACGGCGGTGTTCATGACGACCGACCCGAGCGGTGTGCCCCTGGCGCTGCTGCACAACCTCAAGCACAACAAGGTTCTGCACGAGCGGGTGGTGATCCTCAACGTCCGTTATGGCGAGGTGCCCTACGTGCCGGCCGAGCACCGGCTCGCGGTGACGAAGCTCGGCGAGGGCGTGTTCCACGTCGTCGTGCGCTACGGTTTCATGGACGACGTCGACATTCCAAAGGCGCTGGCCGAATGCCCTTGCGGCATGGATTTCGACATGATGGATACAACCTTCTTCCTGAGCCGGGAGAACCTGATTCCCGCGCGCGGCGACGGCGGGATGATGGTGTGGCGCGAGCACCTGTTCGCAACGATGGCGCGCAACGCGGCAAGCCCGATGACCTTTTTCCGGATTCCGCCGAACCGCGTCGTCGAGCTCGGCGCGCAGCTCGAGATCTAGGATGCACCACCCGCCGCGCGCCACCGGGGTGCGCAGCGACGGCGCGCCGAGGCTGCCTACGCCGCGCGCAGGCTCCGCCCGCGCGCCCGCTCGATCAGGTCGTCGAGCGAATCGGCGAGCGACCATGCCGGCGTGTACGCCGTCAACGCGCGCAGCTTGTTGATGACGGGCCGCCGATGGCCGACTTCGTCGAAGTCTTCGCCGTAGGCGTCGCGCCAGGAAACGAAGTGCAGGGGCGACTTGCTCTGCGCGCGCGCGACGACGAGTTCGGCGAGCGCGCGGATCGAAATTTCGTCTTCGTTGCCGACGTTCACGGCCTCGCCCCATGCCTCGGGGCAGCCCGCGAGCCGGTCGAGTGCGACGACGACATCGCGCACGTCGCAGAAAGTGCGTGTCTGGTTGCCTTCACCGTGGATCGTGAGCGGCTCGCCGCGGAGCGCCTGCCTGACGAAGGTCGGCACGACCATGCCGTGGTCGCCGGTCTGGTTCGGGCCGATCGTGTTGAACAGGCGCGCGACGACGATCCTGAGCCCGTGCCGCCGGGCGTGGCCGAAGGCGAGGAATTCGTCGGCGACCTTGGCGACCGCGCTGCTCCAGCGCAGGCGACCGGCCGATGGCAGGACGATGTCGTCGGTCTCGCAAAAGCCCTTGGCCGGGTTGAAGCCGTAGATCTCGGCCGACGAGGCGATCACGACCTGGGGGTTCCAGTGGCCGTCGCGCATCGTCGCGAGGATGCGCTCGGTCCCTGTCATGTTCGTCGCCATGACGGCGACCGGGTCGTCGAGCACCTTCTTCACGCCGACGACCGCGGCCATGTGATAGACCCGGTCGGCCCAGCCGATTGCCTCGGCCAGCCCGCTCCAGTGCACGATGTCCGCGTCTGCGAAGCGGAAGGCCGGATGCGTGCGGAACGGTTTCAGATTGGCCATCGATCCCGTGCTCAGGTTGTCGACGACGTAGACCTGGTCGCCCAGGGCCAGATGGTGTTCGGCCAGATGCGAGCCAATGAAGCCGGCACCGCCCGTGATCAAGACATGCATGTTCGCTACCTAACGAGTTTTCGCCGGCTGGCGCCGAGCGCTTAACACCCCCGGCCGCAGGCGGCGGCGCTGGGGCTCGACCAGAGCCCAATGAAAACAGACGCTTGCCGTCTGGTCTTGCGACGTCGCCCCGTTGTGGCCGGGATTCCAGCGGCTTTTCTGCAAGGACCGTACCAAACCCGCCGGCGCGTCGCCGCGCGGGCGGGCCGCCAGTTTTTGCAAGGATCGGCGCGCGTATCGCCGCATCGGTCATTTGCCTGTCGCCGTTTTCTCCTATGGTTAAACAAGCCTTGGCTCCGGCGCGCCAAGTAACCGCGCGAGCGATGCGGGAACGGCGTTTGCTGGCAAGGGTCGAAGGCCTGCGGGCGGCAATCCGGGAGGGATCGGGCCCGCAGGCCGGTGATTTGAGAAAGGGAAAACGCATGGTTTCATCAGTACTTGTGCGCACCGGCGACACGAGGACGTCGGGGCTTTCGACGCGCCCCGTCCATCGGCTGCTGCAGGCGCATCATTCGCGCATGGCCGACGTGCATATGCGCGAACTCTTCGATACCGACCCGCAGCGTTTCGAGCGTTTTTCGCTGCAGGTCGGCGATCTCCTGCTCGACTACTCGAAGAACCGGATCACCGACGAGACGATGGATCTTCTCGTGCGGATGGCCGAGGAGTCGGACGTCGCCGGCTGGCGCGAGCGCATGTTTCGCGGCGACAAGATCAACACGACCGAGAATCGGGCCGTGCTGCACGTCGCGCTGCGCAACCGCAGCAACCGTCCGGTGAACGTCGACGGCGAGGACGTCATGCCCAAGGTCAACGCGGTCATCGAGCGCATGGGCGCCTTCGCCGAGCAGGTCAGAGGCGGAGTCTGGCGCGGCTACAGCGGCGCGCTGATCACCGACGTCGTGAACATCGGCATCGGCGGCTCCGACCTCGGCCCGCAGATGGTCGTGCAGGCGCTCAAGCCCTACCGCCATCCCCGTTTGAAGCTGCACTTCATTTCCAACGTCGACGGCGCCCACGTCAAGGAGACGCTCGAGGCGCTCGACCCCGAGACGACGCTCTTCATCGTCTCGTCGAAGACCTTCACCACCCAGGAGACGATGACCAACGCGCATTACGCGCGCGACTGGTTTCTCGCCCGCGCCGGCGACGTCGCGCATGTCGCACGGCACTTTGTCGCGGTGTCGACCAATCGCGACGCGGTCACGGCCTTCGGCATCGACGCCGCCAACATGTTCGAATTCTGGGACTGGGTCGGTGGGCGCTATTCGCTGTGGTCGGCGATCGGCCTGTCGATCGTCCTCGCCGTCGGCGCCGAGCGCTTCCTCGAACTGCTCGAAGGCGCGCACGAGATGGATGAGCATTTCCGCCACGCGCCGCTGCGGCAGAACATGCCCGTGATCCTGGCGCTGCTGGGCATCTGGTACAACAATTTCTTCGGCGCCGAGTCTCACGCGATCCTGCCTTACGACCATTATTTGCGCAGCCTGCCCGCCTATCTCGAGCAGGCCGACATGGAATCGAACGGGAAGTCGGTCGACCGCGACGGACGCGTCGTCGACTACCCGACCGGGCAGATCATCTGGGGCGCGACCGGCATCAACGGGCAGCATGCCTTCTACCAGTTGCTGCACCAGGGCACGAAGATGATTCCGGCCGACTTCATCGTGTCGATCACGCCGCATACCGAACTGCAGGAGCACCACGACATCCTGATCGCCAATTTCCTCGCGCAGACCGAGGCGCTCATGCGCGGGCGCACGCGCGAGGAGACGCTGGAGGAAATGGGTCGCAGCCCCGGCGACCCGTCGGTCCAGCACCGCGTGTTCGAGGGCAATCATCCGAGCAACGCGATCCTGCTGAAGAAGCTGACGCCGCACACGTTGGGCATGTTGATCGCGCTGTACGAACACAAGATCTTCGTCGAGGGCGTAATCTGGAACCTCAACTCCTACGACCAGTGGGGGGTGGAACTCGGCAAGCAGCTCGCAGGGCGGATCCTGCCGGAGCTGCACGCCGACGCGCCCGTCGCGGGACACGACGCCTCGACCAACGCGCTGATCAACCACTACCGTCGCATGACGCAGCCGCATCCCGGGCTCTGAGCGGCATGGAGTGGATCGCAGGCGACATCGGAGGAACGAAGAGCTGGCTCGTGTGGATCGGGCCGCCTGGCGACGGCCTGCACCCGCGCTTCGAGCGCGTCTACCCGAGCGCCGACTTCGTCTCGGCCGAAGCCCTGCTGCGGCAGTTTCTCGCCGACTCGGGGATACAGGGACGGCCCGACGGCCTGATCCTGGCCGTCGCCGGCCCGTCGCAGGCCGAGCACGTCAAGCTCACCAACCTCGACTGGTGGATCGACGCGGCCGAGCTCCAGCTCGCGCTCGGCATTCCCCAGGTCCACATCGTCAACGATTTCGAGGCTGCCGCCGCGGGACTCGCGACCCTGGTGCCGGCCGACTACGTCGAGATCAACCCGGGGCAGCCCGACCCGCTCGGCGTGCGCGCGATCACGGGCGCCGGGACCGGGCTCGGCCTGGCCTTCCTCGTCCATGACCCGGCAGGGCGGGAAACGAGCTACCCGACCGAAGGCGGCCACGTCGACTTTGCGCCCGCCAACGCCATGCAGGATCGGCTGCTGAAGCGACTGCGCAAGCAATACGGTCACGTCTCCTGGGAGCGCGTCGTCTCCGGGTCGGCGATGTCCGAGCTCTATGCATTCTGCTGCGTCGAACTTGGCACCACGCCGTGCTCGGCGTCGTGCGACGGCGCCTGCCTCGTCGCTGCGGCGGCGGCGGACGACATCGCGGCCGAGGCTGCGCTCGATCTCTTTGTCGACCTCTACGGCGCCTGGGTCGGCAACGTCGCCTTGCTCTACCGTCCGCGCGGCGGGCTCTACATCGCCGGCGGCGTCAGCGCGCACCTGCAGAAGCGCATCGCGGCGCCGCGCTTCATGGCCGCGGCGCTCGACAAGGGGCGCATGCGTCGCGTCGTCGAAAGCACACCGATATTTCTGATCACGAGCCCGCGGCTCGGCGTGCAGGGCGCGCTGGCCCTGCGCGAAGCCGCGGCGCACAGCCGGCGCGACCGCCGGACCCATGAACGATAAAGCCAGGGAGGAGCAGCAGATGACGATTTCGAAGGACGATCAAGCCCGTCTCTACCGTTATTACACCGAGCCGACGCTGGTGACCGAACTCACCCGCAAGACGCTCGCGCTGGTGCTGGCGGGGGGCGAGGGATCGCGCCTGAAAGATCTGACAGCCTGGCGCGCGAAGCCGGCCGTGCCGATCGGCGGCAAATACCGCATCATCGACTTCCCGCTGTCGAACTGCGTCAACTCCGGCATCCGCCGCATCGGTGTGCTCACGCAGTACAAGTCGCATTCGCTGATCCGCCATCTGCAGCGCGCCTGGGGGCTCATGCGCACCGAGGTCGGCGAGTTCGTCGAGATCCTGCCGGCGCAGCAGCGCACGCACAAGAAGGAGTGGTACCAGGGCACGGCCGACGCGCTGTTCCAGAATCTCGACATCATGCAGCGCCACCACCCGGAATACGTGCTGGTGCTCGGCGGCGACCACGTGTACACGATGGACTACACGCAGATGCTGCTCTATCACGTGCAGACCGGTGCCGACGTCACGGTCGGCAGCGTCGAGGTGCCCGTTGCCGAGGCGGCCGCCTTCGGCGTGATGTCGGTCGACGAATCGCTGCGCATCACCGAGTTCAACGAGAAGCCCCGCGAGCCCGACAGCATGCCCGGCAAGCCTGGAACCGCGCTGGTGTCGATGGGGATATACGTCTTCTCGAAGGATTTTCTCTACAAGGCCCTGATCGAGGACGCGGGCGCGACGCGCTCGTCGCACGATTTCGGCAAGGACATCATTCCGAGCAGCATCAGCCGCGCCCGCATCATGGCGTTTCCGTTTCGCGACCGCGAGGGCAAGCCGGGCTACTGGCGCGACGTCGGCGCGCTCAATTGCTACTGGCAGACCAACATGGATCTCTGCTCGATCGAGCCGGCGCTCAATCTCTACGACTGCGAATGGCCGATCTGGACCTACCAGCCGCAATACCCGCCGGCCAAGTTCATCTTCGACGACGAGGGTCGACGCGGCGAAGCGATCGACTCGCTGGTCGCCGGGGGCTGCGTGCTGTCCGGTGCGCGGGTCAAGCGCTCGGTCCTGTTCTTCGCGACCACGGTCGGCTGCTCCAGCCTCGTCAAGGACAGCGTGATCCTGCCCAAGGTGAGGATCGGGCGGAACTGCCGCATCAGTTGCGCGATCATCGACAAGGGCACGGTCATCCCCGACGGCACGGTCATCGGCGAAGACCCGGTCGAAGACGCCAAGCGCTTTCACGTCACGCCCGAAGGCATCGTGCTGGTGACGCCCCGCATGCTCGGGCAGAACATCTACGCCCGCTGGGAAGACGAATACGATGGCTAAAACGCTCAACGTCGTGCTGTGCTGGCACATGCATCAGCCGTATTACCGCGAAGGGCTCTCCGGCGCCTATCACCTGCCCTGGGTCTATCTGCACGGGATCAAGGACTACAGCGACATGGCTGCGCACCTCGAGCGCCATCCGAAGATGCGTGCCGTCGTGAATTTTGCCCCGGTCCTGCTCGAGCAGCTCGACGACTACGCGCACCAGCTCGAACGTCTGCTGAAGCACGGAACGCCGACCCAGGACCGGATGCTGAACCTGCTCGCCGGCGTCGAGCCCGTCCCGACCGACCTCGACGGCCGGCTGCGCGTGGTCCAGGACTGTCAGCGCTGCCACGCACCACGCATGATCGACCCTTACCCGCCGTTCCGCGCCCTGCTCGACATGATCGGCGCGACCGACGCCGGGGACGGCGCGGCGTCCGGCCTGCACTGGCACCTCGGCTATCTCTCCGAGCAGTATTTTCTCGATCTCTTGACCTGGTATCACCTCGCCTGGCTCGGGCATTCGCTGCGCGCGTTGCCGCTCGTGCAGCGCCTGATGGTCGAGGAAAGGGACTTCTCCGAAGCCGACCGCCGCGAACTCCTGCGCCTGATCCAGCACTGCATGGCCGGCCTGATTCCGCGCTACCGTGCGCTCGCGGAAAGAGGGCAGGTCGAACTGTCGATGACGCCCTATGGGCACCCGATCCTGCCCTTGCTCAATGACTTCGCCAACATGCGCGACGCGCTGCCAGACGCCCCCGCTCCCGAGGCAACGGCCTATCCGGGCGGCGCCGAGCGCGCGCAGTGGCACCTGCAGCGCGGTATCGAGGTGTTCGAGCACTATTTCGGCAGACGGCCTTCGGGCGTATGGCTGTCGGAAGGCGGGGTGAGCGAGGACGCGCTGGCGCAGCTCGACGAATTCGGCTTCACCTGGACCGCGTCGGGGGAGGGCGTGTGGCGCCATAGTTGCATCAAGTCGGGCGCGTCCGAAGAAGACATCCAGACCAAGCGCACGCTGTTCGCGCCGGCGCAGGTCGACGGCTTCAAGCCGCGCGTGTTTTTCCGCGACGATGGCTTGTCGGATCTGATCGGTTTCAAGTACAGCGACTGGCACGCCGACGATGCCATCGGCGACTTCGTCCACCATCTCGAGAATATCGCGACCTACCTCGGCAAGGAGGCCAAGCATCATGTCGTGTCGATCATTCTCGACGGCGAAAACGCGTGGGAGTACTACCCGGACAACGGCCACCATTTTCTCGAAGGGCTCTATGGCGCGCTGTCGCGCCATCGCACGCTCGACGTCAGCACCTTCGCCGAGCAGGCCGAAGCGGCCACCAGCCAGCCGATGAAGCAGCTCGCCGCGGGCAGCTGGGTCTACGGCAGCTTCTCGACCTGGATCGGCTCGGAGGACAAGAACCGCGGCTGGGACTATCTCGTGGCGGCGAAGCGCGCCTACGACCACGCGGTGATGAACAACGATCTCGACGCCGAGGCGCTCGCGCTGGCGACGCGGCAACTCGCCGTGTGCGAAGGGTCGGACTGGTTCTGGTGGTTCGGCGACTACAACCCGGCGAGCAGCGTCAGCGACTTCGAACAGCTCTACCGCACGCAGCTGCGCGAACTGTATCGCCTGATCGGGGTGGCGGCGCCGTCCGAACTCGACCAGACGTTGTCGACCGGCGGCGGCTGGGCCGACAACGCCGGCACCATGCGCCGCAACGTCGGCTGAGCCCCAACCGGAGAACCGCTCCCATGAACTTTTCCGAGCGCCGCGCCGGCATCCTGCTGCATCCGACCTCGCTGCCTTCGGGCACCTTCGCGGACGCCGAGCGCTGGCTGGATTTCCTGCACGATGCCGGGTTCGGCGTCTGGCAGATGCTGCCGCTTGGCCTGCCGCTGACCGGCCTGTCGCCTTACCAGTGCGCTTCGGCTTTCGCGGTCGATCCCGCGCTTTTTCCGGGCGACACCGCCGACCCCGCCGGCTTCGAGGAATGGCACCACCGGCAGCGTCACTGGATCGACGACTATGCGCGCTTCACGGTGATCAAGGCGGCGCAGGGCGGTGCCGCGTGGACCGACTGGCCGCCGCCGCTGCGCGACCGCGAGCCGGCGGCGCTCGCCGAATTCGAGCGTGCGCACGCCGACGCCCTGCGCACGGTCATGCATGACCAGTACCGCGCCGCGCAGGCCGGGCGGAAGATTCGCGCCGCGGCTGCGGCGCGCGGCATCCGGCTGTTCGGTGACATGCCGATCTTCGTCGCGCACGACAGCGCCGACGTCTGGGCGCAGCGCCACCTCTTCCTGCTCGACGGCGTCGGTCATCCGACCGTCGTCGCAGGTGTGCCGCCCGATTATTTTTCCGAGACCGGGCAGCGCTGGGGCAACCCCCACTACGACTGGGACGCGATGCAGGCCGACGGCTTCGCCTGGTGGCGTGCGCGGCTGCGCGACCATTTCGAATGGTTCGATCTCGTGCGCATCGATCATTTCCGCGGGCTCGCGGCCGCCTGGGCCGTGCCGGCGAGCGAGCCGACCGCGGTGCACGGCGAATGGCGCCCGGCGCCGGGGGCGGCGCTACTGCAGGCGATGCGCGACGAGATGGCGGGCGAGCGAGGCGGCGGGCGCGACGATGCGGGCCTGCCGCTGGTCGCCGAAGACCTCGGCACCATCACGCCCGACGTCATCGCCTTGCGCCATCAATTTGGCCTTCCCGGCATGGCCGTGTTGCAATTCGCCTTCGATGCCCACACTGACAACCCGCACAAACCCGAGAACGTGCATCCCGACACGGTCTACTACACCGGCACGCACGACAACGACACGACGCTGGGATGGTGGATGTCCTTGCCGGACGACGCCCGCGCGCAGGTGGTCGCGCGGCTCGGCGTCGACGAGGCCGGCGCGGTGCTCGACGCGATGATCGCGACCGTGCTCGGCAGCGCGGCCGCGCTCTCCGTGCTGCCGATGCAGGATGTGCTGCGGCTCGACAATTCGGCGCGCATGAACACGCCGGGCCGCGAGCAGGGCAACTGGACCTGGCGCTTCGGCTGGGACGCGCTGCCCGACGGTCTCGCCGCGCGCCTGCGCGAACAACTCCAGGCGGTCGATCGATGCGCAAGCTAGTCGAGGCCACGCAGGCCGGCAGTGAAGCGTCCGTGGCGCTCGCGCCGAGCGCGCCGATCCAGCGTCTGCAGGCCGGCCTGCACCACGATCCCTTCGAGGTGCTCGGCGTGCACGTCCAGCCCGACGGCAGCAAGCTCGTCCGCGCCTTCCTGCCCGCCGCCGAGGCGGTCGAAGTCGCCGGCGTGCGCATGACGCGCGTGCCCGGCACCGATTGTTTCGAGCGTCTATTGCCGCCCGGGACGGCGCTCGAAGCGCATCCGCTGCTGACCTGGCAGGACAAGCGCAGCGGCGCCTGGCAGCGCCTGCGCTCGCCCTACAGCTTCGCGCCGCAACTCGGCGAGATGGATTTGTATCTGTTCGGCGAGGGTCGCCATTTCGAGATCTGGAAGGTGCTCGGTGCGCGCGTGAAGACCGTCGACGGCGTCACCGGCTGTCTGTTCGCGGTGTGGGCGCCGGCCGTGCTGCGCGTCAGCGTCGTCGGCGACTTCAACGACTGGGACGGCCGGCGCCATCCGATGCGCTGTCGCGGCGTCTCGGGGGTCTGGGAGCTGTTCATCCCCGGGCTGGAGGCGGGGCACGCCTACAAATACGAAATCCTCGGCCGCCACGGCGAGCGCGTGACCAAGACCGATCCCTACGCGCGGCAGATGTTCCTGCGCCCCGAAACGACCAGCCGCGTGCCCGACGAGCGCCCCTACGCCTGGGGCGACGCCGAGTGGCTTGCCGCGCGCACGCGCTTCGACTGGCAGCACCGGCCGATGAGCGTCTACGAAGTCCATCCCGGTTCGTGGCGCCGCCGCGCCGACGGCAGCTTCTACAGCTGGCGCGAACTCACGGCCGAGCTGATTCCCTATGTGCGCGATCTGGGCTACACCCACATCGAATTGCTGCCGGTCGCCGAGCATCCGTTCGACGCCTCGTGGGGCTACCAGGTCTCGGGTTACTACGCAGCGACGGCGCGCTTCGGCTCGCCCGACGACCTGCGCGCCTTCGTCGACGCGTGCCACCAGGCCGGGCTCGGCGTGCTGCTCGACTGGGTGCCGGGGCATTTCCCCAAGGACGATTTCGCGCTCGCCCGCTTCACCGGCGAGCCGCTCTATGAACATGCCGACCCGCGCCGCGGCGAGCATCAGGACTGGGGCACGCTGGTCTTCGATTTCGGCCGCAATGAGGTGCGCAATTTCCTCGTCGCCAATGCGCTCTACTGGCTCGAGGAGTTTCACATCGACGGTCTCAGGGTCGATGCGGTCGCGTCGATGCTCTACCTCGACTATTCGCGGCGCCACGGCGAATGGCTGCCGAACCAGCACGGCGGACGCGAGAACCTCGAGGCGATCCATTTCCTGCACGAGGTCAACGCCGAGGTCCACGCGCGTTTTCCGGGGGCGATCACGATCGCTGAGGAGTCGACGGCGTGGCCGGCGGTGTCGCGGCCGATCGAGCTCGGCGGCCTCGGCTTCTCGATGAAATGGAACATGGGGTGGATGAACGACACGCTCGACTACATCGAGAAGGAGCCGGTCTACCGCAAGTATCAGCATAACCAGCTGACCTTCAGCCAGATGTACGCGTGGAGCGAGAATTTCGTGCTGCCGCTGTCGCACGACGAGGTCGTGCACCTGAAGAAAAGCCTGCTCGACAAGATGCCGGGCGACCGCTGGCAGCGCTTCGCCAATCTGCGTCTGCTCTACGCCTGGCAGTATGCGCATCCGGGCAAGAAGCTGCTCTTCATGGGCGGCGAATTCGGCCAGTGGAACGAGTGGCGCGAAGCGGGACAGCTCGACTGGGTCCTGCTCGGCTTTCCCGAGCACGACGGCATCCGCGCGCTGCTGCGCGACCTCAACCGGCTCTACCGCGACGAGGCGGCGCTGCACTTCTGGGATTTCGACCCGCGCGGCTTCCGCTGGATCGACTGTCACGACGCCGACCAGTCGGTGCTGAGCCTCGTCCGCGAGGGACCCGACGGCGCGCCGCCGATCGTCGTCCTGCTCAATTTCACGCCGGTGCCGCGGCACGGCTATCGCATCGGCGTGCCCCGCGCGGGCGCGTGGTGCGAGGTGCTGAACAGCGATTCGATGTACTACGGCGGCAGCAACCTCGGCAACGGCAAGCCCTTGTATCCCGCCGCCGTGCCTTGGATGGGCTTCGGGCAGTCGATCGAAGTGACGCTGCCGCCGCTCGGGGCGATTTTCCTCAAGCCCTGTCCCTGAAGGGGACGCAGATGGATTCGACAAGAACGACGGGAAATAACAATGAAACGCGGAGCAATGAAGGTGCTGTTCGTCGCGAGCGAGGCCTTTCCCCTGGTCAAGACGGGCGGACTCGGCGACGTCCTGCACGGACTTCCCCAGGCCTTGCACGGCCTCGGCGTCGGCGTCCGACTCCTGCTGCCCGGCTATCGTACGCTCCTGCGCCAGCTCGACCAGGTGCGGATAGTCGCCTGGTTCGACGTGCGCGGGGCGGAGGGGCCGGTCGCCGCGCGCGTGCTCGAGACGCGTCATCCGGGGTTCGATTTCCCGCTGTGGATCGTCGATTGCCCGCCGCTGTTCGATCGCCCGGGCAATCCTTACGTCGACGTCACGGGCTATGACTGGCCCGACAATGCCGAGCGTTTCGCGGTGTTCGCGCGCGTCGCCGCGCTGCTCGCACAGGATGCCCACGAGGCCGGCTGGCTGCCGGACGTCGTGCACACCCACGACTGGCAGACCGGACTCGTGCCGGCTTTCCTCGCCGACCTGCCGGCACGTCCGCGGACGGTGTTCACGATCCACAACCTCGCCTACGGCGGCCACTTCCCGCACGGCGACTTCCTGCGCCTGCAACTGCCGGCGCATTGGTGGTCGCACGAGGGCGTCGAGTTTCACGGCGGCTTTTCGATGCTGAAGGCGGGCATCGTCTACGCCGACGCGGTCACCACCGTAAGCCCGACCTATGCCGAGGAAATCTGCACGCCGGCCTTCGGCTACGGACTCGACGGCCTGCTGCGCTCGCGCCGCCACAAGCTGCACGGAATTCTCAACGGCATCGATAGCGCGACCTGGGACCCGGCTGACGACCCGCATCTACGCGCGCGCTACACCGCGGGACGCATTCTGCCGGGCAAGCGGCGCGACAAGCAGGCGCTGCTCGAACGTTTTCTGCCGGCGGCCGACGAAGCCGCGCTGCAGGCGCCGCTCGTCGGCCTGGTCGGCCGCCTCGTCGAGCAGAAGGGCATCGACTGGGTGCTCGCGGCGATGCCGCTGCTGCTCGCCGAAACCGATGCGCGTTTCGTGTTGCTCGGCAGCGGCCAGGCCGCCTACGAGCAGAGGCTCACCCGGCTGGCCCGCCAGCACCCGACGCGCGTCTTCGTCGAGATCGGCTACGACGAGGCGCTGGCGCACCAGATCGAGGCCGGCGCCGACATGTTCCTGATGCCGTCGCGCTTCGAACCCTGCGGCCTGAACCAGATGTACAGCCTGCGTTACGGCACCTTGCCGATCGTGTTCAAGACGGGCGGCCTCGCCGACACCATCGTCGACACCAACGAAGCGAGCCTGGCGGACGGCAGCGCGAATGGCTTCGTCTTCGACACGCCGGACGTGGCGCATTTCGTCGACGCGGTCCGCCGCGCGCTTGCCCTCTACCGTCAGCCCTCGCTGTGGCGCCGCGTGCAGCAGACCGGAATGCGCCTGTCCTTCGACTGGCGGGAAAGCGCCGGCCACTACCTCGCGCTCTACGCGGCCGATTCCGCCGGAGAACCCGATGTCTGAGCCGAATGCCGATTTCGTTCCCCTGCTCGCGCTCGAGCCGCTGCCGACGAGCGGCCGGGTCCTCACGCAGGACCTCGAGCGCTACCAGTTCTACCATCTCGGGCGCCTGCCCTCCTGTCCGCCGATCTACACCTACAAGGCGCTCGCCTGGGCGCTGCGCGACCGCCTGATGTCGGACTGGATGAACACCTACACGACCCGCGACCGGCCGGGCCGGCGCCGCGCCTACTATCTATCGCTCGAGTTCCTGATCGGGCGCGCACTCGCCAATCACGTGCTCAACCTCGGGCTCGACGCGGAATCGCGCGAGGCCCTGCACAACTTCGGCCAGACCCTCGAGGACATCGCCGAACTCGAGCCCGACGCCGGACTCGGTAACGGCGGCCTCGGACGGCTCGCGGCCTGCTTCATGGACAGCTGCGCGACGCTCAACCTGCCGGTCATGGGCTACGGCCTGCACTACCAGTACGGCATGTTCCACCAGCACATCGAAAACGGCTACCAGGTCGAGGATCCCGACAACTGGCTGCGCGACGGCAACCCCTGGGAAGTCGAGCGCTCCGAATTCACCTGCCGCGTCCAGTTCGGCGGCCACACCGAGCACTATCACGACAAGGCCGGCATCCACCGCGCGCGCTGGGCCGATACCAGCGACGTGCTCGCGGTGCCGTTCGACATGCCGATCTCGGGCTACCGCAACCGCGTCGTCAACACGCTGCGGCTGTGGAAGGCGGCGGCAACCGACGCTTTCGACCTCGACGAATTCAACGCCGGCAGTTATTCGGAAGCCGTCGCGGCGAAGAACCTCGCCGAGCACATCTCGATGGTGCTCTACCCGAACGACGCGAGCGAGAACGGCAAGGAGCTGCGCCTGCGTCAGCAATATTTCCTCGCGTCGGCGAGCCTGCAGGACGCGCTGCGGCAGTGGCGCGTCGCAGGCAACAGCGATTTATCGAAGTTCGCGGAACACAACGTGTTCCAGATGAACGACACCCACCCGACGATCGCGGTCGCCGAGCTGATGCGTCTGCTGCTCGACATCATGGGCATGCAGTGGGACGAGGCCTGGGCGATCACCTCGCAGTGCATGGCCTACACCAACCATACGCTCCTGCCCGAAGCGCTCGAGCGCTGGCCGGTCGAGCTGTTCGAGCGGCTGCTTCCGCGCCCGCTCGAGATCATCTACGAGATCAACGCGCGCTTCCTGCGCGAGGTCGCGGTCAAGTGGCCCGGCGACATGGAGCGCCGCCGGCGCATGTCGATCATCGAAGAGGAACCGGTGCGGCAGGTGCGCATGGCCTGGCTCGCGATCGTCGGCAGCTTCTCGGTCAACGGCGTCGCCGCGCTGCACTCGCGCCTGCTGCAGGAGGGGCTGTTCCGCGACTTCGTCGAGCTGTGGCCCGACAAGTTCAACAACAAGACCAACGGTGTCACGCCGCGCCGCTGGCTCGCCCACGCCAACCCGGGGCTCGGCAAGCTCGTCAGCGCGCGCATCGGCGAGGGCTGGATCGCCGAGCTCGCGCAGCTTGAGAAGCTCAAGGCCGCGGCCGACGAGCCCGCGCTGCAGGCCGAGTGGCGGGCCGTCAAGCGTGCCAACAAGGAACGGCTCGCGGCGCTCGTCAAGGCCGAGTGCGGCGTCGATTTCAATCCCGACGCGCTGTTTGACGTCCAGGTCAAGCGCATCCACGAATACAAGCGCCAGCTCCTCAACGTGCTGCACATCGTCCACCTGTACAACCGGCTCAACCATGGGGAGCTCGACGGCTGGGCCGACCGCTGCGTGCTGATCGGCGGCAAGGCCGCGCCGGGCTACGCCATGGCCAAGCGCATCATCAAGCTCGTCAACAGCGTCGCCGAGGTCGTCAACAGCGATCCCGACATCAATGGCCGCCTCCACGTCGCCTTCCTGCCCAACTACCGTGTCAGCAGCATGGAAATCATCGCCCCGGCGACCGATCTGTCGGAGCAGATTTCCACCGCCGGCAAGGAGGCCTCGGGCACCGGCAACATGAAGTTCATGATGAACGGCGCGGTGACGATCGGCACCTACGACGGCGCGAACATCGAGATCCTCGAAGCGGTCGGCGCCGAGAATTTCTTCCTGTTCGGCCTGCGTGCCGACGAGGTCGAGGCCCTGCGTCCGCACTATCAGCCGCAGGCCTACGTCGACAAGGATCCCGCGCTGCGCGCCGTCATCGACCTGCTCGCGTCGGGTCACTTCAACCTGTGCGAGCCCGGCATCTTCGACGACATCGTCGATGCGCTGCTGAGTCCGCAGGACCCTTGGATGGTGCTCGCTGATTTCCGTAGCTACGTCGACGCGCAGGAACGCGTCGCGCAGGCCTGGCAGGATCCGGCGCGCTGGGCGCGGATGAGCATTCTCAATACGGCGTCGAGCGGATTTTTCTCGACCGACCGCACGATGCAGGAATACAACGCGGATATCTGGAAGCTGAAGCCGTTCGCGGCGGAAGGGCGGCACGCGAGCGCCGGCACCGCCGTATAAGTCCTAGGCAGCCTGGACCGGGATCGTCTGGCGCGTGTCGACGATGGCGTTGGCGGCGTCGACGTAGACGAGTTCGGGCGCGTAGCGCGCCATCTCGAGTTCGTTGTACGTCGCATAGGTGGCGATGATGACGAGGTCGCCGGGATTCGCCTTGTGCGCCGCGGCGCCGTTCACCGAGATGACGCCCGACCCGCGCGCCGCGCGGATGGCATAGGTGGTGAAGCGCTCGCCGTTGCTGACGTTGTAGATCTGGATCTGCTCGTACTCGTGGATATTGGCCGCTTCGAGCAGCGACTCGTCGATGGCGCACGAGCCTTCGTAATGCAGCTCGGAATGCGTGACGGTCGCGCGATGCAGCTTGGACTTGAGCATCGTTCTTTGCATGACGGTGCCCTCACAATCACAAAAAGGAGCGACATTATACCCTTCGGGGGGAAGGGGCCAAAGGGCGGCGCCTGTGACGCTCAGGCGGCGATGCCGGCTGCGGACGTGACTTCGAGGTTGTCGATGAGGCGGGTCTGCCCGAGCCAGGCTGCCGCGAGCACGACCAGCGCCTCGGTCTCCTGCGTCGCGGTCTTCAGACTTTCTGCGTCCCGGATTTCGACATAGTCGACGCGCCATCCGGCGCCCGTCAGACGCTGCCGCGCGGCCGCCGCGAGGGCGGCGAAATTCCGTGCGCCACCGTCGATCGCAGCGACGATCGCGGCGAGTTCGCGCTGCAGTTGCGGTGCCTGCGCGCGTTCGGCGGCGCTCAGATAGCCGTTGCGCGAGCTCATCGCGAGGCCGTCGGGGTCGCGCAGCGTCGCCCCGGCCACGATGTCGATCGGCAGGTTGAACTGCCGCACCATTTCCCGGACGACCAGGAGCTGCTGGTAATCCTTGCGGCCGAACACCGCGACCTGCGGGCGAACCAGATTGAAGAGCTTGAGCACGACGGTCGCCACGCCAGCGAAGTGTCCGGGTCGAAACGCGCCGCAGAGATCCTCGGCGAGCGCGGCGGGAACGTCGACCCTGAACGTCTGCGCGACCGGATAGAGCGCGCTCGTGTCCGGCGCGAAGACGAGGTCGCAGCCCGCTTCGGCGAGTTTGTCGCAGTCGGCGGCGAGCGTGCGCGGATAGCGTTCGAAGTCCTCGCCGGCGCCGAACTGCAGCGGGTTGACGAAGATGCTCGCGACGACCGGGCCGCCGTGCCGCTTCGCGAGTTCGACGAGCGAGACGTGGCCGGCGTGGAGGTTGCCCATCGTCGGCACGAATGCGCTGCGGTCCGCTTCCGAAAGCGCCGCGCGCAGGTCGGCGACGGTATGGACGACCTGCATCAGAACGCGTGTTCGGCGGCGGGGAAGCTGCCGTCCTTGACTGCCGCGACGTAGGCGCGCACGGCGGCGTCGACGCTGCCGGCGCCGGCGAGAAAATTCTTCGAGAACTTCGGCGCGCGCGGATAGAGGCCGAGCATGTCGTAGGACACGAGGACCTGTCCCGCGCAGTCGGCACCGGCCCCGATGCCGATGGTTGGCATCGACAGCGCCGCGGTGACGGTCTTCGCCAGCGCCGCAGGCACCATTTCGAGCACGATCAGTCCCGCACCGGCTGCCTCGAGCGCGCGGGCGTCGGCGACGAGCTGTGCGGCGTCGCCGTCCTCGCGCCCCTGCACCCGGTAGCCGCCGAGCTGGTTGACCGACTGCGGCAGAAGCCCGAGGTGGGCGCACACCGGAATGCCGCGCGCGGCAAGAAACGCGACCGTGTCGACCATGACCGCACCGCCTTCGAGCTTGATCATGTGCGCGCCGGCCGCCATCAGGCGCGCGGCCGCCGTGTAGGCGCGCTCCGGCGACGGCTGGTAGCTGCCGAAAGGCAGGTCGGCGACGATGAAGGCGCGCGTCGTTCCGGCCGCGACGCAGCGCGTGTGATACGCCATTTCGGCCAGTTTGACGGGCAGCGTCGAGGCGTGGCCCTGGATCACCATGCCGAGCGAATCGCCGACGAGCAGGACGTCGACGCCGGCGGCGTCGAACACGCGCGCGAAGCTCGCGTCGTAGCACGTGAGCACGGCGATCTTCTCGCCCTTCTGCCGCAGCGCTTTTAGCGTCGAGAGCGTCACCGGCATGTCACGCGGCCCGGCTGAAGAACTCGCGCGGTCCGCGCATCTTGTTCATGCGTTCGAGCAGCAGCTCGAAATCGGCCTCGTTCTGCGCGAAGTTGAGGTGGCTGGTGTTGACGATCAGAAGCGGCGCCGCGTCGTAGCGATGGAAGAATTCGCTGTAGCTGTTGGCGAGCCGCTCCAGATACGCCGCGTCCATGCCGCGCTCGAAATCGATCCCGCGGCGACGGACGCGCTCGT
This sequence comes from Thiobacillus denitrificans ATCC 25259, assembly GCF_000012745.1. NCBI lineage: Bacteria > Pseudomonadati > Pseudomonadota > Betaproteobacteria > Nitrosomonadales > Thiobacillaceae > Thiobacillus > Thiobacillus denitrificans. The sequence goes on along the minus strand of NC_007404.1, from coordinate 2,140,306 downwards.
GCAGCGTCTCCGTCGGCGCCTGCAGGTAGATCACGAGATCGGGCGTCGCCGCCTGCGGCGCGAGGTCGGCGTAGACCTTCTGGTAGAGCTCGAACTCGTCGTCGTCGAGATTCAGGCGCGCGAACAGCATGTCCTTGTCGATCAGGAAGTCCGACACCGTTCCGCTGCGGAACAGGTCGCCCTGGCCAAGATCACGCAACTGGCGCGAGCGGTCGAACAGGAAATGCAGCTGCGTCGGCAGCGCGTAACGGCGCGGTTCCTGATAGAAGCGCGGCAGGAAAGGGTTGTCGCCCGCGTTCTCGAGCAGCAGGTCGGCGCCGAGACGTTCGGCCAGCTTGTGCGTGAGACTGGTCTTGCCGGCGCCGATCGGGCCTTCGACGACGATGTAACGGTAGCGGGATGACGTCATGCGTGAGCGGCGGCAGGGGAAGGGGGAAGCAGGGCGACGTTCTGCCCGCTCGCTGCGGCAAGCCAGTCCTCCGCCGGCCCGCGTCCGGGAATCACGGTCTGTGCGGCGATTTCGAGCAGTGGCAGGAGCACGAACGCGCGTTCGTGCATGCGCGGATGTGGCAGCGTCAGGCCGTCTTCGTGGAAGCGTGCGCTGCCGTATAGCAGCAGGTCGAGGTCGAGCGTGCGCGGCGCGTTGCGGAAACTGCGCTCGCGCCCGTGGCGTTGTTCGATGTCGAGCAGCGCGGCGAGCAGCGCGCGCGGTGCGAGGCCGGTTTCGACCTGCGCCACGGCGTTGATGAAGTCGGGCTGGTCGACGTAGCCGACCGGGGACGAGGCGTACAGGCTGGAGCGCGCAAGCAGGCGCGTCGCGGGCAGGCGGTCGAGCTCGGCCAGCGCATATTCGACCTGTGCCGCCGGGTCGTTGAGGTTGGCGCCGAGGCCGATGGTGGCGACGACCTTCATGCCGGTTGCGTCTCGCGCGCGCCTTCCTCGCCGGGCTTCCTGCGCTTGCGGCGCCGCCGCGGCTTGGCGGCCGTGTCGGCGAGGAGCATTCCGGCGCGTGCGTCGTCGTCGACCTCCTGGAAGCGCGTCCACCATTCCCCGAGCTCGCTCGGGACCTCGCCCGCTTCGGCGCGCAGCAGCAGGAAGTCGTAGGCGGCGCGGAAGCGCGGATGTTCGAGCAGGCGGAACGGCCGCTGCCCGCCGCGCTGCTCGAAGCGCGGCTGCAGCGCCCAGATTTCCTTCATCATGCCGTCGTAGCGGCGCGGGATGGCGAGCTGGCCGCGCTGCGCGTCGAGCACCTCGTCCATCGCGACGAACAAGGCCGGCTGCGGTTTTTCGCCGGCCGCTTCGAGCGCTTTCCAGCGCTTGACGACCTGGGGCCACAACAGGGTCCCGAACAGGAAGGCCGGCGACGACGGGCGGTCGGACTGGATGCGCGCGTCGGTGCTCTTCAGCGCCGCGGTGATGAAACGCTCGCCGGTCGTGTCGTCGAGTATGGTGTCGAGCAGCGGCAGCATGCCGTGGTGCAGCCCCTCGGCGCGTAACTGGTGGACGCCGCGCAGCGCGTGGCCCGAGAGCAACAGTTTGAGCGCCTCGTCGAAGATGCGCGCACGCGGGATGTTGGCGAGCAGGGGGGCCAGCGTGGCGACCGGCTTGCGCGTCTCGGGATCGATGTGGAAGTCGAGCTTGGCCGCAAAGCGTGCGGCGCGCAGCATGCGAACCGGGTCTTCGCGGTAGCGCGTCTCGGGATCCCCGATCATGCGCAGCACCCGCTTCTTGCAGTCGCCGACGCCGCCGAAATAGTCGTGCACCTCTTCGCGCGCGGGGTCGTAGTAGAGCGCGTTGATCGTGAAGTCGCGGCGCGCCGCGTCGTCCGCCATGCTGCCGAACACGTTGTCCGACAGCAGGCGCCCGTGCTCGTCGGTCAGGCGCCTCGACGCAGCCGGCGCATCGTCGCCGTGCGCGTCTTCGTCTTCGGCCTCCTTCTGGCCGTTGGCGCGGAAGGTCGTGACTTCGATCGTCTCGCGCCCGCACATGACGTGCACGATCTGGAAGCGGCGGCCGATGATGCGCGAGCGGCGGAACAGCCGGCGCACCTCTTCCGGCGTCGCGTCGGTCGCGACGTCGAAGTCCTTCGGCGTGCCGCCGAGCAGGAGATCGCGCACCGCGCCGCCGACCAGGTAGCCTTTGAACCCCGCCTGGGCCAGGGTTTCGCACACCTTGAGGGCGCAATCGTCGAGCTGTTCGCGCCGGATGCCGTGCATTTTCAGAGGCAGGATTTTCGCCTCGCTGCGTGAGGCGCGCGAGGTGCGGCCAAATACTTTGTTGATGATGCGGCGGATCATTGAGGGCGCGAAGCAGCGGAGTCGAGCAGAGGGCCGATTATACAGGCTGGGTGCGGTGCGGCCGGCGCGGGCGATGGCGCGCCCGCGCGTTCAGGCACCGCGGCGCCACAAGGCCGCGGTCGCCGGCCCGTAAAGGGTCTCGAGCGACGCCGGGGTGAGCAGGTCGGCGGTCGCGCCGAGCCGCCAACGCCCGTCCCCATACAGGAACAGCAGCCGATCGCAATGGCACGCTGCCCAGTTCGGATCGTGCAGTGTCAGCGCGACGCTGCGGCCCGCGTCGGCCTCGGCGCGTACCCAGGCGAGCAGGCGCGCCTGGTGCGCCGGGTCGAGATGCGTCAGCGGCTCGTCGAGCAGCGCGACGCGCGGCGCCTGCACCGCGAGTTGTGCGAGGCGTGCGCGCTGGCGCTCGCCGCCGGACAGGCTGTCCAGCGGCCGCCGCGCGAAGGCGTCGAGTTCCCATTCGTGCAGCAGCGGTGCGAGGTCGAATCGGTCGCGGCCGAAAGGGTGACGGCCGAGCGCGACGAAGTCGGCGACGCCGCCGAAGAAGCCGGCTTCGTCGCCCTGCGGCAGGAGGCCGATGTGCCGCGCCCGCGCAAGCGGCGACAGCGCGCCGAGCGGCTGGCCGTCGAGCGTGACCGTGCCGGATTCAGGCGCCCTGAGGCCGCCCAGTACGTTCAGCAGCGTCGACTTGCCCGCGCCGTTGGCGCCGAGGATGCCGACGACTTCGCCGGGCTCGAGCGTGAGTTCGAGTGCGTCGACGAGGCTGCGGCCGTTCACCTGCAGGCCGAGCGCGTGCGCGGCGAGGCTCACGGCTTGCGCAGCAGCCACAACATGAGGGGGACGCCGAGCAAGGCCGTGAGCACCCCGACGGGCAACTCCCGCGGCGCGATCAGGGTGCGCGCCAGCGCGTCCGCGAGCACCAGCAGACTGCCGCCGCCGAGCGCCGCTGCCGGAAGCAGGAGCCGGTGGCCGGAAAAGCCGAGACGCCGGAGCGCATGCGGGACCATCAGGCCGACGAAGCCGATGCTGCCGGCCTGTGCGACGACGAGCGCGGTGCAGGCGCCGGCGAGCGCGAACAGGGTCCACCGCGTCGGCGCGACGGCGACCCCGAGCGAAGCCGCCTTGAGCGGCGCGAGCTGCAGCACGTCGAGCCGCGCCGCCAGCGCCAGCGCAACGGCGAGCGCGAGCGCGAGCACGGCCCACAGCAGTGCTGGGTAGCCCACCCAGGCGAGGTCGCCCATCAGGAAGAACAGCATGCCGGGGAGGCGTTCGGCCGGCGCTACGGAGAGCACGAGGGCGATCAGCGCGCCGAAGCCTGCGGCGAGCATCACGCCGGCGAGCAGCAAGGGGGTGTGATCGCGTGCGAGCAGTCGCCCGCCGAGCGCGGCCGCGAGCGCGAGCGCGAGCAAGCTGCCGGCGAAGGCGAGCAGCGAGATCCAGGGCCAGGCGAGCCCGGCTGCCATGCCGAGCAGCGCGAGCAGCCCGGCGCCGCCGGAAACGCCGAGCAGGTAAGGCTCGGCGAGCGGGTTGCGAAACAGCGTCTGCATCAGCGCCCCGGCGAGCGCGAGCAGGCCGCCGCAGGCGAAGGCCGCGGCGACGCGCGGTCCGCGCAGCGCGGTCAGGATCTCGACCGCGAGCTCCCTGTCGTCGGGCAGCGCGCCGGCGGTCAGGCCGAGCGCGAGCGCGGCGAACGCCGCGAAACCGAGCAGCAGCAGCCTCGCCGAGGCCGACAGCGCGGGTCTTATGGCTTGCCGGCTGCTGCCGACGCGGCTGGCGGCAACAGGCTCACGCGCCGCATCACGACCGGCTCGACCGGGACGTCGTCGTGCGGTCCCCAGGGGCCGCGTGGCACCGCGACGATCGCGTCGACGACGTCCATGCCGTCGACGACCTGGCCGAAGACCGCATACCCCCAGCCCTGGACGCTCTTGCCGCGGTGGTTGAGCAGCGCGTTGTCGACGACGTTGATGAAGAACTGCGAGGTCGCCGAGTGTGGGTCGCCGGTGCGCGCCATCGCAAGCGTCCCGCGCAGGTTCTTGAGGCCGTTGTCGGCCTCGTTCGGGATCGGCTCGCCGTTGGGTTTTTCATTCATGTCCGCCGTCATGCCGCCGCCCTGGATCATGAAACCCGGAATCACGCGGTGGAAGATCGTGCCGTCGTAGAAACCCTGCCCGACGTAGTCGAGGAAATTGGCGGTCGACCGCGGGGCGTTGGCGGCGAAGAGTTCGACCGTGATGTTGCCTTTCGAGGTTTCGATCAGCACGCGCGGGTTGGCGGGCTGCCCTGCCGCCGGTGCGGTCGAGACGTTCTGCTTGCCGGGCTCGCTGGCGCCGCAGCCCGACATGCCGAGCATCAGCGCGACGACGAAGAGGGGGGAGAAGAAGCGGGACAGGCGGTTCATCGGAACACTCCGGGCGAGGGGAACGCGTGCATTCTACGGGTGAGCGGGGGCGAACAAAAAGGGATGGGAAATCGCGCAGTCCGCGGCTCATGCGCTGAGACAGGCGTCGATCGCGCGCTCGACCGTCTCGCGAGGCTGGCAGCCCTCGCCGACGCGGGTCAGCCGATCGTCCTGCTGCAGGATCAAGGCCGGAAACCCGTGCACGCCGGCGGCGCGCGCCTGGCGGAAATGCGCGCGCGTTTTCGCACGTGCGTCGTCGCTGTCGAAGGCCGGTTGGAAGCGCGGGGTGTCGATGCCGCAGCCGGCGGCGAGCGCGGCGAGCACGTCGGGCTGCGTCACGTCGCGTCCCTCGGCGTAAAACGCGTGCTGGATCGCCTTGAACATCGCGAAGATCTGGCCGGGTGCGAGCGCGCCGACCGCGACGACCGCGCGGCTCGCGGGCTCGGTGTCGTAAACGAAACCCGGCGCGAGCGCGCCGTCGAAGCGGAAAGGCTGGCCGGTCCGTTCGGCGACCGCATGCCAGTGATGCAGGATGTCTTCGCGGGCCGCCGCGCTGAGCGCCGCGCGCTCGCCGGGCCGCAAGCCGCCGAGCACGAGCGCGACGCGCAGGCGCGCGCCGTAGCGTTCGCGCAGCGCCTCGATTACGGGCGAAAACCCCCAGCACCACGAGCACATCGGGTCGGCGAAATACCAGAGGATCGGCGAGTTCATGCGGGGCCCTTGGGTCGGCGGGTCAGGATTTCGGCGCGTCCCGCCCGGGGCCGTCGCCGGGCGGAGGCGGGGCGGGCGCACGCGGATTGTCGTCGTCCATGATCACGCTGTGCGCTGGGCCTTCGAGGTCGTCGAACTGGCCGCTTTTTGCTGCCCACAGCATGACCCAGGCGATGACGCCGACAAGGATGAGACTCAGCGGAATGAGCAGGATCAGGATATCCATGTCAGCGTAGTGCAGCTTCGGCGGCGCGCGGGGCGTCCGCGGTCGACTGCTTGAAGTCCGACAGCCGCAAGGCGTTCAACACGACGAGCAGCGAGCTTGCCGACATGCCGATGCCGGCGATCCACGGTGTGACGTAGCCGAGTGCGGCCGCGGGAATCGCGATCAGGTTGTAGCCCAGCGCCCAGCCGAGATTCTCGCGAATGATGCGTTGCGTCTTGCGGGCGAGCGCGACGCCTTCGGACAGCGTCGTCAGCCGGCTGCCGAGCATCACCATGTCGGCCGCGGCCTGCGCGACGTCCGCGCCTTCGCCCATCGCGATCGATATTTCGGCGCCGGCCAGCACCGGCGCGTCGTTGATGCCGTCGCCGACCATGGCGACGATGCGCCCCTGCTGCTGCAAGGCCTTGACGTAGGCGAGCTTGTCTTCGGGCAGCGCGCCGGCGCGCCAGCTGGTGATGCCGAGCGCCTGCGCGAGGGCTTTCACCGCGGGCTCGGCGTCGCCGGACACCAGATGCAGGTGCAAGCCCTGTGCCTGCAAGGCCGCAAGCGCGGTTGCCGCGTCGGCGCGCGGGGTGTCGGCGAGCGCGAACCACGCGATCAGCGCGCCGTCTTCGGCCAGCGCGACCCAGCTTTCATGCCCGTTAGGGTGCTCGCCCGTGTCGGTGGCGGGCGGACGCGGGGGCGTGTCGCTCTCTGCGGTGAAGCGCGGAGAGCCGAGGCGGTAGGCGCGCCCGGCGACCGTTCCCTCGACGCCGCGCCCTGGCGTGTTGCGGATCGCGTCGGCGCGCAGCCCGGCGTCGGCGCCTTCACGCAGCGCGCGCGAGATCGGATGCTCGGAGCCCGCCTCGAGCGCGGCCGCCAGCCCGCGCACCTCGGCTTCGGTGCGGTGGCCCAGCGTGACCACGCGCGCGACGCTCAGGCTGCCGTGGGTCAGCGTGCCGGTTTTGTCGAGCACGAGGTCGGTGGCGCGCGCCAGCGTCTCGAGTGCATGGCCGCGCGTCGTCAGCAGGCCGAGGCGCGTCAGGCGGCCGGTCGCGGTGGTGAGCGCGGCCGGGGTCGCGAGGCCCAGCGCGCAGGGGCAGGTGACGACGAGGATCGAGACCACGATCCACAGCACCTTCGACGGGTCGATCGCGTACCAGGCGAGGCCGACCGCCGCCGTGATCACGAGCAGGAGGCCGACGAACCAGCCGGCGGCGCGGTCGGCGAGCTGGCCGATGCGCGGCTTCTCGCTCTGCGCGCGGTCGAGCAGGCGGACGATCGACGCGAGCCGGGTGTCGGCGCCGAGCTTCTCGACGCGCACGACGAGCGGGCTCGCCTCGTTGAGGCTGCCGCCGACGACCTTCGCGTCGACCCGCTTGGCGATCGGCTGCGATTCGCCGGTCAGCATCGCCTCGCTGACGGCGCTCTCGCCCTCGACGACGACGCCGTCGGCCGGCAGCGTCTCGCCCGGACGGACCAGTACGTGGTCGCCGACCGTGAGCCGTGCCACCGGCACCTTCTCCTCGTCACGCGCCGGCCAGGCCGGCAGCCGCGTCGTCGCTGCCGGAATCAGCTTGACCAGTTCCTCGACCGCGGCGCCGGCGCGTCGGCGCGCGTTCATTTCGAGGAAGCGGCCGGTCAGCAGCAGGAAGATGAACATCGTGACCGAGTCGTAATAGACCTCGCCCTCGCTCGAGAAAGTGCTGTAGACGCTGGCGACGAAGGCCGTGCCGACGCCGAGCGCGACCGGCACGTCCATGCCGAGCGCCCTGCGCTTGAGGTCGCGCCAGGCGCCGATGAAGAAGGGCCAGGCCGAATAGACGACGACCGGAATCGTGAGGACCAGGCTCGCCCAGCGCATCAGGAGGCGGATGTCCTCGGTCATGTCGGTCGCCGTGTAGGTCGGCAAGGCGTACATCATGACCTGCATCATGCCGAGGCCGGCGATCGCGAGCCGCTTGATCGCGGTGTTGCGTTCGCGCTTGTAGAGGTCGTCGGAGCGGCCGGGGTCGAAGGGGTGGGCGATGTAGCCGATGTCGGACACGGCCTTGAGGATCGCCGAGAGCTGGATGCGGCTGTTGTCCCAGCGCACGCGCGCGCGCCGCGTCGCATAGTTGATCTCGACCGAGAGCACGCCTGGCAGTGCTGCAATGTGGCGCTCGTTGAGCCAGATGCACGCCGCGCAGACGATGTTTTCGAGGATCAGCGCGGCTTCGCGGACGTTTTCGGCCTCCACCCGCACGAAGCTTTCCTGGATTTCGGGCAGGTCGTAGAGCCCGAGCTGGGCGAGTTCGGCCTCGGCTTCGCGCGCGGTTGCCGGCAGCGCCGTGCGGTGGTGGTAGTACGCGCTCTGGCCGCTGTCGATGATCGTCTGCGCGACCGCCTGACAGCCGCGGCAGCACGCGTCCTTGGTCTGGCCTTCGAATTCGATCGGGTAGCGGGCACCGGCGGGAACCGGGAGGCCGCAATGGAAGCAGCCCTCCGAAAAAACCGGGGCGTCCGTGAGTAAAGGAGAAGAACTCACGAATCGCCCCGCAGGAGGACGCTGGAGCACGACAGGCCCGGGAGAGAGGTCGGACCGGTCGCTGGCGTCGAGCACAACTCGTTTGCAGCGCTGAAATCGGTTGCCGGAACCCTGGGGCAGGGGGTAGATGTCCCGGCCGGCGAACCGGACGCCCAGGCTTTTGACCCTGGCGTCACTGGGGTGGGTTTACACGTTGCATTTGCTATCGCCATTCTTCGCTGCCGCAGGTTGCCGGGTGAGGTTCGCCTCGCAGGCGTTTCCTCACGCTTAAACGGGCGATTATAAAAGCGAGCCGTCGGGGCCTCGCCATCCGTTCAAGCTTCCGCCAGATAGCAGCATTGAAGATGCGCATATCATAATTAACTTATCCTGACGTGGCAAGCGGATTTCGAGCGAACACGATTCCGCTACCATGACGGCATGAAGGAGCCCTTCACGAACGCGTCGTATTTCCCGCCCGTGGAGACCGCGCTGGTCGACCCGAACGGGCTGCTGGCGATCGGCGGAGACCTCTCGCAAGAGCGACTGCTCGACGCCTATCGCCACGGCATCTTTCCCTGGTTCAACCCGCGCGAGCCGATCCAGTGGTGGAGCCCCGATCCGCGCATGGTGCTGCCGCCCGCCGAGATCCGCGTCACCCGCTCGCTCGCCAAGCGGCTGCGCAACGCCGGTTTCGAACTGCGTGTCGACAGCGCGTTCATCGAGGTGATGCGCGCCTGCGGGGCGCCGCGCGAAGGCGCGTGGGGGACCTGGATCTCGGCGCCGATGATCGCCGCCTACGGTCGCCTGTTCGACGCGGGCTACGCGCATTCGATCGAGACCTGGCGCGACGGCCGGCTCGTCGGCGGGCTCTACGGCGTCGCGATCGGCCGCATGTTCTACGGCGAGTCGATGTTCAGCCGCGAGCCCGATGCGTCGAAAGTCGCGCTGGTCCGGCTCGCGAGGCAGCTCGAGCGCTGGGGATTTGGCCTGATCGACTGCCAGATGGAAACGCCGCACCTCGCCAGCATGGGCGCGCGTCCGATTCCGCGCGCCGACTTCACAGCGCGGCTGGCCGAATTGGTAAACTTGCCGCATCTGCCCGGGCCCTGGACGTTTGACAGCTGATGCACCCGACCGAACCGCCTTTTCAGCGCATCCAGTTCTACCTGACCGCGCAATACGACTGCAGTTACCTCCCGGGCCGGCTCGCCCGTTCGCAGGTCGCCACGCCGACCCACCTGATCGACCATCATGCCTACGGCGCGCTGATCCGCGCCGGCTTCCGGCGTAGCGGCCAGTTCACCTACCGGCCCAATTGCGAAGGCTGCCAGGCCTGCGTGCCTGTCCGTGTCGACGTTTCGGGTTTCGTTCCCAATCGCACCCAGCGCCGCTGTCTCAAGCGTAATCGCGGGCTCGCCGCGCGCTTCCTGCCGCTCGATTTCAAGGACGAGCATTACGCGCTCTACCGCGCCTATCTCGGCAGCCGCCATGCCGGCGGCGGCATGGACCGCGACGGCCCCGAGCAATACACCCAGTTCCTGCTGTCGTCCAACGTCGATTCGGTGCTCGTCGAATTCCGCGACGGCGACGCGGTGGTGATGGTCGCGGTCATCGACCAGGTCGACGATGGCCTGTCGGCGGTCTACACCTTTTTCGATCCGGCGCGCGAGCAGGACAGCCTCGGCGTCTACGGCGTGCTGTGGCAGATCGAACTCGCAAAGCGCCTCGACCTGCCCTATCTCTACCTCGGCTACTGGATCGGCGAGAGCCGCAAGATGGCGTACAAGAAACAGTATCCGCCGCTGCAGGGCTTGGTCGACGGCAGCTGGCAGGCCCTCGAGGCGTGAGAACCGCCGTCCTGGCCGGCGTGCTTGCCGTGCTGCAAGGCTGTGCCCTGACCGTCAGCGATCCGCGTGCGCGGGCGCCGATCGAGGGCTTCGTGCAGTCGGAGGCCGATGCGCGCGTCTGGGTCGAGCCTGGCTTCGAGGCCTACGGCGCGCGCGTGGCGGCGGCTCTGCCGGCCGCGGTCGCGGCAGTCGAGGCGGCTCACTACCGGCGCTTCGCCCGCGCCCTGCGCGTCCACGTCTGCGGCAGCGAGGCCTGCTTCGGGCGTTACGTGCTGACGCCGAAGCTCTCGGCGGCCGTCGTTCCCGACAACCGCCTCTTCCTCTCGCCCAAGCTCGATGGCCGCGAAAAGCACCGGCTCGCCGGGCTCCTGACCCATGAACTCGCGCATCTCCATCTCGGCCAGCGCATCGGCTACTACCACAGCACCGTGCCCGTCTGGTTCCACGAAGGCTGGGCGTCGTTGACCGCCCACGGTGGCGGCGCCGAATACGCGAGCGACGCGCAGGTCCGCGCTGCAATCGGGGCGGGCCGCCGCATCGAAGTCGGCGCGCGCGACACGCGCGACAGGCGGCATCGCGCTGCGGCCGCCGGCCTCGATCCCTACGGCTTCTATCGCCAGTCGATGATGCTCGTCGGCTGGCTCAAGGCGCAGGACGAAAGCCGCTTTCGCGAACTGGTGCTGTCCGTGCAGAATGACGAGGATTTCGAAATCGCGTTCTGGAACGTCTATGGACAGTCGCCCGCGACGCGCCTCGCCGGGTTTTTCGACGGCGCACCGCCCGCCGTACCGGCGGTCGCCGGCGGGTCGATCCAGGCCGCCTCCGCCAACCCCAATCCAGGTTCTCCATGAAACCCTATCTCGACCTGATGCGCCACGTGCTTGAGCACGGCACACGCAAAGACGACCGCACCGGCACCGGCACCCTGTCGGTCTTCGGCTGGCAGACGCGCTACGACCTTGCCGCGGGCTTTCCGCTCGTCACGACCAAGAAATGTCACCTGCGCTCGATCGTTCACGAACTGCTATGGTTTCTCCAGGGCGACACGAACATCCGCTATCTGAAGGAAAACGGCGTCTCGATCTGGGACGAGTGGGCCGACGAGAACGGCGATCTCGGCCCGGTCTACGGCCATCAGTGGCGTTCGTGGCCTAAAGCCGACGGCGGGGTGATCGACCAGATCGCCGAGGCCGTGAAGACGCTCAGGACCAACCCCGATTCGCGCCGCATCATCGTCTCGGCGTGGAACGTTGCCGACCTCGACAGGATGGCGCTGGCGCCCTGCCACGCGTTCTTCCAGTTCTACGTTGCCGAAGGCAGGTTGAGTTGCCAGCTCTACCAGCGCAGCGCCGACATCTTCCTCGGCGTGCCGTTCAACATCGCCTCCTACGCGCTGCTGACACTGATGATGGCGCAGGTGACGGGCCTGAAGCCGGGTGACTTCGTACATACGCTCGGTGACGCCCACCTCTACGTGAACCACTTGGAGCAGGCGCGCGAGCAGCTTTCCCGCGAACCGCGCCCGCTGCCCACGATGACGCTCAATCCCGACGTGACCGACATCTTCGGCTTTCGCTTCGAGGATTTCACGCTCGGCGGCTACGACCCGCACCCGGCGATCAAGGCGCCGGTCGCGGTATGAGCGGGACGGGGCAGCCGCGCGTGAGCGTCATCGCCGCGCTGGCAAAGAATCGCGTCATCGGCATCGAGAACCGGCTGCCGTGGCGTCTGCCCGAAGACCTCGCCCACTTCAAGGCGCTGACGCTCGACCATCCCGTCCTGATGGGGCGCAAGACCTTCGAGTCGCTCGGGCGGCCCTTGCCGCGGCGCACCAACGTCGTCATCACCCGCAACGCCGACTACCGGCCCGACGGCTGCCTCGTCGCGGCGTCGATGCCGGCGGCGATCGCGCTATGCCAGGGCGCCGACGAAATCTTCTTCATCGGCGGCGCCGAGCTCTATGCGCAGGCGATTCCGCTCGCCGATCGCCTGTATCTGACCGAAGTCGACGCCGAGCCCGAGGGCGATGCCTGGTTTCCCGAGTTCGACCGGGCGGCGTTCCGCGAAATCTCGCGCGCCTCGCACGTGGGCGAGAAAGGCGACGTGCTGCGCTTCGACTTCGTCGTGTACGAACGCCGCTGACGGCCGAGGGGCGGAACACGGGCAGCCCCCCGCTGCGCTTGCGCCAAGCCGCTTTGACAGGCCGCGTCGCATCGACTAGAAAAACATACAAGGCCCGGCGGTTCGACGCCGTTCCTTGCGACGTGGGGACCCGATCTACGGAGGGCGCACCGATGAACACTATGAAAGCGATCGCAGCGGCCGGGGTATTGGCCCTTGCCCTGAGTTCGTCTGCCTGCGGTACCGCGACGGGCGCGGCGGTCGGCGCTGGCGCCGGCGCGGCGATCGGGGCGGGCACGGGTTATGGCGCGAAAAAGGGCGCGCTGATCGGCACCGGCGTCGGCGCCGCGGCCGGCGCGATCTACGACATCACCAAGTAAGAGACGGCCATGAAGAACGGGAAACTGTTTATGGGAGCTTTGGCGCTGAGCCTGATGCTGCCCGCTGCACAGGTGCTGGCCGAGGAGACCGGCGTGGCGACGCCGCAGACGATCGAGGGCCAGGTCGCCGAGGTCGACCTCGAGCAGGGCAAGCTCAGAATACGGGCGATCGACGGCACCGTGCACGAGTTTCAGGCGTCGCGCGAAACGCTCGAGGGGTACAAGGTCGGCGATCCGATCAAGGCCAGGCTGCGCACGACGACGCCGGCCAACTGAGGCGTCGGCCGTGGGCGACGGCAACGAAGAAAACGGGGCGGCGACCCCGTTTTTTTTTGAGGCGACGGCCTGCAAGACCGCTCGGCGGGCCGGGACATAGCGTTTTCAGGCGAAAAGGAGAAAAGGGCCCATGTATTCGAACATCCTGGTTGCAGTCGACGACAGCGACACCTCGCGCCACGCCTTGCAACAAGCGATCGCGCTGGCGCAAGGCCTCGCGGCGCGCCTGCGCGTCGTTCACGTGATCGACATGAGCTGGCTCACGCTCGGTCCGGAACTCGCGGTCGATGTCGAAGCGCTCACGGCAGCGCGCCACGGCGTCGGCGAAAGAATCGTCGCCGCCGCGCTCGACACGGTTCGCCAGGCCGGATTCGACGCGGAGGCCGCAGTGATCGAGACCGAAACCCCGGTGCAGCGCGTGGAAGAAGCGATCGTCAAGGAGGCGGCCCGCTGGCCGGCCGATCTCGTGGTGCTCGGGACGCACGGCCGGCGCGGTTTCCAGCGCCTTGTGCTCGGCAGCGCGGCCGAGCAGATCGCGCGTTTATCGCCGGTGCCGGTGTTGCTGGTGCCTGCGCCCCCTGGCGCGGTAGCAGACTGATCCGGGGTAGGCTGACCGGGGCTCGGGCAGGGCCGTGCCCCGCCCGGCCAGGCACGCTGCGCTCAACTCAGCATTTCGGCCCAGATGTTCTTCGCCCACGAGGCGGCGTAGCGGAAGTTCCGCGCGTCGCCTGTCGTGGTTGCGCCGCCCTCGGGCGCGGCGACGTAACCCTTGCCGGGAACGAGACGGTAGACGTGCGCGACATAACCCGCCGTGCTGTCGGACGTTGCGGAATAACACGTGTTGGCGATGACCGGCGCGGGGTCGGGCGCGCGGTCGGCGAGCAGGTCGACGATCGCGCCGGCGCAGACCTTGGCCTGGTTGGTCGCCATGTGGCCGGAGCGCGGCAGCGGCGACGCCATCGAGTCGCCGATGATGTGGACGCCGGGTGCCGCGGTCGACTCGAACGTTGCGAAGTCGACCGTGCACCACGTCTTGTTGCCGTCGTTGCGCGCGCCGACGAGGTCGCAGACGGCCGCAGCGCGCTGCCGCGGCACGATGTTGAGCACGTCGCCGCGCACGTCCTCGAAGTCGGTCGAGACCGTCATCTTCGCCGCGTCGACGACGAGCGCCGGGCTGTTGGGGCGGTAGTCGATCATCCCCGGATAGAGCGTGTTCCAGGCGTCGGTGAAGAGCGGTTTCTTCGAGACGATATCGGGATTGGCGTCGAGAACGATGATCTTCGAGCGCGGTTTGCGCTGCTTGAAGTAATGGGCGACGAGGCATGCACGCTCGTAGGGGCCGGGCGGGCAGCGGTAGGGCGCCGCCGGAATCGACACGATGAAGGTCCCACCGTCCGGCATGGCTTCGAGCTGGCGCCGTAGCAGCGCGGTCTGCGCGCCGGCCTTCCACGCGTGAACGACCCTGCCGGCCGCCTCGGCGTCGGCGAAGCCGCGCACCGAATCGGTGAGAAGTTCCACGCCGGGCGCGAGCACGAGCCGCTCGTAGCCGATTTGCAGGCCCTGAGCGGTGCGCAGCGTGCGTGTGTCGGGGTCGATCGCGACGACGCTATCCCGGATCAGCGTGATGCCGTGGCGGGCGAGGCCGCCGTAGCCGTGGGTGATGTCGTCCATGCTGCGCAGGCCGCCGAGCACCCAGTTCGAGATCGGACAGGAAACGAAGCGTTCGTTCGGCTCGATCAAGGTCACGTCGAGCGCGGGGCCCCACCTGCGCAGGTATTTGGCGCAGGTCGCGCCCCCGAAGCCGGCGCCGACCACGACCACCCGAGGGCGCGCGGTGCCGGACAGCGACGCGCAGCCCGGCAGGGCCGCGAGGGCTGTCGCCGCGGAAAGCTTGAGAAAGTCACGCCGGTCGAGGTGCATGAACGCGCAAGCCTATTTCAGGGTGGCGAAGTAGTCGCCGAGGGCGTCGATTTCGGCGTCGGTGTAGCCGCTCGCCTGGCGCTGCATGATCGTCGCGCGGCGCGCGCCTGACCGGAAATCGCGTAGGGCCGTGACGAACTCGGTCCTGCTCAGGCCATCCAGTCGCGGGATCTCGCCGAGGCTTCGTCCGTCCGGGCCGTGGCAGGACATGCAGGTCGCCGCGATCGTCAGCGTATGACGGTCGGCAGCGACCGCGAAGCCGGACAGGGCGAGGAGCAGACAGCTTGCGACGGCGGAGGACGGCGTCATTTGGGTTGGTCGGTTCGGCTTCCGAGGGGCCCGCGGCGCGGACAGGTTTTTTTATAGCGTATTTCTCAGCGTTGCGCGCCCAGCGCGAGCGCGCGGCTTCTGCTGAGCTGACGCGACGCCTCGTCGGCGTCGGGTGTCCAGCCCTCGTCGAGCCAGCCCGCGAGGTTGGCGAGCGCGATCCTGCCGAGTGCGGCGATCCATTGCGGGTGCTCGTTGAGCGCGGGGACGTAGTGGAATTCCTTGCCGCCGGCGGCGAGAAAGCTCGCGCGTCCCTCCATCGCGAGTTCCTCGAGCGTCTCCAGGCAATCGGCCGTGAAACCCGGCGCAACGACGTCGACCCGTCCGACGCCCTCGCGGCCGAGCGCTTCGAGCGTCTTGTCGGTATAGGGTTTGAGCCATTCGGCCCGGCCGAAGCGCGACTGGAAGGTCACGCGGAACTGACCCGGCTCGAGGCCGAGTGCGGCGGCGAGCAGGCGCGCCGTCTTCTGGCATTCGCAGTGATAGGGGTCGCCCTTGTCGAGCGTGTAGCGCGGCACGCCGTGGAAGCTCATGACGAGGACGTCGGGGCGGCCGTGCATCTGCCAGTAGTCGCGCAGGTTGGCGGCGAGTGCGCGGATGTACTCGGGGTGGTCGTGGTAGTGCTTGAGCGTGCGCAGTGCCGGCTGATTGCGCGTTCTGCGCAGCCAGTCGAACGCCGCGTCGAACGCGGTCGCCGTGCTCGACGCGGCGTATTGCGGATAGGCCGGCAGTACGAGGATACGGTCGCAGCCGGCGGCCTTCATTCGTGCGAGAACCTCCGGGATCCCCGGCCGGCCGTAGCGCATCGCGTAGTCGACGACGACCGGCGCGGCGGCGTGCTCACCGAGCCAGCCCTTGAGGAGTTTCGCCTGCTTTTCGGTGTGGACCTTCAGCGGTGACCCCTCGCTGGTCCAGATCGCGGCGTATTTTTCGGCCGACTTGCGCGGCCGGGTGTTGAGAATGATGCCGTTCAGCACGAGCCACCAGAGCGCGCGCGGGATTTCGACCACGCGCGGGTCGGACAGGAATTCCTTGAGATAAGGCCGCAGGGCAGCGGCCGTCGGCGCCTCGGGGGTGCCCAGATTGACCAGCAGGACGCCTGCGCACAGCGGCGTTCCGTGCGCGTATTCGGGCTCTTCGGCGTATTTCATTTGTGTTGGGAGAGGGCGCTGGAGAGGATTTTCGCGGTGACGTCGACGATCGGCACGACGCGCTCGTAGGCCATGCGCGTCGGGCCGACGACGCCGAGCGTGCCGACGACGACGCCGTCGACCGAGTAGGGCGCGGTGACGAGGCTGCATTCGTCGAGCGGCAGCAGTTCGGACTCGCCGCCGATGAAGATCTGCACGCCGGCCGCGCTGCGCGACTGGTCGAGCAGCTGCAGCAGGCCGGTCTTCTTCTCGAAGGCGTCGAACAGGCGGCGCAGGCTGCGCATGTTGCTCGACAGCTCCTCGACGTCGAGCAGCTTGCGGCTCCCCGAGACGACGACGTTGTCCTGGCTCGCATCGAGCGCCTGGGTGCCGGCGTCGACGGCCGCGGCCATGAGTCGCGTGATGTCGTCGCGCATGCGGCCGAGTTCGTCGCGCAGCTTGCTGCGCACGTGGTCGAAGCTGTGGCCGGCGAAATTCTGGTTGAAGTAATTGGCGGCCTCGGTCAGCGCGGCCGCGCTATAGGACTGCTCGGTGACGATGACGCGGTTCTCGACCTCGCCTTCCATCGTGACGATGATGAGCAGGACGCGCTTGTCCGACAGGGTGAGGAATTCGATCTGGCGGAACGCCGGATTGCGTCGCGGCGTCATGACCAGCCCGGCGAACTGGCTCAGATCCGACAGCAGCGTCGACGCCGCCGTCATCAGCCGCTGCGGGTCGGAGGCCGCGAGGCTGTTCTCGAGGTGATTGACCGAGACCTGGTCGAGGGGGCGCACGGTCAGCAGCGTGTCGACGAAGAAGCGGTAGCCGCGCGGCGTCGGCACCCGGCCCGCCGAGGTGTGCGGGCTGGCGACGAAGCCCATCTCCTCGAGGTCGGACATGATGTTGCGAATGCTCGCAGGCGACAGATCCAGCCCGGCGTGCTTCGACAGGGTCCGCGACCCGACCGGCTCGCCTTCGCTGATGTAGCGTTCAACGAGGGTCTTGAGCAGGATGCGGGCACGGTCATTGAGCATGCGGAAGATTATATCTAGGGACGGCGGCTCCGGTCAGACCCGCTTCGGCCGCGGCCAGCGAGGCGGCACACGCGCGGGTCCGGAATCCTCGTCCGGCCCCTTTATAATCCTTCCCCATGCAGATTCCTTTCCACACCGTCGGCCTCGTCGGCAAATACGACAACCAGGGCATGGAGGCCTCGGTCCGCGCGCTTGCCGAATTCCTGCGCGGACGCGGGCACGCCGTCGTGCTCGCGTGCCAGACGGCGGAACATTTCGGCATCACCGATTTCCCGACGCGCAACCTGCACGACCTCGCGACCGAGAGCGACGCCGTCGTCGTGTTGGGGGGGGACGGCACGATGCTCTCGATCGCGCGCGAACTCTCGGCCCACGGCGTGCCGTTGATCGGCATCAACCAGGGCCGGCTCGGCTTTCTGACCGACATCACCGTCGACCACATGTACGACGCGGTCGACGAGATCCTGAGCGGGCAATACGTCGCCGAAGAACGCATCCTGCTCAAGGGACAGATCCTGCGCGGCGGCGAGCGGGTCTTTGAGGCGACCGCATTCAACGACGTCGTCGTCGGCAAGGGCGGCTCGGGGCGGCTGATCGACCTCGAAATCGCGATCGACGGCGAGTTCGTCTACAGCCAGCGTGCCGACGGCCTGGTCGTCACGACCCCGACCGGAACGACCGCGTATGCCTTGTCCGCCGGCGGGCCGATCGTGCACCCGACCCTCGAAGCGGTCGCGCTCGTGCCGATCTGCCCGCATACGCTGTCGGCGCGGCCGATCGTCGTCAGCGGCCGTTCGCGCATCGAGCTGCACCTGACCTACGCCGACGACGCGCGCGTCCACTTCGACGGCCAGCATCACTTCGACCTGCAAAGCGGCGACCACGTCTGGATCACGCGGGCGAACCGCCCGATCACGCTGCTGCATCCGCATTCCTACAGCTACTACGACACCCTGCGGCAGAAGCTGCACTGGGGCAAGAAGCTCTGAGCGAGAAGATGGCCGTCCCGAGCGATCCTTGCGCGCACGCGGTGCCCGGCTGCGATGCGGGCGCCGCAAAGCTGGCCGGACGTCGGCCGCAGGGAGACTGCTGAGTGCTGTCCCACCTCTCCATTCGCAATTACCTGCTGGTCGAAGCGGTCGAACTCGACTTCGGTCCCGGCCTGACCGTGCTCACCGGTGAAACCGGCGCCGGCAAGTCGATCCTGGTCGACGCGCTGGCGCTGGCGCTGGGCGACCGCGCCGAAGGTGGGGTCGTCCGCCAGGGCGCGGCGCGTGCGGAAATCGCCGCGGAATTCAGCATCGCCGGCCTGCCTGAACTTGCGCGATGGCTCGACGCGGCGGGCGTGGCGGCCGACGACGACGTTCTCATTCTGCGCCGTGTGATCGAGGCGAACGGCCGTTCGCGCGCCTTCATCAACGGGAGCGTATCGCCGCTGTCGCAACTCAAGGAAGCGGCCGAGTTCCTGTTGGACATTCACGGCCAGCACGCGCACCACGCGCTGCTGCGCGCGCAGACCCAGCGCGACGTGCTCGACGCCTACGCCGGCGCGCAGCAGCAGGCGGCCGCGGTCGGCGCCGCCTGGCACGCCTGGCAGGCGGCGCGGCAGCAGCGCCACGACGCCGCGGCGCACGGGCAGGCGCGGCAGATCGAACGCGAAGGCTTGCAACTCGCCGTCGAGGAGTTGTGCGCGCTCGGCGACGATCTCGCGCGCTGGGACGAGATCCAGGCGGAGCACGGACGCCTGGCGCACGTCACGACGCTGCTCGAGGGTAGCCAGGCGCTGATCGGCGGCCTCGACGAGGACGAGTCGTCGATATCAGGCGTGCTCGCCGGCTTGAGCGGACGGCTGGCCGAGATGCGTGCGCTCGACGAGAGCCTGGGCGACGTCGCCCAGCTGCTCGAAGCCGCGAGCGCCGACGTCGCGGAGGCCGCGCTCGATCTGCGCCGCTACGCCGATACGCTGAGCCTCGATCCGGAACGGCTTGCCGAGCTCGATCGCCGGCTCGCCGACATGCACCGGCTCGCGCGCAAGCACCGCGTCCAGCCCGGCGCGCTCGCGCCCCTGCTTGACCAGTTCATGGCGCGGCTCGCCGAACTCGGCGCCGACGACGACGTCGAGGCATTGCAGGCGAAAGAAGACACGGCCTGGGCGCAGTACCGCGATCTGGCCGGAAAGCTCGGGCGCACGCGGCGCCGCGCGGCGGATGCCCTGGCGGGACAGGTCAGCGCGGCGATGGCGGAACTCGCGCTCGCGGGCGGGAGGCTCGAGATTGCGCTCGTACCGTCGAGCGAGCCGCGTGCGCACGGACTCGAGGACGTGCAGTTTCTCGTCGCCAGCCACCCCGGCATCGCGTCTGGGCCGCTCGCCAAGGTCGCCTCGGGCGGCGAGCTTTCTCGCGTCAGCCTCGCGATCCAGACCGCCCTGTCCGGGGTCGCCGGGGTGCCGACGGTGATCTTCGACGAGGTCGACGTCGGCATCGGCGGTAGCGTCGCCGAAGCGGTCGGGCGCCGCCTCGCCCGCCTCGGCGAAACGCGCCAGGTGCTCGTCATCACCCACCTGCCGCAAGTCGCCGCACGCGGCAGCCGGCACCTGCGCGTCGCGAAGCAGGCCAAGGGCGGATTCGTCTCGTCGAACATCGAGTCGCTCGACGCGGCGGCGCGGGTCGAGGAAATCGCGCGCATGCTCGGCGGCATCCGGATCACGTCGACGACGCGCCAGCACGCTGCGGAGATGCTCGCGGGTTGAGACCGCTGCTCGGCCTGATCCTGCTGTTTGCCGCGGCCTTGGCGCAGGCGGAGACGATCGCGGGCCGGGTCGTCGTCGTGATCGACGGAGACACCGTGCTGTTCCGGCCCGATTCCTATGGCGCGGCGTCGCGCGCCTTCCTCAAGGTCCGCCTCGTCGACATCGACGCGCCCGAGGCCGACCAGGCGCATGGGGATGTCGCGACCGATGCGCTCGAGTCGCTCACGCTCAAGCGCCACGGGAGCCTCGAGATCGTCGCGACCGACGTCTACGGGCGCAAGCTCGGGAGGCTCGCGGTCGATGCCTTGGCGGTCAACGCCGAACTCGTACGCGCGGGCCACGCCTGGGCGTCGTCGCGCGACCGCAGGGTGCGCGCACTCGAACGCGAGGCGCGGCGCGCACGTCGTGGTCTCTGGCAGGATCAGGACGCGGTTGCGCCCTGGGCGTGGAGGCGCGCCAGAGCCGCTTCCGCCTCGCGCTGATCGGCGACGGCGCGCGGCGTGCCGTCGGGCAGGGCGACGTGGCATTCGTCGAAAATGCGCGCCGTGCAGCGGCGGCATATCTCGTTGTCGAGGCGCGGGTAGATCGCCTGCAGCGCTTCGCCCTTGTGGCGGAAGATCTGGTCTTCGCCGACGGTGTCGACCTGCCCGCTGCGGCGCAGCATTTCACAGAAATCCGGTTGCACACCGACAAGGTAGAGATTGCCTCCCAGCTTGCGCCGTCGGTTCGACTCCTTGGCGAGCATCTCCGCGCCGGCGAGGTCGATGAAGCCGATCGCGCGCGCGGTGATGAGCAGGTTCTTCTTGTCGGGGTCGGCTTCGTCGACGTTGCGGAAATGCCGTTGCACGTGCTCGACCGCGCCGAAAAAGATCGACCCTTCGACGCGCAGGATCGGCATCTGCGGGCAGGTCGCGGTGTCGGGCGTCTTGGCGACGAACTTGCGGCGCGGATTGCGGAGTTCGGCCGGGTCGGGGACGAGCTCGCGGATCGACGGCTGCGAGGTGCGGTAGAGGTAGAACAGCAGCGACACCAGGATGCCGAGGAAGATGCCCTTTTCGAGGTCGACCAGCGTTCCGACGAAGGTCAGCGCGAGTACGACCCGTTCGCGCTTGTGGCGTTTGACGATTTCGCCGATGTGGTGAAAGTCGATCAGGCTCCAGGCGACGATGAACAGGATTGCCGCCATCGACGGCACGGGGAGATAGGCGGCGAGCGGCGCCACGAGCAGCACGATGAGAAGCAGGAACAGCGCCGACATCGCGGCGGCGAGCGGGGTCTTCGCTCCGGACGCGTAGTTCACGCCGCTGCGGTTGAACGAACCGCTTGACGCGTAGCCGGAGAAGAAACTGCCGGCGAGGTTGGACAGGCCCTGGCCGACGAATTCCTGGTTGCTGTCGATGCGCTGGTCGGAGCGCGTGGCGACCGAACGGGCGATCGCGACCGCCTCGGTCAGCGCGAGCACCGCGATGATCGTCGCCGGGAAGATCGTCTGCTTGATCGCGGTGAGCGAGAAATCGGGCATCGACAGCGGCGGAAACGACGCCGCCAGGGCGCCGACCGTGAGGATGCCGGTAGCCTCCTGTCCCAGGCGTGCGTTCAGCACGGCCGCCGTGACGCTGCCGACGACCATCGCGACGATCATGTAGGGCAGCTTCGGCAGATAGCGCCGCGCCAGGATGCCGGCGGCGAGGGTGGCCGCACCGACCGTCGCGACCCACGGCTGGATGTCGGTGAGATGCGAGCCGAAGTGGATCAGTACCTCGTGAAAATGCGCGCCGCGCGGCATGTCGAGGCCGAAGAAATTCTTGATCTGGCTGGCTGCGATGAGGATCGCCGCGCCCGCGGTGAAGCCGATGATGACCGTGTGCGAGATGAAGTTGACGAGGCCACCGAGACGGGCGAGGCCCATCGCCAGCTGGATCGCGCCGGCGAGGAAGGTCAGCGTGAGCACCAGCGTGACGAACTGCGGACTGCCGGGTTCCGCCAGCGGACTGATCGCGGCGAAGACGACGATCGAGATCGCGGTCGTCGGTCCCGATACCAGATGCCAGCTCGACCCCCAAAGCGCCGCGACGACGGCCGGCACCATCGCCGCGTAGAGTCCGTATTCCGGCGGCAGGCCCGCGATCGTCGCGAAAGCGACGGCCTGCGGCAGGACGATCAGCGCCCCGGTCAGCGCCGCGACGCTGTCGGCCTTGAAAGTATGCGCCGTGACGTTGGGCCACCAGCGCAGAAAGGGCAGCAGCCGATACAGCCACAGCGGGCAGGCCTTGAGATCGATCACGCGGACTCCAGAAGAATATTAGGGAATAATGTTATAAGCCATTGTCATAAAAGGATTTTTTGCCACGGTGGCACGACCCGGCCGGCCCTTCGCGCTCTATAATCGTGTCAACCCGCGCCAGACGGGGCAAGGACGATCAACCACCGAGGAGAGAGCGAGCAAGATGAGAACCATCACGATGTCGCTGTGCGCGTCCGTGCTGATGGGCCTGGCCGTGCCGGCGCACGCGGCCGGCGATCCCAAGGCCGGACAGGTCAAAACGTCAATGTGTGCCGGGTGTCACGGCATTCCGGGCTGGCGGACGGCTTATCCCAGCGTCTACAGCGTGCCCAAACTGGGCGGACAGCACGCGGATTATATCGTGGCGGCGCTCAAGGCCTACAAGAGCGGGGAACGCAGCCATCCAAGCATGGTCGGCATCGCGGGCAGCCTGTCCGAGCAGGACATGCAGGATATCGCCGCCTACTATGCCTCGTCCTACAACGGCCCGGCCGACTAAGGAGCCCTCATGAAGACACCCCTCATCATCGCCGCCGCGCTCGTCTTCGGCGTCTCGATGGCCCACGCCGGCAAGGGCAACGCCGCGGCAGGTAAAGCGAAAGCCGAGGCCTGCGCCGCCTGCCACGGCGTCGGCGGAGACAGCACCGTCGCCGGTTTTCCCAAGCTCGCCGGCCAGCACAGGGACTATCTGTATCACGCGCTCCAGGACTACCGTTCCGGCAAGCGCAAGAATCCGATCATGGCGGAGCAGGTCAAGACGCTCTCCGATGCCGACATGGCGGATCTCGCCGCCTACTTCGCGGAACAGAAGGGGCTCCGGGTGAAATACTGAGCCGAGCCCTCTCGCGGAAGGCAAGCGGGCGCCAGCGGGCGCCCGCTTTTTTTTTGCGGGTTGCACGCGACGCGCCGGTTGTGCAGGCCCGCGCTCAGAGCGCTGCGAGCGTCTTGATGTGCGCCGCGGCGCTGCGGCCGAGCGAACTCAGGTCGTAGCCCCCCTCCAGCACCGAGACGATGCGCCCGCACGCGTGGCGCGCCGCGACGGCCATGACCTGTTCGGTGATCCAGACGTAATCGGCTTCGAGCAGGCCGAACTGGGCCATGTCGTCCTCGCGGTGGCCGTCGAAGCCGGCCGAGCAGAACAGCATCTGCGGTGCGAAGGCGTCGAGGCGCGGCACGATCTGCGCGCGGAAGGCATCGCGGTAGCGTGCGCCGTCGGTGCCGGCCGGCAGCGGCACATTGACGATGTGCGCGCTGGCCGTGTCGGCGCCGGCGAACGGATAGAAGGGATGCTGGAAGGTCGAGCACAGCATCACGCGCGGGTCGTCGCGAAAAATGTCCTCCGTCCCGTTGCCGTGATGGACGTCGAAGTCGACGATCGCGACACGCTCGAGTCCGTGGACGTCGAGCGCCTGGGCCGCCGCGACCGCGACGTTGTTGAAGATGCAGAAGCCCATCGCCCGCCTCCGCGTCGCGTGATGGCCGGGCGGGCGGCAGGCGACGAAGGCGTTCGCGGTGTCGTCTCCCATCACGAGATCGACCGCCATCGCGGCGCCGCCGGCTGCCCGCAGCGCGGCGGAGAGCGTGTGCGGATTCATGCTGGTGTCGGCGTCGAGCGCGCGCACGCCGTGTTCAGGCGAGCTCGCCTCAATGAAGTCGACGTAAGCCGCGTCGTGCACGCGCAGCAACTGCGCGCGTTGCACGCGCGGTGCCTCGTGATGCGCGAGATGATCGAACAGGTGCGCGGCGTGCAGGCGATCGTCGATCGCGCGCAGGCGGGCCGGGCTTTCGGGATGCCAGCTGCCCATGTCGTGCATCAGGCAATCGGCGTGGGTGAGGTAGGCGGTGTGCATGGCGGCGTTCTTCTCCACTATACGACAGGTGGCGCGGGCACAGGCGGTGGCCTAGGATGAGCTCACCGCGCCAAGCGCCGCCACGCCTCTTCGGACCGCCACGCCATGCCCCAGCATTATCTCGAACCTCTCTTCAACGCGAGCTCGGTCGCGGTCTTCGGCGCCAGCGAGCGTGAAGACTCGGTCGCCGGGACGCTGTTCCGCAACCTGCGCCACGCCGGCTACAAAGGCGAGGTCTATCCGATCAACCCTAAGCATGCGGAGATTTTTGGCGAACGCTGCTATGCGCGGGCGAGCGAATTGCCCGCCACGCCAGAACTCGCGCTGATCGCAACGCCGGCCACCACCGTGGCGGCGATACTCGAAGAATGCGGGCAGCGCGGCATCCGCCATGCGATCGTGCTGTCGGCCGGCTTCGCCGAGACCGGCACGCAGGGGATTGAACTCGAGGCGGGCTTGCAGCGCGTCGCGAAGCAGCACGGAATTCGCTTCATCGGCCCGAACTGCCTCGGCATCCAGCGCCCGGCCATCGGCCTCAACGCGACCTTCAGCCAGGGCGCGACGCAGGCCGGCGACCTCGCGCTGGTCTCGCAGTCGGGCGCCTTGTGCACGGCGATGCTCGACTGGGCCGAAGCCAACGGCATCGGCTTTTCGAGCGTGGTGTCGACAGGCGCCTCGGCCGACCTCGATTTCGGCGAAATCCTCGATTACCTCGCCTACGACCGGCAGACCAAGGGCATTCTTCTGTACATCGAGGGCATACGCGACGCGCGCCGCTTCATGAGCGCGCTGCGCGCGACGTCCCGCTTCAAGCCCATCGTCATGGTCAAGGTCGGGCGGCACGAGGCCGGCTCGCGCGCCGTGCAGTCGCACACCGGCGCGCTCGTCGGCTCCGATGCCGTCTTCGACGCGCTCGTGCGGCGCGCCGGCGTCGTCCGCGTAAACACGATCCTGCAGCTCTTCGCCTCCGCGCGCGCGCTCGCGACCCATATCCAGCCGTCCGGCAATCGCCTCGCGATCGTCACCAACGGCGGCGGGCCGGGCGTCATGGCGACCGACCTCGCCGTCGACGTCGGGCTACGCATGGCCGAGCTTTCGCCGGCGACGATCGCGGAACTCGACGCGGTGCTTCCGGCGACCTGGTCGCGCGGGAACCCGCTCGACATCATTGGCGACGCGACGGCGGAGCGCTACCGTGCAGCCGTCGGCGCCTGCCTGCACGACAACAACGTCGACGGCGTGCTCGTGATGCTGACGCCTCAGGCGATGACCCGGCCGACTGCGGTCGCCGACGCGGTCATCGACGTTGCCAAGCAGGCGCCCAAGCCCGTGCTGACCTGCTGGATGGGTGAAGCGCAGGTGCACGAGGGACGCCAGCGCTTCAAGCAGGCGGGCATTCCCTACTTCACCACGCCCGAGCCGGCGGTCGAGGTCTTTTCCTTCCTCGCGGCCTTCTACGAGAACCAGCGCCAGCTCATGCAGACGCCGGGGCCGCTTTCGCACCAGCTTGAGCCCGACGTCGAAGGCGCGCGCCTGATCATCGAGAGCGCACTCGCCCACGGCCGTCATCTGCTGAACGAGGTCGAATCGAAGGCGCTGCTGTCGGCCTTCCGCATTCCGATCGCGCAGACGCTGATCGCGCGCGACCCGATGGAGGCGATGCTGACCGCGCAGCAGATCGGTTTTCCGGTGGCGATGAAGATCAATTCGCCCGACATCACCCACAAATCGGACGTCAATGGCGTGCGTCTCGGGCTCTCGAGTGGGCACGCGGTGCGCTCGGCCTTTGGCGAGATGCTCGCCGACGTCAAGCGGCTTCGGCCCGAGGCGCGGCTGGAGGGCATCGTGATCGAGCCGATGGTGACGCGGCCGCACGCGCGTGAAGTCCTGCTCGGCATGACCTCGGATCCGGTGCTCGGCCCGGTGATCGTGTTCGGCGCCGGGGGCGTCGACGTCGAGGCCTTCCAGGACCGGGCGGTCACGCTGCCGCCGCTCAACACCTACCTCACGCGCGACCTCATCCGCCGTACCCGCGTCGCGACCCTGCTCGGAAGTTTTCGCAACCGCCCGCCGGTCGACATGGCGGCCCTCGAAAACGTGTTGTTGCGGCTCTCGGAAATGGTCTGCGAATTGCCCTGGCTCGCCGAGCTCGACATCAACCCCTTGCTGGTCGACGAGGGCGGCGCGCTCGCGCTCGACGCTCGCATCGTCATCGCGCCGCGCGTGCCCTCGGCCGATCGCTATGGCCACATGGCGATCCATCCGTATCCGGCGCATCTGGTCACGCACTGGCAGTTGCCGAGCGGCCACGACGTGCTGATCCGCCCGATCCGTCCGGAGGACGCGGAATTGACGCAGGGCTTCGTGCGCAGCCTGTCCGAGGAGAGCCGCTATTTCCGCTTCATGGACGCGGTGAGCGAGCTGTCGCCGGTGGCGCTCGCACGGCTCACCCAGATCGATTACACGCGCGAGATGGCGCTTCTGGCGCTCACCGAGATTGACGGTCGCGAGGTCGAGCTCGGCGTCGCGCGTTACGCCGTTAATGCGGACGGGACCTCGTGCGAGTTCGCGCTCGTCGTCAGCGACGCCTGGCAAAAACAGGGCATCGGCCACAAGCTCATGGACGTGCTGATGGACGTCGCGCGCGGCCGCGGGCTGCGTCTCATGGAAGGGGAGGTGCTGAAGGCCAACCGTCCGATGCTGAAGCTGGTGGGAAGCCTCGGCTTTCGCATCGAGCCTCACCCCGAGGACGAGGCGGTGCGCCGGGTTTCGCGTGCGCTCTGAGCGCGGCTACGGCGCTTCGACCGCGACCGGCCGGCGGCGCTGGGTGCAGACCTGGTTGCGGCCCGCTTCCTTGGCGGCATAGAGCGCCTGATCCGCCGCGCTGACGAGGCCGTCGATGTCGGCCGTGTCGTATTCGCGCACGGCCACGCCGATGCTCGCGGTGATCGTGCACTCGGCCTCGCCCACGGCGATGCGACGGGCGCTCAGCGTGGCCCGCAGGCGTTCGGCCGATTGCATGGCCGCAGCGAGATCGGTGTTCGGACAGATGACCAGGAACTCCTCGCCGCCGATCCGGCACACGCTGTCCTCCCGGCGCGACGACGCGCGCAGCGCATTCGCGGCCTCGCGCAGCACCTTGTCGCCGAGGGCGTGTCCGTGGGTGTCGTTGATGTGCTTGAAGTGATCGATGTCGACGACCATGACCGCGAGCGGTGTGTCGGCGCGCGCCGCGGCGCTCCAGGCCTGCTCGAGCTGGTCCATCGCCGAGCGGCGGTTGGGCAGACCGGTCAGCGCGTCGGTCAGCGCGGCGTTGGCGAGGCGGCGGTTGGCGACGGCCAGTTCGGCCGCGATCTGGCGCAACTGCGCGCGGTCGCGCTCCCACGCGTTCTGCAGTTGCAGCAGGCGCTGCGCCGCGCACAGCCGCGTGCGCAGGCTCTTGGCGCTGAGCGCGCTGTGCGCGTAGCCGTCGGCGCCAGCCTCGTAGGCGCGGGCGAGCTGGTCCTCGGCGTGCTCGTCCGACATCAGCAGGATGTGCATGCGACGGCCCTCATCGGTCGCGCGCAAGGCCTGGCACAGCTCGAGTCCGTCGAGCAGCGGCAGGTTGATGTGGGCGATGATAACGTGCGGCAACACCTCCATCGCCAGGGCGAGCGCGCTATTGCCGTTATCGGCCGGATAGACGACGTGGCCGCTGTCCTCGACGAGCAAGGCCATGATCTTGCGCCGCGTGAAGGCATTGCCGTCGGCGACGACGATGCGCAGCGGCGCCTCGTCGTCGCTCGCCTCGGCGCTGCCGTGGCTGATCTCGGCGAACGGCGGCAGGACCGAGGTGGGGATCTTCAGGAGCGCGCCCCAGTCGTGCCATTGCGCGATCACCTCGTCGATGAAGCTGCCGGCGTTTTCCGGCGGGAGGTCGAGTTCGGTCGCGAGTGTCATCCACTCGCGCGCCAGCTGCATGCGCCCGTCGGCGCTACCCAAGGCGAGATCGGCCAGCCGGTGGGACAGGCGCAGCATCAGCATGAGGCTGTTGGCGCGCGAGTCGTGCGGAAAGCTCGTGTATTCCGGGTCCTGGTAGTGCGCGAGCGGAATCGTGAAGACGCGCGGCATGCCCCAGTCGGTCATCATCACGATCCCGAGTTCGATGTGGTCGATTTCGAGGCGGGAGCGCTCGAGCGTGATCAGCGACTTCGACGGATCGGTGCGATGGGCGTGCAGGACGGCGTCGTACTCGGCGGGATAGGCCGTCGCGAGTGCGAGGCGCCCGACTTGCGCGAGCAGGCCGCAGATGAACAATTCGTCGGCCGCCGCGACGTGGACGCGGGCGCCCAGCGCCTGCAGCGACAGCGCCATGAGCAGCGAGTGCGACCAGTATTCCTGATAGTCGAAGGCCGTACAGGCGCCGTTCCGGAACTGATCGAGAAGCGAAAATCCGAGCGCGAGCTGGCGCACCGTCGACATGCCCTGACGCACCACGGCTTCCTGCACGGAGACCACGGGACGCGCGATGTGCGAAGCCGAATTGGCGAGCTTGATCAGGCGCCCGGACAGCGCGGGGTCGGTCTGTACGACGCGCGCGATTTCGCCGAGCGTCGCATTGTCGCGCCGCGACAACTCGAGCACGGCGAGCGCGACGCCGCGCGGCGAAGGCAACTGCCCACTGAGTTTTAGTTGGTCGAGCTGAGTCATCGGTTATCGGTCTTATGGAACACGCGCAGTCGTCATCCATGCGGTGCGGCCGCGCTGGCGCGCGCCGGCTCGATCGACGACGGGGACGGGCGGGTGCGGCGCAGGCCGCGTGCTGCCCAGGAAACTTAACGGCAGGTTTCCGGGAAAATGAAGCGTGCGCGGATCAGGCGCGGCCGAGCGTGCGGGCGAGGCAGGCGAGGTAGGCCGCGGAATCGAAAGCGGCCCCGTTGCGCTGCGCCTGCCAGATCATTTCGCCGAGGCAGTCGATGATCGCGTGCTGGGCGTCCATCGCATTGCCGCGCTGCGCGAGCAGCTCCTCGTAGTGCGCGCGGATGCCCGGCGGCTGGTCGATCGCGACCTGTTCGGCGACTGCGAGGTGCATCGACAGATGCAGGAAAGGATTGACCTGGCCGTCTTCGGGCAGGTAGTCGCGATCGCGATAGCGCTCGGGCTGTTCGAGCATGGCGTGGTATTCCGGATGCGCGAGCACGCCCTCGAGCGCGGTGCGTTCGGCGCCCTCGAGCGCCTGTCCGGCGCGGTATTTCGCCCAGACGTCGAAAAAGAACTGGCGCACCTGCTCGCGGCTCGGGTTAAACATCGGCCGCCTCGGTCGCGGGCCTCTTGCGCGCGGAGGCACGCGGCGCAGCGGGCAGGGTCTTGGCCTTGAACTCGCAGAGGTCGACGATGATGCATTCCGCACACTTCGGCCTGCGCGCCTGGCAGACGTAGCGGCCGTGCAGGATCAGCCAGTGGTGCGCGTCGACCAGAAACTCGGCGGGCGTCGTCTTGACCAGCTTTTTTTCGACTTCGAGCACGGTCTTCCCGGGGGCGAGGCCGGTGCGGTTCGCAACGCGGAAGATGTGGGTGTCGACCGCCATCGTCGCCTGGCCGAACGCGGTGTTGAGGATCACGTTGGCGGTCTTGCGCCCGACCCCGGGCAGCGCCTCGAGCGCGGCGCGGTCGGCGGGGACTTCGCCGCCGTGCAGGTCGAGCAGCATGCGCGATGCCGCGATCAGGTGCCGCGCCTTGCTTTTGTAGAGTCCGATCGTCTTGATGTAGTCGGCGAGCCCCGCCTCGCCGAGCGCGTGGATCGCCGCAGGCGTGTTGGCGATCGGGAAGAGCACGCGCGTCGCGCGATTGACGCCCTTGTCCGTCGACTGCGCCGAGAGCACGACCGCGACCAGCAGCTCGAAAGGCGTCGCGTATTCGAGCTCGGTCGTCGGGTGGGGATTCGCTTCGCGCAGGCGGCGGAAAATCTCGCGGCGTTTGTCAGCGTTCATCGTTCGGCACGGGCATCGGCCCCGGCCTCAAGCCGTGGCGGGAACGGTCAGCTGCGCGCGCTGCTCGGCGCGCGCCTTGTTCCAGTTGTGCGCGGCGATCAGCAGGCCGAGCGCAATGAAGGCGCCGGGCGGCAGCACCGCGAGCAGGAAGCCGCGGTAATCGGGCAGCACATGCAGCACGAACTGCTTCGCGTCTTCACCGAAGACCAGGTCGATGCCCGAGAACAGCGTGCCCTGTCCGACGAGCTCGCGCATCGCGCCGAGCACGATCAGCACCAGGGTCAGCCCGAGGCCCATCGCGACCGCGTCGACGACGCTGTGCAGCGGCCGGTTCTTGGCGGCGAAGGCGTCGGCGCGGGCGAGCACGATGCAGTTGGTCGTGATGAGCGGAATGAAAATGCCGAGCACGAGGTAGAGCGGATGGACGAAGGCGTTCATCGCGAGGTCGATCACGGTCACCAGCGCCGCGATGATGAGGACGAAGACCGGGATGCGGATTTCGTTCGGAACGAAATTGCGGGCGGCCGAAACCGCGCCGCTCGACGCCGCCATCACGAGCATCGTCGCCAGGCCGAGCGACAGGGCGTTGACGACGGTGTTGCTGATCGCGAGCAGCGGGCACAGGCCGAGCAGTTGCACGAGTCCCGTGTTCTGCTTGACGAGGCCGTTGTGGAAGAGGCTGCGGAATTCGCTCAGGGTCATCATGCGTCTTTCTCCTCTCGGGTCACCGGCGCCGCGAGGGTCTTGCGGTGCCGGGCAAAATATTCCAGCGCGCCGCGAACCGCCTTGACCACCGCGCGCGGCGTGATCGTCGCGCCGGCGCGCGTGTCGAAGGTGCCGCCGTCCTTGGCGACACGCCAGGCGCGGGGCGGCGGATTGTCGAGCGATTTGCCGGTGAACTGCTCGATCCAGGGGCTCTTCGCGCGGTCGATGTAGTCGCCGAGCCCCGGTGTTTCGCGATGGCCCGTGACGCGCACGCCGGTGACCGTTCCGGCCGCGTCGATGCCGACCAGCAGGCCGATGTCCCCGCTGTAGCCGTCGGGCGCGACCGCTTCGAGGACGACGCCGGCGAACGCGTCGCCTCGCCGCGCGACCCAGACCGCCGAGGGTCGCCGGGTACCGAGCATGGCGTCACGCGGCACCCGGCGTTCGCTCGCGAGCAGGTCGTTGTCGTAGAGCCGGGACGGCAGGACCTGCTCGATGAACGCGAGTTGTTCGGCCTGCCGGCTGCGGGCGATGACGGGTTCGGTGCGGCCGTGGGTGAACGCGAGCATCGCGGTTCCGACGACGGCGAAGACGACGAGTACGGTGCCCGCGCGTAGCGCGTTGCGGGCGGCTCCGCTCATGCTCACGCGCGCGGCTCCTTGCGGACTTCACCGTAGACGCGCGGCTGGGTGTACTGATCGATCAGCGGCACGCACAGGTTCATGAGCAGGATGGCGAACGCGACACCGTCGGGGAAGCCGCCCCAGGTCCGGATCACGATGGTCAGGAATCCGGCGCCGAGACCGAAGACCACCTTGCCGCGCGGCGTCGTCGCGCCCGACACCGGATCGGTCGCGATGAAGAAGGCGCCGAGCATGACCGACGGGGCGAAGACATGGAACCAGGGCGCGCCGAAGCGGCCGGCGTCGAAGAAGTGCAGGAAGCCGGCGGTCAGCCACACGCCGACCAGAAAAGCGAGCGGCACCTGCCAGCTGATGATGCGCAGGGCCCACAGCAGCAGGCCACCGAGCAGGAAGGCCGCGGCCAGCCATTCGAAGCCGGTGCCGCCGAGGTAGCCGAAAATCGGCTGCCGCACGACCTCGTCGACCGTGTGCTGCTGCAGCAGGCCGGTCCGCAGCGTGTCGAGCGGCGTCGCCATGGTCACGGCGTCGAGCAGGCTCTTCGGCACGTCCGCGCCGAAAATGATCGCGGCGCTCTGGCCGATCCCGAGCGGCGTCGCGGTCAGTTCGAGCGGGCCCGCCCACTGCGTCATCTGGACCGGAAACGACACGATCAGCACCGCGTAGCCGACCATCGCCGGATTGAACACGTTCTGGCCCAGCCCGCCGTACAGGTGCTTGGCGACGACGATCGCGAACAGGGTCCCGGTGACGATCAGCCACCAGGGCGCGAGCGAGGGCAGCGAGAGCGCGAGCAGCCAGGCCGTGACGACCGCCGAGAGATCGCCGAGGAAAGGCTTGATCGGGTAGCCGCGCGCCTTGAGCATCCCGGCCTCGGCCGCGACGGCGGTGACGGTCGCAATCGACAGCGTCAGCAGGATGCCGGGCCCGAACAGCCAGACGTAGACCCCGATGCCCGGAAGCAGGGCGGCCAGCACCCAGGCCATGACGACGGTGACGCTCGTGCGATCGAGGATGTAAGGAGACGGCATCAGGAATTCTTCTCTTCGGATTCCAGCGGCTGGCGGGCCAGTTCGCGAATTTTTGCGCGGCGCGCTTCGATCTCTTCGATCTCGTGCCGGGTGTCGGGCGACAGGTTGTCGATGTTCTTCGGGGCGACTTCGTCCTTCTTCGCCTGCGCCCGCGCCAGCGCCGCGGCGATCAGCGCCTTCTTGGCGTTGGCGTCGGCGTCGGCTGCGGCGGGAGTCGCCGTATCGGCGCCCGCGGCGAGTTCGGCGCGCTTGGCCTGGGCCTTCGCCGCGAGCTTCTCGGCTTTTTCCTTCTTCTCGCGCTCGATGCGGAATTGGCGGAACTCGTGACGCTCGCGCGCGAGATCGGACGCGCGCTTGTCCTTCTCGCGGGCCCAGATTTCGCTCTTCGCGTAGCGGTAGAAATCGACGAGCGGGATGTGGCTCGGGCAGACGTAGCTGCAGCAGCCGCATTCGATGCAGTCGAACAGATGGTATTCCTGGGCGCGGCCGAAGTCGCCGGCCTTGGCGAAACGGAACAGTTCCTGCGGCTGCAGTTCCGCCGGGCACGCATCGGCGCAACGCGTGCAGCGAATGCACGGCAAGGCCTTGGGCAGCGGCGGGAAGAGTTCCTTCGATTTCACAAGGACGCAGTTCGTGGCCTTCACCACCGGAACGTCGAGGTTGGGCATCGGCACGCCCATCATCGGTCCGCCCATGAGCACGCCGGTATTGCCGTCGCGCTCCCCGGCGAGCGTGATGAGCGTGTGCATAGGCGTGCCGATCAGCACCTCGAAGTTCTGTGGTCGCAACACGTGGCCCGTGACGGTCACGAGGCGGGAGATCAGCGGTTCGCCGTGACAGGCAGCGCGGGCGAGCGCACGCGCGGTGCCGACGTTGAAGACCTGGATGCCGATGTCGGTCGACAGCTTGCCGGACGGGACCTGCTTGCCGGTCAGCGTCTCGATCATCTGCTTGGCGCCGCCAGCCGGGTAGCGCGCGGGCACCGCGACGATCTCGACCGCGAAGTCGAGCTTGGCGGCTGCGGCCTGCATCGCGGCGATGGCTTCGGGCTTGTTGTCCTCGATGCCGATCAGGATTTCGCTGCTGCCGAGGAGCAGCCGCATCACCGCCACGCCCTGCAGGATTTCGTCGGCGAAATGGCGCATGAGCACGTCGTCGCAGGTGATCCACGGCTCGCATTCGCCGCCGTTGATGATCAGCGTGGGGCAGACCTGGGCGGCGCCGGGGTCGAGCTTGACGGCGCTCGGGAAGACCGCCCCGCCGAGGCCGACGATGCCCAGATCGCGCAGGCGCATGCGCAACTCGGCGGGCGGTGCGCCGAGATCGAGCGGCTCGCGGGCGACCCATTCGTCGCGACCGTCGGTTTCGATCGTGACGCAGAGATCGGCGAGTCCGGAGACGTGGGGAACCGGCTGCAGGTCGACGGCCGTGACGATGCCCGAGCTCGACGCGTGCACGGCCGTCGAGATATAGCCGTCGGCTTCGCCGATGATCTGGCCTTTCCTGACGTGGTCACCGACGCTGACGACCGGCTTGGCCGGATTTCCGATGTGCTGACGCAGCGGGATGACGAGCTTTTTCGGCAGCGGCGCCGCGTGGATCGGCCGCGTGTTCGACTCGGCCTTGTGCCCCGGCGGGTGCACGCCGCCCTTGAACTGGAACAGCGGACGGCTCATACGCGTGTGCTCTCGCCGACCTGTTTCATCATCACCACGGGGTGCTTCCATTTCCAGTGCGGCAGGTCCTCGGCGATCGGCACCATCGAGATGCAGTCGACGGGACAGGGGGCGAGACACAGTTCGCAGCCCGTGCATTCGTCCGCGATGATGGTATGCATCTGCTTGGCTGCGCCGGAGATCGCATCGACCGGGCAGGCCTGGATGCACAGCGTGCAGCCGATGCAGGTCTGTTCGTCGATGAAGGCGACCGATTTCGGCTTCGGTGTGCCGTGGGCCTCGTCGAGCGGCTTGGGCTCGACGCCGAGCAGTTCGGCAAGTTTTTTGACCCCTTCCTCGCCGCCGGGCGGACACTGGTTGATGTCCGCCTCGCCTTTCGCGATCGCCTCGGCGTAGGGCCGGCAGCCGGGAAAGCCGCACTGCCCGCACTGCGTCTGCGGCAGAATCGCGTCGATCTTCTCGGCGAGCGGATTGCCCTCGACCTTGAAGCGGATCGCCGACCAGCCGAGTATCAGCCCGATCGCGATGGCCAGGCCGACCATGACCCAGATTGCGGTGAACATTACTTGACCAGGCCCGAGAAGCCCATGAAGGCGAGCGACATCAGTCCCGCGGTGACCATCGCGATGCTCGTGCCCTTGAACGGGGCAGGCACGTCACAGGTGTCGAGACGCTCGCGGATGCCGGCGAAAAGGATCAGCACGAGCGTGAATCCGATCGCGCCGCCGGCGCCGAAGAACAGCGATTCGACGAAGCCGTTCTGCGCCTGGACGTTGAGGAGCGGAATTCCGAGCACGGCGCAGTTCGTCGTGATGAGCGGGAGATAGATCCCGAGTACCTGATACAGCACCGGGCTCGTCTTGTGGATGAACATCTCGGTGAACTGCACGATGCCCGCAATCACGACGATGAAGGACAGCGTGCGCAGATAGAACAGGTCGGTGCCGAGCAGGTATTCGTTGATCAGGTAGCTCGACCCCGAGGCCAGCGTCAGCACGAAGGTGGTCGCGAGCCCCATGCCGATCGCCGTTTCGAGTTTCTTCGACACCCCCATGAAGGGACACAAGCCGAGAATCTTGGCCATCACGATGTTGTTCACGAACACCGTGGAGATGAGAATGAGGATATAGGTTTCCACAACGTGCGGCCTGAGGGGGTGTCGTATTATCCGCCATGGAGGCCGCGCGACTCAAGCGGCGGCGCGCCGTCCGGCCCGTGAAGCCGGCCCCTTGAAAGCCGCGCAACGCCCGGTTTCCCGGCGCTGCAGGCGCCACGGGCAGGGTCGCTGACGCGAGCCTTTAACCTATATAATGGATGAATGATTTGTTGCCGATCCGCAGGATTCGGCAGCCCCTGCCGCAGGACGCCGCCATGAGACTCACGACCTATACCGACTACGCCCTTCGTACGCTGATGTATCTCGCCACCCATCGCGATCGCCTGGTCACGATTTCCGAGATCGCCGAGGTCCACGGGATTTCCAAGAACCATTTGATGAAAGTGGTGTACCAGCTTGGCCTGTCGGGACTCGTCGATACACTGCGCGGCCGCAACGGCGGCTTGCGTCTCAAGCGCGAGCCCACGGAGATCACGGTCGGCGAGGTCGTGCGCAGCACCGAGACCGACTTCGACATGGCCGAGTGTTTCGACCCCTCGGGCGACCGGTGTCTGTATTCGCCGGCCTGCGTGCTCAAGGACGTGCTGAGTTCGGCGACGCTTGCCTACCTCGGCGTCCTCGACAAGGTGACGCTCGGGGATCTCGTCGGAGGGGGGCGCGGCAGGAAAAAGACCGCGCCGATCCAGGTCTATCCGGCTGCCAAGAAGCCTAAAGTCGCGGCCTGAAGCGGCGCCGCGCGGCCGTTTCAGCCGAGCGTGCTGCCGCTCGCCCAGAAGTCGTAGCCTTTGCTCAGAAACTCGTCCCACGGCAGGTAGTGCGAGCCGTCGCACGAGAACGTGAGGCCGACCATGCCATTGAAGATATTGAGCGAGCCGGCCCGCAGGTAGAAGGTTTCGTCCATGAAACGCAGGGCGCGCAGGTTGTCGAGCACCGGGCGAATCTTGTCCTTCGGCACGACCGCGTCATCCGGATAGAGATGGTGCGGGTAGATCAGGCAGGTGTCGGGGTCGGTCAGCGCGTCGATGTCGAGCAGACGGTAGCGGTAGGGATCGTCGACGAGCCAGACCGTCGCGCGGCTGCTCGAGAAATGCAGCTTGCCGTGGAAGACGCCGTGGTCCTCCATCAATTCGGTCATCACACCGAGCACGGTGTCGACGTGGAGATCCATCTGGCTCTCGCTGCGCGTCTGGTGGAAGACCGCGCCGCGAATCGCCGGGTCGCCCTTGATCTGGCGCCAGTACGTCGGCTCGTCGTAGAGCTTCGCGGTGATCGGCAGGTCACGCAGGTCGAAGTCGGCGCCGACGAAACCGAGCGCTTTGTCGTCTTCGCCGCGCACGATCTGGATCGCGGTGAGCGAAGGGCGCTTGACGCGCAGGCTAATGTAGGCCTGAGACAGCAGGAAGCCCTGGTTCGGCACCGCTTCACGCATGTAGGGGCGGTCGGAGCGATCGCGGCCGTAGTCCGTCTCGATCAGGCCCTCGCGGCTGATGTTGTCGGAAAGCTGGATCGCGCGGGTGTCGAGCGCGTACAGATACTTGCAGGCGGGCAGGTCCGCCAGCGCGTGGCCCAGGGCCGCATTGAGCGCTGCACGATTCGCCCATACCCGGCTGCATGCCTGCGCCGCCAAGGCCAGCGGTTCGCGCAGCAGGTTGGCGAGGGCCTCACGTTGATGGGCGACGCTTTCCTGGAGGGTGGTGCGCGCGGCGGGTACGGGCTCGGGAGGCTGCATGTCGGGCTGGCTGGCGAAGGACGGGCGCAGAGGCGGAATTTTTAGCTTATCGCCCATCTGCGACAACGGTAACCGGGTTTGCCCGCAGGGGCAAGCCGCGCCGAGTATGGCGGGGCAGTATGACAGACGATTGACGCCTCGCGTTGACGCCGGTTGCACATCAAAAGAAAATCCCGGCTTGCGCCGGGCCGGATTCGGCGTGCGAGGCAACGCTTTTTTACAGCGTCGGGCAGGTTGCCGTTGAGGCGCCCTTCAACGGTTGGATCATCTTGAAGTTGTAGCCAGCTGGGCTGATCGTCGGCAGCCGCTTCACGGTGAGGCGGTGGCTCGGCAGGTTGGCCGCAGTCACCGTTCCCCCGAGGTTTTCACGCAGATACTTGACGACGGCTTCGGTGATGTCCATGAGCTGCTCGCTCGGCGGCAGCGTGGCGGATGCGCCCGGGCCTGCGACCTGGACGATCGACCCGTCGGTCTTGACGACCTGGACCTGGCGGCCGCGGCAGGGGTTACAGTTGTTGATCGTGGTTTTGTCGTCGGCATACCAGTAGCCGGCAACCCGGTAGCCTTCGTAGGCCGGACCACCCTCTGCGCTCAGACATTGCTGGTAAGTCGGGTTGGGCGCACCGTCTATGGTCGCGCGGCCGTCGTAGATGTCCATCTCCTTGAGCGGCAGGCCATTCACCTTGATGTTGCTGCCGCGGTTGGTGCCCCAGGGCCGGGTCGGGAACGCGAGGGTCGGTCCGTTGATCGGCGCTGGCGTCGTACCCAGGAGTCCGTCGCAGGCGTCGAGGTCAAAGCTCACGCCGTTGTAGCCGAACATCCAGCCTCCCGCCCACAGGCTGGGATCTGAGGCGAAGGTACCTTGAGTGGACTGCTCGATAGCGAACTTGAGGTCGGCGCCGCATGCCTTGGTGGTTCGCCCCAGCTTGGCCGCGATGGGCACGTAATGGTAGATGTCCTCCATGGTGATGGGCCAGCCTGCGGGAACGTGGGTGCCGTAGCGGAAACCCCGGACCGAGGCGCTTTCGGCCCCGGATACGGCGGCCATGGCATCCGCGATCAGGTTATGGGAGGAGCCTTCGACCACCCCCGGCATGTCCTCATCGACGAAATTTGAGCGGTGCAGGTCGACTTCGGTGAAGGCGATGGTCTCGTCCACGGGACGCAGGAGTTCAGTGGTGTTGCCGCCCACCGTGACTTTCTGGCCCGGCACGAAGCTTCCCGCCACGAAGGGCGCGCGCGCCTTGGCGACCTTGGCGGCAATGGTCTTGTCCTCCGGGATTCCCTCCGCCACGATGATCTGTTTGAAGCTCCAGTCCGCGACTCTGCCGTTCTTGACCCGAAGCTTGAGGTTTCCAACCGCGGTGCCGTCCTGACCCTCCTCCACGATCAAGGTGTTGCGGCCGTCGGCGTGGTCGACGACGATCGGCGCGGTGGTGCGTTCGTGCATGTCCGAATTCAGGATCACATCAGGGCTGGGAGCGAGGGTCTCGGCGATCTCGATGTCGCGCGCCATCTCGAGTTCGGAAATCATCACGACCACGTCCACCTTGTCGACCGTACGCAGCTTATCGACCAGGCAGGGCACTTCGGCCTTGGCGTCGGTGAACAGGTAGTTCTGCGTGACGCTTGTCCCGACGGCCGCGATCGCCCGCGCCGTCGTCATGCCGAGGATGCCGACCTTCACCTTGCCGACCTGCCTGATGCTGTGTGTCGGCAGGACGCGTCTGAGCGGGCGCGGCACACCGGTCGCGGGATCCGTGGCCTTCGCGCCGCATAGGGCGGTGTCGTCGAACTGGTTGGCGTAATAGAGGTTGGACGCGAGCGCGTTCCAGTTCGCCAGCGGCGGCGCGGTCGCGGAACCCTTGAAGGTTTCCTCGAAGCGGCCCGTGCCGTACAGGAAGTCCCAGTTGCCGGGCGCGTGGGCCACAAAGCCGAACGCATTCAGCACATCGATCATGGCCTGGCCCCGGCTGAACAGCGCCTCGCCCGAGCCTTGCAGGGTATCCCCGGTGTTGATCAGAAGCGAACGGTCGACCCCGTCCTTTGTCGCCAGGGCCCGCAGTGCCTTGATGACGGTATACATGCGCGCTACGCCGCCTTCCATGCTGACGCCTCGGTAGCCGAGAGCGTCACTGCGCAAATTGGGCCGCGGCACGAGATGGCCATGGATGTCGCCGGTGTGGATCAGGGTGACTTCGCCCGAACCGCCGCGGGGCGCCGGCGCGCTGCTTGCCAGGGCGGCCGCCGAAATCAGGCTTGCCGAGGCAAGCACTGTCCCAGCACACAGTTTGTTGAAGCGCTTGTTGCGCGCACGGGGCTGCGCGACCAGCCCCCTAACGGCGTCGTGCGTAGTCATCGGGTTCTCCTCCCTCGGATGTCGAACCCTAGGCACAGGGCTCACATCGTAAGGACGGGGCTCAAATCCCGTTTATTCCGTTTATGCCGCAGGCGTGGTACGAATTAACCATCAAGTATCAGCCCGGGCGCAGGCGCGCCCCGCGGGCACGGAGCCGGTTACGGCTGCCGCAACGAGATCACCGGCCACGCCCGTTCCAGCGCGCGGGCGCGTAACAGGGGGTCGGGGTCGACAGCGACTGGGTACCGGACTTTTTCCAGCAGCGGCAGGTCGTTGTGCGAATCGCTGTAGAACCAGCTCGTGTCGAGGTCGTCCAGGCGGGTGTCATGCGCCTCGAGGAATTGCCCGAGGCGGACGATCTTGCCTTCGCGAAAGCACGGCGTGCCGGCGACCTTGCCGGTGAAGCGGCCATCGACCTGCTCGGGCTCGGTCGCGATCAGGTGCTCGACCCCGAGCTCCTGCGCGATCGGTGCGGTGATGAAACTGTTGGTCGCGGTGATGACGGCGACGAGATCGGCTTCGTCCAGGTGTCTGCGCACGAGATCGCGGGCTGCCTGCGGAATCATCGTTCGCACGCGCGTCTCGATATATTCGGCACGCCAGGCGTCGAGCTGCGCGCGCGGGTGGGTGGCGAGCGGGTGCAGGGCGAAAGCGAGGAAGGCGTAAATATCGAGGCCGCCCGCCTTGTAGGCCTCGTAGAACGCCTTGTTCTTGGCCTCGTAATCGGGGCCGTCGACAGCCCCCTTGGCGATCAGGAACTGCCCCCACTCATAATCGGAATCGCCGGCGAGCAGCGTGTTGTCGAGGTCGAAAAGGACGAGTTTCATCAGCGGTAGGTTACAAGATTCGGGGTACGGGACGACGTGGTTCAGGCGCCCTGTCCGCGGTCGCGCCAGAACTCGCGCAATTCGTAGGCGCCCCAGACGGCGAGCGCGAGGTGGTCCTCGCGGCGCGTGTCGCGCTCCTCGGCGCTGAGTTCCTCGAGCGGTGCAGCCAGGATGTAGAACGGGTCGAGCACCTCGTCGACGAAGGCCTCGTCCTTGCTGCCGCCGGGCAGCGTCCAGTCGTCTTCCCAGTGCTCGACCGCGAGCAGAAAGCCTGCGGCCCACATCTGGGCGTAGGGCGGGACCCCGGCGGCACGCAGCCGTGTAGCCTCGTCCTTGGGGAGGTCGGCGAGCAGCGCTTCCCAGTCCATGACCAGCGGCGAAAGCGCGCGCGGGTCGGCAAGGTTCTCGATCGGCGCGGCAAGTGCGCGGGCGACCTCGTCGCGCCGCCGGGCGAACAGCGCGAGAAAACGCCGCTCGTCGGCCTCGTTCTCGTACACGCTCGCGAGTCCCTCGTCGCGGTCGAGCAGCACCGGAAGGTATTCGGTGTCCGGGATCGCGCGCGGGCTGCAGGCGAGCGCCGTGATGAAGCCGTCCACGCCTTCGAGCGAGATCGGCACGTCGGTACGCTCGTCGAGAAGGTCGATGAGGTCGGCCAGCTCGTCGACCTCCGCATCGCTCAGCGGCGCAGGGGGGGTGTTCGGTGTGGGCATGTGTGGGCTCGTGGTAGGAAAAGCAGCCGGGCCATCGCGTAAAATCCGGGCATGGATTTTACCGCGCCGGATCTTACGGCATCGTTGCTTCCGGAATCATTTCGCCTCGTCGGCTGGATCGGATTGGCGGTCCTCGCCTGGCGCTGGATGATGTCCGGAGACTGGCGTCGCCTCGCGGAACCGGCCCGGCTGAACCTGTTTCTCGGGGCAACGGTAACCATACTGGCATTGTGGCAGATTCGCACCGGCGTGCGGCCCGGACTCAGCTTTCACCTCTATGGCATCAGCGCGCTGACGCTGATGTTCGGCTTCTGGCGGGCGACCGTTGCCGGCGTGCTGATCCTAGTCGCCAATGCTGCGTTCGGACGCGGCAGTTGGGCCGGGCTCGGGGCCGACGCGCTGCTTCTGGCCGCGCTGCCCGCGGGCCTGAGCTGGGGCGTCCTCGGCGCCCTCGAGCGCTATCTGCCGAAGCATTTCTTCGTCTACGTGCTGGGAAACGGCTTCTTCGGCGCCGCCCTGGCGGTCGCCGCGATCGGGCTGGCGACGACGGCGGTCGTCGCCTGGTCCGGCGCCTACACGCTCGACTACCTGCTCTCGCACTACACGCCTTACGCGAGCCTGCTGCTGAGTTGGGCCGAGGCCTTCTCGACGGGCATGGCCGTCACGGTGATGGCGGTCTACCGCCCGCAGTGGCTGGAAACCTTCGATGACCTCAAGTATCTCCGCGACAAATAAACCCGCCGGCACGTCGCCCGGCCTGCGGATCACCTACCCTGACCTGCCCGTCGCCGCGCGGCGCGACGACATCCTCGCCGCGCTCGAGCGCCACCGCGTGCTGATCCTCTGCGGCGAAACCGGCTCGGGCAAGACGACGCAGATTCCCAAGATGTGCCTCGAGGCGGGTATTCCGCCCGGCAAGCTGATCGGCTGCACCCAGCCGCGGCGCATCGCCGCGCGCTCGGTCGCGGCGCGCATCGCCCAGGAACTCGGCAGCGAACTCGGCGGGCTGGTCGGCTACAAGGTGCGTTTCAGCGACAAGGTGCGTCCGGATACCGCAATCAAGGTCATGACCGACGGCATCCTGCTCGCGGAAAGCCAGGGCGACCCACTGCTCTCGCGCTACGACACGATCATCCTCGACGAGGCGCACGAGCGCAGCCTCAACATCGACTTTCTGCTCGGCTACCTCAAGACCCTGCTCGACAAGCGCGCCGATCTGCGCGTACTCGTCACCTCGGCGACGATCGACGCCGAACGCTTCTCGAAGC
Organism: Thiobacillus denitrificans ATCC 25259; assembly: GCF_000012745.1. Classification (NCBI taxonomy): domain Bacteria; kingdom Pseudomonadati; phylum Pseudomonadota; class Betaproteobacteria; order Nitrosomonadales; family Thiobacillaceae; genus Thiobacillus; species Thiobacillus denitrificans. The sequence goes on along the minus strand of NC_007404.1, from coordinate 2,098,230 downwards.
ACTTCGACGACGCGCCTGTGATCGAAGTGTCGGGACGGCTCTATCCGGTCGAAATCCGCTGGCGTCCGATCGCGCGCGACGACGAGGCGGGCGCGCCCGGGAACAAGCGCGAGGCGGAAAAGCCCGGCCGGACGTACAAGGACGGCCCCGACCAGATCGCCGCCATCCTCGACGCGACCGACGAACTGGCGCGGCTCGGGCCCGGCGACATCCTCGTTTTCCTGCCGGGTGAGCGCGAAATCCGCGACACCGCCGAGGCGCTGCGTAAGCATCACCCGCCCGGAACCGAAATCCTGCCGCTGTTCTCGCGCCTGTCGGTCGCCGAACAGGACGCGATCTTCAAGCCGACGTCGGCGCTGCGGCGCATCGTGCTCGCGACCAACGTCGCCGAAACCTCGCTGACCGTTCCCGGCATCCGCTATGTGATCGACCCCGGCACGGCGCGAGTCAAGCGCTATTCGGCGCGCAACAAGGTCGAGCAGCTATTGATCGAGAAGGTGTCGCAGGCGTCGGCCAACCAGCGCGCGGGACGCTGCGGCCGCGTCGCCGACGGGGTGTGCATCCGGCTTTACGACGAGGCGGATTTTTCTAACCGGCCACGCTTCACCGACCCCGAACTGCTGCGTTCCTCGCTCGCCGGCGTCATCCTGCGCATGAAGTCGCTCGGCCTCGGCGACGTCGTCGGCTTTCCCTTCATCGACCCGCCGAGCAGCCGGCTCGTGACCGACGGCTATCAATTGCTCGGCGAGCTTCACGCACTCGACGAGCAGGGGCAATTGACGAAGATCGGCCGGCAGCTCGCGAAGCTGCCGCTCGACCCGCGCATCGCGCGCATGCTGCTGGCCGCCGAGCAGCAGCGCTGCGTGCGCGAAATCCTGATCATCGCGAGCGCGCTCTCGGTGCAGGACCCGCGCGACCGCCCGATGGAGCGCGCGCAGGCGGCCGACGAGAAGCACAAGCTTTTCCAGGACGAGCGTTCCGACTTCATGGGCTGGCTCAGGCTGTGGCGCTGGTACGAGGAGCAGGTGCAGCACAAGAAGACCAACCGCCAGCTGCAGACGCTGTTGCAGGATCATTTCCTGTCGCCACGGCGCATGCGTGAGTGGCGCGACATCCATGGGCAGTTGCACGCGCAGGTCGCCGAGCTGGGGCTGCGCGAGAACGAGAAGGACGCCGGCTACGACGCGATCCATCAGGCGCTGCTGAGCGGCCTGCTCGGCAATATCGGTTTCAAATCCGACGACGGCCGCGCAAAGACCGGCGCGGGGCGGCCGAAGCCCGGTGAAGGCAACTACCTGGGCGCCCGCGGCATCAAGCTCTCGATCCACCCCGGCTCGGCGCTGGCGAAGAAGGGCCCGAAATGGATCATGGCCGCCGAGCTCACCGACACCGGCCGCCTGCTCGCGCGCACCGTCGCCGAGGTCCGTCCCGAGTGGATCGAGGGCGCGGGCCGCCACCTGCTCACGCGCATGTACATCGAGCCGCACTGGGAGAAGGACGGCGCGCGCGTCGTCGCCTGGGAGCGCGTGAGCCTCTACGGCATCACGCTCGTGCCGCGGCGCAAGATCCACTACGGCCCGATCGATCCCGAGCTTGCGCGTGAACTCTTCATCCGCGGTGCGCTTGTCGCCGGCGATTACGACACGCGCGCGCCGTGGTTCGCACACAACCGCGCGCTGATCCAGGAAATCGAGGACCTCGAGCACAAGGCCAGAAAATCCGGTGTCTGGCTCGACGAGGCCCGCATTTACGGCATCTTCGACGCGCGCGTTCCGGCCGGCATCCACAATGGCGTGGCGTTCGAGAAGTGGCGGGCCGAGGCGGAGGCCGCCGACCCCCGCACCCTGTTTCTGCGCCGCGAGGACATCCTCGGCGAGGGGCTCGGCGCCGATCACACGCTCTTCCCGGAGTCGATGCAGGTCGATGGCGTGATGTGCGCGCTCAAATACCGCTTCGAGCCGGGTCACCCGCTCGACGGCGTCACGCTGCGCGTGCCGCTGTATCTGCTCAACCGGATCGAAGCGCCGCAGATCGACTGGCTCGTTCCCGGCCTGATCCGCGAGAAATTGACCGCGCTGCTCAAGTTCCTGCCCAAGGACAAGCGCCGGCCGCTGATTCCACTGCCCGATACGGTCACGGCGTTTCTGTCGAGCGCGCAGCCCGGCGAGCGGGTGCTGACCGAGGCGCTGGCCGCCTTCGTTCGCAAAAAAACCGGCGCCGACATCCATCCCGACGACTGGCGCGGCGAATTGCCCGCCCACCTCAAAATGAACCTCTGCGTCGTCGACGACAGCGGACAGGAACTCGCGAGCGGCCGCGACCTTGGCGCGCTGCGTCAGCAGCTCGGCGGCGCTGCGCGCATCACCTACGGGGGCGGGGCCGCCGACAGCGAGTTCGAGCGTACCGGGCTGCTCGAATGGGATTTCGGCGACCTGCCGGAGCAAGTCAAATTCAAGCGCGGCGGCCGCGAGCTGACCGGCTATCCCGCGCTCGTCGACACCGGCACGAGCGTCGACCTGCGTCTCATCGACACGGCCGAGGCGGCGCGGGGCGAGACGCGACGCGGCGTGATCCGCCTGCTGCGACTCGCGCTCGCCGCGCAGTTCAAGCAGCTCGACAAGGACCTTGGGCGCGAGACGGCGCTCGCGTTGAAATTCCGCACGCTCGGCAGTCCCGAAACCCTGCGCGCGCACTTGCTCGACGCGATCGCCGCCCGCGCGCTGCTCGGCGACGACGAGACGCCGCGCGACGCAAAGGCTTTCGCCAGGCAGAAGGAGCGCGCCAAGCCGCGTGTCGCCGTCGTGAAGCAGGCCCTACTGCGCGACGTCGCGGAGATCCTCGACCTGCACGCGCAGGTGGCGGCGCGCCTCGCGGCCAAGCCGCAGTTCACGGCGGTGATGCGCGATGAGACGGCCCACCTCGCGGCGCTGGTTCCGTCCGATTTCATCACCGCCACGCCGTGGCCGCGGCTGAAAGACCTGCCGCGGTACCTGCGCGGCATCCTCAAGCGCTTGGAGAAGCTGCCGGCGGCCGAGCAGCGCGACGCGCGCGCCATGGCCGGCGTGCTGACGCTGCAGAATAAATATCAGGCACGACGGGCGCAGGTACGCGGCGAGCTTCCCGCCGCGCTCGACGATTTCCGCTGGCAACTCGAGGAACTGCGGGTCTCGCTGTTCGCGCAGGAGCTGAAGACGCCGTACCCGGTCTCGGTCAAGCGGCTCGACAAGGTCTGGGACACGCTTGCCAGGCAGCCGCTCGATCAGTAGGGTAGGCGCGTGGAGACGCGCGTTTTGAATCTGCCGAACAGCATCAGCCTGCTGCGCCTGGCGGCCGTGCCGCTCGTCGCCTGGCTGATTCTGCAACAGCACTGGTTCGCAGCCTGCCTGCTGTTTCTCGCGGCGGCTGTCTCCGACGCGATCGACGGCCTGCTCGCACGCTGGCTCGAGCAGACGACGCCGCTCGGCGCGGCGCTCGATAGTGTCGCCGACAAGGCGCTGGGCCTGGTGACGCTCGTGCTGCTGACGCAGGCCGGCGCGATCCCCGTCTGGGTGGCCGTCGCGATCCTGCTGCGCGACAGCGTGATCGTCCTCGGCGCGCTGTGCTATCGCGGCCTCGCGGGTCACCTCGACATCCATCCGACCTGGCTCGGCAAGGCGCACATGTTCGTCGCGTTCGCGATGCTTGCGCTCGTGCTGGGCACGCGTGCCGACCTGCTCGCGCTCGGCGCCTGGCAAACGCCGCTATTCGCGGCCGTATTCGGAATCGCCGTCGCCTCGGGCGTGCAATACGTCTGGATATGGGGCGGCCGGGCGAGGCGCGAGCGGCAGGATGCCGTCTTCAAGGCCGGCAGCGAGGGCCTGGAACCGTAACCCACTCAAGGCTGCCCGCCTTGGTTGATTCAACGCGCTGGTGGTGCCGTGGGGTACGACCAGGCGCGCCGCAGCGCGTCGAGGGTCCGCGTCACCTCGTCGGCGTGCGTGGCGACGTCGACCGCATCGAAGCGGGCCGCGATGCGCCCGTCCGGCGCGATGATGAAGGTCTTGCGCCGTGCCAGCCGGGTGAATCCGAGATCGAGCGCACTGCCGTAGGCGCGGGCGATCCCGCCCTCGGTGTCTGCGAGCAGCGGAAACGTCAGATCGTGTTTGCGCGCGAAGTCGGCGTGGCGAGCGGAGGTGTCGACGCTGATTCCGAGCACGGAGGCGCCGCGTTCTTCGAGCGTCGCCCGCGCGTCCCGAAACGCGCATGCCTCGCGCGTGCAGTGCGGCGTGTCGTCGCGTGGGTAGAAGTAAAGTACGAGCCAGCGCCCCGCGTAGTCGCCGAGGCTTCGCGTCAGGCCGTTTTGGTCGCGCAGCGCAAAGTCTGGGGCCGCGCCGCCCTCGACCGCCTGCCCGCGCGGACGCCTCATCCACATCACCGCACTTGCGAGCAGCAACAGTCCGGCGAGCAGTCCCAGTGTCAGCGTCAGCATGTTCCGTCCTCCGCGCGCATCATAGCGCGTGGGGTCGCGCGCGTTCGGCGATCGATGCGGGATTCGGTAGAATGCGCGCCACGCCCCGGTAGCTCAGTGGATAGAGCAACCCCCTCCTAAGGGGTAGGTCGGACGTTCGACTCGTCTCCGGGGCGCCATCCAAGCATTTCATCCAGTATCACCCGGTCAAGAAAACCCAAGAAAATAAGCGACTATCGCCTTTTCTGTTGTGTCATTTCATTTCACGGCGTAGCATCGAAACACCGTCAGACTGACGGTAGTTCATACGGTATGCGGGACTGTCAAAAGTCACATACCGTCACACGAAAGGAGCGCGCCGTGGCGCTGACCGATACCGCCGTCAAGAAGGCCAAGCCGGGCGACAAGCCCTACAAGATGGCCGACGAAAAGGGACTGTACTTGCTGGTGAACCAGGCCGGGAAGTACTGGCGTATGGATTACCGCTTTCTAGGCAAGCGCAAGACGCTGGCGCTGGGGGTGTACTCCGACGTGAGCCTTGCCCGCGCCCGCCAGAAACGCGACGACGCGCGGGCGATGCTGGCCGATGGCACGGACCCCGGCGAGCAGCGCAAGGAAACCAAGCGCGCCAACCAGGCAGCGCAAGCCAACTCGTTCGAGGCCGTGGCACGGGAATGGCACGCGATGAAACTCAAGCGGAAGTGGACGCAATCGACCGCGGACAAGACCATGGCGCAGCTCGAGGCCTATGTCTTTCCTGAGATGGGACACCTGCCCATCGCCAGCGTGAAGGCTTCGCAATTGCTGGCGATGCTACGCAAAGTGGAGAATCGCGGCATTGCCTACACTGCCGTCCGTCTACGCGAAGTGTGCGGGCAGATATTCCGCTATGGCGTGGCGACCGGCAGGGCGGAAGACAACCCCGCGGCGCACCTTCTAGGCGCCCTGCATAAGCCCGAGGTCAATCACCGGCCGGCCATCACCGATCGGCGCGGCTTTGGCGCCTTCCTGCGCGATCTGAGAGAGGCCACCGGCTACGATGCCGTCACCCGCCACGCGGCTTATTTCGCGTTGTTGACGTTTGTTCGCGCCCAGGAATTTCGTTACGCCAAGTGGGAAGAAATCGACTGGCAGGCCAAGGAATGGAAAGTCCCGGCCAAGCGCATGAAGACCGGCAAGGCCTTGCCAGCCCATACCGTGCCCCTGTCGCAGCAGGCGCTCGCGCTGTTAACCGAATTGAAGAACCTCACCGGGCATTCGCCCTACCTGTTTCCCAAGGTGAAAGGCTACGGCGACGCGGAAGTCATATCCGAGAACACCGTCGGCAAGATGCTGAACAAGATGGGGTATCAAGGGCGCCAGTGCGTGCATGGGTTTCGGGCCTCGGCGCGCTCGATCCTGAGTGAGCAGGGATGGAGCCGCGAGGCGATGGAACGCCAGCTAGACCACAAGGAGACGGATAGCACTGTAGCCGCCTACGCGAGATCCGAGCATCTGCCCGAGCGACGCAATATGATGCAGGCGTGGGCGGACACTTGCGACGCGCTGGAAACCGGGGCGGAAATTATCCTGCTGCCTCGGACGGCTTAATGTTTTTGCGTGAACAGGGTTGAAAGTCGGTGAAATGTGCTTTATGGTTCGGGGTAGGGGCCATTGCGTCCTTTTGAAATCCAGAAAAACCGCAAACCGGCCATAAGCCGGTTTTTTCGCGTCCGCTGACCGCATCATTACTCGTAGGTTGTGGCTCAAAGCCCAGTACGCTCCCGAGCTCGGGTTTTCTTCGTTCACACCAAGCACCAAGCAAGCCGCCTTCGGGCGGTTTTTTTTCGTCTTTAGCAACCAGCCGCCTTCGGGCGGTTTTTTCATTTGAGACCAGAAAATGAACGGTATCCAGAATCTAGACGCCATGCCGGACTGCGGCTTCGTTGCGGTGCGCTCACTGGCGGCATGGCTTGGAGTTTCGCAAGTCACTGTTTGGCGTTGGGCAAAGGCGGGGAGACTGCCTGCCCCGCGCAAATTGGGTAAAGGTACAACCCGTTGGAACGTCGGCGAAGTCCGGGCGGCGCTTGCCAGCCTAGCAGGCTGAGCGGAGGCGCTGATGGAAAAAGAGAAAGGCCACCCGCAGGCAGCCCAAAACACCCAACCCGACCACAACGACAATTCAGCCCACTCACAAAGCATGCGCTTGCTCGCAGCGTTTGAAGCTCGACGCTCGGTAACGACCATTGAAGCGAGAGGCGATCTCGATATTCTGATGTCGGCCGCCCGCGTGTTCGAGCTGAGCGCGAGGGGCTTCGAGATTGTAACGATATGGACGAATGCGCCGACCGAGTGCGGGCGTAGGCATCGCGTTGCCCGCTATGTGTTGATGAAGGTGGCGCCATGAGCTCAGACCGGCAATATCTGCGCCTCAAGAAATTGGTGGGCAGGGATATTGTTCGCGTCGCTTCGAAACACAACCTACGAGAGCTTCAGGCCGAGTTGGGGGCAGGAAGCCATATCGACCACACCCGTATTGGCCTTAATCGGGTCGTAGCTGGGCCGGACCGTGCTGACGATGTTGCGGCCGAGGCGGAACGGCTGATGCACAGCGCCGGGGTAGCACGGCTGCGACGCGACGCGGTTCGCGGCGTTGAAATAATCGTCAGCCTGCCGTCGTCATCGACCATCGACCCCGAGTCCTTTTTTTCCGAGTCGCTGGCTTGGGTGCAGGGTTTCTTCTCCGTGCCGGTCTTGTCCGCTGTGATTCACCTCGACGAAGCTGCGCCGCATTTCCATGTATTGCTGCTGCCGCTGGTTGACGGGCGTATGGCCGGAAGCGACCTCGTGGGCAACAGAACCCGCCTACACGCTATGCAAACGAGTTTCTTCGAACAGGTGGGACGCGGGTACGGGCTGACCCGTCCGAAAGTGCAGAAGCGTTTGAATCCGGCGACAAGGAATAAAGCCGCCTCGTTGATTATGACGGCGCTCCAGAGCAGCCCGGAGATGTTGTTGCGGCCAGAAGTCGAAAACGCCTTGCTGGATCTTCTGAAGCCTAATCCTGCGCCCATGCTCACGGCATTGAGTTTGCCGATGCCGCTGCGGGAAATGGAGCGACAAACGTTTGTCGGAATCATGACCAAGCCTTGCAAACCTGAGAAGCCTATAGGGCTTGGTCGCGATTCCAAGCCTATAGGGTTTGCGGAGGTGTCACCCAAAAAACGTCGATCCCTATCCTGTGTAGGGTTCGCTAGAAAGCCGTCACCTTTGCCCGACCCTGAAAGTCATCCTGAGGAGACTAGCAGCGAAGAGTTTACCCGTTGCCACGACGATGTTCCTTCGGCGTACTGGGATAGTGAGCGCGGGGAGTACCGACTGCCGGCAGTGCCCACTCGACAAACACAGCTTGGATGAAGTGGAAGCCCTTTAATGGCGCGGATTTCGAGCCGGTTCGAGTTCGGTATCCAGATTTTCTTCCTAATGATTTCGTATTCTGTGAGGGCTGAATAATGGGTACTGGCGGCATGAGATACGGCGCAGGCCGTCCGGGATGGAAGCGAAAGGCCGAACAGTCGTTGGCATTCGACGTGCGGCAGATCGCCAAGAAAGGGCTGCTGCGGCGGGGGGCTTTTTCATGGCAATGGTCAAATAACTACGGGGAGAAAATCGGCAGCGTGGGCGTGCGTGTTGCTGGTGATCCCGAGCGAGTTATCCTTGCTTACCAGTGGACGCCCTATAACGGCGAGCCGCGCCATGTTGAATGCTCGCTATGGATAGCGCACTCGCCATGCAATTACGGCGGTTCCCGTCCGTGGTTTCTGTGCCCTTCATGCGGGCGGCGCTGCGCCTTGGTCTATTACGGCGCACCTGGCGGGCGCTATGCGTGTCGTCGCTGCGTTCGTGTTACCTACCTCAGCCAATGCGACGATGAAATGGCGCGGTTATGGCGCAGGCAGCGCAAGCTTGAACGCAAGTTGGCTGAGGGCGCTGATGAGTGGAACGGTTGGGAGCGGCCCAAGGGGATGCACCAGAAGACCTTTGATCGCCTGCGTAATCAGATATGGGAACTGGAAATGCGGAGGGATGAAGTGTTCGAGACTCAGGCCGCTTCCTTGTTGGGGCGATTGGGCGTTCTTATCTAAACCAGGCCGATACTTGCTTGCGGCCTCGCACCATGCCACCGAGCAAGCTCAATCCCGCTAAAAACATTATGAAGGAATGGGGTTCTGGGACGCTGGCGGGCGTGCCCTCAACAATCAAACCAAAACCGCTCGGGTGGGAAGTCCAGTCGGTGTAGTAATCATTCCTCACAGCCATTTTCGTGGGAAACGGGGGGGGAAATTCAAGCGCTCCATTGAACGTCTGGGTACCCCGGATTTCGTAGGTCACCCAGTAATTCCCCGACGCAACAAACCAATTTAAGCCACTTAGACCAAACCAGCCTTTGATGGAGGGGCTGCCGTCAATAGAAAACTCGTTTGAGAAGAGTTGATCCCCCGGCAAACCTGAGCGTTCGCTGTAGAGAGACAGCGTCAGCGTTCCTGGATTGCCAATCCAGAAATAACTAGCGATGTCCGTGATGTTATATGAGCCTGACAGAGAGAAGCCGGCGCCTACTGACTGGTGCGCGTAGGGGTAATTTATTACAGAAATCGCGCCGTTTTGAGTTAGCTCGGGTGACCCTGTGTCAACGAGGGTTGCCGCGTCTGCCAAGAGACACGCCCCAGATAACATTACTGCCACAGTAATTTGTGTTGCTCTGACAAGCATTATTCTCTCCCCTTTTAAGGCGAGAGCTTACATGCAAATGATTGGAAGACGGAGCGACAACGGCTATGGGGTGGCGGTAGTTGTGGCGGTAGTTGAGTAATCCGCAAATCACATAACAAGCGATAGAAAGGCTTGTGGCGTTATGTTCGATTCGTCTCCGGGCGCCATTCCGTCCCCAAGCGTACACTTGACACAGCCTCCGACAGAGATCGCGCGCGCAGGCCCGATGCCGAATGGCCGGACGTGGGCCGCGAGTCAAGCGAACTGGCCCGGTTTTTGCCCGTCATGCAGGACATGGACGCAACCTACACCCATTACGAACGCCTTGCCGTTTCCCGCGATGCGCCGCCCGAAGTGATACGCGCGGCCTACAAGGCGCTCAGCCAGAAATACCATCCGGACAAGAATCCGGGCGACAGCGAAGCCGCGCGCGTCATGACGCTGTTGAATCAGTCCTATGACGTGCTGATGGATCCGGTGCGCCGGGCCGAGTACGACGCGTCGCTCGACGCGCCGGACGATGCGGGCGACGAGCCGCCAATCTCCGAGCCTGAAGAAGACAGTCCACGCCTCGCGTTCGTGCTCCCGATCCTAGTGCGTACCCGGCTCGGTACGCGCGGCGCGCTTCTGCTAGCCTTCGGCGGCGTTTTTGTAATTTCCGCCCTGGTCGGGGGAATTCTTGCAAAGGCGCAGGAGAAGGAGGACGCGATGGAGGCGCAGTGGGCGGCTCACGTGCGGGAGGATCGCACGACCGTCGCCTCGAACGCGCCGCCCCCGGTGTCGGCACTTGCGATGGGCAACGCGCCGGCGTACGAAAGCCCGGCCATCGTGCCCGGCCCGGCTGCCGAGTCCGCCCGCCCAGAGCCGGAAGAGGAGGTGACACTGGCGATTGCCGACCCGGCCCCGGGCCCGGCGCTGCCGCCCCCCCTTGAAGCGAAGGACGCACGCGGCGCAACGCTTGCGGCCGAAGAGGCAGGCGTGGAAACCCCGTCTCCGGAAACCGCGCCCGCGTCCGCGTCCGACAAGCCCGACGCGAAGGCTGACCGTTCTCCCGGCAAGGAGAAGCCCGCCGCCTGTGCCGCGTCGGAAGGTGACCCCTTCCCGAAAGAGTCCTACAGCGGCTATCTTCCCGGCCAGCCGGCGATGAACGTGAGCGGGCGCTCGACATTCACGGTGGACAACATGCATGTCGACGAGGACGTTCTGGTCAAGCTCGTCGACGTCGGCAATCCGACCTTCGCGCGAAGCTTCCAGGTCAGGGCGAATTCCAGTTTCACCGCCGAACAACTCGGCCACGGCAAGTACAAGGTGCTGTATCGCGCGAGGAAATCGAACTGCGACTGGCACGCGCTCGGCCGCGTGTTCGACCTTCGCGAGGAGGAAGCGGACGGCGCTGCGCGTCCCACGAACGTCAAGGTCACCCTGCACGCGGGCGAAGACATCGCGTCTTCGGAAGCCGAACGAAACTGAAAGTCGTCCCTGGTGTGTCGCATCGCGCAGCGCGAGCGACGGAAATGAACAATAGCGGCGCAGGCCGCTATGTTTTTTCGATGGTGTTTTGTGCCGAGGTCGGATGACCTGGATGCACCTCACGCATGGAGGTGGCGTCCCCACGGGGATTCGAACCCCGGTTACCGCCGTGAAAGGGCGATGTCCTAGGCCTCTAGACGATGGGGACCCGGACGACGGAATGAACCGCCAACTTTTTACTGCTTCCTGAAGAGCTGAGTCAGGGCGACGCCGAGCAGTAAACCGACGAAGCCCAATGGTACCAGTGCCAGCCAGAATTGCGCCTGCTCACCGCCATTCGTCATCTTCCAGAACCCGACGATCAGTCCGACGATGCTCAGTATCAACCCCATTAACGTGGTGATGACGCCAAGCGTATGCACGGTACTTCCTGTCAAGTTGGTGGAGGTAAGCGGGATCGAACCGCTGACCTCTTGCATGCCATGCAAGCGCTCTCCCAGCTGAGCTATACCCCCAACGAAGCCGCGCATTCTATAGATGCCTTGCGCGCTTGTAAAGCGTTTGCGGCAATTATCAATCGGGAAAAAGCTTGCCGGGGTTGAGCAGACCGTGCGGATCGAACTGACGCTTGATGGCGCGCATCAACTCGAGCGTCGCGGGCGCGATTTCGAGCGGCACGAACTTGCGCTTCTCGGTGCCGATTCCGTGCTCGCCCGAGAGCGTGCCACCGAGTGCGATCACGCGCAGCATGATCGATTCGAGGGCGAGGTGGGCGCGCGCGAGCGCGTCCCCGTCGTCAGGATCGACCATCACGTTGACGTGCAGGTTGCCGTTGCCGGCGTGGCCGAAGGATACGATCGGCAAGCGTTGCGCGCCGGCGACGTGATCGATGAAATCGACGAAGTCGGCGAGAGCCGACACCGGCACGACGACGTCCTCGTTGAGCTTGAGCGGGGCGATGCGTTTGACCGCATGCGAGAGCGAACGCCGCGCTGCCCAGAGCTGAGCGATCGCGTCGCGGTCGAAACCGCTGCGCATTTCGAGCATGCCGTCGCCGGCGAGGGCATGCTCGAGCGCTTCGATCTGGCGGGGGAGGTCGTCCGCCCGGCCGTCGGCCTCGACCATCAGGAGCGCGCGCGTGCCGTCCGGGAGATCGTCCGCGGCGCCGGTGGGGCGGATCGCGTCGATCGCATGCTGGTCCATGAATTCGAGCGCACACGGTGTCACCGCCTGGCGCATCACCCGGCTGACCGCCTCGAGCGCGGCGTGGTTGCTCGCGAAGCACACGCGCAGCGTCGCGACGCCTTCGGGCGCTGGCAGCAGCTTGAGCGTGGCTTCGGTGACGAGGGCGAGCGTGCCGCCCGAGCCGACGAGCAGACGCGTCAGGTCGTAGCCGGTCACACCCTTCGTGGTGCGGCAGCCGGTGCAGATTTCCTCGCCGGTGCCGGTCACCGCGCGCAGGCCGAGCACGTAGTCGCGCGTGACGCCGTATTTGACGGCGCGCGGTCCGGCGGCGTTCATCGCGAGGTTGCCGCCGATGCGGCTGTAGGCGGCGCTGCCGGGATCGGGCGGATAGAAGAGCCCGGCGCTGCGCGCGAGGCGATCGATCTCCTCCGTGACCACGCCGGGCTCGACGACGACGAGGCGATTGACCGGGTCGAATTCCTTCACCCAGCGCATGCACTCGAAGCTGACGACGACGCTGCCCGGCGAGGGCAGCGCGCCGCCGACGTTGCCGGAGCCGGCGCCGCGCGGCGTTATCGCGACGCGGTGCTCGACTGCGACGCGCACGAGCGCGACCACGTCGTCGTGCGAGCCGGGAAACAGAACGGCGTCGGGGTCTACCCGGCGCGGGGTCTCGTCGCTCGCATAGAGCGCGCGCGTCGCGGCGTCGTCGAATACGCGCTCGCCCCCGAGCGCGGAACGGAAGGCGGCAAGCGCGGTGTCGGACAGCATGGCGGAAGCAAAGACGTAAGGGTCAGGCCGGGTTTTCCGGGGGGAGCTGCAGAATCAACTGGCCGATCATCTCGGCGTCGAAATCCATCCCGATGTCCCAGCCGGGATTGATCGAGATCGGCACGCCGCCGCCGATGCGCCGGAGCAGCCAGGAAAACTCTGTGAGGATGCCACCGGAAAAGTCGGGGAAGTGTTCGACGATGGGCTTCGCGCGTTCGGGGCTCGTGAAGACCACGAGCACGCGTTCACCGTCGTCGTCCTCGATGATCAGCGGCTCGGCCTGAGTCGTGCGCTGGAAGCCCTGGATCTGATCCTTTTCGTCGCGCACGGGCATGAACAGCTGCTGATCGGCGAGCGACCGTGCGAAGGATTCGGGATCGAGCTTGCCGACGTGGACGGCGACGAGCTGTTCTTCAAGCGCGTTATGCGGGACGAAGTTCATGGTCGGGGAATTCTGCAGGGTTAAGCGCAGTGTAACGTAAGCCACGCGCCTTGCCAGTCCGGCAGGCGCGAGGGCTCAGGGTTCCCAGCGTTCGGGATGCGCCCAGAAACGCGCGTTGAGCCAGTCAGGGACGCTCTTGTAGGTATCGATGTCGTAATCGTAGACGCGGGTTCCGGTCTCAACGTCGACCAGCGAAACGACGAAGCCGAGCGCCCGGAATCCGGCCTCGTCGAGCGCGCACCCGGCATGGGCGACCAGCAGCAGGCGTTGCGCCGAATAGGTGCGGATGCGGCCGATCAGTTGTTCGATCGCGTTGGCGGCGAGTCCGTTCAGCGCGTCGACCCCGAGTGCCACGACGCAGCGCGGCGGCTCAGACTCGTGGTAGCGCTGGATCGTCAGGTCCGGCAGGGCGGCCGCGGCCAGTTCGAGCGCGGCAGGATCGAGCGCGCACACGCTTGCGGGCTTTGCTTCACGCAGCAGGGCTTCCACGTGCGCGGGCCAGTTCACGCTCAGGTTTTCGGCGGCACGCGGACGAGGCGCGTGCCGGCGACCCGGTCGTGGAAGAACTGGCGCTCGCGGTCGAACAGCGCCCACCAGTATCCCGCGCCGACCAGCAGCGCGCCGGCGAGCGCGAGCGCGAAGCGAAGCACGGCCTGGCGGAACGAGACCCTGCCGCCCGAGCGGTCGTCGAGGCGGATGCGCCAGGTCTTCATCGCGAGCGTCTGTCCGCTGCGCAGCCAGAACGTGGCGAAATACGCGAACAGCACGACGACGAGATAGGCCTGGAACAGATGCCGCTGCCAGCCCCTGTGGAGGTCGCCGACGACCGGCAGAACGATGAACGAGGCGACGAAAAAGACCGCGATGACGAGCAGGGATTCGTAGATCATCGCAGCCACGCGGACCGGCAAGGAGGCGGGGACGAAGGTTGTTGCGTTGTCTTGCATGGTCGCTCTATATTGAAACCGGTGCGACACTTTGCCACACCGCGCCGCACACGAATCAGAACAACGGAGGGGCTCGATGCACATCATAAAGCAGCTCATGGCCATTCCCGGGGTGGTCGCTGCCGGCGAATACGCGTACCGCGGTGATCGCTTCTCCTACCAGGGCGCACTGACCGACGAGTTCGCACGCATGGCGTCGATTCTCTGCCGCGCCAACACGCTGTCGGTCAACATGCAGTCGGAGATCTTCGATTCCTTTGCCGAAAATTGCGGCTGTCGCCCGGTCCAGGGCTGGATCGTGCGCGGCGCCGAGATCACGGTCTGCGTCGTCGGAAACTATTTTGCCTTCATCGAAAACCGTCACGATCTGCTCAACGACGTGATGACGATCATGCGCGCCAAGATCGGCGACATCGAGGACGATCTGCTCGTGAATCTTTACGCGCGGATCGGCGGCGACGCGCGCGAAGCGCTGTACTGAAGTCCGATATCAACAAGGGAGGGGTATGGATCTGCAAAAACTGATGGAGTTGCCGGGTGCGCTCGCCGCATTCACCTACAGCGATCGCGGGGACCTGCAGGCGCACGAACTGCGCGAAGGCACCGAAATCACTCCGCAGATGCTCGATCTGTTGAGCCGTTCCTGTGTCGCCAATCTCGCGATTGCCGGCATGGAGGCGCGCGGCTGGGAAGCGGTCACCGGACAGAGCGGCTTTCAGCCGCTGAAAGGCTTTTCGGTGGTCGGCCTCGAATGGTCGGTCGTCGTGAACGGCAATAGCGGCGTGGTCATACGCAACCGCGACGTCGACTACGAAGCCGCGTTCGCCGCGCTGCAAGTCGCCTGAGGAGGCTCCATGTCGCTGAAGAAGATCCTGGTGCTCGACGGGGTGATGACCGTGTGCCGCTTTCGCGACGACGGCGTGGTGATGGAGGCCGAGGGCCAGCTCTCGCCCGAACTGATGACGCGGCTGGCGAAATTCGCGCAGTGGTACCGGCGCATGGTCTCGGGCAATACCGATCTCTTGTCGCTGTTTTCGCAAATGCGCGGCTGGTCTCCGTCGCAGGGCTGGATCGTGCGGGGCGCCGAGACGACGGTCTGCAGCGTGGGCAATACCGTCTGTCTCGTCGAAAACGCCGACGCGTCGTTGAACCAGATCATGCAGGCGCTGGCCGAAGCGGCCCACGAGTAGCCGCCTGCGTCCCCGGCAAAAAGCCCGCCGACCGGGTCTTTTGCCGTCGCCAGCATTTTTTTCCATTCCCACAGCTGGAAACGCGCCACGCGAAGGCGTTTTCTTGACCGAAACGCGGCAAAACGATTACCCTCACGGGTTCACCAACGAATTGATTTTTTGCCAGTTTATGGAAGCCACGGGCGCCGAGATCGTCGTACGTTGTCTGGCTGAAGAGGGGGTCGAGTTCGTCTTCGGCTATCCCGGCGGAGCCGTGCTCAACATCTACGACGAGATCTTCAAGCAGAACAGGTTCAAGCACGTGCTGGTGCGCCACGAACAGGCGGCCGTCCACGCTGCCGACGCCTATGCGCGCTCGACCGGCCGCGTCGGCGTGGCGCTCGTCACCTCGGGGCCCGGCGTCACCAACGCTGTGACCGGCATCGCCACGGCGTATATGGATTCGGTGCCGATCGTCGTCGTCACCGGCCAGGTGCCGACGCCCGCGATCGGGCTCGACGCCTTCCAGGAAGTCGACACCGTCGGCATCACACGGCCCTGCGTCAAACACAATTTCCTCGTCAAGGACGTCAAGGATCTGGCCGCGACGATGAAGAAGGCCTTCATCATCGCAGCCACCGGTCGCCCCGGCCCGGTGGTCGTCGACGTACCCAAGGACGTGACCTACCACGTGACCGAGTTCGAATATCCGGCCACGGTCGAGATGCGTTCGTACAACCCCGTTGTCAAAGGCCACAGCGGTCAGTTGAAGCGCGCCGTGCAGATGCTGCTCGAAGCCAAGCGCCCGATGATCTACGCGGGCGGCGGCGTCGTCCTCGGCGACGCGTCGGCGCAGCTGACCGAACTCGCGCGCCTGCTCGGCTTTCCCTGCACCAATACGCTGATGGGTCTCGGCGGTTATCCTGCGACCGACAGGCAGAACCTCGGCATGCTCGGCATGCACGGCACCTATGAAGCGAACATGGCGATGCAGCACTGCGACGTGCTGCTGGCCGTCGGCGCGCGCTTCGACGACCGCGTGATCGGCAACCCCGCGCACTTCGCCAAGGAGCAGCGTCGCATCATCCACATCGACATCGACCCGTCTTCGATCTCGAAGCGCGTCAAGGTCGACGTGCCCATCGTCGGCGACGTCAGGAACGTGCTGCGCGACATGCTGAGCCTGCTGAAGCAGGCCAAGGAAGTGCCCGACGCTGCGGCGCTCAACGCGTGGTGGACGCAGATCGAATTGTGGCGCTCGAAGAACTGCCTCAAGTACAACCGCAACAGCCCGATCATCAAGCCGCAGTATGTGGTCGAAAAGCTGTGGGAAGTCACCAAGGGCGACGCCTTCATCACCTCCGACGTCGGCCAGCACCAGATGTGGGCGGCCCAGTACTACAAGTTCGACAAGCCGCGCCGCTGGATCAATTCCGGTGGCCTCGGCACCATGGGCGTCGGCCTGCCGTATGCAATGGGCGTGCAACTCGCGCATCCGGAGGCGCAGGTCGCCTGCATCACCGGCGAGTCGTCGATCCAGATGAACATCCAGGAGCTTTCGACCTGCAAGCAGTACCGCATTCCGGTCAAGGTCGTCACGCTCAATAACCGCTACATGGGCATGGTGAGGCAGTGGCAGGAGTTCTTCTACGGCAGCCGCTACGCCGAGTCGTACATGGAGTCGCTGCCCGACTTCGTCAAGCTCGCCGAAGCCTACGGCCACGTCGGCATGCGCATCGACAAGCCCGAGGACGTCGAAGCGGCGCTCAAGGAAGCCTTCTCGCCTGTACTCAAGGAAAGAATGGTGTTCATGGACTTCCAGACCGACCAGACCGAGAACGTCTTCCCGATGGTCGAAGGCGGCAAGGGCCTGTCGGAAATGATTCTGGCGGAGGAGCTGTGATGAGCACCCGCCATATCATTTCGCTCTTGATGGAGAACGAGGCGGGTGCGCTGTCGCGCGTCGCCGGTCTCTTCTCCGCGCGCGCCTACAACATCGAATCGCTCACGGTCGCACCGACCGAGGATGCCACGCTCTCGCGCATGACCATCGTCACGGTCGGCTCGGAAGACATCATCGAGCAGATCACCAAGCAGCTGAACAAGCTCGTCGACGTCATCAAGGTCATGGATCTGACCGAAGGCCGTCACATCGAGCGCGAGCTCATGCTGGTCAAGGTCAAGGCGACGGGCCTCGGGCGCGAGGAGATGAAGCGCACCGCCGACATCTTCCGCGGGCGCATCATCGACGTCACCGATTCGACCTACACGATCGAACTGACCGGCACCGGTTCCAAGCTCGACGCCTTTCTCGAGGCGATCGATCCTGCCCTGATCATCGAGACCGTGCGCACCGGAGCGTCCGGCATCGGACGCGGTGAGCGCAGCCTCAAAGTCTGATTTTCAATTCGCATTCATTTTTTTGCCCAGGAATTCACCATGAAAGTTTATTACGACAAGGACGCCGACCTTTCCCTCATCAAGCAGCGCAAGGTCGCGATCGTCGGTTACGGTTCGCAGGGCCACGCCCACGCCAACAACCTCAAGGATTCCGGCGTCGACGTCACGGTCGCCCTGCGCCCGGGTTCGGCTTCGGCGAAGAAGGCCGAGAACGCCGGCCTGACCGTCAAGAGCGTGCCCGAAGCCGTCGCCGGGGCCGACCTCGTCATGATCCTCACGCCCGACGAGTTCCAGTCGCGGCTCTACCGCGACGAGATCGAGCCGAACATCAAGCAGGGTGCGACGCTCGCGTTCGCCCACGGCTTCTCGATCCACTACAACCAGGTCGTGCCGCGCGCCGACCTCGACGTGATCATGATCGCGCCCAAAGCCCCGGGCCACACCGTGCGTTCCGAGTTCGTCAAGGGCGGCGGCATCCCCGACCTCATCGCGATCTATCAGGACGCGTCGGGCAAGGCCAAGGAAACCGCGCTCTCCTATGCATCGGCGATCGGCGGCGGCCGCACCGGCATCATCGAGACGACCTTCAAGGACGAGACCGAGACCGACCTCTTCGGCGAGCAGGCCGTGCTGTGCGGCGGCGCGGTCGAGCTGGTGAAGGCCGGCTTCGACACGCTCGTCGAGGCGGGCTACGCGCCCGAAATGGCCTACTTCGAGTGCCTGCACGAACTCAAGCTGATCGTCGACCTGATGTACGAAGGCGGCATCGCCAACATGAACTACTCGATCTCCAACAACGCCGAGTACGGCGAGTACGTGACCGGCGTCAAGGTCATCAACGAGCAGTCGCGCGCGGCGATGAAGGAGTGCCTCGCCAACATCCAGAACGGCGCCTACGCCAAGCGCTTCATCCTCGAAGGCCAGGCCAACTACCCCGAAATGACCGCATGGCGCCGCAACAACGCCGCGCATCAGATCGAAGTCGTCGGCGCCAAGCTGCGCTCGATGATGCCGTGGATCGCCGCGAACAAGCTCGTCGACCATTCGAAGAACTGAGGGGCAGGGGTCAGGGGTCGGGGATCTGGGATCAGGGGGTGTGCGGCTGCGCCGGCCTCTTCCCCCCGGATCCCTGAATCCTGAATCCTGAACCCTGAATCCTATGAAAAATCCCATCATCGCCCGCGAGGGCTGGCTCGTTCTGCTGGCGGCGTTCGGCGCCGCGCTGATCGCTACCTGGCTCATCGGCTGGTGGTCGGTGCCGTTCTGGATCTGGGCGGTGTTCGCCCTGCAGTTCTTCCGCGATCCCGCGCGCGTGCCGCCCGCCGACGCGGACGCCGTGATCTCGCCGGCCGATGGTCGTATCGTCTCGGTCGAGAAGGTGCGTGATCCTCACCTCGAACGCGACGCGCTCAAGATCAGCGTGTTCATGAACGTCTTCAACGTCCATTCCAACAAGAGTCCGGTCGACGGCGAGATCAAGGCGCGCTGGTATACCCCCGGCAGCTTCGTCAATGCCGACCTCGACAAGGCGTCGACTGAGAACGAGCGCAACGCGCTGTGGATCCAGAGCGAACGCGGCGATGTCGTCGCCGTGCAGATCGCTGGCCTGATCGCGCGCCGCATCCTTTGTTACGTACGGACAGGCGACCGACTCCTGCGTGGCCAGCGCTACGGCTTCATCCGCTTCGGCTCGCGGGTCGACGTCTATCTTCCGACGAGCGCGCGCGCCGCGGTCTCGATTGGTCAGAAAGTGACCGGCGGGCGTACCATACTCGCTCGCTTTTAGCGCGGCGCGGCCTTCACGCGCGCCCCACCTAGCGGTCCCGGTTTGTCGCGGCAGCACCGCCGCGATATTTGTGTCAACACGCCCTGGGTTCGTCATGCTCGAATACCACCATCGCAAGACCGAATCACGCCACACCCGGATGCGCGACCGCGGCATCTATCTGCTGCCCAATCTCTTCACGACCGGCGCGCTGTTCGCGGGCTTCTACGCCGTCGTGCAGGCGATGAATGGCCGCTTCGAACACGCGGCGGTCGCGATCTTTATCGCCATGGTGCTCGACGGACTCGACGGCCGGGTCGCGCGGATGACCCGCACGCAGAGCGCCTTCGGCGCCGAGTACGACAGCCTCTCCGACATGGTGTCATTCGGCGTCGCGCCGGCGCTCGTGATCTACGAATTCGCGCTACAGGGTATGGGAAAGCTCGGCTGGATCGCCGCTTTTGTCTACTGTGCGGGCGCTGCCCTGCGCCTCGCGCGCTTCAACACCCAGCTGGATGTCGTCACCGACAAGCGCTTTTTCCAGGGCCTGCCGAGCCCGTCGGCCGCCGCGCTGATCGCGGGTTTCGTCTGGGTCATGGTCGAGTACGGGGTCGTCGGCGAGGACGTGCGCTGGCTCGCCGCCATCATCGCGCTCTTCGGCGGGCTGACGATGGTCAGCAACTTCCGCTACTACAGCGGCAAGGAAATCAACCTGCGCAAAAGCGTGCCCTTCTTCGTCATCCTGCTGATCGTGCTCGCCTTCATCCTGATCTCGACGAGCCCGCCCGAAGTGCTGTTCGGCGTGTTCCTGCTCTACGGCCTCTCGGGCTACGGTTACGCGGTATGGTTGCTGTGGCAGCGCCGCAAGGCCTCCGCAGCGGGCTTGCAGGGCGAACAAAAATAGATAGAATTTGGACCATGTCCAATTGGTCGCAACCCTCCTTCCTCCTCTGCCTGTCGAGCCTCCTGTTCGGCAGCCTGCTGCTGCGCGTCGCGCGCGCACACTGAACCCCCCTCCCCCAGAGCAGTACCACGCGCCGCGAGTTGCATGCGGCAGCCCTATATAATGCGTCGGCATTTCGCGACCGCTCGCGACGCCGACCCACCATGGAGTCCACCATGAACGACCGCTTGTTTATTTTCGACACGACCTTGCGCGACGGGGAGCAGAGCCCGGGCGCCTCCATGACCAAGGACGAGAAGCTGCGCATCGCGCGTCAGCTCGAGAAGCTCGGCGTCGACGTCATCGAGGCGGGTTTCGCGGCTGCGAGTCCCGGCGACGCCGACGCAATCCGTGCGATCGCCGAGACGGTCCGCAATTCCACGGTCTGTTCGCTCGCGCGCGCCAACGAGCGCGACATCCATGCCGCTGGCGGCGCGATCAAGCCGGCAAAGTCCGGGCGCATCCATACCTTCATCGCGACCAGCCCGATCCACATGGAAAAGAAGCTGCGCATGCAGCCCGACCAGGTCGTCGAGGCGGCGGTCAAAGCGGTCAAGCTCGCGCGCGAATACACCGACGACGTCGAATTCTCGGCCGAAGACGCGGTGCGCTCCGACATGGATTTCCTCGTGCGGATCTTCGATGAAGTGATCAAGGCGGGCGCGAAGACGATCAACGTGCCCGACACGGTCGGCTACTCGATTCCCGCGCTGTGGGGCGAGCGCATGAAAGCGCTCATCGAGCGCGTGCCGGGGTCCGACAAGGTGATCTGGTCGACGCACTGCCACAACGACCTCGGCATGGCGGTCGCCAACTCGCTCGCCGCCGTCATGAACGGCGCGCGCCAGGTCGAGTGCACGATCAACGGCCTTGGCGAGCGCGCCGGCAACGCGTCGCTGGAAGAGATCGTGATGGCGGTGCGCACGCGTCGCGACGTGTTCGGCTGCGACACCCGCATCGACGCCACGCAGATCGTCCCGTCGTCGAAACTCGTCTCGACCATCACCGGCTATCCGGTGCAGCCGAACAAGGCCATCGTCGGCGCCAACGCGTTCGCCCACGAGTCGGGCATTCACCAGGACGGCGTTTTGAAGCACCGCGAAACCTACGAGATCATGCGCGCCGAGGACGTCGGCTGGAACGCGAACCGCCTCACGCTCGGCAAGCTCTCCGGCCGCAACGCCTTCAAGACCAAGCTCGCCGAGCTCGGCATCGTGCTAGACAGCGAGGAGGCACTCAACGCCGCGTTCGCGCGCTTCAAGGACCTCGCCGACAAGAAGCGCGAAATCTTCGACGAGGATCTGCAGGCGCTCGTCTCCGACGAAGGCTACGCGACCGAGGACGAGCGCTTCAAGCTCCTGTCGATGAAGGTGTGTTCGGAGACCGGCGAAGTGCCGCGCGCTCAGCTCGTGTTCACCGACGACGGCGCCGAAAAGCAGGCCAGCGGCGAGGGCTCGGGCCCGGTCGACGCGACCTTCAAGGCGCTCGAATCGGTCGTGCACAGCGGCGCCGATCTCTTGCTCTATTCGGTCAACAACATCACCAGCGGCACCGATGCGCAGGGCGAGGTGACCGTCCGGCTCGCGCAGGATGGCCGCGTGGTCAACGGACAGGGTGCCGACACCGACATCGTCGTCGCCTCGGCGAAGGCCTATCTGCATGCGCTCAACAAGCTGCACAGCAAACGCGAGCGCGCGCATCCCCAGGTGTGAGGCGGCTCCGTGAACTCGACTCGGGGGCGTTTCGCTTGATCCGGCTGGCTCCCCCGGGTAGGCTTCCGGCCATGACCACGCAATGCTTCACGACTTCTACAACCGGCTTCGCCAAACGATGTGGCGGGGGACGCGCGCCCCTTGTCGCAGTCCGCTCCTCTTCTAATTTGATTTTTGTTCACGGGGCACTGCGGGTCTGACCGCATTGCATCCTGTTTGCCGACGATCCGCCGTAGCCCTCTCAGGGTCTCGATCATGGCAAACACCTCCCACGCTGGGTTCATCACGCGGAACGCCCTGGTCGGCGTGCTCTTCGCGCTGCTCGCTGCGATCGGCTTTTCGGCCAAGGCCATCCTGGTCAAGCTCGCTTATCTGGATCGCGTCGACGCGGTGACCTTGCTGGCGTTGCGCATGGCGTTTTCGGCGCCGTTCTTCATCGGCGTCGCGCTGTGGGCCCGCCGCCAGCACGCGGATCCGCTCAGCCCCCGCGACCGGGTGCTCGTGCTCGGACTGGGGCTGCTCGGCTATTACCTCTCCAGTTTTCTCGATTTCCTCGGGCTGCAATACATCTCGGCCGGGCTCGAGCGACTGATCCTGTTCCTCTATCCGACGATGACCGTCGTCCTGTCGGCGCTCGTCTACAAGCGCGCGATCGGCCGGACCGTCATGGTGGCGATGGGGGTGTGCTACGCGGGAATCGCGCTGGTGTTCTTCCATGACCTGGGCACGCTGCAGGGCGGCATCGTGCTCGGGGCGTCGCTCGTATTCGCCAGCACGCTGAGCTACTCGGTCTACCTGGTCGGCGCGGGCCACGCGATCGCGCGGATCGGTGCGGCGCGCTTCACGGCCTACGCGATGATCGTGGCAACCCTTGCGAGCCTGCTTCGGTTCGCGTTCACCCACCCGATCGAGGCGCTCGGGCTACCGCTGCGGGTGTACGAGCTCGCCCTGGCGATGGCGATTTTCTCGACCGTGCTGCCGGTATTCCTTCTGTCGTACGCGATCCGCCGCATCGGCTCCGGCAGCACCTCGCTGATCGGCTCGATCGGGCCGATCAGCACGATTCTCATGGCGTATGTGTTCCTGCAGGAAGGGCTGTCCTTGCTGCAGATCGCCGGGTCCGCACTGGTGCTCGCGGGCGTGCTCCTCGTGAGTTTGAATAGCCGACGTACACGGGCGTAAAGCGAGTGGCCCCATTGCCGGGCCGGGAGCCGTCTTGCGTTGGCCGACTGAGGCCGTCGCTGCGACGAGGCCCCAGGCCTCCCTGGCCGCGACAGTCGTCTTGACATGCGAATTCCCGATCCCTATATTGAACGAATGTTCATTCGATATTAAATCGCCATGGCGCGCACGCCCGCAAAGGTCCCATCGGGAGAGGTCTACGAGCGCATCGTCGACGCGGCGCTACGCCTTTTCACCGAGCGCGGCTACTTCAATACGACAGTGCCCGATGTCGCGCGCGCCGCGCAAGTCAGCGTCGGCTCGATCTACCACCATTTCAAGGATAAAGAAGACGTCGCGCGGGCGCTGTATCTCGACTTGATCGCGCGCATGCAGCAGGCGCTGACCGAGATCGCGGGCGGGCACGCGAGCGCGCACGACCGTTGCCGGGCGGTGATGGCGATGCTGTTCGAGCTGACCGAATCGGATCGCGACGCCATGGATTTCATGCTCTACGCGAAGCATCGGGACTTCCTTCCTTCCGAGCGGCCGGTCTGTTCTTCCAAGCCTTTCGAGACCATGCGCAAATTCGTTCAGGAAGGCATGGCGCGCGGCGAGATCCGCGGAATGGACGTCATGGTGGCGACGTCCTGCCTTTTCGGCGGCGCCATCCGACTGATTACCGCGCGGCTCGACGGGGTTCTCGCCGAGCCGCTGCCCGCAAAGCTCGACGAGGTCTGGGCCTGTGCCTGGCGTGGGATCGCCGCCTAACATCGGCGGCGTTTTTTTTCGTTCATACCGAACGAATGTTCATTCGAAAGGAGTTGCAAATGAAATCCATGGCAATCGTGATACGTGAGGATGCGTACGACAAGCTGCTCACCCCGCTGGTATTCGCCTACCTCGCTTCGGCGGAACAGACCCAGGTCGACATGCTTTTCGTCAACTGGGCGGTCAAGGCGCTCACCGCGGAGGGTGCCGCGGGTCTTCGCATGGACGGACGACACGCTGGGGACGAGCAGCGGGTGCGTGACGCCGTCGCCAAGGCCGGGCTGCCGAACGACGTTTACGAGATCCTCAAGGCGCTGAAGGCGACCGGCTGCGTGAACCTGTATGCGTGCAGTCTCGCCGGCGCGATTTTCGGCGTCGACGAGGGCAATCTGATTCCCGAGGCCGAGGGCATCGTCGGCGCGTCGTGGTTCCTCAACGAGAAGGCCGCCAAGGCCGACCACTGCCAGTACTTCTGAGGAGACGAACATGCGCGAATCTATCGTCACCGCGACGCTCGACACGTCCGGGAAATGCTGCCCCATGCCCATCGTCGAGACGGGCAGGGCGATCAAGGCCCTCGCTCAAGGCGAGATTCTCGAGATCATCGCCACGGACAAGGGAACGCAGAAGGACATCCCGTCCTGGTGCGAGCGCACCGGCCAGACCCTGTTGTCGATGACCGAAGAAAACGGCGTTTTCCATTACCATGTCAGAAAAGATCGCTGAGCCCCACGAGCTGTGCGTGGGTTGCGTGTACTTCCCGCCCAATCTTCCGCGGCGCTGCTACGCCGAGGAAGATTGGGACATGTTGCAGCAGCGCAGCTGTTCGTTCGAGCATCTTCCGGGCGACGCCGGCTGTGCCGCATCACGCAAGACCTCCTGCAGCCTCGTGGATCTGAATGCGCTTGAAACACCGGCCCGCCGCGGCGACGCGTAATCGCGCGCGGCGGGCCGGGCAATGCCCGTAATGCTTTGACCATCCCTCCTGGAGCACTTCGATGTACGACACCTTCAAACCCGCCCAGCCCCTGGGTCTCATGGACTTCGTCCGCGCCGCCAAATCCTGCGTCAAGGAGATTCCCCCGCAGGTGCTGCTGGACAAACTCAACGCGCGGGAAGACCTGCTGCTGATTGACGTGCGCGAGCACGGAGAATACGAAGCAGGCCACATCAAGGGTGCCCATCTGGTGCCGCGCGGCATTCTGGAGGCTGCCGCAGATCCCGCCTATCCCAAGCACCTGCCCGAACTCGCGGCCGCCCGTGAGCGCCAGGTCGTCGTCTACTGCGCGACCAGCGGACGTTCGGCGATGGCCGCCGCCGTGTTGCAGATGATGGGCTTCACGAACGTGCTGAACATGGACGGCGGCTACACGCGCTGGGTGTCCGACGGTCTGCCTCAGGAGCACGAGGCGACCTACTGAAACGGCCGGCCAGAAACGGCCGGCGCGGGCACAGCGCGCCTAGCCGGCCTGCCGCGACGGCGCGCTGAACTTGGCGTAATAGATCGCGGCGAGGAAGAACACGACCGACAACGCGATCTCGGCCGCTGCCAGTTGCGCCGAGATACCGGTCTCCGCCCAGGCGCGCACGACGCCCTCGGTGAAGTACGCGAGCATCAGCATCGGCGCCCACTGGTAGGTATAGCGGCGGCCCTTGAGAATGCCCATCAGCGGCAGCAGCAGCGGCAGCGCCTTGAACGCGAGCGACGAGCCGCCCGGGCGAATCGGCGCCAGCCACAACTCCCAGACCAGCGACAGGAAGATCAGCGCGATCAGGCTCGCGCTCGCGACGTACTGCAGGAATTTCATCGTTCGGCCTCGGCCTGACTTCATCAAAGATCGGTTTTTCTCGGGTGAGCGCGAAGGCGCTCACGCCGCCAGCTTGACCGCCGTTTCGGCGAGCCGTTTGCCGAGCGCGATGCACAGCGCGCGTTCGTCGTCGGTCAGCGGTTTGTCGTCGCCGGCGCCGGCCCAGTGGCTCGGGCCGTAGGGGGTGCCGCCGCTCGCGGTCGTGTTCACCTCGGGCAGCGTGTAGGGCAGCCCGAGGACCAGCATGCCGTGGTGCAGCAGCGGCAGCATCATGCTCGTCAGCGTCGTCTCCTGGCCGCCGTGCAGGCTCGCGGTCGAGGTGAAGACCGCCGCGGGCTTGCCGACGAGCGCGCCTTTGGCCCACAGCGCGCCGGTCGAGTCGAGGAAATATTTCGGCGCGGCCGCCATGTTGCCGAAGCGGGTCGGCGAGCCGAGCGCGAGCCCGGCGCATTGTTCGAGGTCGGCGAGTTCGGCGTAGGGGGCGCCCTCGTCCGGCACCGGCGGCTCGGCGACCTCGGTGCGCGGCGCGACGGGCGGCACGGTGCGCAGCCGCGCACTCGCGCCCTCGACGTGGTTGACGCCGCGGGCGACCAGGTGCGCCATCTCGCGCACGCTGCCGCCGACGCTGTAATACAGCACAAGAATTTCCGTCATGGCTGGGCCTCTTCGAATAGGGTGAAATCGACCAGGTCGAAACTCGGGGTCTGCTCGAGCAGCCGGCCGAAGGTGAGCGTGTAGCGGCGCGCCTCGTCCCACACGTCCGCGTCCATGCCGACATGGTAGACCCGGCGCGGCAGCAGCAGGCGATCGGGCTGCTTCAGGGCCGGCAGACCCGGAAGCAGCAGCGCGGGTTCCGTGCGTGACCGCTTGCCGTTCAGGGCGCGCAGCCAGAGCGGGCGCACGCGCGGCGCGAGGCGCTCGACGCCGAGCTCGATCTCGCCGCCGTCCGCATCGCGCATGCGCACCCAGCGCACCACCGCGAGCGACCATTCCCCCGCGTCGGTGCGCAGCGCGAGCGCGTCGCCGGCTTTAAGGTTGAGCGGCGCGTTCGGCGCGCCGAGAAGCGCGAGCCCCGCGGCGCTGTCGTTGGTCACGGTCCAGTCGGTCGCGTTGACGACGATGGGCGCGGCCGCGCCCGGCGCGCCAGGCTCGGCGCTCGCGCCGCCGGCACCATCGGGCCGTGGGGCCGGGCCGAGACCGTCGAGCAGGCGATGGATCGTGCTGAGGCCGGCGACCAGCTGCACGGTGCCGCCGCCCGCGGCGTAGCGCCTGAAGCTGCGCTGCGCCGGGCCGCTCCATTGCCTGAGCAGGCGCGTGAAGAGCTTGAGCGAGGCTTCGTCGTCGACCGCGCCTGACAACCCCGATGCCTTGCCGCCGTTGCGCCGCGCGAGCGTTTCCTGGAGCGTGCGGCAGAGCGCATCGGTATCGAGCCAGAGCGCGCCTGCCGCCGTGCCGACCGTGAAGGCGCTCGGCGCAGCATCGCCGTCGGTGCGGATCAGGAAGCCGCGCCCGCCGCCCGCAGGCGGCGCGCCGAGCCGCGCGAGCCCGGCGAGCTGGTCGAGATAGACCCGCGTCTGCATGCGCTCGGCGTGGGTCATGTGCGGCGGGTCGGCGAGCGCGAGCAGCAGCGCCTGGCGGTAGACGAGGTCGGCCGGCTCGGCGTCGTCGACGTCGGAACCCGTGCGTTTCGTGGGCTCGGCGCGCTTCGATGCCTCGACGAAGGCGTACAGCCGGTGCAGGTCCTGCCATAGCCCGGGCGGGAGGCTCGTGTGCGTGAGGTAGCAGG
Source organism: Thiobacillus denitrificans ATCC 25259 (assembly GCF_000012745.1). Taxonomy (NCBI): domain Bacteria; kingdom Pseudomonadati; phylum Pseudomonadota; class Betaproteobacteria; order Nitrosomonadales; family Thiobacillaceae; genus Thiobacillus; species Thiobacillus denitrificans. The sequence goes on along the minus strand of NC_007404.1, from coordinate 2,070,701 downwards.
CCGCCTGCAGGTCGCGCAGCGCGGCCATCTGCTGCGTGGCGGCGGCGGCGATGCGCTTCGGGCTGGCGCGGCCGAAGCGGCGCGGACGCGTGTCGAGCACCTGCTTGCAGCCGAGGGCATGCTCGCTGTGCAGGCCGCGCAGCAGCGCGCCCAGTTGTCTATGCTGCGGCTGCGGCGGCACGCCGCCCTCGCCGAGCAGGCCCTCGAGGCCGGCGGCCGCGCGCGCGAGCGCCGGGCGGTAGAGGGCGAGCAGCGTGTAGCGCGCGTCCTCGTCGAGCGGATGGCGGTTGAGGCCATACAAGGCCGTGACGAGCTGGCGCGCGGCGTCGGCCGGGCTCGCGTAAGGCAGGCGCTCGAGCCAGGCCGCGACCGCCTTCGGCCGCGTCTCGACGTCGGCCTGCAGCGCCGCGCCGGGCGGTGTGTGCTCGGGGCCGGCCATTCTCAGTCGAAGACGACGGTCTTGTTCGCGTAGACCAGCACCCGGTTGTCGAGATGCCATTTCACGGCACGCGACAGCACGACCTTCTCGAGGTCCGCCCCCTTGTGAATGAGGTCGTCGATGTGGTCGCGGTGCGAGATGCGCGCGACGTCCTGCTCGATGATCGGGCCGTCGTCGAGCGTCTCGGTGACGTAGTGCGCGGTCGCGCCGATCAGCTTGACGCCGCGCTCGAAAGCGCGGTGGTAGGGCTTGGCGCCGTGAAATGCCGGCAGGAAGGAATGGTGGATGTTGATGATGCGGTTGGGGAAATGGCGGATGAAGTCACCCGACAGCACCTGCATGTAGCGCGCGAGCACGATGAAGTCGATCTTCTGATCGCGAAGGATCGCCAGCTGGATCTGCTCGGTCTCGTGCTTGCTTTCCTTTGTTACCGCCATGTGCTGGTAGGGCACGCGGTAGGCGTCGGCCAGCCAGCGCGTGTCTTCATGGTTGGACAGGATGATCGGTAGTTCGCAGTGCAGTTCGCCGCTCTGGTAGCGGTAGAGCAGGTCGGCGAGGCAATGGTCGAACTTCGACACGAACACCGCCATGCGCGGCTTGCGGCTCGATTCGGCGAGCCGCCAGGTCATGCCGAAGCGCTCGGCGATGGGCTGGAAGGCCGTGGCGAAGTCGCGCAGGTCGAGGTTGAAGCCGGCCAGGTCCCATTCCACCCGCATAAGGAACAGCTTGAGTTCCGCGTCCTGGTGCTGGTCGGCGTGCAGGATGTTGGCGCGGTGGGCGAGCAGAAAGTCGGCGATGGCCGCGACCAGGCCGCGCTGGTCGGGGCAGGAAATCAGCAGGACGGCGGTGTGGCGCATGGCGGAGGAACGTTCCCGTTGTGGTTTTTGCCGCAATAATAACCAATATTCGGTCCGCCCTTTACGGGGCGCGAACCGCGGCCGCGTAAAGATTCAGCAGTTTTTGCGCGCCGTCGGGTCTGCTTCCGAGCTTGCTAATAAACTGAATTTCGCGGCGTCGCCGCGCGCACCACGCGTTTCGTTGCGCCGAGTCGCATTCGGACGGGGGGTCGCCCACTATTTAGGCAGCGCATGCCCTGACGCGCTTGATTTGGCGCGGGATTTTTCGCGGCTTTAAAAACCCTTCGCGCGCAGAACGTTTTCCGGTTGACTTGATCGAATCCGGACCTAGAATTTGTACCCAGCTGCCGCCGGCACCACAAGATGTTGTGAATAAAACTGTTGGCGGCGCTTGGGGAAAGCTGTGCATAAGTGGGCCTAGGGCGCCCCGGCACGGCCCCCGGCATGTCCGTTATACCCACCAAGGAGAGCTCATCGATGTTGAACGTCGCCACCGAATCCGCCGTACCCGTCGCCATTCCGCCGAGCGACGCCGCCGACGCGCCCGCAATCGACGCGCGCTACGCCGACTACAAGATCATTCGCCGCAACGGCGCGGTCGTCGGCTTCGCGCCGAACAAGATCGCCGTCGCCGTGACCAAGGCGTTCATCGCGGTGCAGGGCGGGCAGGCAGCGGCGTCGGCGCGCATCCGCGAGCTCGTCGAGGCGATCACGAGCCAGGTGACCGCCGCGCTGTTGCGGCGCAACCCGGCTGGCGGCACCTTCCACATCGAAGACGTCCAGGACCAGGTCGAACTCGCGCTCATGCGCTCGGGCGAACACGAAGTCGCCCGCGCCTACGTGCTCTACCGCGAAAAACGCGCCCAGGAGCGCGCCGCACAGAAGGCCGCCGGCGTCCCCGAAGTCCAGCTTCACGTGATCGAGGACGGCGTCAGGAAGCCGCTCGACACCGCGCGCCTCGCCGGCCTGCTGGCCGACGCGTGCTCGGACCTCGGCGAGAGCGTCAAGGCCGAGCCGATCATGCACACCGTGCTGCGCGACCTCTACGATGGCGTGCCGATGGCCGAAGTCGAAAAGGCGCTCGTGCTTGCCGCCCGCTCGATGATCGAGCAGGACCCGGCGTATTCGCTGGTCACCGCCCGCCTGCTGCTCAATTCGATTCGCCACGAGGTGCTCGGCGAAGCCGTGACGCAGGCGCAGATGAGCGAGCGCTACGCCGAATACTTTCCCGCGTTCATCAAGAAGGGCATCGCCGCCGAGCTGCTCGACGAGAAGCTCGGCCAGTTCGACCTCGCGCGGCTCGCCCGCGTGCTCGACGCCGGCCGCGACTACCAGTTCGGCTACCTCGGCCTGCAGACCCTGTATGACCGCTACTTCCTGCACATCGAGGAAAACCGCATCGAACTGCCGCAGGCCTTCTTCATGCGCGTCGCAATGGGCCTCGCGATCAACGAAATCGACCGCGAGTCGCGTGCGATCGAGTTCTACCAAGTGCTGTCGTCGTTCGACTTCATGAGTTCGACGCCGACGCTCTTCAACTCGGGCACCCGCCACAGCCAGCTGTCTTCCTGCTACCTGACCACCGTCACCGACGACCTCGACGGCATCTACCAGGCGATCAAGGAAAACGCCATGCTGCAGAAGTACGCCGGCGGCCTGGGCAACGACTGGACCCCGGTGCGCGCGATGGGCGCCCGCATCAAGGGCACCAACGGCAAGTCGCAGGGCGTCGTCCCCTTCCTCAAGGTCGTCAACGACACCGCCGTCGCGGTGAACCAGGGCGGCAAGCGCAAGGGTGCGGTCTGTGCGTATCTGGAGACCTGGCACCTCGACATCGAGGAATTCCTCGACCTCAGGAAGAACACCGGCGACGACCGCCGCCGCACCCACGACATGAACACCGCGAACTGGATTCCGGACCTCTTCATGCAGCGCGTGATGGAAGGCGGCGACTGGACGCTCTTCTCGCCCAACGACGTGCCCGACCTGCACGACCTCTACGGCCGCAAGTTCGCCGAGGCGTACACCGAATACGAGCGCAAAGCCGACCGCGGCGAGCTCAAGCTCTACAAGCGAATTCCCGCCCTGCAGCTGTGGCGCAAGATGCTGTCGATGCTGTTCGAGACCGGCCACCCCTGGATCACGTTCAAGGACCCGTGCAATATCCGCAGCCCGCAGCAGCACGTCGGCGTCGTGCACTCGTCCAACCTGTGCACCGAGATCACGCTGAACACCAACGACCACGAAGTCGCCGTGTGCAACCTCGGTTCCGTCAACCTCGTCAATCATCTGAAAGACGGCAAGCTCGATCTGGACAAGCTGAAGAACACGATCCACACCGCGATGCGCATGCTCGACAACGTCGTCGACGTGAACTACTACGCCGTCGGCAAAGCGCGCAACTCCAACCTCAAGCACCGTCCGGTGGGCCTCGGCATCATGGGCTTCCAGGACGCGCTGCAGGAACTGCGCGTCGCCTACGCGTCGAACGACGCCGTCGAATTCGCCGACCGCTCGATGGAAGCCGTCGCCTACTATGCCTACTGGGCGTCGACCGAACTCGCGCAGGAGCGCGGCCGCTATTCGAGCTACGAAGGCAGCCTGTGGAGCAAAGGCATCCTGCCGCACGATTCGAATCGTCTTTTGTTGGAGGAGCGCGGCGGCTACCTCGAGGTCGACAGCTCGGCCACGCTCGACTGGGACAGCCTGCGTCAAAGGATCGCCCAGTACGGCATGCGCAACTCGAACTGCCTCGCGATCGCGCCGACCGCGACCATCGCCAACATCGTCGGCGTCTCCGCGTCGATCGAGCCGACCTACCAGAACCTCTACGTGAAGTCGAACCTGTCGGGCGAATTCACCGTCGCCAACAAGTACCTCGTTGCCGACCTGAAAAAGCTCGGCATGTGGGACGAGGTCATGGTCGCGGACATCAAGTACTTCGACGGCAGCCTTGCGCGCATCGACCGCATCCCGGCCGAGCTGCGCGCGCTCTACGCGACCGCGTTCGAGATGGAGCCGTCCTGGCTCGTCGAGTGCGCGAGCCGCCGCCAGAAATGGATCGACCAGGCGCAGAGCCTCAACATCTACATGGCCGGCGCCTCGGGCAAGAAGCTCGACGACATCTACAAGCTCGCGTGGCTGCGCGGCCTGAAGACGACCTACTACCTGCGCACGCTCGGTGCCACCTCGGCGGAGAAATCCACCGGCAAGGGCGGCGAGTTGAATGCGGTGTCGGCGCACGTCGGCGGCGGGATGAGCGCGATGGATGCGGCGGCGGCCAACCTGCCGGTGCCGGAGATCGAGGGCAAGGTCTGCACGATGCGGCCGGGGGATCCGGGGTTCGAGGAGTGTGAGGCTTGTCAGTAAGGGCGGCTGCAACCGGCAGATGGATAGCTTTGCGATGAGCGGGCGTTCGTTGGCCGGGGGTTGCCCGGCGGCAAGTTACTTTTCTTGTCTCGCCAAGAAAAGTAACCAAAAGAAGGCGACCCTGCTGCGCCACCCCTCCGGGGCGGGCCTCGACTGAACCGATCCGCCGGGGCGGCTGCGCAACTCGCTCCTTCGTCGCTCAGACAGTGCTCGCCGAATTCCCCCGTCGGCTCGGCCCAGTCGAGGTGGCGCAGAAGGGGGAAAAGCGGGCCGCTTACGAAGGTGGGGCGCAGGGGATCGAAGCCCTTCCGGCCGACCGTAAAGATGAATATGTAGTGTGGGCCCCGGCCCACTTTGGGAAACCCAAAGGAGAGAAAAAACGATGCTGAACTTTGAAGACGACTTCACGCCCGCCCCGCAACTCGTGCCGCGCGTGCCCGAGCCCGCGTATGTGCCGGCCGCCGCCGCTGCGCCTGCCGCCCAGCCGGCCGCGACGACTCGCGTGCGCGCCTCCGATAAGCGTGTCATCAACGGCGCCACCGACGTGAACCAGCTCGTTCCCTTCAAGTACAAGTGGGCGTGGGAGAAATACCTCGCCGGCTGCGCCAACCACTGGATGCCGCAGGAAGTGAACATGAGCCGCGACATCGCGCAGTGGAAGGACCCGACCGCGCTGACCGAGGACGAGCGCCGCATCGTCAAGCGCAACCTCGGCTTCTTCGTGACGGCCGATTCGCTCGCCGCCAACAACATCGTGCTCGGCACCTACCGCCACATCACAGCGCCCGAGTGCCGCCAGTACCTGCTGCGCCAGGCCTTCGAAGAGGCGATCCACACCCACGCCTACCAGTACATCGTCGAAAGCCTGGGCCTCGACGAGGCGGAAATCTTCAACGCCTACCACGAGATCGAGAGCATCCGCGACAAGGACGACTTCCTCATCCCCTTCATCGATACGCTCACCAACCCCGAATTCAAGACCGGCACGCCGGAGAACGACCAGAAACTGCTGAAGTCGCTGATCGTCTTCGCCTGCATCATGGAAGGCATCTTCTTCTATGTCGGCTTCGTGCAGATCCTCGCGCTCGGCCGCCAGAACAAGATGACCGGCGCCGCCGAGCAGTACCAGTACATCCTGCGCGACGAGTCCATGCACTGCAACTTCGGCATCGACCTCATCAACACCATCAAGCAGGAAAACCCGCACCTCTGGACCAGCGAGTTCAAGGCCGAGATCCGCACCCTGATCCAGAAGGGCGTCGAGCTCGAATTCCGCTACGCCGAAGACACCATGCCGCGCGGCGTGCTGGGCCTCAACTCCGCTCAGTTCAAGGAATACCTGCGCTTCATCTCCAACCGCCGCTGCCAGCAGATCGGGCTGGACGAGATGTTCCCCGGCGTCAGCAACCCCTTCCCCTGGATGGCCGAGATGATCGACCTGAAGAAGGAGAAGAACTTCTTCGAGACGCGCGTCACCGAGTATCAGACGGGCGGGGCGTTGAGCTGGGATTGACATGGCGAAGCTCGCGAAGCTGATCGAGCAGATCCTGCTCGGCCGCAGCGATGCCAATATCGGCTTCGACGAGCTGTGCCAGGTCCTGACCAGCCTGGGTTTTTCGCAGCGCACACGGGGCAGCCATCACATTTTCAGCCATCCTGACGTTCTGGAATTGATCAACCTCCAGCGCGATGGCGGCAAGGCCAAGCCCTACCAGGTTCGGCAAGTCCGCGCCATAATCCTTCAATACAAACTTGGAGCCGAGGAATGAATCCGAAGTACGAAATCATTCTGTACTGGAGCGAGGACGACCAGGCCTTCGTCGCCGAAGTGCCCGAACTGCCCGGCTGCATGGCGCATGGCGATTCGCAGGCATCCGCGCTCGCCAGCGTCAACGAGGCGATCGCGCTCTGGATTGCGACTGCCGAGGAACTCGGAAGATCCGTGCCGACCCCGAAGGGCAGACGCCTCGCCTATGCCTGATGCTTGTTTTGTCCCACGCTTCATCGCTATCGACGCTGCCAGCGGATCGGGCTGGACGATGCTGAAATGGTGTCTGACCCTGCAGAAATGGTGTCCCTGTTTTGTATCTGCGTGCACCTGCGTGCAGCCCCCCTCGCCCCTGATTCGACAACGCCGCCGCCTCTGTCCGCGATAGCACCTCCATCCGCCCCGTCGGCGAAACCTGCGCGTCAACGACTCCACGTTCCATATTTGTCATCTCTGTTCCGTGTGTAGGAGGGAGAAGGACACGGCGTGCGGAGCGGGCCATGGAAAAGCGGCGCGCGACCGGCTCGCGGCGGTGCGGCGGCTGAAGATTTCGAAGACAACGGATCAGGCGAAGCCACCGGGTGAAAGCGCCGCCGCCAACGCTGATAGCATCTGCGTATGAGCCGCTATCACGACATTGCCGAGCACACAGAGAAACTGATCGTCGACGGCGTGCTGCGCGCGGGCGACCGCCTGCCTTCGGTGCGCCAGGCCTGCCGCATCCATGATGTGAGTCCCGTTACCGTCACGCAGGCTTACTACCTGCTGGAGAGCCGCGGCCTGATCGAGGCGCGGCCGAAGTCGGGCTATTTCGTGCGCGCGCGGCTCCGGCAGAACCTGCGCGAGCCGGACATGACGCGCCCGGTCGCCAGCTCGACACAGTTGCAGGTCAGCGATTTCATTTTCCAGATTCTCGAAAGCGTCCGCGATCCGTCGGTCGTGCCGCTGGGTTCGAGCTTCCCGAGCCCGTTTCTGTTTCCGCTCGACAAGCTCGGGCGTTTTCTGGCGAGCGCCGCACGCAAGCTCGACCCGCTCGCCACGGTCATCGACCTGCCGCCCGGAAACGAGGAGTTGCGGCGGCAACTGGCCTTGCGCTACCTCGCGTCCGGCGCGTCCGTTTCGCCCGACGAAATCGTCATCACGTGCGGCGCGATGGAGGCGCTCAACCTCTGTCTGCAGGCGGTCGCCCGGCCCGGCGACCTGATCGCCATCGAATCGCCGGCCTTTTACGCCGGGCTGCAGGCGAGCGAGCGGCTCGGGTTGAAGGTGATCGAAATCCCGACCCACCCGCGCGAGGGCATCAGCATGGCCGCCCTGGCGGAGACGCTGCAGCGCCATCCGGTCAAAGCCTGCCTGTTCATGCTCAATTTCTCGAATCCGACAGGCAGCCTCGTTCCGGACGAGCGGAGAAAGGAACTCGTCGAATTGCTGCATCGTCACGACGTGCCGCTCATCGAAGACGACGTCTACGCGGAGCTTTATTTCGGCCGCCAGGCGCCCTTGTGCACCAAAGCCGTGGATCCGCACGGGATGGTGATGCACGTTTCGTCGTTCTCGAAAAATCTCGCGCCCGGATACCGCGTAGGCTGGGTCGCGGCCGGGCGCTTCGCCGAGCGCGTCCAGCGGCAAAAATTCTCGACGACGCTGGCGACGACGATTCCCGTGCAAATCGCGCTCGCGGAATATCTGAAACACGGCGGCTACGAGAACCACCTGCGGCACTTGCGGCGCAAGCTCGCCGAACAGGAAGCCGCACTGGCCGCGGCGATCGAGCCGAATTTTCCGGAAGGCACGCGCCTGGCGCGGCCCGACGGCGGCTATTTCCTGTGGCTGGAACTACCGCCGCAGATCGACACGCTGGTCTTGCATCAACGCACGCTGGCGCGAGGCATCAGCACCGCGCCCGGCCCCATTTTTTCGGCGAAGCGGGAATTCACCCACCATCTGCGGCTGAATTTCGGCCATTCGGACTCGCAGCGCCAGCAGGATGCGATGGTGACGCTGGGGCAATTGATCGCCGAACAGTTATAGCGTCGCCCAACGGGCGAACTGGTCGCCGAAAAAGGCGATGCCGATCAGCGCAAGCGGCGCGAAGGCGACGAACGCCAGCACCACCCGGCGGATGAATGGATGGGCCAGCTCGACTTCGATGAACCCGCGGGCGACGAGCACGCCCTTCAGCCAGACGGTGCCGGCCACGAAGAGCTGCAGCCAGACGCCGCCGTCGAACCACCGCCCGGCGACAACGCTGAACAGGGTCAGCGCGACCAGTCCGGCCCACGCGAAGGTGAGCGGCGCCAACCGGGAGATGGGCTGTTTTTCGATTGTGCTCATGGTTCAGGCCAATACGTAGCAGAGTTGGAAGATGACCAGCCAGATGATGTCGGTCGCGTGCCAATAGCTCGCCAGCGCCTCCAGGCCGCTGTAATCGTCGGACGAATACGCCCCGCCGAGGTGGCGTGCCAGAACCCAGAAAATGCCGAGAATCCCCCAGAACGAGTGCACCAGATGGTTGATCGTCAGGTAGTAATAGACGGTGAAGAAAATCCCCGCCTCGCCATTGATCCCTTGCGCGAGGTTCGCCTGGACTTCGAAAAACTTCACGACGGGATAACCGAGCGCCACGACCAGTCCGGCGACCAGCCACCAGAACGACTGCCGGCGTCGACCGGCGCGTATCGTTGCCACCGAGCAGGCGATGAAAAAGCTGCTGGTGACCATGATCAACGTAATCGCGGTGCCCGAAGCGAGCGAAAGGCGCTGCGCGCCCTGCTCGAACGCGTCCGGAAAGTGGGCACGCGCGACGAAATAGACAGCGAAGAGAACGATGAACTCGACGAATTCGCACGTGATCCCCGCCCACATGCCCCTGTTGCCCGGTATTCGGCCGGTCACCGTGCGCACTTGCGGCCGGGATGGCGCTTCAATAGCGAGAGTTGTCATTTTTCCCTCCATTGCCTTTCTTCGATATTGTCCCCGCCCTATCAAAACGGTGCAGACACAGAAAAGACGAATCCCGACCGGCACAGACAACGCAAGCGCGTGCCCGCAGGCGGTCCGTATAACGTCGGCGACGGCTCAGCGCCGGCCGGTGGTTACGGAGAGGACAAGCGGCGCCAGCGCAACGAAATAAAGGATGAACGCGCCAATAGTGAAAATGGGGTCAGATACTCATGGCGCTAAGTTAAGCTCCCGATGGGGAGGCTGACCGAGCCGAAAGTTGCTTTACTGAAGTTTGACGACGACAGGACGGCAACGACGGAGGTCAGCCAAATGGATCGTAGCAGACGTACAAGGCGACTGCGCCGCGAAGTGTGGGAACTGCGACATCGATTTGCCCAAGGCGGGCAAGGAGTGTTCGAACAAGTATTGCCGACGGAGGAGATCATGGGGACGATCGAGGAATCCGCGCCAGTCTTTCGTCATCGGCACTATCCCCCGTTGACGACCTTGCGCCACTTCATCGAACAGGTGCTTTCCGAAGACCAAGCGTGCCAGGACGTGGTTGGCCGCCGCCTCTCGGAACGGGTCGGCCAAAGGCAAAGCACCTGCAGCTTGAACACGTCAGCCTACTGCCAGGCGCGGCAACGTCTGCCGCAGGAGATGGTGGATCGGCTGTATCGGACCACGGGCGAACGGCTGGAAACCCGCCTGCCGAAGTCGTGGCGTTGGCGCGGACGGCGGCTGGTGCTGTTTGATGGCACCACGGTGTCAATGCCGGATACGCTCGCGAGCCAGTGCGCTTTCCCCCAAAGCGCGGAGCAGCAGCCCGGACTGGGCTTCCCGGTTGCGCGTTTGAGCGGATTGATCGGACTGGCCAGCGGAGCGGTACTGGGCCATGCAGTTAGCGCCTGCGAAGGCAAAGGCAGCGGCGGAATACCTCAGGGTCAGGTCTTGCAAAATCACATTCTCCCCTCTGAAATCAACAATTGGGGCCAGACACCATGTCCCTGCAATTGTTAGCCACGGTGAAAATGACATGCATGCAGATCTGAACGAGCGCGTGGCGGTGGCGACGCAAACGGCGCCCTGGCTCGCGACGGCGGACGGCGAGGGGGCCTGCAAGCCGCTCGACAGCCTGGAGGCGGGCACGACCAGCCTGGTGCAGGCGCCGGCGGGTGCGGTGTTCGCCGCGCCGGGCGGCGCACTGGGCGAGGAAATCCTCGTGCTCGATGGCACGCTGACGGATGCGCGCGGCGTGTGGGGGGCGGGTGCCTATCTGCGCAATCCGCCGGGATCGGAGATACCCCTGCACAGCGAGACGGGGTGCGTGCTGTTCATCAAGCGCCTGGCTTTCGACGCGGAAGATACGGCGGCGGTGCGGCTGGATACCGCGTCCATGCGATGGCTGCCCGGTCTGGTGCCCGGGCTGACGGTGATGCCCTTGCACAACACGCACCCGGGGTCAGGTCTTTCATTATCACACTCCTAATGCCATACTCAGGCCCATGGCACGCCCTTTAAGACTTGAATTGGCCGGAGGCCTTTACCACATCACCTCGCGCGGCGACGGTCGGGAAGACATTTACCGAACCGACACAGACCGGACTACATGGCTGATGGTGGTGGGACAGGTTTGCCAGCGCTTCAACTGGGTGTGCCACGCCTGGTGCCAGATGGACAATCACTACCACCTGCTGATCGAGACGCCCGAAGCCAATCTGTCCAAGGGGATGCGGCAGCTCAATGGCGTGTATACGCAAAGCTTCAACCGCGCGCACGGCCGGGTGGGGCATGTGTTCCAGGGGCGCTACAAGGCCATCCTGGTTGAACGGGACAGCTATCTGCTGGAACTGGCCCGTTACATTGTGCTGAACCCACTGCGTGCCGGGATGGTGAAAAAACTTGAAGCCTGGCCCTGGAGTAGTTATTTCGCCACCTGCGGCCAGGCAGATGCGCCGGATTGGTTACGCACCGACTGGATTCTTGCGCAATTCGGGCGGCAGCGGTCCGGGGCGATTCGCAAATACGTTGAGTTTGTGCATCAAGGTGCGCGGCTGCCGAGCGTGTGGGCGCAACTGCAGGGGCAGATTTATCTGGGATCGGAAAGCTTCGTCCGGAACATGCAGGCGCTTATCGAGAAGAAGCCGGCGCTGGATGAAATTCCGCGTGCCCAGCGTCGTGCGTTGACGCAACCGTTGGCGGATTTCGAGCGACGCCACGATCGCAACGAGGCGATAGCGCGCGCATATTTGTCTGGACAGCATACGATGGCAGCAATCGCTGCTCATTTTGGCGTTCACTACACAACCGTGAGCCGGCTGGTGAAGGCTTATGAAAAAACGGCGGGAGGTTGATGTGATAATGAAAGACCTGACCCCGAAGCACCGGCCCGTGTTCAGGTAGCTCTCGGGCATAGCCACGAAGGATTGCATCACCGCCTCGGCAAGCGGCGCCGTCTCCAGCAGGCCCACGGCCACCGGCCCAGGTGGAACGTGAGTGGAGCATCACACACCCGGGGTCAGGTCTTTCATTATCACACTCCCAATGCCATACTCAGGCCCATGGCACGCCCTTTAAGACTTGAATTGGCCGGAGGCCTTTACCACATCACCTCGCGCGGCGACGGTCGGGAAGACATTTACCGAACCGACACAGACCGGACTACATGGCTGATGGTGGTGGGACAGGTTTGCCAGCGCTTCAACTGGGTGTGCCACGCCTGGTGCCAGATGGACAATCACTACCACCTGCTGATCGAGACGCCCGAAGCCAATCTGTCCAAGGGGATGCGTCAGCTCAATGGGGTGTATACGCAAAGCTTCAACCGCGCGCACGGCCGGGTGGGGCATGTGTTCCAGGGGCGCTACAAGGCCATCCTGGTTGAACGGGACAGCTATCTGCTGGAGCTGGCTCGCTACATTGTGCTGAACCCGCTGCGTGCCGCGATGGTGAAAAGACTTGAAGCCTGGCCCTGGAGTAGTTATTTCGCCACCTGCGGTCAGACAGATGCGCCTGATTGGTTGCATACCGAATGGATTCTTGCGCAGTTCGGGCGGCAGCGGTCCGGGGCGATTCGCAAATACGTTGAGTTTGTGCATCAAGGTGCGCGGCTGCCGAGCGTGTGGACGCAACTGCAGGGGCAGATTTATCTGGGATCGGAAAGCTTCGTCCGGAACATGCAGGCGCTTATCGAGAAGAAGCCGGCGCTGGATGAAATTCCGCGTGCCCAGCGTCGTGCGTTGACGCAACCGTTGGCGGATTTCGAGCGACGCCACGATCGCAACGAGGCGATAGCGCGCGCATATTTGTCTGGACAGCATACGATGGCAGCAATCGCTGCTCATTTTGGCGTTCACTACACAACCGTGAGCCGGCTGGTGAAGGCTTATGAAAAAACAGCGGGAGGTTGATGTGATAATGAAAGACCTGACCCCGAAGCTGTTCTGTGACCCCGAAGCTGTTCACACGCAGCTGTTGCCCTCCTCTGGCTCGCCATTGCACTGGCCGGCATGGCACTCGTCGCCGCAAGCTTCATCATGGTGGCGTGGCTGAAGCGCAACCCTGCCCGCTGTGCATCGCCCAGCGCACGCTGTTCATGCTGATGGGGGTGGCGGCGCTGGTCGCCTTCTTCACGCATCGAAATCTTGCCGGGCGCATCGCCGGCGGCTTGACCCGTGCTGACGGCGCTGTCGGGCGCGGCCGTGGCGGGCTATCAGGTATGGCTGCAGCACCAGCCTGCGAACATTTTTTCCTGCGGCGCCGAGACCAATTTCGTCGAGGGCATCGTGTACTGGCTGGGTCAGCGGGTTCCGGTTCTGTTCGATGCGCCCGGCGTGTGCAGGATACGTCGCTGTTGATTTTCGGCTACTCGCTTGCGGTGTGGGCGCTGGTCGCCTTTGCGGCGTGTGCGGTGCTGGGGCTATAGGCGCTGCTGCGCCGCGACAACAAATAAACAGGAACAGATGGGGCCGGACCTGTAACTAAAGGGGGTCAGTCCAGGCCACGATTTTCACGTCTTCGAATTTCCAGGCTGTTCGGCGAACTGCATGCCTGTATAGGCTCGCTGGATTGTCGAAATCCTTTACATCGAACGCGGGATTTGCGCTTTCTGGAAAAGGTTTCCCTGATGAATCATGGATATGCCATTAAGAGCGCCACGGGAACAGGTTTTGCTTATATCCCGGCCAACAATAACCAGGGGGAGGTAACTATGAAAAACTCGTTTTGGGCTGCTGCCAGTGCAGTGGGCCTTGTTGTGCTTGGTTCCCTGTTTGTCCAGACCGCCCAGGCTGCGGCACAGGTTTATACCTTTACGGCGTCCAACTTCACCTCGTATAACGGTACGCCCGTGCCCTATGCCGCCATTTCGGGTCATGTGACGCTCGACGGCACCAACGTCACCGGTCTTAATCTGACCATCGGGGATCGCACTTATTCGCCCTCGGAGGTCGGTTACTTTGCACTGGATTACCCTGCCGGGTCTTCGGGCGTCGTGGGCGCCTACAAGGCGACAAGTTGGGATGATGCACGCAGCGTGAGCACGAACACGGACGATTTCATGTTGCAGGCTGACTTTGCCAATCCGCAGAATTTCGCAGGCTTCACTTACAGCGTCGCAGCTTTGAACGATATTTTCGATTCGACAAACGTCTCAATTTCCGTGTCGGCTGTGCCTGAACCCGACATATACGCGATGCTGGCATCCGGACTTGGGATGCTGGTGGTGGCCGTGCGTCGCAAGCGGCGCGAATAACCCAGCTGGAAAACAATAAAGGGTATAGGGCCAGACCACGGTTTCCAGCATTCGGACCAGAGGGGCTTGGCCCGGCCAATCAAGCAAGCAGTAGGACGGCCCCTTGCGTCAGCGACCGGATTCCCCTAACAAGGGAATCAAAGGGGCCAGGCTCGAATTATTCCTACGGCGAAATCAGTTTGAGTTCGCCTGATCATCTGCATATTGATCGGGGATTAAAGGGGCTAGGCTCAAATTAAAATGCCCCCTGCAATCCACCGCGCCCACGAGACCGGATCAGGAAAATCCGGAAGCAGCACCAAGAACAAATGAGCTCAGACCCCATCTCCACTAGCAAATAGCAAAAAAACCAATGAAATCCCCTCATCCTAAAATGCCAAAACAACCCTATCACTCGTCACTTTCATCCTGATTCTTTTTACGAGTGGGTGTGGCGGAGTATCGAATATACAAATCCAAGGAACGGGAAATAGCATTCCGTTGCCAGCTAACTATGTCGACGCAAGACCTGAGAGCGACAAGCTTACCCATAAGACGGAACACAGTATTTATTATGCTGATGATCATATTTCCCCCAGCCCGGCGGCTCTGTTTCTTCACAGGCTGTATCAAAAATTAGGGCCTGAGATCGGAACCAAGCAAGTAACATTAACCCGTGCGGATACTGTGGTAACAACACCGGAGCTTCCTCCAAATAGCGGGCTGCTCGGATATTTTGTTGTGGAAAAGTATGTGCGTGTAGATATTGCGGGAAAGATTGGTGAGAAAGATTTTTCGTATGGGACATACCGTAGTTTCCATGCCGGTCCAAGCGATGGAGATATACGTATGACGATCAACGCTTCAATAGATCAGGCGATTGCGTCAATAGAAACAAAAAAACTGGTGACAACTAGGAAAGACACCAAATGAATTAAAGGGGCCACCCATCAGCCGGCCGTCGTCAAACGCGAATAGCTTACCGCCCGCCACCATTGATGGCGGGTTTTTTACATCCGACCCTGCTTTGTCGTTCTGGTCGAACCCGTTTCCTCATTGCTGGCTACGACCGAATCATGCCTGCCATCCATATGGATCAAGATTTATACAAATGGGGTCAGACACCATAATCAAGCGTTGACGCCCCTGGTGGCGGGTGATACCGTGGTGTCACCCATAACCGAGGGCGAATCATGTCCACCACCACGCTCAAACTTTCTGACGACTTGAAGGAACGTATTGCCATCGCCGCGGCCGACGCTGGCAAGACGCCCCATGCCTTCATGGTCGAGGCGCTGGCGGCGCAGACGGCGCTGGCCGAGCGGCGGCGCGCCTTCGTCGACGCGGCGATGACGGCGGAGCAGGAGGTCGCCGAGTACGGCTTGGTGTACGACGCCGACGCGGTGTTCAGCTATCTGCACGACACGCTCGCCGGCAAGCGCGCAAAGCGCCCCAAGGCTGTCAAGCTCTGAGCCGGCACGTGGCTCGCCTTGTCTTCGCACCGCGCGCCTTGCAGGACGTCGAGCGCCTGACCGCGTTCCTGATCGAATCAGACCCCGACGTCGCCGCTGCGACGGCTCAGCTGCTGTACGGCGGCCTGCGCATCCTGAAGGAGCATCCCCTTGTTGGCCGGCCGGCGGAGCAGGGCTACCGCGAACTGCTGATTTCGCGCGGGCGCACGGGCTACGTCGCGCTGTATCGATACGACGTCGAGCGGGACGTGGCGATCGTGCTCGCCGTCCGCCAGCAGCGTGAAAGCGGATTCGAGAGCTGACGCCGAGCGGGCTAAAACCTGAGGGCCGCCTCGCCCCGCGCTTCCTCAAGGGGCGCGACGGGGCCGCTCTGCATCCTCCGCTTCCTATACTTCGGTTTGGTCAGGGAGCCGGATGTCTGGAGGGACGGAAAATGGCCAAGTGGATATTCGAACCGGGACACTCGGGCGCCGAGTTTGCGGTGCGGCACATGATGGTGTCGCACATGCGCGGCCTCTTCAAGAACGTGCACGGCAGCATCGACTTCGACCCGGATGACCCGGCCGGCGCAGCGGCGGTCGAGGCGAGGATCGACGCCGCGGGGATCTGGAGCGGGGACGAAGCGCGGGACGCGCATCTGCGTGGACCGAATTTTTTGGACGTCGCGACCTATCCGGAGATCGCCTTCCGCAGCACCGAAGTCCGCTGCGTCGGCGAGGCCGACCTCCGCGTCGCGGGCGATCTCGTGCTCCGCGGCGTGACCCGTCGCGTCGTGCTCGACTCGCGCTATCTAGGCCGCTGGCAGTGCCCGTACTGGGAGGGCGACAAGGACCTGGGGCCGACGACGCGCATCGGCTTTCTCGCGACCACGGTGATCAATCGGCACGACTTCGGCGTGAGCTGGAACGCGCCAATGGATCGCGGCGGCATGGTCGTCGGCGACGAGGTTGCGATCACGCTCGACGTCGAGGCCATCCTCGAATCGGACATGCAGCGCATCGACGCGATCCTGCACCCCATTTGAGCCGGCCGAGTCGTCGCCATGCCCGCAGCACCGTGGGTGCTGGAACAGGTGCGGTCTCGCGCTACGAGCGGTCGTGCTCTGTCCGTTGTTCATTAGCGATGGCCGTGCGCACGTT
This sequence comes from Thiobacillus denitrificans ATCC 25259, assembly GCF_000012745.1. Classification (NCBI taxonomy): domain Bacteria; kingdom Pseudomonadati; phylum Pseudomonadota; class Betaproteobacteria; order Nitrosomonadales; family Thiobacillaceae; genus Thiobacillus; species Thiobacillus denitrificans. The sequence goes on along the minus strand of NC_007404.1, from coordinate 2,053,982 downwards.
CGTTGTCTCAGTAGGCACGCGACCTATAGTGGAGGGAGTCCGAACTTCAGAGGAAGAGTCCATGCCGAAGCAATCGACGTGTCGAATCGTCCGCACCGTAGCGCTCACGCTGGGCATGGCCTGTGCCGTGCCGACTGCTTCAGCCGAGTGGGGCGTGAACCTGTACGGCCTGTCGTATCACTGGGAGCGCGATACCGCCGAGGAAAACGACTGGGACAATGAATTCAACCCCGGCCTCGGCCTGCGCTATACCTTTGGCGAATGGCTGAACGCCTCGGCCTTCGCCGACGCCGGCGCGTATTACGACTCGGGGCGCAACACCGCGGTGTACGGAGCGGCCGGGCTGCTGTGGCCGCTCGATCGCGAGGGGCGCTTCAATCTCGGCGCCGCGCTGACGGCGTTCCATAGCGACACCTACAACAACGGCGACGCCTTCATCGCGCCGATCCCGCTGCTTGCGGTGCGCTTCGACCACGTGACGGTGAATTTCACCCATTTCCCCAAGGTGAGCGACTTCAACTCGGTCAATACGACCGCGATGTTCGTGACCATTCCGATCCGCTGAGTCGGGTTTCAGACCGGCTCGCGTCCAGGCGAACTTCGAGATCGGCTCTGGCATTGCCGAGGCGAAAGCCTGCGGTGCGGCACGCATGGCGTGCGTGACCGCATCCCTTACCACGGCCCAGTCGGGGGGCGCAGACCTGTGTGAGTTTGCGACGCAACGCTATGCCAGCGATTCCCGCAAGAAAGAGGGCGGGGGGAGTGGGCTCAGGCACACTGCTGACCATCAGGTACCCGGCGATATTGAGAGAGCCATCGTCGTTGTAATAGTCGACCATCGTAATCGCGGCGGTGCGCTCATCGTAAAAAGGACAAGGGCAATCGTCGATGCTTTGCGAGGGCGGGTCGATGATTCCTTCGACCTCTCCAGCGATCCAACCGTATTGATCGGCTTGTGTGACGTCCCGGAGAAGCACAGTAACAGCTTCTTGGTTGTCGCCCGATACCTGAGCTAGCAAGGCGTCGGTCATGGGAGAGTGCGGTCCAGGAGTTCCGTAAGAAATGCTATATCCGAGTGGATCCGAAAGTAGGGGTGGCAGATAGTTGTCGTAATCGTAGCTCGACTCCCAGGTAAACGAGTAGGACATCCCGTCCCCGCTTGTCGTGTAACTGAGAATGCCACCCCAGTCCGGGTCATAACCCGGAAGCGTGCCATTGGCGTCGGGCGGCGCGTAATGAAGAAATAAATCCGCCGTCTGATCCACCGAAGCCCAGCTAAAGCCGGCCGCCTCCCCTTGCTCAAGTGTTTCAAAAAGGCGCCAATACAAACCGCTTTCGCTATCGAAAACCGCGTCGGGAAAATAGGATATTTCCGCGTGGGCGCACACCGAGGACAGCGCAAGAACCCCGCCGCCCAGGATCTCTATAAATTTATTCATACCCCCTCCTTTGTTAAGAAGCCAAGTCGGTGAAATGTGTCGGGTTGATTGACGGTAGGCCCCTGGCGCCGCTAAATCCTCTCTCTGCCGGGGAGGCAAGAGTCCAGCATAGGCAAAGGGGAATTCCCCTTTGTAGGAAACAGAGAATCGCGAGCGTGGCGCTTGTCTGAATTTTCTTCCGGGGCGCAACAAGCGGCGCGCCTCAGCGCAGAGCGACCGAAGGTGCATTGCGCCAGCGGATGTTCAAACCATGAGGGCGCGACACCGCCTTCTACGGGTCGACCGGCGGTTATGGCACTTGAGTACGACGGTCGCTTCGCTTGGTCGCTGCGCTGACGCTTTTTCACAGCGGAACTCGCGTCGATGGCGACGCCTTCAGTTCTTCAATCGTCGGGCCTCCACAAAAAGCCGGACCTAAACATACCCGCGAACAGGCCGTTATTCGTTGAGGGTATGTAGATAACGCACAAGAACGACGCCCGCGGCGCGGAGAACAACCATGGACAACCCAAGAAGCATTCGAGTGCATGCCTCGGAGCTCGAGGTCGGCAGGCCTTTGTCTTGGGCCGTCTACGACGAAAACGGCGTGCTGCTACTCAACAAAGGGATGGCACCTGCCACCGAGGCACAAATCATTGCGATGCTTCAGCGGGGAGTATTCCGACAGCCCGGCTCCGGCGTTGGCGCCGGGGCCGCGGGATCCAAATCCGCCATTCCGCCGATGGGTCTGGGGCCGTCCGAGGACGAGAGCAAGACCAGGCTCACGGGCGACCCGATCCCGTTCGACGATCTTGCGATGCAGCCCGGCGAGGTTCTGCAGCTGCATCCTGCTCTCGAAGTAGTGGCGGCAGACGTGCCGGCGGTGCTGATCGGTTATCTCAAGGACCGGGCCATCGTGGTGGCCACGCCGATGGTGTCCGGCAAGCCCTTGCTGGTGAAGGACGGCACGCTCTTCAATATCAAGACATTTTCCGGGACGAGCCTATACAACTTCCGCACCCGCGTGCTGGCCTCGCATTCCCATCCGATGCCGCACCTTCACCTTGAGTATCCCCGGCTGGTCTGCCAGACCAAGATCAGGAAGGCGCTGCGCGCCCTCACGGATCTGCCGGCCACGCTGCTGAACCCGGCGAGCGGCGACAGCCGCGACGTCGTTTTGAAAGACCTGAGCGTAGGCGGCGCCAAGATCGTGCTGCCTGAGCCCGTGACATGCGCCAAGGGCGATCCGTTCGTGGTCGGCTTCAGGATCAAGATCGGCGACGACCTCGAAGAGGCGATCCGCGCGGATGCCGTGATGTGTTCCGCCGAGTCGCGCACGGGGAAGGAAACGACGGTCCATACGATGAGCGTGCAGTTCAAGGAACTGCCCAAGTCGACCAGCCTCGCGATCATGGCGCTGGTGTACCGGCTGCAGTTGCGTAAGGGCTGAGGACCGGTTCGACGCTTTCGATCTGCCAGCGCAGCGATGTCACTTTCGGATGCCGGCACTCTGGCGGCAGGACTTGCAGGCGGCCTTCTCGGCAACAGCCTCAGAACGCGAGCGTCCACACCCCGATCAAGGAATCCAAAAGCCCGACCGGTTCATCGAGTCCGGTGAGGATCGCGTGTCCATAGCGGACGCAGTAGGCGACCGGCACGCCGCCCAAGAGGGTTAGCGCGAGCATCAGTGCGGCGCGCAGGAAGACCGGCGGCGCCCGGTAGCGGCGCCCCGATCGACGCCTGTATTTCTCCGTTTGAACGAATGCAACGGCGACCGTGCATAGCCAGGCGACGAATGCGATCGACGCCAGCACGCCGCCCAGCATTCTGTAGCTCAGCCGATACGGGTCGGTGTTGCTGTCGCTCAGAACGCTGAAAATGGCGGCGATGACCCCGAGGCAGAAAGTGAGGAGGCCCGCCAGGAAGTGGATGGTTGTCCGGTAGGGGTCGTCCGGCGAGCGGTTGCCGGTCAGGATCGCCTCGACGGCATCGGCGACTTTCTGCCGGGTCGACGCTTCCGCCAGATGTGCGCTGACCAGACCCGGTATCCCGTGCTTCAGCTCGGCGACCAGCGCGTTCTTCTCGTCCTCGTTCATGGCGCTTCCTTTCGCTTCAGTGTCGACGGGCGCGAGCCGTGCTGACCATTGTAGATACCACGGACAGTGAGGCGAGTGGCGTCGCGGCGGACCGCACCAACCCGCGGACGCGCTTTGGCTGGAAAATCCCTTTTCTGATGGACGTGCAGTTCGCGCAGGCCGTGGAGGCCAGTCGCGACCCATTTCCACTGCCGAGGAACGACGCGCAGGGCGATCGAGTGCGTGCCCCTGCAGCCGAGTCCGGCTCCGCCTTCGGCCGGATGCTCCTTCTTTGGGGGACGGAGGGGTAAACTTTCAGTCCCGCTGCCTTCCGGCCAACCTGGGGGAATGACCGACCATGTCCCGTCAGCACCCGATCGTCGCTGTCACCGGCTCGTCCGGTGCCGGCCTGTCCACGATACGCCACGCGTTCAAGTTCATTTTCGAGCGCCTGAACATCAAACCCGCGCTCGTTCATGGCGACGGCTTCCGGCGGTATACCGACCGCCAGTTCACGGCCTTGCTCGACGAGGCGCGGCGTAGCGGCCGCAAGATTTCCTGGTTCGGCCCGGAGTGCAATCATTTCCAGGAGCTCGAATCGTTTTTTCGTACCTACGGCGAATGCGGCAGCGGGGTGTATCGCCAGTACGCGCACAACGCCGAACACGGCGGGGAACTCGGCGTGCCGGCGGGCGAGTTCACGCCCTGGGCGCCGCTGCCGCAAGGCAGCGATCTGCTGTTCTACGAGGGGCAGCACGGCGGCCTGGTCGCCAACACCTGGACGCGCCGCAAGGTCGACGCGCGTCATTTTCCGCCCGGCATCGACCGCCGCGTCGGCCGCCCCGGCATCGACGTAGCTCGGCACGTGGACCTGCTGATCGGCGTGGTGCCCGCGATCAACCTCGAGTGGATACAGAAGATCCACCGCGACTGCAAGAACGGCTGCACGCCCGAAGAAGCGGTGGAAACGATCCTCCGCCGCATGGACGACTACATCCATTACATCGTCCCCCAGTTCGGCCTGACCGACATCAACATCCAGCGCATGCCGCTGGTCGACACCTCGGATCCCTTCATCGCGCGCGACGTGCCCCTGCCCGACGAATCGCTGTGCGTGATCCATTTCCGCGACCGCGAGCGCCACGATTTTCGCGCCTTGCTCAAGCGCATCCCCGACGCCTACATGTCGCGGCCGACCACGATGGTGGTGTCGAGCAACAATCTGCGCCTTGCGCTTGCCGCGATTTGCAGCCCGATCCTGGCGGGTTTCATGGAAGCCCGCGGTCCCGCCGCGGCGGGATCAAGGGCGCCAGACCCGTGCGTACCATCGGAGCTTTGAAAATCGACGGACCTGCAGGTCGCGGTTGAGGGCCCCCCGGTCCGATCGCGGAAACGCTGCGATGGACGATTGCCCGCTAAACGCGATCCCGTTGTCCCCCGGGGCTGTTCTGAAGATGTGTGGCCCCGAGAAGGCAGGCTGTGGCCAGATCCACGTGCCATAATCCGCCCGCGGAGCGGTCAATAACAAATACGTCGACCATACGGCGAGGGGGCAAGTCGAGGGCTGCTATACGGTGGAGGCTGAGCCCGGCCGTTAGCGCAAGCGCTCGTCGATCCCCGTTTTTCATCGGGCGCGCGGTTAACCGGACCCGTTCTTGAATTAGACGTTTTATATCCAACCAGGGAGGAGATTCATCATGAACAAGAAATTGACGTTGACCGTGGCCGCTGCGCTCGTTCTCGCAGGATGTGCCTCGGGGGTGACGCGTACGCCTAGCGCTGCGGTCCCGCTTCAGCAGGCGAATGCACCCGCTTATACGCAGTTCGCTTCGGTGACGCTGTCGATGACGCCAGATGCCAAGGCGAAGGCGCTCGACAACCTTAAATTCAATCCCGACCAGTTGCTCGATCACGTACGCCGGGCGCTGGAAGCTAAGTCGCTGATCGTTGCGAACGATGCGGCCTTGCCCAAGGTCGAGATCGTGGTTACAAGCATGCGCGTGCGCTCGAATTTCTCAGCGGTGATGTGGGGCTTCATGGCGGGCGCGGACTCCATCGAAGGCGATATCGTGCTGACCGACACGAGCGGCAAGGAATTGGATCGTTTCGTCGTATCCGCGTCCTACGCACTGGGTGGCTTGGCCGGCGGTCAGGACGATGCGCGGATGGGCTGGTTGTACGAGAAATTCGCCCAAGAGGCAGTCAATGAACTTGCCAAGCAGCAGCCCGCGATGGTGTCGCAGCGCTGAGTGGAACCGAGAGGCGGCTGGTTCTTTCGTCCGAGCGGGTCGCCTCGGGTAATTGATTGGTTTCCGGCCTAGGACATCCATGGCAAGGGCCCCGGCGGAAGAAGTCCGCCGGGTAGTGGAGGCGACTGGGGTCGGAGCGTTGCTGTCCACATCGAACCCCGTGCGGGAACGTGCGACGCTATAAACCGGGAAGCGGGGTGTTCCGCTGGCCGCGGGAACCCTTGTTGCGCGCGGGGGCAGTTCGTCGTAAGTTCTCGGCCGGCACAGCTTGACGGTTGCGCGACTGGTTCGGTTCCGGCCGACCCGAAGCGGAGCTGGGCCTTGTTGAGCATCGGACGGTCAGGATGGCGTTCGCGCCCCGGCCGTTTACCCCTGACAGGAACCGGCACATGTTTTTTCCCCCGATAGCCGAATTGGCGACGACCGACATCGTGAGCGTGTCGTCGGAGGTCAGCGTGAGCGAGGCGTTGCGGCAGATGGCTGCGCGGAACGTCCGCAACATCGTGGTGCGGCGCGGCGAGGGGAGGTATGGGCTACTGACCGCGCCGGACGTCGTGAAACTGCGTTTTGGCGAGAAGGGCCTCGGCATCGCGGTCGGAAACGTCGAGTGCGCGGAGCTCCCCGTCATCCCGCAGGACTACAACATCCTCGACATGTTCGACCAGCTCGACGGCTCACAGGGATACGCGGCGGTCGTCGACGGGTCGGGCGACCTGTACGGCATCGTTTCCAATTCGGACATCCTGGGCAGCCTCGATCCGCAGCTCATGCTGCAGCGACAGTGTCTGGGCGATCTGCTGAAGCGTCACGAGATCAAGACCGTGCACGCGGCGACGCCTCTCGCGGACGTGCTCGTGCAACTGGTCCAGGCCGACGATGCGGTGATCGTGATCGATCAGGAGGCAGAGATTGGCATCCTCACGACCCAGGACGCGGTCCGTATCCTGCAGAGCGACGCGCCCTTGGCCGACCCGGTCGCGGCGCACATGTCCGCCCCGCTGCACACGGTTGGCCACGGCCTCACGGTGAGCGAGGCGATCGCGACGCTGCACGAGAAGCATTTCAAGCGCCTCGTCGTCAGGGACAGCGACAGCGGAAGAATCATCGGCCTCATCACGCAGAAGGACTTGATCGGCGTCGCGTATAGCCGCTGGGCGGACTTGATGCGACACCACGCACTCGAGTTGCAGGAGGTCATCGACATCCTCGAGCGCAAGGCCGCGCGGCTCGAGCGGATGGCGACGACGGATGCCTTGACCGGCATTGCCAATCGGGCCCGTTTCGAAGAATTGCTGCAATTGGAGCAACAGCACTGCCTGCGCGTGCCGGGTCAGCCTTTCTCCGTCATCCTGTTCGATATCGATCGCTTCAAGCAGATCAACGATACCTGGGGACACGGTCAGGGGGACGACGTTCTCAAAACCATCGCACGCGAGGTACAGGGCCTGCTGCGCACGGCCGATACGCTCGCGCGCTGGGGGGGCGAGGAATTCGCCGTCCTGCTGCCGCGGACCGATCTCGATGCGGCTCGCGTGGTCGCCGACAAGATTTGCGGTGCGCTCGGGCAGGTACCGCTCGAGCGCGTCGGAACCGTGACAGCGAGCTTCGGTGTGGCCACGATCGAGTCGGGAGAGCCGGGCGCGGCCCTGCTCGCGCGCGCGGACGGCGCGCTTTACGAGGCCAAGCGCCGAGGCCGCAATCAGGTGGTCCAGGCGCGCGCGACGGATGAGCGCGTGGCCGATCCGGGCAGATGACGCAGGCGGACCGTCCCCGCCATGGAAAGCGCGGCCCAGCGGCTTCGTGCGCGTCCGCGCGCACAGTCGCTCAGATCAGATTCTTGCGCGTCAGCTCGCCGAGATAACGCGAGCACCCCATCTCCGCGACCTGTCCGCCCGCCGCGCGTTCGACGGCGGCCGCGAAGCCGAGCGCATCGTCCTCAGGATCGTCCGCGACGACCAGCATGCCGCCGTCGGCGAGACGCATGCGTATGCCGTTCACGAGCGCGTTGGGCTCCGCCTCGCAGATGAGGTAGAGCGGGCATTCCTCGTAGGCGACGATCTGACGGAGTGCGAGCCAGATCTCGCGGGCGTCGCTGCGGCGCAGGGCGCCACAGCGGGCCGGATTGCCGCGGCCGAAGTCCTCGGGACGAACAGCTTCGGTTTCGTGCAGCGGAAAGATGCGGATGAAGGGCATGGCGAGGTTTCTTTTGTTGCGCAGCCTGCATTATCCGGCCAGCCCGCGAAGCGAACGGAACGGTGTCTGGGATGCGTCAGCATTCGCGGGGTGCGGATCGCGAGGGTTAATGGAGTTCAGGCGTATTGGAGCCCGCAGGCGTGTTGACCCGCGACGGCGTGGGGGGCACGTGCGTGCTACCATCCGCGCGCCATGCGACTCCCCGAACTCCGACAACGTCTGCGCGACCACGGTGCTGCGCCCTGCCACGCGGGGCGGGTGCTGCGTGCGTGGGTCGCGGGGCGTCCGCTCGACAACCGGCGGCAGCGCGCCGAGGATTTTTTGCCGCTTCGGCTACGCAACGCACTTCCCGGCCTGTTCGACGAATTGCGTAATCTGGCGCAGGTGCATTCCGAGCACCCCGGTGAGGACGGCTCGGCGCGCCTGCTCGTGCGGCTCGCCGACGGCCAGACCGTCGAGAGCGTGCTGCTGCCGCGCGACGGCGTCTGCGTGTCGACCCAGGTCGGCTGCGCCGTGGGCTGCGTGTTCTGCATGACCGGCCGCGCCGGCCTGCTGCGCCAGCTTTCGGGCGCGGAGATCGTCGCGCAGGTGGTGCTCGCGCGCAGCCGCCGCCCGGTCAGGAAGGTCGTCTTCATGGGCATGGGCGAGCCGGCGCACAACCTCGACAACGTGCTCGACGCGATCGAGCTGCTGGGGCTGGAAGGCGGGATCGGCCACAAGAACCTCGTGTTCTCGACCGTGGGCGACCGGCGCGTGTTCGAGCGCTTGCCGCAGTCGACGGTGAAGCCCGCGCGGGCGCTGTCGCTGCACACCACCGACCGCGCGCTGCGCCGCCGCCTGCTGCCGCGCGCGCCCGACATCGCGCCGCAGGAACTGGTCGAGCTCGGCGAGGCCTATGCCCGGCGCACCGGTTACCCGATCCAATACCAATGGACCCTGCTCGAAGGCATCAACGACACAGAGGCCGAGCTGGAGGGGATCGCGCGTCTCTTGGCCGGCCGCTACGCGGTGATGAATCTGATCCCATACAACGCGACCGAAGCCGACGGTTTCAACCGCCCGAGCTGGGCGCGCGCCGCCGAGATGGCGCGGCGCCTGCACCGGCGCGGCGTACTCGCGAAGCTGCGCCACTCGGCGGGGCAGGACGTGGACGGCGGCTGCGGCCAGTTGCGCGCGCGGGCGCTCGATGCGGCGCCAGTCCTGGCCCGGCGTCCGCTCCCCAGCGCGGAAACGCCGGCTGCGTCGCCGAAGGCGGCGGCTTCGATCGGCTTCCCCGGCTGACCCCGGTTTTCGTCGAGCCCGCGCCATGAGCCGCAACACGATTCGTATCCGCGCGTCCTTTTCCTTCAAGGGCGAGGCCTGCGAGCCCGAAGCGCGCATCGACCTCGACGCCTGCCTGGGCGAGCCGGGTGTCGCGCCCGACTTTTATCGGCGTCTCGCCCGCGCGGCCGGGATCGACCCCGGCTCCTACCTCTACGAAGTCTTCGAGTCGCACCCGCTTTCGTTCTCGGATGCGACGGGCGTCGCGGCGCGACATTGCGGCGACGGCGACTTCGACTGGAGGCGCTTCGAGCAGGACGCGCGCGACGCGCGGGACTGGCACGTCGCGCGTCGCGTCGCCGAGTCGGTCATCGGCGCGCGCGACTGGGAGGCGGACGCGACGCTGAAGGCGGCGCTGCTCGCCGTCTTCCGCGCAGGAAAATCGCCTGCGGCGTAGGTCGGCCTCGCCGCGTCAGCTCTCCGAAGTGAGTTTGTCGTCGAGCGATTTCGCGAGTTCGCTGACGTCGGTCGCGGTCGCCAGTTCGCGCTCCTCCTCGCCGGCGTTGTCGATGCCGAGGTGTTCACAGATCTGCTCGAGCATTTTCAGCGTCGCGGTGCTCTCCTGCTCGGCGAGTATGTTGATCTGGAGATCGAGCTGCGCGCGCCTGTCGGCGTCCTGGCTCAAGCGGTTCTGCGCCATCAGGACCAGCAGCGAGAGAAAGATCGCTTCGAGCGAGACCACGAGCGTCAGGAGGCCGAACGGAAACGGGTCCCAGGGCCGGATCGCCGGGACCGCGCCGAGGTTGAGCACGATCCACGCGCCGAACCAGAGGGCGTGAAAAACGATGAAAGGCGAGCCGCCGGCGACGCGGGCGACGAGGTCGGCGAGGCGTTCGGCGCCCGAGCGCTTCTTGTCGGCCTGCCGCTGCAGCCGGACGATATGCTCGATGTTCTGTTCGGTGATCGGGTTGGGTCGGTCAGAAGTAGGGCGAGGCATGGTGAGGTCAGGACGGCCCGCGCGGGCAGATAGCTATCCTGATACACGTTCGGCGGCGTCGCCTCCATAGGTCCTCAACCCATTCCCGCGTAGGAATCCTGGCGATGTCCCGCCGGGGCCGTCCGGGGGGCGGGCCCATGTCTAAGCTGAAAGCATCCCCATCCGGAGCCGAACCATGGACCACGCCGTCAAGCTTCTCATGACCCAGTTCGTCACCCATGACGTGAAGCGCTTCATCGTCAGCAAGCCGCCGGGGTTTTCCGTCATGCCGGGCCAGGGCGTCGAACTCGCGATCGATCGACCCGGCCTGCGCGAGCAGCGCCGGCCTTTCACGCCGACCGGGCTCGCGGCGGACGCGGTGCTCGAATTCACGATCAAGGGCTACCCAAGCCACGCCGGCGTGACCGACGCGCTGCACCGGCTGGAACCCGGTGCGGAAATGCTGATGTCGGAGCCTTTCGGCACGATCCAGTACAAGGGGCCGGGCGTGTTCGTCGCGGGCGGCGCCGGCATTACGCCTTTTCTCGCGATCCTGCGCGAACGTGCGCACCGGGGCGAGCTCGCCGGTCAGACCCTGATCTTCTCGAACAAGACGCCGGGCGACGTGATCTGCGAAAAGGAATTGCGGCATCTGCTAGGCGAGCGCTGCCTCCTGCTGACGACCGCGGCGGATGCACCGGGGTACGCGCATCGGCGCATCGATCGCGCTTTTCTCGAAGAAACGATTGACGACTTCACGCAGAATTTCTATGTCTGCGGACCGCCGCCTTTCATGGAAGCCGTCAACGGCGCGCTGACCGATCTCGGCGCGCGGGCGGAGAGCCTGGTGTTCGAACAGTAATGCCTCGGCGGACCCGGAACGAATCCCGGGTTCGCGAGGGGGCCGAGCGTCGTCGGCCAGAGGAAGGGAGGGCGGCCCGGCCGCGGAAGGGCCGGGAACGAAGCTCAGTTCTTGCGTGCGTGGCCCGGGTTGTCGACCGACGCGCCGGCGCGGCTCCCGCCGCCCATCGAGACCAGACGACCGCCGGCCGAGACGCTCCCTCCGCCGCTCTGGACGTTGGCGCCCGCCTTGTGCGTCTGTCCGCGGTTCACGCCGGCAGCGGCGGTCATGCGGTCGCCCGCGCCGCTGACGATGCCCGCCCCGTTCGATTTGCCGCTCGGGATATAGCCGTTGGAACGGGCCTGTGTCGAGCCGGCCTTCGGCGAACTCGGAATGTAGCCGTTCGCGCGCGCCTGGGGCGCAGACGCCGAGCGCGTTGTCGTCGTAGCGGAAGGCTTGCCGGCCTTGCTAGCGCTCGCGCTCGTCGTCACCGTGGCCGTCTTGGCCGGCGCTTTGCCCATCAGTTGACCGACGGTCATCCCGGATTTTTGCGCGATCTGGCCCCAGCCCATGCCGTCGGCGCGCAGCGCGAGGATGCCATCGACCTGGGTGCCGCCGACTTCGCCGCCCTGCAGGACTGCGGCCAGTTCCGCGTCCGTCGGTTGCGTGATGCCCATCTGGTCAAGCTGCGCTTGCGCGAGGCGCAAGGTCATGCGCACTTCGCCATAACCCATCGTGCCCGTCGACCCGCTGGTCGCCGTCGCCGTTGTGCCCGTGTTGCCGGTCGTCGTCCCCGTCGTGCTGCCCGTCGTCCCCGTCGTCGACGTTGACGAAGTCGTGGTGGCCGGGGCGGTCGACGATTCCGCATCCGCGTTGTACGTGCCCTGGCGCAGGCTCGAGACCACGCTCTTCGCCTGCGTCTCGCCACCGAGGAAATCGGCGAATTCGGCGGCGAGTTTCGCCTCGGTCGTCGCCGAGCTGCCGATGGCGGAGGTAGCGGTCGTCGTGCTCGACGTCGTGGTCGTGCCGGTCGTGCTCGTGTTGCTTGTCGTCGTCGCGTCTTCCGCAACGGCGGGGAAGGCTACGGCGATCGCGCAGGCAAGCAGTATCGACTGCAGGTGCGGGGTGGCGATGGGCTGCATGGTCTGTCTCCTCTCTGTTATCCCTTGGAAAGAACCCGTTCAGTTTGAAGCATGATTTCCTGCGCGGTGGCACTGTCCTTCAGCAGGCCGTTACTGGCAATGACACGCATGCGCGTGGTTCGCTTGGTGAGGGGTTCCAGCAGCACCTCGATCTCGCGGTCCCTCGCCGTGGCGTTGATCACGCGCTCGCCCTCCTGGTTGGTCGAGCGCGAGACGACTTTGACGCCCATGTCGCGCATCGCCTGCACGCTGCCGTTTTCCACGGTCTTCATGGGCGCGGTGAACGTCCGGTAGATGATGCCGTTGAGCGTGTGCGAAACGCCGACGCCGGCGCCGAGCGACGCGGCGGTCAGCGAGATCGGATCGCAGCCGGCAGTGCCGACCGCGAGCAGCAGGACGGCGAGGGCCCGGCGCGCGCGGGGGAGTCGGGACAGGGACAGGTCGATGGGTGTACGCAAGCTGGGTCGCCTCAAAATCCGGTGCAAAGAGCAGCCTTGTTGGTATCGATCGCGCGGCCGCAGACGGGAGCGCCCGCCGGGCGCACGCGCCGTTTACCGTATAACGGACGCCGGAAGGCAAAAGTTTAGGCAGGCGGGATGACGCAACGGGGAATGGACCTTGCTTCACTTCGGCCCGCGCTGCGGGCGCGAGTCGGCGAGGCGGCTGAGCGGCGCGATTTCGCAGGGATGACGGCGTGCGGGCAGGCAGAACCCCTGCTGTGCTGCGGACGCGGCCCGGGGTACCTGCCCCGGGCCGTACGTATCGCAAGGCCGTCCCGGGGGGCGGGGAACCGGATTACCGCTTCAGCTTGGCGAAAGCCGCGGCCATCGCGCCCGCCGGCGCTGCCGCGGTCGGGCGATTCGGTTTGCCGCCGGACCCTTTGCCCGGCGCGGGGCGTGCCTCGCGCGGCGCCTGCCCCAGCCCGCGCCGCGCCTGACCTGCCTCGTGCCGCGTCTGCCTGGTCTCGTGCCGCGCGGTGTTCCCTGCGGCCGCGTCGCCCAGCCGCATCGTCAGCGCGATGCGCTTGCGCTTCTCGTCGACCTCGAGCACCTTGACCTTTACGATCTGCCCGGCCTTGACGACGGTGTGGGGGTCCTTGACGAAGCTGTTCGACAGGGCCGAGATGTGGACGAGGCCGTCCTGGTGCACGCCGATATCGACGAAGGCGCCGAACGCGGCGACGTTGGTGACGACGCCTTCGAGAACCATCTCGGGTTTGAGGTCAGCGAGGGTTTCGATGCCGTCCCTGAATGCCGCGGTCGCGAATTCCGGGCGCGGATCGCGGCCGGGCTTCTCGAGCTCCCTGAGAATGTCGCTGATCGTCGGCATGCCGAATTTCTCGTCGGCGTATTTCGCCGCGCTGAGCGTTTTCAGCACCTGGACGTTGCCGATGACCGCTTTCAGTTCCTGCTTGATGTCGGCGAGGATGCGCTGCACCAGCGGATAGGACTCCGGGTGGACGGCCGACGCGTCGAGCGGGTCGTCGCCGCCGACGATGCGCAGGAAGCCCGCGGCCTGCTCGAAGGTCTTCTCGCCGAGACGCGGGACCTCACGCAGCTGGCCACGCGTCGCGAAACGGCCCTTGGCGTCACGGTGGGCGACGATCGCATGCGCGACGCTCGTGCCGAGGCCGGAAACGCGCGCGAGCAAAGGCGCCGAGGCCGTGTTGACGTCGACGCCGACGGCGTTGACGCAGTCCTCGACGACGGCGTCGAGCGCGCGCGCGAGGTCGAACTGGCTGACGTCATGCTGGTACTGGCCGACGCCGATCGACTTGGGGTCGATCTTCACGAGTTCGGCGAGCGGGTCCTGCAGCCGGCGCGCGATCGAGACTGCGCCGCGCAGCGAGACGTCGAGCTCGGGGAGTTCCTGCGAGGCGTAGGCCGACGCGGAATAGACCGAGGCGCCGGCCTCCGATACGACGATGCTCGTGAGTCCGAGCTCGGGGCGCAGTGTGATGAGCTCGCGTGCGAGCTTGTCGGTCTCGCGCGACGCGGTGCCGTTGCCGATCGCGATCAGCGTGACGTGATGTTTCTCCGCGAGTTTGCCGAGCGCGTGCAAGGAACCGTCCCAGTCGTTTTTTGGCGCATGCGGATAGATCACCGCGGTGTCGACGACCTTGCCGGTCTCGTCGACGACGGCGACCTTGACGCCGGTGCGCACGCCCGGGTCGAGCCCCATTGTCACGTGCGGGCCGCCCGGCGCGGCGAGCAGCAGGTCCTTGAGGTTGCGCGCGAAAACCTTGATCGCTTCGGCCTCGGCGCGGCTGCGCAGCGCGCCCATCAATTCGAGTTCGAGGTGCATGAAGCTCTTCACGCGCCAGGTGAAGCGCACCGTGTCCATCAGCCAGCGGTCGGCCGGGCGGTTCTGGTCGGCGATGCCGAAGCGCCGCGCGATGCGCGCCTCGCAGGGGTTGTGCGGCGCGCTCCAGGCCGGACGCTCCTCCTCGCTGTCGAGGCGCAGCCGCACGTCGAGCAGGTCCTCGCGGCGGCCGCGCAGCAGCGCGAGCGCGCGGTGCGACGGAATCGCGGCGAGCGCCTCGGCATAGTCGAAGTAGTCGGCGTATTTTTCCGCCGCGCTCGCCTTGCCCTCGCGCAGCTTCGATTCGACGACGCCGTGCTCGAGCAGGTAGTCGCGCAGGTCTTGCAGCAGCGTTGCGTCTTCGGCGAAGCGCTCCATCAGGATTTGCCGCGCACCGTCGAGCGCCGCCTTCGTGTCGGGAACGCCCGGATTCTCGCCCGCGTCGGTTGCGAACGGCTCGCGCAGGTAAGCGCCTGCCTCGTGTTCGGGGTCGAGCAGCGGGTTCGCGAGCAGGGCATCGGCCAGCGGCGCGAGGCCGGCTTCCTGCGCGATCTGCGCCTTCGTGCGTCGCTTGGGCTTGTACGGAAGATAGAGGTCTTCGAGCTGCGTCTTGTCCGCCGCGAGCGAGAGCGCGCTCAGCAGCTCGGGCGTCATCTTGCCCTGCTCGTTGACCGAATCGATGATCGCCGCGCGGCGCGCTTCGAGTTCGCGCAGGTAGCGCAGCCGGTCTTCGAGCAGGCGCAGTTGCGCGTCGTCGAGTCCGCCGGTCGCTTCCTTGCGGTAGCGCGCGATGAAGGGCACGGTCGCCCCCTCGTCGAGCAGGGCGATGGCGGCGGCGACCTGGGCCGGGGTGGCGGCAACCTCGGCGGCGAGGCGGTGTGCAATGGGCGGGAGCATGGTTCGGAAGTCGCGTCGGAGTGAGCGGGCCGGCAGGAGCCGGGGTTGGGATTATGCCAAGCCATGACGCGGATGCGTATGGCATGTCTGGCCGGTGCGTCGCCCGCTCGGGTCATCGTCGGGCGCCGCGCGACCGGCACGACGCACGTCCTCGCGGTGCACCACAAACAGGCGCGCGCTCGCATCGCGGTGCATCGCGCCCGTCGCGCTGCTGCCCCGGCAGGGCCCGTCTCCACGAAGTCCCATACGGAACAACGGCATAGCGACGTCCTGCGGCGTGGCAGGCTTGTTGCTAGAAGGCAGCTGACGTGGCTGCAGCGCCGCAGCCAGGACGGTTCATAGCGACGAGGAGAAATGTCATGGCATATCTGGTGCCTTCCGAATTTGTGACGAAGATGGTGGACGCGGGCGAGGCCAAGGTCTTCATGGCGACGCGCGATACGCTGATCCGGGCCTACATGGCCGGCGCGATCCTCGCGCTCGCCGCGGTCTTCGCGGTCAGCATGACGGTGCAGACCGGCTCGCCGCTGGTCGGCGCGCTGCTGTTCCCGGTCGGCTTCGTGATGCTCTATCTGATGGGCTTCGATCTCTTGACCGGGGTGTTCGTGCTGACGCCGCTCGCGCTGATCGACAAGCGCCCCGGGGTGACGGTGAAGGGCATTCTGCGCAACTGGGGGCTCGTCTTCGCCGGCAACTTCGCCGGCGCGTTGACCGTCGCGGTCATGATGGCGATCGTCTTCACCTACGGCTTCTCGGTCGAACCCAACGACGTTGGCCAGAAGATCGCAGGCATCGGCGAAGCGCGCACGCTCGGCTACAAGGATTACGGCGCGGCCGGGATGCTGACGCTCTTCATCCGCGGCATGCTGTGCAACTGGATGGTGTCGATGGGCGTCGTCGGCGCGATGATCTCGACGACGGTCACCGGCAAGGTGATCTCGATGTGGATGCCGATCATGCTGTTCTTCGCGATGGCGTTCGAGCATTCGGTGGTCAACATGTTCCTGTTCCCGTCGGGACTGATCCTGGGCGGCAATTTCTCGGTCATGGACTACCTGATCTGGAACGAGATCCCGACCGTGCTCGGCAATCTGGTCGGCGGCCTTGCGTTCACCGGTCTCACGCTCTACACGACGCACCTCCGGACCGCGCCCAAGCGGGTGTCTTACCCGGTCAAGGCCGACGCCGAGCGCGCCTACAATTGAGCGGCACGGCCGGGCGCGCCGAGGCGGGTCCGGCACCGCTTGCGGGACCGGCGATGCGCGGCGAACTCGAAGTATCGGCCGGGCAGTATTCGGACCGCGGACGCAAGGAAATCAACCAGGATTTTCACGGCATTCGTATCCCCGAAGCCACGCAACGGCGGGCCAAGGGCGTCGTTGTCGCGCTGGCCGACGGCATCAGCAGCAGCACGGTCGGCCATGTCGCGGCGCAGGCCGCGGTCGCCGGCTTCCTCGAGGATTATTTCTGCACCCCAGATGCCTGGTCGGTCAAGACCTCGGCACAGCGCGTGCTGACGGCGCTCAACGCGTGGCTGCACGCGCAAAGCCAGCGCAGCCCCTACCGCTACGAGCGCGACCGCGGCTACGTCTGCACCTTGAGCGCGCTGGTCGTCAAGTCGGCAACGGCGCACCTCTTCCACGTCGGCGACACGCGGATCTACCGCCTGCGCGACGGCACGCTCGAGCAACTGACGAACGACCACAGGCTGCGGCTTGCCGACGACGTCCACTATCTCGGCCGCGCGCTCGGGATCAATGCCCAGCTCGAAATCGACTACCGGGCCGAAGCGCTCGAGGCGGGCGACGTTTTCGTGCTCGCGACCGACGGCGTCTACGAACACGTCGCCGCAGGATTCGTGGCCGACGCCGTCGCCACGCACGGCGACGACCTCGACCGCGCCGCGGCGGCGATCGCCGGCCAGGCCTACGCGCAGGGCAGCGCCGACAACCTGACCGTGCAGATCCTCAGAATCGACAGGCTGCCCAACGCAGGCGCGCGCGAACTGCGCAACCAGCTCGCCGCGCGGCCGCTTCCGCCCATCCTCCAGGGGCGCATGCGCTTCGACGGCTATACGATCGTGCGCGAGGTGCATGGGAGCAGCCGCAGCCACGTCTACCTCGCCGTCGACGAGGAAAGCGGCGCCCGCGTGATCCTCAAGGCGCCGTCGATCGAGCTGCAGGGTGAGGCGGGCTATCTCGAACGCTTTCTGATGGAAGAGTGGGTCGCACGCCGTGTCGACAGCGCGCACGTGCTGAAACCGTCGCCGGTACGACGCAAGCCGGGCTATCTGTACACCGCGATGGAGTTCGTCGAAGGCCAGACGCTGGGCCAGTGGATGATCGATCACCCGCGGCCCGACCTCGAGACCGTGCGCGGCATCGTCGAACAGATCGCCCGCGGGCTGCGGGCGTTTCACCGGCTCGAGATGCTGCACCAGGATCTGCGGCCGGAGAACATCATGATCGAGCCGAACGGCACCGTGAAGATCATCGACTTCGGCTCGACCGAGGTGGCCGGTATGCGCGAGACCGACCCCCTGGCCGGGCGCGGCATCGAACTCGGCACGCTGCAATACACGGCCCCCGAGCGCCTGCTCGGGGACGGCGGCACGCGCGCCGCGGACCTGTTCGCGCTCGGCGTGATCACCTACCAGATGCTGAGCGGCGAGCTGCCTTACGACACGCAGGTCGCCCGCTACAGGACGCGGGCCGATCAGCGCAGACTGCGTTATCGCTCGCTGCGCGACGGCCGCCGCGCGATTCCACCGTGGGTCGACGACGCGATCCGCAAGGCCGTCCACCCCGAGCCCGAACGCCGCTACGAGAACCTGTCCGAGTTCACGTTCGACCTGCGCCACCCCTCGCCGAGCCGGCCCGCCTCGCCACTGATCGAACGCCATCCGCTCGCGTTCTGGCAGGGACTGTCGCTCGTGCTTGCGCTCGTCGTCGTCGCGCTCGCCGCGGCCTTGCATGCCACCCGGTTGCCCGCCACGTCGGCAGAGCCGTCGGCTGAGCGCGGCGCCGCATTCGTTTCCTCCCAACCCAGCGAAAGGAGATCGCGATGACACGCGACCAAGTCACCCAACTCGTCCTCGACAGCAAGCGCCGCAAGCAACTCAAATGGGCGCAGCTCGCCGAGGCGACGGGCCAGAGCAAGGAATGGACCGCGGCCGCGCTGCTCGGGCAGATGACGCTGAGCGCCGCGCAAGCGGGCGCCGTCGGCCGCCTGCTCGATCTGCCGGCCGACGCGGTCGACGGGCTGCAGGTCGTGCCGTACAAGGGATCCTTGCCGACCGCCGTGCCGACCGATCCGTTGATCTACCGCTTTTACGAGTTGATCAACGTCTATGGCACGAGCATCAAGGAATTGATCCACGAGGAATTCGGCGACGGCATCATGAGTGCGATCGATTTCTCGATGGACATCTCGCGCGAGGCTGACCCCAAAGGCGATCGTGTACGTATCGTCCTGAACGGCAAGTTCCTGCCCTACAGAATGTACTGAGTTTGGCGTGCGTTGCAGCGGTTCGGCGAGTGTTCGCGGAGCCGCTGCCGTCGCGTTCCCGGATCACGGGACGCCCGGTCGACGGCGCGCCTCGCCCTTTTCCCGGTTAGCATGAGGCGCTCGAGCGGCCGTTTCGCCACGCCCGGTGTGCGGGCGCAGCGACATGGCGCACCCAGACACACATCGAGGGAGCCCCGACATGGCGGCAACAGACACGCACAACTTCGCCGTTTTCTGCGATTTCGAAAACGTCGCGATCGGCCTCAAGGAAGGCAATTACCCGGATTTCAAGATACGCCCGGTGCTCGAACGCCTGCTTCTCAAGGGCAGCATCGTCGTCAAGAAAGCGTATTGCGACTGGGACCGCTACAAGGAATACAAGCGCGACATGCACGAAGCCGCGTTCGAGCTGATCGAGATCCCGCACGTGCGCCAGTCGGGCAAGAACTCGGCCGACATCCGCATGGTCGTCGACGCGCTCGACCTCTGCTACACCAAGGCGCACATCGACGCCTTCGTCATCATCAGTGGCGATTCCGATTTCTCGCCGCTCATCTCCAAGCTCAAGGAGAACGGCAAGAGCGTGATCGGTATCGGCGTGCGTGGCTCGGCGTCGTCGCTCCTGATCAGCAACTGCGACGAGTTCATCTTTTACGAAGATCTTGTGCAGCCCAAGGCCCGGCCCACGCGGCCGGCGAAGAAGGCGCCGAGCGAGAAAGTCGCTGTTCCGCCGCAGCCCGCGAAGGAGGTGGAGACGGGCGCGGCGGCCAAACCAGCGACGACGACCCGCCGGCGCGGACGTCCCGCTGTCGCGCAGGCTGCCGATGCCGTCGAGGCTGCGCCGGCCGCCGAGCCGACGCCCGAAGAACAGAAAACCCGGGCGATCGAAATCGTCGTCGGCACGCTCGAACAACTGGTCGCCGAGCGCGGCGAAGGCGCGATCTCGGCCTCGCTGATCAAGAACACGATCAAGCGCATCCAGCCCGGCTTCAGCGAGTCGCAGTACGGCTACAGCGCGTTCGGAAAGATCCTCGACGACGCGCACAAGCGCGGCGCCCTCGTGGTGGACAAGAAAGAGGGCGGCGCGGTCCTGGTAAGCCTGCCGCCTGCCCGGGGCGAGTCCTGAGCACCTCGACCGATCGGCTGCAGTCGGCGTGCCGGCCGCCCGCCGCCGCGCCGGCGTCTACAGGCCGAGTAGTTCCGCATGCACGCCCTGGGACTGGACCTTGTGCAATACCGCGGCGGAATTGGTGCAGTCGGGGTCGTAGGTGACCGAGAGCAGGTGGGGGTCGATCTTCGAACAGCAGGCGGTGACGACGCAGGCCTCTTGCCGCACTGCGTCCTCGAGTGCGTGCATCTTTTCGGGGGAAAGCGTTTCGTCCACGTGGACGGTCACATCGACGATATCCATGGCTTGACTCCTACAGGATAAGCGGTGAAACGAGGCCGGTTGCTGCCGGCCCGTCATGAAACAGCGGAAACGCGTCAGCGCGGCGCGTAGGTCATGCAGTCGACCGCCTTGCCGTGCGGCGCGACGGTGATGCTGTCGGCCATGCATTCGAGGTCCTGGTTGAACTCGCATTCCTTGGACTTGCAGGCGCCGACACCCGCGGTACGCTGCACGGCGCGGGTATGTTCGGAGCCGGAGAAGAAGGTGTCGCAGCCGGCGTGGAGGCTGTTGCCCACGGTGATCGCGCGGGCGTGGCAGTCCTCGTTGACGTTGTACGCGCATTCCGTCGCCAGGCAGCTCGCGACGGTGGGCATCTCGATGACGATGTTTTTCATGGGGATTCTCCTTGATGACGTCGTGCCGACCGGCACGACGGGAGGGGCGAGCGGCGAGCGGAGGGTCCGAACGGACGCGTTTCGCCTGCCGATCGGGTTTTTTTAGACCCTCACGCGGGGAATGCAAGCTTGGGTAAGCGGCGTGGGCGAGGCCCTGCGCGACGCATTCCGCAGACCGTGATCGTTCCCTCGATTGGCGCCGCGGGCCGGGCGGCGGCCGCGTGGCCGCTTCAGGCGCGCGTGTCGCTGCGCGTGCGAGCCGGTGCGGCGGCGTCTTCTGCCATTTCCGTGCTCAGCGCCTCCGTCCACGCGAGCGACTGCAATTCGACGACGGTGATCTCCTCGGGTGGGCACGCGATCTCGCCCGCGTACCGCGCGATCGCCTCGAAATCGTTGCGCTCCGACGCTTCGGCGAGCGCGAGGAAAGGTGCGTAGGGACCGCTGCGATCGAGCAGCGCCTGCACGATCGCGTCGGGCATCGGCAGACGCGCGAGCAGGTCGGGCAGCGGCGTGCCCATGAGTGGGCCCGCGAGCGAAAACAAGCCGGTGATGAAGAGTTCGTCCTGTGCGTCGCGGTCGAGGCGCGGCTGGCCGAGCAGCTCGCAGACGCGTCCGCGGGTCACGGCGGTGCGGGCGAGCAGGAGGTTAGTCGGGCTCGGGTTGGCGACGACGAGGAGCAGCGCGAGCCAGCGGTAGAGCGTCCTCAGTCCGACGAGCGTCAGCGCCTGGCGCACCGTGTGAACCGGCTGGCGCACGCCCGACGCCGCCGAATTGGCGTAGCGCAGCAGGCGCAGCGTCAGCGCGGCGTTGCGCCGCAAAGGCTCCTCGATCTCGCCGAGGTCGTCGCACGCGCGAACCTGGTTCATCAGGTCGAGCACCGCAAGTTGTCCGGGCTGGATGGTCTTGCTCGAGAAGTTCTCCGGGCGGGCGAAATAATAACCCTGGAAATACTCGATGCCGGCGTCGCGGCAGAGCTCGAACATCTCGCGGCTTTCGACCTTCTCGGCGATGAACTGGCCGCGGAAGTTGAGCCGGATGTGCGCGATGATCTCGACGGTCTTTTCCGCATGCTGTTCGAGCACGTCGAGCTTGACGAAGTCCACCATCGGCAACAGCGGGCGATATTCCTCGAGGCAGACGAAATCGTCGAGCGCGAAGCGGTAGCCGAGCTGCTTGAGCTCGCGGATGCGGGCGACCAGCACCGCCGACATCGGCACGGTCTCGAGGATTTCGTAGACGACGTGATGCGGCGGAAGCAGGCAGACGAAGTCGCTCATCAGCGTCGCTTCGTCGAGATTGATGAAGGCGAGCTTGCCCTGCAGCAGCCACTCCGGCCCGAGACAGAGGGTGTTGCTGATGACCTCGACGCCGGCCTGGAGCTGGCTGCCGATCTGGGCGGAGACGGAATTCAGCGACTGCCTGAACAGCAGCTCGTAAGCGAAGAGGCCGTGTGCGGCGTCGACGATGGGTTGCCTCGCGAGAAAGGTTTCCTTACCCAAACCGGGCTCCTCCTGATTGTTTTGTCATCGGGGAGGAGCATATCAGTTCGGTTTCCGGTTCCAAGCGGCGCTGAGCGCGGCCCCGTGCGCGAGCGCGGGCACAGGCGGCGCCTTCCTTGCGCCATGGACATCGGGCGACGACGGGCGCGCAAGCTCCGGCGACGGCCGGGGGCCGCCGCGTACCGGGCCCGACGGGCGACGATCTAGAGTCCGAGCAGTTCGGCGTGGAAGCCCTGCGCCTGGACGGCGTCGAGGACCTTGCCCGAACTCGTGCAAGCGGGGTCGTAGGTCACGACCAGGAGGTGCGGATTCTCGTTGAGGCTGCAGGCGCTGATGACGCAGGCGTCGGCGCGGACGACGTCCTCGAGTTCGTGCATCTTCTCGCGGGGGATCGTTTCGTCGACGTGGACGATCATGTCAACAATATCCATCGTTCAGGCTCCTCGGTCGGGACGCAGACAGGTGTGCGAAAGCGGGCGCAGCGAGGGGAGTCCGCGGCGAGCGCGTGGCCTCGCCGGCGCGAGCGGGGTGCGCCTTCCAGCCAATGCCGCCGTTTGCCGGCGGCAAGCCTTGTTTGTAGCCTTTCTCCCCGGCGTTTCAAGCGCAGACGAACCGTCGCCATGAAGAATGCCGTTCGCCCCGCGGAATCCACCCATCCTCGCGCGCACCCTAAATTTGGGCCCGCACCGACCGTTATCGGAAGCACCTTCGCTGCTCCCCGAATCAACGATGCGCTTCGCTCCCGCCCTTGTCCTCGTCGCCATCACCGCTGGCGCGCTGAACTATTTCTCCGCACGTCCGATCAGCCAGGCCGAGGGGGCGATCGCGCCCTCGGCGCCGGTGCAGGTCGATCGCTCGGATCTGCCAGGATTTTCGATCGCTGATTACCAGATCGCGCCGGCGGCGGAATTTTCCGTCGAAGCCCGGGTGCTCTCGCTCGCGAAATACAGCAGCGGGCGCGAAGCCGACCTTTCGCCGATCGACCTCGCGCTGGGCTGGGGGCCGATGTCGGACAGCGCCGTGCTGAAGCGGCTGCAGATCAGCCAGGGCAACCGGTATTACTTCTACAGCTGGCCCATGAACCCGCCGATCACGCCGACCCAGATCGTCGAACACAGCGCCAACATGCACATGATCCCGGCGACCGATGAAGTCCGCCGGCGGCTCGACCAGGTTAGCGTCGGGCAGATCGTCGCGTTGCGCGGCTACCTCGTGCGCGTGAAGGCGCCGGACGGCTGGCACTGGAACAGTTCGCTGACGCGCAGCGACTCCGGCGACGGCGCCTGCGAGGTCGTCTGGGTGCAGGATTTCGTCATCCGCTGAGCGCGATTCCCCGTCCGGCGTGGCGATCTGGCATCCGTGCCGCCCTCGGTCCTCCGCACGGCTACCTCGCATTTCCCGCCTGACAGGCTAAGACGAGAGCATGTTTTGACGAGGAGTCAGCCATGCCGACCAATCCCAGTTTCCCCGGCCCCAGGCCACCCGAATCGAAGCCGAACGAGCGTCCTGGAATCGGCATCTTCCAGATGATCGGGCTGGGCCTGATCCTGCTGTTCGTGCTGTTTCTCGTGATCGTCGTCGTCGGCAGCCTGTTCGATACCTGAGGACCCGCACGACGTGCGCAGGCTCGGGTACGCCTTCGCGTAAGCCGTGCAAATCTCCGTGCAGATTTTTCCCGCGTCTTGCACGGGTCGGACGTTCACACGGGCTTCGCGACCATGAGGTAGAAGATCGCGACGAACGCGAACAGCGCCGGGAAGCCCAGCGCGATCCACATGCGGAAGGCGCGCCAGTAGTCCGGCGGCAGGTCAGCGCCGTCTTGGACCGCCCGCCGCGCGGCGTCGCGCATGCGGTACTGCAGGCGCGCGACCGGGAGCCAGCAGCCGACCGCAAAGAGGTAGAGCGCGGTCGACCCCGCGATCCACATGCTGCCGAGCGGGATGTCCGCAAGGTAGGCCAGATAGAAGCCGCTCGCCGGCTGGAACACGACGGTCGTCGCGGTGAACAGCCAGTCGGCCTTGACGACGTGGCGGGCGACAAAGGCGACGGCGAGCGGCTCGCGCTTGAGGCTCGCAAAAAAGAGATAGAAGGCCGAGCCGATGCCGGTGCCGAACAGGAAGGTCGACGACAGGATGTGCAGCCACTTGACGACGATGTATTCCACGTTCAGTCCTTCTCGAGCGCATAGAGCACCCAGATCGCCGCGAGCAGCGGCAGGTTCTTGAGGATCGGGCCGTAGGGGTGGGCCCAGAATTCGGGCAGGTAGAGTGAGATGGCCGCGGTGTAGAACACGATGAGCGCGATCTGCGCCAACCACAGCAGCCGGCGGCGCCGCAGGACGAGCGTGCCGGCCCCGAGCGCGAAATCGAGGCCCGCGGCGCCATATAGCATGAGCGGCCCGAGCGCGGCCGGCACGCCGACGCGGCGCAGCAGTTCGAGGCTGTCGGCGACCGGGTAGACCCACAGCGACACGAAGCCCGTGACGACCCACATCACCGCGATCGACACGCGTAGCAGCGGCAGCAGATGGCCGAGCAGCGCGGCGTCGCGCGCCGCCGGCGCCTGCTCGGGGGCGATGAATACGCGTGGCGGCCGCGGCGCGCGCCCCAGGACGCCGGTCAAGGGCTCGGCGTCTGCGGTATTGCCGCGCTCGAGCATCGCCAGGCTGTCGGGGTCGGCGAGGCTGCCGGGCAGGCGTGCGGCGAGCGTCACCGCGGCTTTCACGAGCGGCTTCGGGATCGGCACGAAACGCGGCTCGCCGAGGCCCAGTCCGCGGCGGAGCACGGCGAGGTAGGCGCGCAGCGAAAGCGGCCCGGGGCCGGCCGCGGCCAGCCGGCCCGGCCGCGGTGGGCCGGCGAGCAGTTTCACGACCGCGTCGCACAGATCGTCGACGAAGATCGGCTGGATCTGCTGCGAACCGTTGCCCGGCAGTGGAACCAGCGGCAATGCGGCCCATTTCTGCAGCATCCGCGCGCTCGCGCCGCCCGGGCCGTAGACGAGCGAAGGCTGGACGACGGTCGCCGCGAGCGGCAGCGCGAGCAGGACGTCGTCGGCGTGTTTCTTGCTCAGATGGTAGGGCGTCGTCGCCTGTTCGTCCGCGCCGAGCGCCGAGATCTGGATCACGCGCCCGACGGCGGCCCGCGCCGCGGCCTGGAACAGCGCGATCGGTGCGCGTTCGTGCAGGGCCTCGAAGCTTTGCCCGGCGGTCTCGCGGAAGATGCCGACGGCGTTGACGACGGCGTCGACGCCGTCGAGATGCGGAAGCCAGGCGTCGGGGCTGTGGTCGCGGGCGAAATCGGCCTGGATCCAGTGCACGGATGCGGAATCGGCCGGTGGCGTCCCGCGGCGCACGGCACGGACGCGATGACCGGCGGCAAGGAGCGCGGCGAGCAGATGACGGCCGAGGAAACCGGTCGCGCCGGTCAGCAGGATCAACATGGCAGGAGGAAGGTCGAAGCGCAGGCCTTGCTCGTCAACGAGGAGATTCCCATGAAAGTTCAACGTCCAGCCCAGCACAAGCGACGGAGTTTGAGCCGCGGTCTGATCTCGGGCTCGGTCGCCGCGATCACCTCGACCGCGGCCCTGCTGCTTCTCAGCAAAAAGGATTCCAGGACCGCGCTCAGCGCGCAGAACGCGGTCAGCCACTGGGTGTGGGGCGAGGAGGCCACGCACCGGCATGGCCTGAGCGTGCGCCACACGCTGGTCGGCTACGGCATCCACCACGCGTCGGCCGTGTTCTGGGGCGTGATCTACGAGCGCCTCACGCGTTCGAGGCCCCTGCCGCCAGCGGCTGAGCTGCTGCGCGCCACGGCCTTCGCCGGGCTGGCCAATTTCGTCGACTACCGTTTGACGCCGCAGCGCTTCAAGCCGGGCTTCGAGCGGCACCTGAGCACGAGCTCGCTCGCGATCGTCTACGGCGCGTTCGCGGTCGGGATCGCCGCCGGGCATCTGCTCCAGCAGAGGCCCCGCCGCGCGGCCGACGCGCCGCCGCTCCGTTCCTGAGGCCTGCGCAAGACGAATCCCACAGCGGTTGGCGCTGTCCTCCGATATCGCGGGCGCCGGCAGGCGGAAATACTGATGCCTTGATCGTGTACCCATTCCCGCCTCGTGCCCGCCCAATGCTTGAACCCCGTCTCCCGACCGGCCGCGCCGCCCCGCGCGGCGTCTTCGCGATGCCCATAGACGGCGGCGAAGGCGGCGCCGCGGGCGAAATCGACGTGCGGCCCGCGGAGCTCGGTCAGTCGGGCGGCTTCCAGCCGCTGGTCGTGGTGCACGGCGGCGCGGGCGCGCCGATGACGTGGCTGGACGGCTGCACCCACGCGGCGGAGGCCGGTGCGGCGGTTCTGAAGAACGGGCTCGACGCGTTGAGTGCGGCGATCGCCTCGGTGATCGCGCTCGAAGCCGACGGGCGGTTCAACGCCGGGCTCGGTGCCTCGCTCAAGCTCGACGGCGACGCCGTCGAGATGGACGCGGCAGTCATGGACTCGACGGGCCGTCTCGGCGCGGTCGCCGCGCTGCAGGACGTGCGCCATCCCGTCCTCGCCGCACGCGCGGTCGCCGACACCGCACACTGGCTGCTGGTCGGCGACGGCGCGCGCGAATTCGCCGCGCGCTGCAGCCTGACCGGCAACCATGAGCCGAGCGCCCGGGCGCGTGAGCGCTACGCCGAGGTGGTGTCGGAACTGGCCCGCTTCTGGTGCGAGTCGCCCGACGCCGACCTGCCCTTGCGCCGGTTCTGGAACTACGCGTTGCCGTGGGACGAGGCCTTGAAGAAATGGGGGTGCGGCACCGTCGGCGCAGTGGTTCGCGATGCGACCGGCCAGCTCGCGGTCGCGACGTCGACCGGTGGTGCGGTGCCGGCCTTGCGCGGCCGGGTCGGCGATACCCCGATCATCGGCAGCGGGTTTTATGCGGGCCCACGCGCCGCGGTCGCCGTGACCGGGGCCGGCGAGCAGATCGTGCGCACCCTGCTCGCGAATACCGTGTATCGCTGGATCGAAACCGGCCTGCCGCCGGCCGATGCCCTGAAGCAAGGCCTCGCCCTGTTCCCGCCCGACGTGGACATCGGCATCATCGCGGTCTCCGAGCGCGAATCCGCCGGCCTCAGCAGCCGCGGCATGCCGTGGTGCCAGGCGGCCGTCTGAGCCCGGCGCGCTTCGATCACCCCCGTTCCCGATTTTCCGCAGTCCTCGGTACGAAAGGCCGCCCGCCTTCGTTCATTCCGGCCCCGACGCCGACGATCGGGTGAGCGTGTCGGCGTAGGCGTGATTCACTTCGCGGTGGCGTATCTCGTCATCGCGGACCGCAACGATCACCTCGCGCAGGCGCGCGTCGGCGGGAAGCGCCCAGTATTCGATCGCGATGCCCGGCGCTGCGACATTTGTGCACGCGCCGCCGTCGACGCGGGCGAGATACTCGGTATAGCTGTGGACCGCTTCTTCCTCGAGATAGCCGGTGATGCGGTGCGCGGTCTTCGGCGAAGCGAGGTAAACGAAAAAATACAGGTTGTAGAAGAAGGCCTGCGCGAGCACGACCAGAAGCCGTTCGAACTGCGTGGGCTGCGCGACGTGGATGAAGGTCATCAGATGCATGCGTTCGTTCTCGGCTTCTTCGAGCAGCGTGCGAATCCATCCGCGGTCGCCCTGCATGCGCCGCAGCGCGCGCAGATGCTGGAGCGTCGCGCCGACCATTCCCGGGACGGCGGCGATCGTTTCGAGCACGACCGCGCGATGGCCGTAGCGTCGCCCGAAGAACGCGTCGGCCGCGGCTTTTACGAGCTTCACGAAGCCGAGTGCGATGCGATCCCTGAGGTCGGCCGGCGGACGGTGCACGTCGAGCGGGGCGTCGGGTGGCATGGGCAAGACCGTGTTTTCTCCTTGAGCAGGCCGGATTCCGCGTCCGCGAGCGGCGGCCATTCGCAAGTCCGACCCCGGGGCAAGGCCGATCGTTCCGCGGTGGTTCGATGCGGCGAGGTGGGAACGGGACGGGCCGCGGGCGGGGGCGGGCGGACCGCGTGCGAGCGGCACTCAAGGCGGTCGCTGGCGCTTAAGGGATGCGGCTTTCGGCCGATATAGCTGTCAGGGGCTTCGAGTCACGCCTGTCGCACAGCGACCCCCGCGCGCGGCGGCGTTCCTGGCCCGAGGCGGAGAACGGATGTCACTAGAAACGAAAAGTCTGGCCGGCTGGCTCGCTTTCCTGCAAGGCGCCGACATCCCCGTGCTCGGCCGCACGGCCGCCGAACTCGAGCGTCTGCGGGTGAGCGACACGCTGCTGACCGCGCGCAACGTCGCCAACGTCGTGACCGACGACCCGCTCATGACGATCAAGCTGCTGCGCTTTCTGCAGACGCACAAGCATCGCGCCCAGCAGCACGAACTGATCGACGTCAAACAGGCGCTCCTCATGCTCGGCCTGGAAGCGTTTCTGCGCGACCTGCCCGCGGCTCCCGTGGCCGAAGAGCTCGTCGGATCCTACGACGGCGTGCCGTTCAGGGTGCTCCACACCGCCGGGCGCGCCCGCCGCGCCGCGGCCTACGCCTTCGACTGGGCGTTGCGCCTCCACGACCTGCATCCCGAAGAGGTGCAGACGTCGGCGCTCCTTGCCCACGCCTCGGAAATGCTGATGTGGTGTTTCGATCCCCAGGGCATGCTCGACGTGCGCCAGCTGCAGCGTGGCGACCCGACGCTGCGCAGCAGCGAGGCGCAGCGGCGCGTGCTGGGTTTCCCGCTTGTTGCCCTGCAGCACGAACTCGCGCTGCAATGGCACCTCCCGCAATTGCTCGTCACGCTGATGGACCCGGCGCAGGCGCGCAACACCCGCGTGCGCAACGTGATGCTCGCGGTCAATCTCGCGCGCCACTCGGCCGATGGCTGGCACGACGCGGCCTTGCCCGACGACTTCCTGCAGATCGGCGAATTGCTGCACATGGACGTTCACCGCGTGGTCGCGCTGGTCACGGCCGAGAACACGGCCTGAACGTGGCCGCGTCGGCTCAGGCTTTTTGGGCGTTCAAAGCCTGTTCGAGTTTGCCCGCGAGCCCGGACACCGCGCGCGCGGCCGGGCTCGTCGGCGACGCCTGCATCAGCAGTTGACGCCGCATGACGGCGTCGCGCACGCCCGGATCGCTTGGAATCTCGCCGAGGTGCAGCAGGCGGACCGGATGCTCCGAGCCGGGATTGACGAAGCGGTCGAGCACGTGCTGCAACTGCTTCGTGATCGCGTTTCCCGCCCCCGGCTGCGCCTGGTTGACGACGACGCGTACGGTCCGGCGCTGCTGCTGGCTGACGAGTACCTTGATCGTGGCGTAGGCGTCGGTCAGCGAGGTCGGCTCCGGCGTCGCGACCATCAGCACTTCCGAAGCCAGTGAAACCGCGAACAGCACGACGTCCGAGATTCCGGCGCCGGTGTCCAGCAGCACGACGTCGTAATGCGGAACGAGACCGTTCACGACACGCAGGAATTCCTGGCGCATGTCGGGCGTGAGCCGCGAATACTCCACCATGCCGGAGCCGGCGAGAAGTACGGAAAATCCGCCCGGCGCGGGCAGGATGGCTTCCTCGAGCGTGGCTTTTCCGGTGAATACGTCGTGCAGCGTGAGCTTGGGGTAGAGATTGAGCACGACGTCGAGGTTGGCGAGGCCGAGGTCGGCATCGAGCACGAGCACCTTGTGTCCGCGCTTGGCCAGCGCCGCAGCGATGTTGGCGGCGACGAAGGTCTTGCCGACGCCGCCCTTGCCGCTGGTGATCGCGACGACCTTGCCGGGCGGCTTGAGCGGAAGCCGCGTGGTGGCCGCTTGGACGGGGGAAAGAACGTCGTTCATGGATAGACTGGCGGAACCGCGTGGCCCGGCTGTCAGGCCGGGCTGCCCGCTGAATTTTCCGCGGACGGTTGCGCCTCGGTGACCGCGATCGGGCTGAAGAGCAGGCCTTTTTCTTCGGCGCTGACGGCGCTTTCCTGCGGCTGGTCGAGAAACACGAGATTGCGCCCGTCCGCTTTCGCGCGGTACAACTGCTGGTCGGCGCGTTCGACCCAGAGATCCACGGTCGATCTCACCCATTGCGGCGCGTAGGCGCCGCCGATGCTCGCGGTCACCCGCAGCGCGGTGTGCGGCGCAACCTGGACCGACAGCGCCTCGATGCGGTGACGAATGCGTTCGGCGACGGCGTGCCCGCAGGCCGGCAGGCAATTGGGCAGAATCATCGCGAATTCCTCACCGCCGTAGCGCGCGACCGTGTCCATCGGGCGGATCGACTCGGCGAGCGCGCGAGCAACGGCCTGCAGCACCTGATCGCCGACCAGATGGCCGTGGGCGTCGTTGATCTGCTTGAAGTGGTCGATGTCGAGCAGCAGCAGTAGTACCGAGTCCCCCGAGCGCGCGACGATCTCGATCGCGCGCTCGAGGGCAGCACGAAACTGCCGGCGGTTGCCCAGGCCGGTCAGCGGATCCTTCAAGGAGAGTTCACAAAGTTCGTCGATGACGCGCTGGAGGTATTCGACCGCGGCCTCGCCGGCCTCCGGAGCCCCGGGCTTGCCGGCGTGGCCGAGCAGCGCCCGCGCGTCGTCGAGCCGCAGCGCGTGCAGATCGATCGGGGAGACGGAGCTCAGCGTGGCCACAGCGTTTTTTCTGTTCTAGTACCGGCTGTAAAAGGGCAGGCGGCCGGTGAGGCTCCGGCCGGGAGCCCCGGGAGTATGTGGGGTTTCTGGGCTTTGATCAAGCCCGGCGGGACGGCCCCCCGCTGGGCTCGACGAGTGAGAACTCAGAGAAGGGGCGGTGCGGCTGCCCGGTGGCTAGCGGGAAAAACGGGCTCGGACGACCGCCCCGCTTGGGGCAGCGTCGGGCCGGCGACGCCAGACGACCCGGCGGGTCAGGCCACGCTTCCGAAGCCGCGGTCGACAGCGATGTAGGGCGGCTTCAGTCCGGCGATCCGGCAGGCCTGGGCAACGGGGCCGCCGGGAAAGAGTGCGTAGAGATAGCGAAGACCGCCTTTATGGTGGAAGCTTTCGTTGAGCGCGTCGTGCAGCTCGCGCAGCGTGATGACGCTGTCGTCGGCGTGCTGCGCGTAATAGCTCTGCAGCGCGCGCACGGTTTCCCAGTGGTCGGCCGTCAACGCGAGGCCTTCCGCCTGCGCAACGGCTTCGGCGGCTTCGCGCGTCCAGTCGAGCGGGGCGTGGGGGAAATCGGGGTCGGCGGCCGGTTCGGCGATCAGGTGGTTGATGTCCGTGGAAACGTGGAGCATTTGTCACTCTCCTTGGAGGCTGGGGACTCTTCAAACATAGGCGATGGCCGACGGCCGGACAAGGCGACGGACGACCACCGGACGCGGGTCGCCGTGGCACGGACTCGCGACTCTCCGGCCGCCCCGCACGGCAAACGCGCGACGAAGCCCTAGACTTGAGTGAAGCGGTCGCGAGGTGTGCATGGCGAAACGGTCTTATCCCTTATCCAAGGTTTACCGCCTGCTGGAGCCTGG
Source organism: Thiobacillus denitrificans ATCC 25259 (assembly GCF_000012745.1). Classification (NCBI taxonomy): domain Bacteria; kingdom Pseudomonadati; phylum Pseudomonadota; class Betaproteobacteria; order Nitrosomonadales; family Thiobacillaceae; genus Thiobacillus; species Thiobacillus denitrificans. The sequence goes on along the minus strand of NC_007404.1, from coordinate 2,022,369 downwards.
CCCGGTCGTGCTGCTCGCTACCGCGTGGCGCGGACGGGCCAACGTCATGACCTTGTCCTGGCACACGATGCTCGAGTTCGAACCGCCGCTGCTCGGCTGCGTGATCAGCGGGCGCAACGCCTCCTTCGACGCCGTGCGGGCGACGCGGGTATGCACGCTCAACATTCCGACTGTCGAACTGGCGAACGCGGTCGTCGGCATCGGCAACTGCTCGGGACGCTCCGTCGACACGTTTGCCCGTTTCGGTCTCACCCCGGCGCCCGCGTCCACGGTGTCGGCGCCGCTGATCGTCGAGTGCCACGCGAATCTCGAATGCCGCGTCGCCGACACGCGCGAGGTGAATCGCTACAATTTCTTCGTGCTCGAAGTGCTGAAGGCACGTGTGGATACGGGCGTCAAGGAACCGAAGACGCTGCACCATCGCGGCAAGGGCGAGTTTTTCGTCGCCGGCGAGACGCTGCGCCTGCGCTCGGCGATGAAATGAGACGCCCGCTTCCGGGCTCGCGAGGGGAGACAGGCCATTGAGCAGGGAACACGACGAGATCGACCCGCATCGGCACCCCATGCCGGTCCGCCTCGTGTTCGCGGTCCTCGGAACGGTGTTCGTGCTGCTTGGCCTGGCCGGGATTTTCTTTCCCGTTTTACCGACGACTCCCTTCCTGCTGCTCGCGGCGGCCTGCTACGCGCGCGCGTCGCGCCGTGTCTTCGCCTGGCTGCTCGCGCATCGGCATTTCGGCCCGCTGATCCGCGAATGGCGCGAACACCGCAGCATGCCCTACCGCGCCAAGCGCAGGGCCTTGTGGCTGATCGCGCTGAGCTTCGCGATCTCGATCGGCTTCGTCGTGCCCGGCTGGCCGGCCAAGCTTGCGCTGGGCGTGGGCGGGCTGCTGCTGATGACGTGGATCGCGCGCATCCCGTCGCGCGACGCGCCGCGGCGAGCGGGGGCGGACGCACGGCAGAATTGAGCTGCGGCCGCGGCAGCGCCTCGCCACTCGGGGATAATGCGCCCGCATGAATGCCGTCCCCTACTGGCGCCTGTCCGGTTTCTACTTCTTCTACTTCGCTTTCGTCGGCGCGATGTCGCCGTTCTGGGGCCTCTACCTGAAGTCGCTCGCGTTCGACGCGGTGCAGATCGGCGTGCTGATGTCGCTGTTGCAGGTGATGCGGATTTTCGCGCCGAACATCTGGGGCCACGTTGCCGACCGCCTCGGCCGGCGCACGGCAATCGTGCAGGTCGCAGCGCTGGCCAGCGTCGTCGTGTTCGCGGGCGTCTTCGTCGACGACGGCTTCTGGTGGCTGTTCGCCGTCATGGCGGGCTTGAGCTTTTTCTGGAGCGCTTCGCTGCCACTGGTCGAGGCGATGACGCTCTCCCATCTCGGCGAGCGCGCCTCGGCCTACGGCCGCATCCGCCTCTGGGGCTCGGTCGGCTTCATCCTGATGGTCGTCGGCCTGGGCTACGCCTTCGACCACGTCTCGATCGCCTGGCTGCCGTGGGCGGTTCTCGTCGTGATGCTCGGGATACTGGCGTGCGCGCGCGTGATTCCCGAGGCCGTGATACCGCTGCACTCCCCTGACCATCGTTCGGTATGGGACATCGTCAGGCGGCCGGAAGTCGCCTCGCTGCTCGCCGGCTGCATGCTCATGTCGGTGACCCACGGCCCGTATTACACGTTTTATTCGATCTATCTGGTCGACCACGGCTACGACAAGTCGACGGTCGGCTGGCTCTGGGCGCTCGGCGTGGCCTGCGAGATCGGCATTTTTCTGCTCGTGCCGCGCATCTTCGCGCGCATGGCGCCGCCGCGTCTTCTCCTGTTGAGCTTCGCGCTCGCGGTGCTGCGTTTCCTGCTGATTGCCTGGGGTGTCGAATCGGCCTGGCTCGTGTGGGGTGCGCAAACCCTGCACGCCTTCACCTTCGGCACCTATCATGCGGCCGCGGTCGCGCTGATCCACCTGCATTTCCGCGGGCGTTACCAAGCGCGCGGCCAGGCCTTGTACACGAGCCTGTCGTACGGCGTCGGCGGCACGATCGGCGGGCTCGCGAGCGGACTGACCTGGGACGCGATCGGCTCGGCCTGGACCTTCACGCTCGCCGCCGCGAGCGCGGCCCTTGCCTGGCTCATTTACGCGCTGTGGGGACAAACAAAACCCGTGCCAGCGCAGGCGCGATAAATGATTCATCCCGCTCAAGCTATGAAATAATCGCTGTTTTGCACGCTTCATCGCCCGATTCCGCATGGCTGGCCAAACCTTATTCCAGAAGCTGTGGGACGCCCACGTCGTCCATGTCGAACCCGACGGCACGACGCTGCTCTACATCGATCGTCACCTCGTGCACGAGGTGACGAGTCCGCAGGCCTTCGAGGGGCTCAAGCTCGCGCAGCGCCTGCCCCGGCGGCCCGACGCGGCGATCGCCGTGCCCGACCACAACGTTCCGACGACCGATCGCTCACAGGGCATCGCCGACCCGGTGTCGCGCCTGCAGGTCGAAACGCTCGACGCCAACTGCGCCGAGTTCGGCATCACCGAATTCCGGATGGACGACGTCCGCCAGGGCATCGTCCACGTCATCGGCCCCGAGGAGGGCCTGACCCTGCCGGGCATGACCGTGGTGTGCGGTGATTCGCATACCTCGACGCACGGGGCGTTCGGGGCATTGGCGTTCGGCATTGGCACGTCCGAGGTCGAGCACGTGCTGGCGACGCAATGCCTGTGGCAGAAGCCGTCGAAAACGATGCTGGTCAAGGTCGAGGGCGAATTGGGCAAGGGCGTGACGGCCAAGGACATCGCGCTCGCCGTCATCGGCCGCATCGGCACGGCCGGCGGCACCGGCTACGCGATCGAGTTCGGCGGCGCGGCGATCCGCGCGCTGTCGATGGAAGGCCGCATGACGCTGTGCAACATGGCGATCGAAGCGGGCGCGCGCGCCGGCATGGTTGCGGTCGATCAGACGACGATCGACTACGTCGAAGGGCGTCCCTATGCGCCGACGGGCGAGGCCTGGGACACGGCGGTGGCGTGGTGGAAAACCCTGCACTCGGACGCGGACGCCGTGTTCGACCGCGTGGTCGAACTCGACGCCGCGGCCATCGAGCCGCAGGTGACCTGGGGAACGTCGCCCGAGATGGTGACCACGGTGGGCGCGAGCGTGCCCGACCCGAGTGCGGCGCCGAGCGAGGTCAAGCGTCAGGACTGGGTGCGCGCACTCGAATATATGGGGCTCGCGGCCGGCACGCCGGTCAGCGCGATCGCGCTCGACAAGGTTTTCATCGGCTCGTGCACCAACTCGCGGATCGAGGACCTGCGCGAGGCTGCGGCCGTCGCCAAGGGGCGCCGGGTCGCGCCCAACGTGAAGCTCGCGATGGTCGTGCCGGGCTCCGGGCTGGTCAAGCAGCAGGCCGAGGCGGAGGGCCTCGACCGGATCTTCATCGACGCCGGATTCGAGTGGCGCGAGCCGGGCTGCTCGATGTGCCTCGCAATGAACGCCGACCGGCTCGAGCCCGGCGAGCGCTGCGCGTCCACCTCCAATCGCAACTTCGAAGGCCGCCAGGGGCAGGGCGGGCGCACCCATCTCGTGAGTCCGGCGATGGCCGCCGCCGCGGCGTGCGCCGGCCACTTCGTCGACGTCCGCAACTTTTAAGGAGAACGTATGAAACCGATGATCGTCGTGCTGGCTGCCGCGGCTGCGCTGATTCTTGGGGGCTGCAACACCATGGAAGGCTTTGGTCAGGACGTCCAGAAGGCGGGCAGCGCCATCGAGAAGGCCGGCAGCAAGGCCGGTAACTAGCCATGCAGGCATTCACGACCCTGGACGGGCTGGTCGTGCCGCTCGACCGCGCCAACGTCGACACCGACGCGATCATTCCCAAGCAGTTCCTGAAGTCGATCAAGCGCGCGGGCTTCGGCCCCAACCTGTTCGACGAATGGCGCTACCTCGATCACGGCGAGCCCGGCATGGACCCGGCGACGCGCCAGCCCAATCCGGCGTTCGTGCTCAATCTCCCGCGCTACGCCGGTGCCTCGGTGCTGCTCGCGCGCGACAACTTCGGCTGCGGCTCGAGCCGCGAGCACGCGCCATGGGCGCTCGAGGACTACGGCATCCGCGCGATCATCGCACCGAGTTTTGCCGACATCTTTTACAACAACTGCTTCAAGAACGGCATCCTGCCGATCGTGCTCGACGCCGCCGCAGTCGACCGCCTGTTCGGCGAATGCGAGGCGAGCGCGGGCTACCGCCTCAAGATCGACCTCGAGCAGCAGACCGTGACGACGCCGGGCGGCGAGGTGCTGCGCTTCGAGGTCGATGCCGGGCGCAAGCACCGGCTGCTCAACGGCCTCGACGACATCGGCCTGACGCTTCTGCAGGCCGACAAGATCAAGGCCTACGAAGCGCGGCGCAGGCAGGAAGCGCCGTGGTTGTTTGCGTGAATTTTTCATCCGTGAATGCCCGAAGGGAATTCGCGGAAAAAGGGTTTTGAGAACATGAAGATTGCAGTTTTGCCGGGTGACGGCATCGGTCCGGAAATCATCTCCCAGGCAGTCAAGGTGCTGGAGGCGCTCAAGTCCGAAGGCGCGAAGATCGAGATGGAAACCGCGCCGATCGGCGGCGCCGGCTACGACGCGGCGGGCGATCCGCTGCCGGAGGCGACGCTGAAACTCGCGCGCGAAGCCGACGCGGTGCTGCTCGGCGCCGTGGGGGGGCCGCAGTACGACACGCTCGATCGCCCGCTGCGCCCGGAACGCGGCCTGCTGCGCATTCGCAAGGAACTGAACCTCTTCGCCAACCTGCGCCCGGCACTCTTGTATCCCGAACTCGCGTCGGCGTCGTCGCTGAAGCCCGAGGTCGTGTCCGGCCTCGATCTGATGATCGTGCGCGAACTGACCGGCGATGTGTACTTCGGCCAGCCGCGCGGCATCGAAACACGGAATGGCGAGCGCGTCGGCTTCAACACCATGCTGTATTCGGAGTCCGAGGTGCGCCGCGTCGCCCACGTCGCCTTCGGCATCGCGATGAAGCGCGGGAAGAAGCTCTGCTCGGTCGAAAAGGCCAACGTGCTCGAATGCTCGGAGCTGTGGAAGGAAATCATGATCGAGGTGGCCAAGGACTACCCCGAGGTCGAGCTTTCGCACATGTACGTCGACAACGCCGCGATGCAGCTCATCCGCGCCCCCAAGCAGTTCGACACCATCGTCACCGGCAACATCTTTGGCGACATCCTGTCCGACGCCGCCTCGATGCTGTCGGGATCGATCGGCATGCTGCCGTCGGCCTCGCTCGACGAACACAACAAGGGCATGTACGAGCCGATCCACGGCTCGGCGCCCGACATCGCCGGGAAGAACCTCGCCAACCCGCTCGCGACGATCCTGTCGGTCGCGATGATGTACCGCTACACCTTCGCCGATCTGGCGACTGCCGACCGCATCGAGAACGCAGTCAAGCAGGTGATCGCGAAGGGCTATCGCACCGGCGACATCTGGACCGAGGGTACGCAGAAGGTGTCGTGCAGCGAGATGGGCGACGCGGTGGTCGTGGCACTTTGATTTCTAGGGGGCAGGATTCGGGATCCAGGGGGCAGGGAACGAGCGGCCACAGGCCGCGCAATTTTCTCGGCGCGGGCTTTGCCCGCACCACCCCTGAATCCTGACCCCTGACCCCTGACCCCTCAACAGGAGAACGGACATGATGAAGGTAGGACTGATCGGCTGGCGCGGCATGGTGGGCTCCGTGCTGATGGGGCGCATGAAGGAAGAGCGGGATTTCGACCACATCGAGCCGGTATTTTTCACCACGTCCAACGTCGGCGGCCAGGGCCCCGACATCGGGCGCGAGGTGCCGCCACTCAAGGACGCGAGCAGCCTCGACGATCTTCGCGCCTGCGACACCATCATCACCTGCCAGGGCGGCGACTACACCAAGGAGATCTACCCACAGCTGCGCGCCGCGGGCTGGAACGGCTACTGGATCGACGCGGCCTCGACGCTGAGGATGAAGGACGAGGCGATCATCATCCTCGACCCGGTCAACAAGAACGTGATCCAGGACGGCATCGCCAACGGCGTGAAAACCTACGTCGGCGGCAACTGCACGGTGTCGCTGATGCTGATGGCGATGGGCGGGTTGTTCGACGCCGGGCTCGTTGAATGGGTGTCGCCGATGACCTATCAGGCCGCCTCGGGCGCCGGTGCGCGCAACATGCGGGAACTGATTTCGCAGATGGGCGCGGTGCACGCCGAGGTGATGGACCTGATCGGCGACCCGGCATCGGCCATCCTCGAGATCGACCGCAAGGTCGCCGAGTTCATCCGTTCCGACCGCTATCCGGTCGACGCCTGGCCGGTGCCGCTCGCCGGCAATCTGATTCCGTGGATCGATGTCGCGCTCGAATCGGGTCAGTCGAAGGAGGAGTGGAAGGCGCAGGTCGAGGCCAACAAGATCATGCGCCGCAGCGACAACCCGATCCCGATCGACGGCCTCTGCGTCCGCGTCGGCGCGATGCGCTGCCATTCGCAGGCGCTCACCATCAAGCTCACGAAAGACGTCCCGCTGGCCGACATCCATGACCTCATCGCGGCCCACAACCAATGGGTCAAGGTCGTGCCGAACGACCGGGAGATCACGATGCGCGAGCTCACGCCGGCGGCCGTGACGGGCACGCTCACGGTGCCGATCGGCCGCATGCGCAAGCTCAACATGGGCCCGCAGTACCTCACTGCGTTCACCGTTGGCGACCAGCTGCTGTGGGGGGCTGCCGAGCCGTTGCGGCGTATGCTGCGCATCCTGCTCGACGCACGCTAGCCGTCAAATCCAGCGCCGGCGCCGCCGGCAGGCGCGGTGTCCGCTAAAGATTGGGCGTGACGAGCCGTCAATGATGGCGTCAAGCATTCAACAGCCCCGCTCGAGCGGGGGTGAACAGGAGAGAAACGGATGAAATTGAAGCGCTTCACCACCCAGCTGGCCGCCGCCGGGCTTGTCGCCCTGCCGTTGATGGCGCACGCCGCCGGGTTGGGCAAGCTCTCGGTCACCTCGGCGCTCGGTCAGCCTCTGGCAGCCGAGATCGAGCTGTTCGCCGCCGACAAGGCCGAGCTCGACAGCATCTCCGCCACCCTTGCATCGGATCAGGCTTACCGCGATGCACGCGTCGATTTCTCCCCGGTGTTGTCGACACTGCGTTTCTCGGTCGAGAAGAAGCCCGGCGGCAAGGCCGTGCTCAAAGTCACGTCGAGCCGACCGGTCAACGACCCGTTCATCGACATGCTGGTCGAACTGAGCTGGGCGTCCGGCCGTCTGGTGCGCGAATACACGATGCTCCTCGACCCGCCCGGCATGGCGAGCCCGCAGACCGTCGCGCCCGTGGCTGTCACGCCGGCCCAATCTCCGGCGCGCGCGGCCCCGGCTCCGGTCGCGCCGCCCGCTGCGCAACCGCCCGCCGCGGCTGACGCCCCCGTTTCCGAGCCGCCGGCGGCGACGGCCACCGCGACGCCCGCACCGAAGTCGACGGCACCGCAGGACACCGCACCCACGCGCGTCAAGGTCAAGCGCGGCGACACACTGATCGGCATCGCCCAGCGCGTGCGCCCCGACAGCGTCAGCCTCGAACAGACGCTCGTCGGCCTCTATCGCGAGAACACGCACGCTTTCGTCGGCAACATGAACCGCCTCAAGGCGGGCCGCACCTTGGCCGTACCGACGGCAGAGGCCGTTGCGGCGATTCCGCAGAAAGAAGCAGTGCGTGAACTCAAGCTGCAGGCTGCCGACTGGAACGCCTACCGTCAGAAACTCGCGGCTTCCGTGAGCGGAACCGCCCCGACCGAGCCCGCGGCAGGTCAGGCGAGCAGCGGCAAGGTCACGTCCAAAGTCGAAGACAAGGCGGCGGCCGCGGCGGCAGACAAGAAAGACGTGCTCAAGCTGTCCAAGGTCGCGCCGGCCGATAGCGCTGCGAACAAGGGCGAGGCCAGTGCGCTGCAGGAGAAGCTCCGCGCCCAGGAAGAGGACGCGATCGCGCGACAGAAGGCGCTCGCAGAATCCGACCAGCGCGTCGCGCTGCTGGAAAAGCAGATTCAGGACATGCAGAAGCTGGCCGACATGAAAGCGCAGGCCCAAGCACCGGCCGAGCCCGAGCCGAGCGCCGCGTCCGCCGCTACCCCTGAGCCGGCCGCTGCGCCCGCAGAGCCGGCGAAGCCAGCGCCGGTTGCTCCTGCCGTCGCCGCGCCACCCGCGGCACCGGCGTCCGCCGAAAACTGGTTCGAGCCGCTGCTCGCCAACCCGCTTTACTGGGGCGGTAGCCTCGCCGCGGTGGGCCTGGGTGGCGTCCTGTGGTGGATGATGGCCGGCGGACGGCGGCGCAAGACCGGCACGACGGGGCTCGAAGACAGCCTCATCACCGGCGGCGACGTGCGGCCCGACACCGTGCTCGGTTCTGCCGCGGGCGGCAGCGTCAATACCGGTGACACCTCCTTCCTCACCGACTTCAGCCAGGCCGGGCTCGGCACGATCGACACCCACGACGTCGACCCGATCGCCGAAGCCGAGGTCTACATGGCGTACGGCCGTGACGCGCAGGCCGAGGAAATCCTCAAGGAAGCGATCGCCAAGAACCCCGATCGCCACGAGGTGCGGGTGAAACTGCTCGAAATCTATGCCGCGCGCCGCAATACCGCCGCGTTCGAGGCAGCCGCGGGCGAGCTCTACGCGGCGCTCGGCAGCAAGTCCAGCCCGCTCTGGGACAAGGCCTGCGAGATGGGACGCGGGATCGACCCGACTAACCCTCTGTACGGGGGTGTCCAGTCGAGCGCGGCGCCTGCAGCCGCCGCGGCGACATTCGCTGCGACGCCGGCGGTCGCCGGCGGGGCGGTGGGCTTCGATACCGAGCGCGTCGTCGATGCGGGAAATGCAATCTCCGCGGAAACGGCGCACTCCACCGCGGTGGAGACCGAGCGCCCGCAGGCCGTCGACGCGGCCGTGGCGGCCGTGGCAAGTCCGGTGCTCGACTTCGAGTCGGCCGGGCAGGCGCCCGCATTCGAGCGCCGCGCGGGGGGCGGCGGCGCCGCGGTTACGGCGGACGCTGACGAGACCGCGGCGGACGACGGCCTCCTCGACCTCGAGGGGCTGAGCTTCGATCTGCCCGCGCTGGATACGTCCGCATCGACGGATGACACGCTCAACGTCGGCCTCGGTCTCGAAGACGACAAGCCGGCCGACGGTAAATTCGATTTCAGCGGCCTCGATCTCGATCTCGGCGATGGCAGCAACGACGTCGAGCTCGACGAAGTCGGCACCAAGCTCGACCTCGCACGCGCCTATGTGGAAATGGGCGACAAGGAAGGGGCGCGCGAAATCCTCAACGAAGTGGTGACCGAAGGCAACGACAGCCAGAAGGCCGACGCGAAAGGCATGCTGGGCGCACTTGGCTAAGTCGTTTCATCCCGTCGCCCGCATCCTTCTCTGGTGCGGGTGGGCGGTTGCGGTGGAGCACGCCGCAACCTCCGTGCTGGCACTCATGGCCGTCGCAACCGCGACGGCCTTTCTGTTTGCGCCGGTCAGGGTGCAGGGGCTGCGGCTGCTGCGCCGCACGCGCTGGCTCCTTGCGATCCTGCTGCTCATGTATGCCTACGTGACGCCGGGGCCGGCCCTGTGGCCGGCCCTCGAATGGGCGAGCCCGAGCGTGACCGGAATGCAGCAGGGGACGCTGCGGGCGGCACGCCTGGTATTGCTGCTCGGCGGGCTCGCCGTGCTCCTCGCCTACACGTCGCGGCCGCGGCTCGTCTATGGCCTCTACGCGCTGGCGAAGCCGCTCGGCTGGTTCGGATTCGATCGCCGGGCCTTCGCCGTGCGCCTGGGCCTGACGCTCGACTACGTCGAGCACGCGCCGCGCCCCGCGCGCTGGCTCGACGCCCTGCGTGCGCCGCCGGCCGACGACCCGACACCCGCCACCTACGCGCTTGCGTGCGAACGCTGGCAAAGGCGCGACAGCGCCGTCATACTCGCGGGCGTGTTGCTCGTGGGGATCGTGCTGGCCTGAGGCCGACTGGATGATGCGGATCGCGGTGGGTCTCGAATATCGTGGCGTCGGTTTCTGCGGCTGGCAGTCGCAGCCGCAAGCCTGCGGCGTCCAGGACGCCGTGGAAAAAGCCGTGTCGGCGATCGCCGGCGAGGCGATCACGGTCACCGCCGCCGGCCGCACCGACACCGGCGTGCATGCGGCCTTGCAGATCGTGCACTTCGACACGACCTCGGTCCGCCCGCTGACCGCGTGGGTGCGCGGCGTCAACAGCCATCTTCCCGCGGGCGTCGCCGTGTTGTGGGCGCGCGAAGTCGATGCGGAATTCCATGCACGGTTTGCCGCTTTCGAGCGCGGCTATCGCTACGTGCTGCTCAACCATCCGGTGCGCCCCGGCCTCAACGCCGGGCTCGTCGGCTGGCATCACCGGCCGCTCGACGTGGCGTGCATGAATCGGGCGGCGTCGCCGTTGATCGGACGGCACGACTTTTCCGCGTTCCGCGCAGCCGAGTGCCAGGCCCGCTCGCCGGTCAAGGAGTTGCGCCGCGCGCTGATCGAGCGGCGCGGCGATTACCTGCTGTGCGATTTCCGCGCGGACGGTTTTCTGCACCACATGGTGCGAAACCTCATGGGCTGTCTGGTCCAGATCGGTGCCGGCGGCCGCCCGCCCGAGTGGCTGCACGAGGTGCTGGCCGGGCGCGACCGCACGCGTGCCGCGCCGACCTTCGAGGCGGCAGGACTGTACCTCACGCACATCCGGTATCCTGCGCGCTTTGCCCTGCCGGAAAGCTCCGAACGATGGCCGTTCGCGTAAAAATCTGCGGAATTACCCGCGTCGACGACCTGCACGCTGCGTGCGACGCCGGCGCAGATGCGCTTGGCTTCGTTTTCTACGAGAAGAGCCCGCGTCATCTGACGCTCGACGCCGCCGCCGCGCTGCTGCGGGAAGTCCCGCCATTCGTTCAGACTGTGGGCCTTTTCGTCGACGCCAACCCGGCCTTTGTCGACTCGGTGTTGCGCGCTGTGCCGCTCGATCTGCTGCAGTTTCATGGCGACGAGAAGCCCGCCGACTGCGCGCGCCACGGCCGGCCCTGGATCAAGGCCATACGCGTCAGAGCGGACACGGATTTGCTAAAATGCGCGGCTGACTTCGCGGCCGCGAGCGGGCTTCTGCTCGACGCCTACGTGCCCGGCGTGCCCGGTGGCACCGGGGCGCGCTTCGACTGGCGGCTGATTCCGCCGCGTCTGCCCCAGCGGGTTATTTTGTCCGGAGGGCTCACGCCGGATAACGTTGCCGACGCGGTCCGGCGCGTCCGTCCCTGGGCGGTCGACGTGTCCTCGGGCGTCGAGGCGGCGAAAGGCATCAAGGACGCGCAGAAGATCGCGCGATTCATCTCACAGGCGAAAGCATCATGAAGCTGACTGACCTTCCCGATTCCCGCGGCCACTTCGGTCCCTACGGCGGCATTTTCGTTTCCGAAACGCTGATGGCCGCGCTCGACGCGCTGCGTGTCGAATACGACGCGGCGTGCCGGGACCCCGGCTTCATGGCCGAATTCGAGTACGAACTCAAGCACTACGTCGGGCGGCCGAGCCCGGTCTACCACGCCCGGCGGCTTTCGGAGGAATACGGCGGCGCGCAGATCTACCTCAAGCGCGAGGATCTCAACCACACCGGCGCGCACAAGATCAACAACACGATCGGCCAGGCGCTGCTCGCGCGCCGCATGGGCAAGAAGCGCGTCATCGCCGAGACCGGCGCGGGCCAGCACGGCGTCGCGTCGGCGACCGTCGCCGCGCGCTACGGCATGGAATGCGTTGTCTACATGGGCGCCGAAGACGTCGCGCGACAGGCCCCCAACGTCTTTCGTATGAAGCTCCTCGGCGCGACCGTCGTGCCCGTGTCGTCGGGTTCGAAGACGCTGAAGGACGCGCTGAACGAAGCGATGCGCGACTGGGTGACGAACGTCGAGTCGACCTTCTACATCCTCGGCACCGCGGCCGGCCCGCATCCCTACCCGATGCTCGTGCGCGACTTCCAGTGCGTGATCGGGCGCGAATGCATCGCGCAGATGCCCGAGCTCGTCGGACGCCAGCCCGACGCGGTCGTCGCCTGCGTCGGCGGCGGCTCGAACGCGATCGGAATTTTCCATCCCTACATTCCCCATGAGAACGTGCGCCTGATCGGTGTCGAAGCCGGCGGTTCGGGGGTCGCGAGCGGCAAGCACGCTGCGCCGCTGACCGCCGGCACGCCCGGGGTGTTGCACGGCTTTCGCAGCTACCTGATGCAGGACGAGAACGGCCAGATCATCGAGACCCATTCGGTCTCGGCCGGCCTCGACTATCCGGGCGTCGGCCCCGAGCACAGCTATCTCAAGGACGCCGGTCGCGCCGAATACGTGCCGATCAACGACGACGAAGCGCTCGCCGCCTTCCACGATCTGTGCCGCTTCGAGGGCATCATCCCCGCGCTCGAGTCGAGCCACGCGGTGGCGCAGGCGAAGAAACTCGCGCCGACGATGAAGAAGGACCAGGTCATTCTGGTGAACCTCTCGGGGCGCGGCGACAAGGACATCAACACCGTGGCGAAGGCGGCGGGCATCACGCTCTGAGTTGCCGCGTCACACTCCCCGGTCTTTAGAAAGCAACGAATCCATGAGCCGCATCGGCCAGACGTTCACCGCGCTCAAGGCGCAAAACAGGAAAGCCCTGATTTCCTTCATCACGGCCGGCGATCCCGGCAAGGGTCTGACCGTGCCGCTCATGCATGCGCTCGTCGACGCCGGCACCGACATCATCGAGCTCGGCGTGCCGTTTTCCGACCCCATGGCCGACGGTCCGGTGATCCAGCGCGCGTCGGAACGGGCGCTCGCGAACAAGGTCGGGCTCAAGGACGTGCTGGCGATGACCGCCGAGTTCCGCAAGGTCAACACCAGCACGCCCGTCGTCCTGATGGGTTACGCCAACCCGTTTGAGCACATGGGTTACGAGACCTTTGCCGAGGCCGCGAAGACCGCGGGCGTCGACGGTGTGCTGACCGTCGACATTCCGCCCGAGGAATCGCTCGGCGTGTCCGACGTGTTCAAGGCCCACGACCTGGACCCGATTTTCCTGCTGTCGCCGACCACGCCCGAGTCGCGTGTTGCGCAGGTAGCCGCGGTCGCCGGCGGCTTCATCTATTACGTGTCGCTCAAGGGGGTGACCGGCTCGGCCAACCTCGACACCGAGGAGGTCGCGCGCAAGGTGGCGATGGTGCGTAAGCATTGTGACTTGCCGGTCGGCGTCGGTTTCGGCATCCGCGACGCGGCCACTGCCGAAGCCGTCGCGCGCATTGCCGATGCGGTCGTGGTGGGGAGCCGCATTGTCAACGAGATCGAGACCGCGCCCGAGGGAGAATGCGGCGCGCGGGTCAAGCATCTGGTCGCCGACCTGCGCCGCGGCGTCGACGCCGCATCGAAGCAAACGGAGAATAAATAATGAGCTGGTTCCAGAAAATCCTGCCGCCCAAGATCAAGCGTCGCGCGCAGACGTCGAAGACCATGCCCGAGGGCCTGTGGTCGAAGTGCCCGGCGTGCAACGAGGTGCTCTACCGCGCCGACCTCGAAAGCAACCTCGAGGTCTGTCCGAAGTGCGGCCATCACCACCGCATCGGCGCGCGAGCGCGGCTCGCGATGCTGCTCGACGGCGAGGGCCAGCACGAGATCGGCGCCCACGTCACGCCGCTCGACCCGCTCAAATTCAAGGACAGCAAGAAATACCCCGATCGCCTCAAAGAGGCGCAAACCGGAACCTCGGAAACCGACGCGCTCGTCGTGATCGGCGGCAGCGTCAAGGCCGTGCCGGTCGTCGCGGCGGCCTTCGAATTCAAGTTCATGGGCGGTTCGATGGGTTCGGTCGTCGGCGAGCGTTTCGTCCAGGGCGTCGAGGCCGCGATCGAGTCGAACTCGGCCTTCGTCTGCTTCTCGGCGAGCGGTGGCGCTCGCATGCAGGAGGGCCTGTTCTCGCTGATGCAGATGGCCAAGACCTCGGCCGCGCTGACCCAGTTGTCGCGCAACCGGCTGCCCTTCGTTTCGGTGCTGACCGACCCGACGATGGGTGGCGTTTCCGCCAGCTTCGCGATGCTCGGCGACCTGATCGTCGCCGAGCCGAACGCGCTGATCGGCTTTGCCGGTCCGCGCGTGATCGAGCAGACCGTGCGCGAGACCCTGCCCGAGGGCTTCCAGCGTGCCGAATTCCTGCAGGAGAAGGGCGCGGTCGATCGCATCATTGACCGCCGCCAGATGCGCGACGACCTGGCTGCCACGCTTGCGATCATGATGGGACGCCCGGCGCTTGCCGCCTAGCGCATCGCTCGCCGCTTGGCTCGCCCGGCTCGAGACGCTGCATCCCAGCGCCATCGAACTGGGCCTCGAACGCGTCCGACGCGTCAAGGACGCGATGGGATTGGCACCCGACTTCCCGCTCATCGTCGTCGGCGGCACCAACGGCAAGGGCTCGACCTGCGCCTATCTCGAGGCGGTTTTCGGCGCCGCCGGCTACAAGACCGGTCTCTATACCTCGCCCCACCTGCTGCGCTACAACGAGCGCGTCCGCATCGCGGGCAAGGAGGTCGACGACGCCGATCTGGTCGCCGCGTTTGAGGCCGTCGACCGGGCGCGCGGCGACGTCGCGCTGACCTATTTCGAATTCGGCACGCTTGCCGCTATGGCACAGTTCGTCGCCGCCAAGGTCGACGTCGCGATCCTCGAAGTCGGCCTTGGTGGACGCCTCGACGCGGTCAACGTGTTCGACGCCGACGCCGCGATCGTGACCAGCGTCGACCTCGACCACATGGATTACCTCGGCGACACGCGCGAACAAATCGGATTCGAGAAGGCCGGTATCTACCGGGCCGGCCGGCCCGCGGTCTGCGCCGACCCCGAACCGCCTGCCAGCCTGCTTGCCCACGCCGGGAAAGTCGGCGCCGATCTGCGCCGGCTCGGCCGCGATTTCTCCGCCGCGCGTGCCGGGGAGCGCTGGACCTATCACAGCCGCGCGCTCAGTTGGCCGGATCTGCCCTTGCCGGCCATGGCCGGGCCCTGCCAGTTGCGTAACGCCGCCGGTGCGCTCGCCGTCCTCGAGGCGCTACAGGCCCGGTTGCCGACCTCGTCCGAAGCGATCCGCCGAGGCGTCGCGGAAGCGCGCGTGGCCGGGCGCTTCCAGCGCATCGGGCGCAGGCCCGAGGTGATCGTCGACGTCGCACATAACCCCGAGGCGGCGCGTGCGCTGGCGTCGACGCTGCGCGAGCAGCCGATCTCCGGGCGCACGCTCGCCGTCGTCGGAATGCTCGCCGACAAGGATGCCGGAGCGGTCGTCGCGGCGCTGGCCGACGGCGTCGACGCGTGGTGGACATGCACACCTGATTCCCCGCGGGCCCGCGACGCCAGCTCGCTGGCCGCGGTCCTGCACGCGCACGGCGTGCGTAGCGTGAATGTGCAGCCGGGCGTGAAGGCGGCGCTTGCGGCGGCGCGAAGTGCAGCCGGTGAAGATGATAGAATCCTCGTCTTCGGTTCGTTCTACACCGTCGCTGCAGTCCTCGATCATGCCGCCACCCAGCAGTAGTGAAAATGAGCTCAGGCGCCGCGCCCGCCGGCGGCTGATCGGCGCGGTCGCGCTGACGCTCGTCGCGGTCATCGCGCTGCCGCTGCTGCTCGAAGACGAACCGCCGCCCGCCAGTTCGCTCGCCGTGCGCATGGCGACCCCCTTACCTGATAGCGAAACGTCTGCGCAGCCGGCTCCGGCGGTCGATCCGCCTGCGCAGACCCGCGGGACGGAGCAAGCCGAGCCGTCGACCCCGGCGCGGGCCGATCCCGATCCCGCCCTCCCTGCATCCAAGCCCCAATCCGCTGCCCCCGAGGTTCATCCGGCCGCGCCCACCGCCAAACCCAAGGCGCCCGCCCAGACGGCCGTGGCAAAGCCGGCTCCGGCTCCCCCCCCGCAAAAAACCCCGACATCCACGACTGCCGCGGCCGAAGTGTTCGTCGTGCAACTCGCCGCCCTGGCCGACGTCGAAAAGGCAGGCGCCCTCAAGGCGCGTGCGACGCTGGCGGGGCTGCCGGCCTACACCGACACCGTCGGCACGCTGACCCGCGTTCGCGTCGGCCCTTACGCGTCGCGCGAGGCCGCGGCCAACGCGGCGCAGACGCTCGCGCAGAACGGAATGAAAGGGCAGGTGCTCGCCAAGTGAGCCTGCTCGACCTGATCGTGGTGCTCGTGCTGCTGCTGGCCGTCGTGCGCGGCCTGATGCGCGGTCTGGTCGACACGCTGTTTTCGCTTGCCGCATGGATACTCGCCTTCATCGCGGGCAGATGGGGCGCGGTGGCGCTGGCGCCGATGCTGCCGATCGGGATCGAGAACCCGGCGATTCGTTATTTCGCGGGCTTCGCGGTCATCTTTCTGGTCGTCCTGATCGGCGTGCTGCTGCTCGGCCATGCGCTCGCCTCGCTCGTCAAGGCGGCGGGCCTCGGCAGTGCCGACACCGTGCTCGGCGGCGTGCTGGGTCTGGCGAAGGGCCTCGTCATCCTGGTCGGGCTCACGCTGGCGGCGGGCCTCACGTCGCTGCCGCGTACGGACTTCTGGAAGCAGGCCATGCTCTCGGGCACCCTGCAGTCGATGGCGCAGAGCGCCCTGCCGCTGGTGCCGGCAAGCGTCGCGAAATACGTTCGCTTTGAATAACTTTATGGATGGGTGCACGGTATGTGCGGGGTAATCGGAGTCGTCGCCAACACGGCGGTCAATCAGCTTTTGTACGACGGGCTGATGGTGTTGCAGCATCGCGGACAGGATGCTGCGGGCATCGTGACCGCCGAGGAAAACCGTTTTCACATGCACAAGGCGCCCGGGCTCGCGCGCGACGTCTTCCGCACACGCGACATGCGCAACCTGCTCGGCGACATGGGCGTCGCACACGTGCGCTATCCCACCGCGGGCAGTGCGTCGTCGTCGGCCGAATCGCAGCCGTTCTACGTGAACTCGCCCTACGGCATCGTGCTCGGGCACAACGGCAACCTGACGAACACGCATGAACTGAAGGAATCGTTGTTCCGCAGCGATCTGCGCCACGTCAACACCAACTCCGACTCCGAGGTCCTGCTCAATGTACTGGCGCACGAGCTCCACGTCCGCGCGTCCGGGCAGCAGCTGAGCCTCGATACGATCTTCGGCGCGGTCGCCGGCGTCCACGCGCGCTGCAAGGGCGCCTACGCCGTGACCGCGTTCATCGCCGGCTACGGCCTGCTGGCCTTCCGCGATCCGCACGGCATCCGCCCGCTGGTGATCGGCATCAACGACCAGGTCACGCCGCACGAGTACATCGTCGCGTCCGAGAGCGTCGCGATCGATACGCTCGGCTTCCGCCTGCTGCGCGACGTCGCGCCCGGCGAGGCCGTGTTCATCGACTACGAGCGTCGGCTGCACAGCCGCCAGTGCAGCGACAACCCCGTGCTCAACCCCTGCATTTTCGAATACGTCTATCTGGCCCGCCCGGATTCGGTCATGGACGGAATCTCGGTCTACAGCACGCGCCTCGCGATGGGCGTGTCGCTCGCGGAAAAAATCCGCCGCGAATTCGGCCACCTGCAGATCGACGTCGTGATCCCGATCCCCGACACCAGCCGCCCGTCGGCGCTTCAATTGGCGAACCATCTCGCGGTGCCGTACCGTGAGGGCTTCATCAAGAACCGCTACATCGGCCGCACTTTCATCATGCCGGGGCAGGCGCTGCGCAAGAAGTCGGTGCGGCAGAAGCTCAACGCGATCGCCGAGGAGTTCAAGGGCAAGAACGTCCTGCTCGTCGACGATTCGATCGTCCGCGGCACGACGAGCCGGGAGATTGTCCAGATGGCGCGCGACGCGGGTGCGGAGAAGGTCTATTTCGCGTCCGCCTCGCCGCCTGTGCGCTTCTGTAACGTCTACGGCATCGACATGCCGTCGCGCCGCGAACTCATTGCCAACGGCCGCAATGACGAGGAAATCGCGCGTGAGATCGGCTGCGACGCGCTGATCTATCAGGATCTCGACGCGATGGTCGAGGTGGTGCGCGCCGCCAACCCGGCGATCCGCGAGTTCGACACCTCGTGCTTCAACGGCTGCTACATCACCGGCGACATCACGCCCGAGTACCTCGACTACGTCGAGGCCGCGCGCGACGGCGAAAGCCCGCCGCCGTCGGCGCTGTCGACCCAGCAGCTCGACCTCAACCTCGCGACGGGCAGTTGACCGCCACAGTCCCCGGGCGTAGATTCGGCCGGACGCGCCGATTTGAATCCCAGCTTGCGGGCGCTTGAAAAATACGGCTAAAGCGAGGCGACGGAAACCCCGCGGCGCGCTTGGCGTTCGGGGTTTTTTCTTTTGGACTCGAAGATGAACGACGCATACGACATCGAAACCCTTGGGGTGCGCGCCGGCTTGGTCCGCAGCCAGTTCAACGAGCATTCCGAGGCCATGTTCCTGACCTCGAGCTTCGTTTTCGGCAGCGCTGCCGAAGCCGCCGCGCGCTTCAAGGGTGACGAGCCGGGACCGATCTACGCCCGTTTCACCAACCCGACCGTGCAGATGATGGAGGCGCGGCTCGCGGCGCTCGAGGGGGCCGAGCGCTGCGTCGCCTTCGCCTCGGGCATGGCGGCGATCCTCGCGACCGTGATGGGGCTCATGAAGGGCGGCGAGCACGTCGTCGCCTCGCGCTCGATCTTCGGCTCGACCGTGCAGCTGTTCTCGAACATCCTCGGCCGCTTCGGCATCGAAACGAGCTATGTCTCGCCGACCGACCCGGCCGAATGGCGCGCAGCGGTGAAACCGAACACCAGGCTTTTCTTCGTCGAATCGCCGTCCAATCCCCTGACCGAGGTCAGCGACATCCGCGCGCTCGCCGCGATCGCCCGCGAGGCGGGCGCCTGGCTCGCGGTCGACAACTGCTTCTGCTCGCCGGCGCTGCAAAAGCCGCTCGAGCTCGGCGCCGACATCGTGATCCATTCGGCGACCAAGTATCTGGACGGGCAGGGGAGGGTGCTCGGCGGCGCCGTGCTCGGCAGCCAGGCGCTGATGGAAGGTGTCTACACCTTCCTGCGCACGGCCGGTCCGACGCTGTCGGCCTTCAACGCCTGGGTGATCCTCAAGGGCATGGAGACGCTGGCGCTGCGCATGGACGCCCATTCGAAGAACGCGCTGGCGCTGGCGCAGTGGCTGGAGGCGCAGCCGCAGGTCGTGCGCGTGCTCTACCCGGGTCTGCCGTCGCATCCGCAGCACGAACTGGCGATGACGCAGCAGAAAACCGGCGGCGGCATCGTCGCCTTCGAACTGAAGGGCGGAAAGGACGCAGCGTGGAAGCTGATCGACGCGACGAAGCTCTTGTCGATCACCGCCAACCTCGGCGACACCAAGACCACGATCACGCATCCGGCGAGCACCACGCACAGCCGCATGACGCCCGAGCAGCGGCTGGCGGCCGGGATCGGCGACGGTCTTGTACGCATCGCAGTGGGTCTCGAGTCGGTCGCGGACATCGAAGCCGATCTGGCGCGAGGGCTGGCGTGAGGCGCTGGCTCGCTCTGCTCTGTCTTGCCGCGACGGGTACGCTTCACGCGAGCGAGCCGACGGACGCGGGGGCGACGATGACCGCGCTGCGCTACGTCGACCAGGACCCGGGCGATCCGGCCTACGCGACGCGCATCCTCGTGACGCCGGACTTTCTGCGCATGGACACCGGCGAGGACGACGGCGATTTCGTCCTGCTCGATCGGCGCCAGCGCCAGGTGACCAACGTGATGCGCGATAGCGGTCTCGCCATGGTGTTCAGCGGGAAAGGCGCGCCACCCCGGCCGGCGACGTGGAAATCGGATCTGCGCACCGTGCCTGCCGCCGCCGGCACCCGGCGTTTCAGCCTCGTCGTAGAGGGCGTCGTCTGCAGCGAGGGGATCGTCGCGTCGCGAGCCGCGCCCGACGCGGCGCGGGCGATGGCCGAACTGAAGACGGTGCTGGCGGCGACCCAGTATCGGGTGTGGAAGGATTCTCCGCCCGAGATGCAGCACGACTGCGACCTGGCGAACGAGGTGTGGGAGGCGGATGCGCTCCTCGGCCTTGGCCTGCCGCTGGAGGTGCGCGAGTTCAGCGGGCGCACGCGGCGATTCGAAAGCGAATCGAAGCTGCCCCGCGCGCCGGAACTGTTCCGCGTCCCGCCGGGCTTGACGGCGGTCAACGCGCCGTCATAAGTCCTCGACCCGCAGCGTGCATCTGGCCGCGTCGCAGACGACGTAGCCCCAGCGCGCGTACCAGTCGGGAAGCACCCAGCGCTCGCACTGCTGGCCGTCGAGCTCGTGCACGTGCCGAGCGGGGCGATGGGTGTGGCCGTGGATCAGGCGCGTGACCGCGTGGCTGCGCAATGCGTCGACGACGGCGTCGGCATTGACGTCCATGGTCTGCACCGGCTTGCGGGCTTTCGCCGCCTGGCTCCCGGCACGGGCGCCGCGGGCGAGACGGTTGCGCAGCCCGCGCGGCAGCCGTCGCAGCAGCGCGAGCGTAAGCGGATGACGCACGCGCCGGCGGAACGCCTGATAGGCCGTATCGTCGGTGCAAAGCGTGTCCCCGTGCGTGAGCAGTGTTGGCGTGCCGTAGAGGTCGATCCGCGTGGGGTCGGCGCACAGCGTCATGCCGGCCTGCCCGGCGTAGCGGCCGGCCAGCATGAAATCACGGTTGCCGTGCATGAAATATACGCGGGTGCCGGCTTCGGCGAGCGCCTTCAGGTGCTGCGCGGTCGCCGTCGCGACCTGCTCGTCGTGATCGTCGCCGATCCAGGCCTCGAACAGGTCGCCGAGGATGTAGAGCGCATCCGCGCCCGCAACCTCTTCCTCGAGAAAACGGAAGAAACGCTCGGTCGCGCGCGGGCGGTCGTCGGTCAGATGGAGGTCGGCGACGAAGAAGGCCCGGCCCGCACCCGGTTTTGCGCCCACGGCCGAAATCAGATGATTTCGGCCTTCGTGATGACGACGTCTTCCAGCGGCACGTCCTGGTGGCCGCCGCGGCTTCCGGTCTTGACCTTCTTGATCTTGTCGACGACGTCGGTCCCCTCGACGACCTTGCCGAAGACGGCATAGCCGTAGCCCTGCGGGGTCGGCGAAGTGAAGTTCAGGAAGCTGTTGTTGGCGACGTTGATGAAGAACTGCGCGGTGGCCGAATTGGGGTTCGGCGTGCGCGCCATCGCGACGGTATAGGCGTCGTTCTTGAGGCCGTTGGAGGCTTCGTTCTCGATCGCGTCGCGCGTCGGTTTCTGCGCGAGGCCCGGCTCGAAGCCGCCGCCCTGGATCATGAATCCGTCGATCACACGGTGGAAGATCGTGCCGTCGAAGAAGCCGTCACGGACGTACTGGAGAAAATTCTCGACGGTCTTGGGAGCCTTCTCGGCGTCGAGTTCGAGTGTGATGGTGCCGTGATTCGTATGCAGCTTGACCATGGATGTCCTTCCCCCGGTTCTTGATGAATTCGCCTGATGTCCGCACGGGTGTTGGTCATCGGGCAGTCCCCAGGCGCCGCCACGCGACGCCGCCTGTTTCGCTCCTCAAACGTCATCGCCCGCGAATAGGACGCGCGCGGCGTGACTCGATGTTCAGCGCGCAGTGTTGTGGATCGGAAGCAAGACCAGGCGAAACATGCTTATCGGGAGATTTCGTCGACGATGCGCCAGCGACCGTCGACACGCGTCAGGGCGAGCGCCTTGCTGACGGTCGTGCTCAAACGGTCCGAGCGATAGGACTGGCGAAAGTTCGCGCGGGCCGTGTCTCCCTGCCGCTCGATCTCGAGGTCGCTGATCTGTACGTCGATGCTGCGCGGCGCGGTGATGCGGCTGCGGCGCTGCGCCTCCCACTGCGCACGGCTCAGCCCCGCGGGACTGAAATTGCTCGCGTAAGCCGCGAAATAACCCGCGACGTCCTGCTTCGACCAGGCCTTCGCCCAGTCGGCGATTGCCGCTTCGATGGCCGCCACCGCGCCGTCGGACGAATCCGCAGGGCGCGTACCCGTGGTGCTCGTACCCGTGGTGCGTGCGCCCGTGGTGCTGGCGGCCTCGTCCGCTGCGGGGGCAGGTGACCCGACGTCGGCGATCACGTCGCCGATCCGGGCGCGCTTGGTCTGCACGGCCGTATTTCCGGTGTCGAGCGCGAGCGCCTTGTCGTAGGCGAGCGTCGCGAGCTTGGCATAGAGATCGCCGAGGTTCTCGTGAGCGGTCGCGTAGTTCGGGTGGACACGAATCGCCATGTCGAGCGCGTGTTTCGCGGCGTCGTACTTTTCCTGCGCCGCGTACAGCACGGCGAGGTTGTTGTAGGGCTCGGGCAGTTCGGGGAAGTCCTCGGTCAGACTCGTGAATACGCGGATGGCCTCGTCGCGCTTGCCCTGGTCGCCAAGGATCAGGCCCTTCAGGAAGCGCACCTGCGCATCCTTGGGATTTTTCGCGAGATGCCGCTCGGCCTGCTCCAACGCCCCCGTCAGGTCGCCGCTGCGGAAGCGCCGGTTGATGTCCTGCGCATCGTCCGCCAGAGCCGGCGTGCCGAATGCGACGATGCAGACGGCGAACACAGCGAAGAAACGGAACAGGGCCATATGATATGCTCGGCTCATCTCGGGAAACCGGCATTCTAGCAGCGTCGAACGGGCTCAGACACCGCTTCGACGCGTGTTTCCAGCCTGTCCTCAACGCTTCCGTCCGATTCGCCCCATGCTGCACATCACCAACTCCCTCACGCGTACCAAGGAAGAATTCGTCCCGCTCAGCCCCGGCCGCGTGCGTATGTACGTCTGCGGCATGACCGTGTACGACCTCTGCCATCTCGGGCACGCACGCGTGTTCGTCGTGTTCGACATGGTGACCCGCTGGCTGCGCGCGAGCGGCTACGCGGTCGAGTACGTGCGCAACATCACCGACATCGACGACAAGATCATCAAGCGCGCGCACGAGAACAAGGAAACCCCGGCCGCGCTGACCGAGCGCTTCATCGCGGAAATGCACGAGGACGAGCGTGCGCTGGGCGTGCTGCCGCCCGACCATGAGCCACGGGCCACCGCCTACGTCGCGCAGATGCTTGCGCTGATCGCGCAACTGGTCGACAGGGGTCTCGCCTATGCGGCGCCCAACGCCGACGTCTACTACAGCGTGCGCGGCTTTCCCGCCTACGGCCGGCTGTCGGGCAAGAGCCTCGACGAATTGCGCGCCGGCGAGCGCGTCGAGGTCGATCCGAACAAGCGCGATCCGATGGATTTCGTGCTGTGGAAGGCCGCCAAGCCCGGCGAGCCGGCCTGGGAGTCGCCGTGGGGGCAGGGCCGCCCCGGCTGGCACATCGAGTGTTCGGCGATGAGCGCTGAACTCCTCGGCCAGCACTTCGACATCCACGGCGGCGGCCAGGATCTGCAGTTCCCACACCACGAGAACGAGATCGCGCAGTCCGAGGGCGCGCACGGCTGCACCTTCGTCAACTACTGGCTGCACAACGGCTTCGTCCGCGTCGACAACGAAAAGATGTCGAAGTCGCTCGGCAATTTCTTCACGATCCGCGAGGTGCTGCAGAAATACGACGCCGAGATCGTGCGCTTCTTCATCCTGCGCGCGCATTACCGCAGCCCGCTCAATTATTCCGATGCCCATCTCGACGACGCACGCGGCGCGCTGACCCGGCTCTACACCGCGTTGAAAGGCGCGCCGGCCGCCGGCCCCGTCGATTGGGATGCGCCCGCCGCGGCGCGCTTCCGCGGGGCGATGGACGACGATTTCAATACGCCCGAAGCGATCGCGGTCCTTTTCGAACTCGCGGCAGAGGCCAACCGCGGCGACACCGGCGCGGCGCAGACCTTGCGTAACCTCGGCGCGGTGATCGGGCTACTGCAACGCGACGCGAGCGATTTCCTGCAGGCGGGTACCTCGGAGGCGGGACTCGATGCCAGCGAGATCGAAGCCAGGATCGCCGCGCGCCAGGCCGCGCGCAAGGCGCGCGACTTCGCCGAGTCGGATCGCATCCGCGACGAGCTCGCGGCCGCCGGCATCGTGCTCGAGGACGGCCCCGGCGGCACGACCTGGCGGCGCCAGTAAGCGCGCGAACCGTGGAATCGAGCGCGCTCGTTCTGGTCGGGGCCGTCGACTGGGTGCATCCGGCGTGGCGCGGGCAGTTTTATCCCGAGGGCCTGCCGGACGACTGGTTGTTGTCTTATTACAACACTCAGTTCGAGGCGGTCTACCTGGCGGCCGAGCGCTGGCGAGACGTGTCCCCGGCGACCTGGGCACAGTGGCTTGCCGACACCCAGGACGGCTTCCACTTCATTCTCGAAACGGCCGCCCGCGCGCCGTACGTGCCCGCGTCAGGCCGCGTCGTAGTGGCCGATGCGGCCTGGGAAGCGAAGCATGTCTCGTGGCTCGACGCCCAGCCCGACCTGCGTGCGCTGGCCGCGCGGATCACCCAACACGCAGCGCGCGCCGAGCCGCTGTTCGTGTTCAGCCGCAGCGGCGACCTCGCGCGCCTCGAGCAGGTGAAAAGCCTGAAGGAAGTGTTGGGTTACTGAAAACGACGCGAAAGCGGCCGCCGAGCCGGGCAGGCGCGCCGGGCTTGGGTAAAATGCGAGCCTCGATAAAAAATACAGGCTCGATTTCTTGCACAACGACACACTCGTCGAAATCGAAGATGTTGCATTTGGCTACGGCGCCCGGCCGGTTTTGAAGGGCATCAACCTGCGTGCGCGCAGCGGCCAGGTCGTGGCCATCATGGGCAGCAGTGGTTGCGGGAAAACAACACTTCTTCGATTGATCGGCGGACAGATCAAGGCGCGGCAGGGCACCGTACGGGTCGCCGGCGAGTCGCTGGGCGCGCTCGACCAGGCCGGCCTTTATCGGCTGCGGCGCAAGATGGGCATGCTGTTCCAGTTCGGCGCGCTCTTCACCGATATGTCGGTGTTCGACAATGTGGCATTCCAGCTGCGCGAGCATACCGATCTGCCGGAGGACGCGATCCGCGACCTCGTGCTGATGAAGCTGCACGCGGTCGGCCTGCGCGGCGCGGCCGAGCTGATGCCGGCCGAGCTGTCGGGCGGCATGGCACGGCGCGTGGCGCTGGCGCGCGCGATTGCGCTCGATCCGATGCTCGTCATGTACGACGAGCCTTTCGCCGGCCTCGATCCGATTTCGCTCGGCGTGACGGGGAACCTGATCCGGCGCCTGACCGACACGCTGGGCCTGACCTCGCTCGTCGTCACGCACGACGTGCAGGAATCGCTCAAGATCGTCGATTACGTGTATTTCGTTTCGGAAGGCGTGATCGTGGCGGAGGGGACGGCGGACGAGATCCGCGCGTCCGCGTTGTCCTACGTGCACCAGTTCGTCCACGGCGAAGCGGACGGCCCGGTACCCTTCCACTACCCGGGGCCGGACTACGCCACCGACCTCCAGTTGGGAGCCATGCATGCTTAGGCAGGCCATCGAAAACCTCGGCGCCCGCACGATAGACGCGGTCTGGCGCATCGGCTTCGCGACCCGTTTCTTCGCCGCGACGCTGCTGCATTCGGGCACCGCGTTCCGCCGTTTCGGCCTGACCGTGCGTGAGCTCTATTTCACCGGCGTGCTGTCGCTCATCATCATCCTGGTGTCGGGCCTCTTCGTCGGCATGGTGCTCGGGCTGCAAGGCTACGAGACCTTGCAGACCTACGGCTCGGAGGAAGCGCTCGGCATCCTGGTCGCGCTGTCGCTGGTGCGCGAACTCGGCCCGGTCGTCGCGGCCTTGCTGTTCGCCAGCCGCGCCGGCAGCGCGATCACGGCCGAGATCGGCCTCATGAAGGCGACCGAACAGCTTTCGGCGATGGAAATGATGGCCGTCGACCCGATCGCCCGCGTCGTCGCGCCGCGCTTCTGGGCAGGCGTGATCTCGATGCCGCTCCTGGCGGCACTGTTCTCGGCCATGGGGGTGTTCGGCGGCTACCTCGTCGGCGTGCAGCTGATCGGGGTCGACGAGGGCGCGTTCTGGTCGCAGATGCAAAGTGCGGTGGATTTCGAGCAGGACATCCTGAACGGCGTCATCAAGAGCGTCGTCTTCGGCGTCGCGATCACCGCGATCGCGCTGTTCGAGGGCTACGACGCGCCGCCGACCGCCGAGGGGGTGTCGCGGGCGACGACCCGTACCGTGGTGACCTCGAGCCTCGCGGTGCTCGCGCTCGATTTCGTTTTGACTGCATTCATGTTCCGGGGAAGCAACTGACAATGAACAAGACCGTACTCGATCTCTGGGTGGGATTATTCGTCATCGCGGGAATCGTGGCCCTGCTGTTCCTCGCGCTCAAGGTCGGCAGCATGAGCGCCGTAAGCGCATCCGATACCTATGAGGTCGTCGCGCGCTTCGACAATGTCGGCGGCCTCAAGCCGCGCGCCCCGGTGAAGAGCGCGGGCGTCGTCGTCGGCCGGGTCGGGGAGATCCGCTTCGACAACGAAAGCTACGAAGCCGCGGTGACCCTGCGGCTCGACAAGCGCTATGCTTTTCCTAAGGATTCAAGCGCCGCGATCATGACGTCCGGCCTGCTGGGCGAGCAATATATCGGCCTCGAAGCGGGCGGCGATAGCGCGACGCTCAAGGACAAGGACCGCATTGCCATCACGCAGGACGCCGTGGTCCTCGAAAACCTGATCGGCCATTTTCTCTACGGCAAGGCTCAAGAAGGAGCGCCACAATGATGCTCAAAACCCTGACAAGCACTCTCCTGGCGGCCGGCGTCCTGCTGGCCGCTTCTTCGGCCCACGCGGAAACGGTCAACCTGCAGCAGGCCGTCGCCATGAGCCTCGCCGCCGATCCGCGCGTCAAGGAACGCGAACAGGTGGTCGAGGCCGCGCGTGCGCTGCTCGAAGAGGCGAAGGGCAACGCCGGCTGGCGCATCAGCGCCAACGCCTTCATCGGGCTCGCGCCCGAGGTCGAGGGCGGCTTCTATCAGGGTGGCGCGTACAGCGGCACGGTGCCGCGCACCGACGGCGACAACCTCGACGGCGTGTCGGACTGGACCCACCTCGATTTCGCGCTGATCAAGCCGCTCTTCACCTTCGGCAAGATCGAACACTACGGCGAGGCGGCCCAAGGCAACGTCGACGTCAAGCGCGGCGAACTCAGCAAGACGCAGGGCGACATCGTCTATGACACCAAGCGCG
Organism: Thiobacillus denitrificans ATCC 25259; assembly: GCF_000012745.1. Taxonomy (NCBI): domain Bacteria; kingdom Pseudomonadati; phylum Pseudomonadota; class Betaproteobacteria; order Nitrosomonadales; family Thiobacillaceae; genus Thiobacillus; species Thiobacillus denitrificans. Next base: position 1,995,180 of record NC_007404.1, on the reverse strand, counting down.
CCTACTTCGGCTATCTGACGGCGCGCGACATCCGGGTGTTCCTCGAGGACATCCAGTCGCGGCTCGACCGCGCGATCGCCTCGGTCGACCGCAACCTCAAGGAAGAGAATGGCGAGTCGAAGCAGTCCGACCTCTATGCCCTGCAGACGGCGAAGGGCCTGCTGTCGAAATACGTGCATCAGTCGCGGGCGATCGAGAAAGTCAGTCTCGACGGCCTCAAGGTGCTGACCGGGGTCGGCCTGAAGACGGAACTCGCCGTGGTCGACGAGCGTATCGCGCCCGTGCCGTTTCCGCAGGTCGAACTCGCCGACCTGCACGCGCGCGCCCTGCAGGATCGCCCCGAAATGCGCCAGCTCGAGGCCGGGCTGCGCGCCCGGCGCGCGCTCGTCGCCGCGAAGAAGGCGGATCGCATGCCGAACGTCTACGCGGGCGTGATCGGGCAGTTCAACTACGCGTCCAACCGTGAACGGCTCGACAACCCCTATCTCACCGACCCCTTCAACGGCGGCGGGCTGACCCCGGTCGTCGGCGTGAAATGGGACTCGGTCTTCGGCGTCACCGACGCGCGCATCAACCAGGCCCAGGCTGAACTCGAAGCGCTCAACCACAAGAAGGCCTTCGCGGTGTCGGGCATCCCCTTCGAGGTCAGCGAGGCCTACGTCAACGCCAAAGCCAACCTCGACGCCCAGCAGGAACTCGCCGAGGGGGCCACGGCGGCGCGGCGCTGGATGATCGCTTCGCTGGCCGACCTGTCGGCGGGAATCGAAAGTGCCGGAACGGTGGCCGATGCGATCCGCAACTACGTTCTGGTGCATACCGAATATCTGCGCACCGTGAACGACTACAACATGAACGTCGCGCAGCTTGCCCGGCTGACCGGTGAACTCCGCTAAGGGGGAAGGCGTCTACTCCCTGCCTGCCCGAATCGGGCCCCCGTTCTCTACACATAGGAAACCGTTATGTTGCGCACGTTTTTGCTGCCGCTGGCGCTGATCGCCGGACTGTTCTCCACGCCGGTGACGGCGGCCGACACGCCGCCCGACGTTCTCGCCCGGACGACGACCCAGGAGGTCCTCGCCATCCTCAAGCAGGACCAGGAAATCCGGAGCGGCAACCTCAACAAGGTGTATCAGCTCGTCGAGGCCAAGATCCTGCCAAACTTCGATTTCAACCGCATGACGCAGCTTGCCGTCGGCAAGCACTGGCCGCGCGCGAGCCCGAAGCAGAAGCAGGCGCTCGTGACCGAGTTCCGCAACCTTCTGGTGCGCACCTACTCGAGCTCGCTGACCGCGTTCACCAACCAGACCGTCGATTTCAAGCCCATGACGCTGAAGCCCGACGACACCGACGTGACCGTCCGCAGCGAGATCCGCCAGCCCGGCGGGCAGCCGATCCCGATCGACTACGCGATGTACAAGACGGCTTTCGGCTGGAAGGTCTACGACGTCTCGATCGACGGCGTGAGCCTCGTCACCAACTACCGCGCCTCGTTCGCGAGCACGATACGCCAGAGCGGCATCGACGGCCTGGTCAAGACGCTGGCCGACAAGTCGGCGAGCGCCGCGGCCAAGCCGGCGGCACGCCCGGCGCCGTGATCGCCTGCGACGGCGAGCGCTGCCGGCTCGGCGGCGCGGTGACGGTCGACAGCGTCGGCGGCCTGTTGCGCGAACTCGAACCCCATTTGCGGGGCGGCGTGGCGGAACTCGACTTCAGCGCGGTCGAGGCCGCCGACTCCGCGGCGCTCGCCCTGATATTCAGCGCGATGCGCACGGCGCGGCAGGAGGGCAGGGCGCTGCGCTGCACCGGCATGCCGGCGAGCTTCACAATCCTGGCCGACCTCTACGGCGTCTCCGACCTGTTGCAGGCATGAACGCGGCGGCGCACGCGATCAGCGTCCACAACCTGCGCAAGCGCTTTCGCACGACCCAGGCGCTCGACGGCGTCTCGCTCGACATCCAGCCCGGCGAGTTTTTCGGCCTGCTCGGCCCGAACGGTGCCGGCAAGACGACGCTGATCTCGATCCTTGCCGGCCTCACGCGCGCCGATTCGGGCTCGGCGTCGATCATGGGCCACGACGTCGTCGCGGGATACCGCAAGGCGCGGCGTGCGCTCGGCGTCGTGCCGCAGGAGCTCGTCTACGACCCCTTCTTCAACGTGCGCGAGACCCTGCATATCCAGTCCGGCTATTTTGGCCTCAAGCACAACGACGCGTGGATCGACGAGATCATGCATCACCTCGATCTGACGCCGCATGCGAGCAAGAACACCCAGAGCCTCTCCGGCGGCATGAAGCGGCGCCTGCTCGTCGCGCAGGCACTGGTCCACAAGCCGCCCGTCATCGTCCTCGACGAGCCAACCGCTGGCGTCGACGTCGATCTGCGCCGCTCCCTGTGGGAATTCGTCAGCCGCCTCAATCGCGAGGGGCACACGATCCTGCTGACCACGCATTATCTGGAAGAGGCTGAGGCGCTGTGCGGCCGCATCGCGATGCTGAAAAGCGGCCGCGTCGTTGCCGCCGACACGACGCGCAACCTGCTTCGCCTGACCAACGAGCATTGCGCGCAACTGCGGCTCGACCGCGAGACCGTACCGCTTGCCTGGCAAAAGCGGCTGCAGCGCGACGCCGACGGCTGCTGGCGGCTCAATTTCGGCGACTACGCCGACCTCGAATCGCTGCTCGCCGACCTGCGCGCCGACGACGTGCGCGTGCTCGAGATGCATCTGCGCGAACCCGACCTGGAAGATGTCTTCACCGACATCATGAAACGGACATGAGCGGCCTGCCTGCACTGTTCCGCAAGGAAATGCTGCGCTTCTGGAAAGTCGTCGTGCAGACCGTCGTCGCGCCGGTGGTGACGGCGCTGCTGTACCTGTTGATTTTTTCGCACGTGCTCGAAGCGCACGTCGAGGTCTACCCGGGCGTTTCCTACACGAGCTTTCTGATCCCCGGGCTCGTCATGATGAGCATGCTGCAGAACGCGTTTGCCAACAGCTCGTCGAGCCTGATCCAGTCGAAAATGACCGGCAACATCGTGTTCGTGCTGCTGCCGCCCCTGTCCTACCTGGAGTTCTTCTTGGCCTATCTCGGCGCGTCGGTGATCCGCGGGCTCGTCGTCGGTCTCGGCGTCTGGGTCGTCACGCTCTGGTTCGCGCCGCTCGAACTGCCGCATCTGGGCTGGCTGCTTGCCTACGCGCTGCTCGCCTGCGCGATCCTCGGTGCGGTCGGCATCCTCGCCGGGATCTGGGCCGAGAAATACGATCAGCTCGCGGCCTTCCAGAACTTCCTGATCCTGCCGCTGACCTTTCTTTCGGGCGTGTTCTATTCGATCCATTCGCTGCCGCCGTTCTGGCAGGCGGTTTCCCACGTCAACCCGGTGTTCTATCTGATCGACGGCTTCCGCTATGCCTTCGTCGGCCAGTCGGACACCGACCCCTGGCTCGGTCTGCTGGTCGCCGGGGCCTGCTTTGTGGCAATATCCGCCCTCTCCCTGACGCTGCTCAAGCGCGGCTACAAGCTCAGGCACTGAAACGTCTCTCGACCGAGAGGCGCCCGATGGAAACAAGCGAAACTAGCGAGACAAGCATGGTCACTCCCGAGGACATCAAAAGCTGGATCACGGAAAAACTGCCGTGCGACTACATCGAACTCGACGGCGACGGCCAGCATTTCCAGGCCGTCATCGTCAGCCCGGCATTCGCCGGCAAGAACACGATCCAGCAGCACCGCCTGGTCTACGACGCGCTCGGCACCCGCATGCACGCGCAGATCCACGCCCTGTCCATGAAGACCTACACGCCGGAAGACTGGGCCGCGCGCTGACATGGACGCACTGCTGATCCAGGGCGGCAATCCGCTCGCGGGCGAGGTGCGGATTTCCGGGGCGAAGAACGCCGCGCTGCCGATCCTGACCGCGAGCCTGCTTACGGCCGAGCCGCTCAGGCTCGGCAACGTGCCGCACCTCAAGGACATCAGCACCATGCTCGCGCTGCTCGGGCACATGGGCGTGCGCGTCACGCTCGACGACAAGAATCACGTCACGCTTTCGGGCGATTCGATCCCGCACAAGGAAGCGCCCTACGAAATGGTCAAGACCATGCGCGCGGCGATCCTCGTGCTCGGGCCGACGCTCGCGCGCTTCGGCGAGGCGCGCGTCTCGCTGCCCGGCGGTTGCGCGATCGGCTCGCGCCCGGTCGACCTGCACATCAAAGGCCTGCAGGCCATGGGCGCCGACATCTCGATCGAACACGGCTACATCCACGCGCGCTGCAAGCGCCTGCAAGGGGCGCGGATCGTCATGGACATGGTGACCGTGACGGGGACCGAGAATCTGATGATGGCGGCGGCACTCGCCGAGGGGACGACCGTGCTCGAGAACGCGGCACGCGAACCCGAGGTCGTCGATCTCGCACGCTGCCTCATCGCGATGGGCGCGAAGATCGAGGGCGCCGGCACTGACGTCATCACCGTGCACGGCGTCGAGGCGCTCCACGGCGCCGAGTACTCGGTCATGGCCGATCGCATCGAGACCGGCACCTTTCTCGTCGCGGCCGCGATGACCGGCGGCCGCGTGCGCGCGACGCACACCTCGCCCGACACGCTCGAAGCCGTGATTTCGAAGCTGCGCGAGGCCGGTGCCAAGGTGAGCGTCGGCGACGACTGGATCGAAGTCGAATCGACCGGCAAGCTCGACTCGGTCGACGTGCGCACTGCGCCGCATCCGGCGTTTCCGACCGACATGCAGGCCCAGTTCATGGCGATGAACACGATCGCCGTGGGCGCCGCGAGCGTGACGGAAACAATTTTCGAGAACCGCTTCATGCACGTGCAGGAGCTGCGCCGCCTCGGCGCCAACATCGAGGTCTCGGGCCATACCGCGCTCGTCCGGGGCGTGGCGCGTCTCGACGGCGCGACCGTGATGGCGACCGACCTGCGCGCCTCGGCCTGCCTGGTGCTGGCGGGCCTCGTCGCCGCGGGCGAGACCACGATCGAGCGCATCTACCACCTCGACCGCGGCTACGAGCGCATCGAGGAAAAGCTGACCCAGCTGGGCGGGCGCATCAAGCGCGTGCACTGAAGACGGACGAGCCATGAGCAATACCGGCATCACACTGGCCCTGTCGAAGGGCCGCATATTCGACGAGACGCTGCCGCTTCTGGCCGCCGCGGGCATCACGCCGGCAGAGAGCCCGGAGTCGTCGCGCAAGCTCATCATCGGCACGAACCGCGACGACGTCCGTCTCATCATCGTGCGCGCGAGCGACGTGCCGACCTACGTGCAATACGGCGCCGCCGACCTCGGCATTGCCGGCAAGGACGTGTTGAACGAGCACGGCGGCCGCGGCCTCTACCAGCCGCTCGACCTGCAGATCGCCAAGTGCCGGATGATGGTCGCCGTGCGCGAGGGCTACGACTACGCCGGCACCGTCAAGCAGGGCGCGCGCATCCGCGTGGCGACCAAGTACGTCAACGCGGCGCGCGACCATTTTGCGTCGAAAGGCGTGCACATCGACCTGATCAAGCTCTACGGCTCGATGGAGCTCGCCCCGCTGGTCGGCCTGTCCGACGTCATCGTCGACCTCGTGTCGACCGGCGGCACGCTCAAGGCGAATGGCCTCGCGGCGGTCGAACACATCTGCGACATCAGTTCGCGACTGGTCGTGAACCAGGCCGCGCTCAAGCTCAAGCGCAGCGTAATCCAGCCTGTGGTGGATGCGTTTGCGGCGGCGGTGGCGCGCTGAGAAGGTACGTGCAGGCAGCCGGGGTGTCGTTCGGGTCTCGGTGAGAAACCCCGCGCGTGTCGGTCGGGCAAAATAAGCAGCGCCGAGCAGTCGAACGACTCGTCTGGAGCGGTAAACACGAGCCCTCCGTAGCCACTGCCGACGCTCACTCGGAGGCCCGGCGCGGCAGCATCGTGCAAGACTCGTCTCCTACCGACGAAGCGTGAATCGGCCGCCCGCCGGCCTACGCCGAATCGACGCGACCCCTCGGGCCCGCTAGGGCTTGCGACACTCCAACCCGAAATCCCGCAAGATGGTCTTCGCGCGGTGGGCGCAAGTATGCTCGGCTTGAACGCGTGCTTTCGCGGCCGCACCGACGCGGCGGACGAGGGCGGGATCGCGGCGCACGCGCTCGCAGATTTCCTGTAATTCCTGCACCCCGCCGAACACCAACACCTCTTTCCCCGGCTCGAAGCATCGCGCGAGGTCGGCCACATAGTCGTGGATCACCGCCGTGGCGCATGCCGCCGGTTCGAAGCTGCGCTGGTTGAGACCCTCGAACACGTTGAGCTCGTTGCGGATGTTGAGCACGGCGAGGCTCTCGCCGTAGAGGCCTGGAAGCTGCCCCCGCGCGAGCCATCCGTTATGTACGTCATGGGGTGTGCGCCCGAGGAGGTTCCAGCCACGGCCATAGACCGCGATCGGGAAGGCCAGCTGCTGGAGAAGTGCGACGCGGTGTGGGGTGGGCACTGCGACGAACGCGATTCGATCGGTACGAGGCACGTCTCCCGAGAGAAACCGGCGCGTATTGACGGCGTGCGGCAGATAAGCCCCGTCGTCCGCGAAACCGAAAGTCTCTGCCTCAACGAGGAATCCGCTGTCGGTGTAATAGACGCGGTCCAGGCGGGAGGCCCTTTCTTTCGCCTGCGGCCCAAACTTGTCGCCCACCCAGCCGGCCGCCGGTATTCCCTGGGACCGGACCATGTCGAAAAGCGCAGCGGGCGCCCAATAAGCCTGGACGAACACAACCAGGTCGGGCTTCACCGTTTTCAGCGATGCGTCGAGTTGCCGCAGGAGGTGCCGTTCGAGTGCAGCCCGACCGCCCAGCTTGGCAAGACGTGCACCCATCGCGGACCAGGGCGTGTTGCCATTGAGGGCAAAAACCGCGGGGGCCGCACCCGCGTCTTCGAAGCCATCCCGGGCGTCCTCGAACCACTGAACGATGCTTCCTGACTTTCCTACGAGCAGAATTCGTGGCTTCAATATTTCGGTACGTGGTGGAGTTGCGACATGACGACGAAGCGCGATTTTAGGGGAATTGCGGACTCGCGTCCTGACCCGGGCGCGGCTCCGGTACAATGCACCCCGCCCGGCGATAAGGGCATCCGAGAGTCCGTGCTTAATTGATGAAATCATTGTTCCTCCCCAGAACATGGACGCCCCCCGTCCTCGCCTGGTCTTTCCTGCTGCTCCTGCCATTCGCTCGCTCGTCCGAGTTGCCCATGTTCATCATGGCCATCCTCGGCGGCATTCTGCTCTGGAAGCATGGCCGGGCGGTCGCGTGGGAAGGCGGCGCCAAGACCTTCAGCCTGCTGTTCCTGTGCATCTGGGTGCCGATAGCGCTGTCCGTGCCTGACTCGCTCTGGTTCAAGAAGTCACTGAGCACCGCGCTTACCTTTCCGCGTATCTGGCTCGCCGGTCTGTATCTGATCTGGATGCTGCGCGAGCCTTTGGCGCGCGAGCGCCTCTTCAAGCTGTCCGCGTGGCTGTTGGTGTTCTGGGTGGTCGACGCCTTGATTCAGGCAATCGTCGGCTACGATCTGTTCGGCCACGCTTACCCGGAACGCCTGAACGGCATATATGGCCCGACCAACTGGAAGCTCGGCCTCACGCTGGCGATGCTGTCGCCGATTGTGTGGGAATATTTCTCGCGCCACGGCACTCGCTGGCAATTGGCATTGGCCTGGCTCGGCACAGCGGCCGTGGTCCTCCTCGCGAGCAATCGCGAAAGCTGGATCGTCTTCGCCGTCGCGACCGTGATGTGGACTTGGGTTTATGCGCGGAGGCTCGCGTTTCATCCGGTGAGGTTACTCGGGCCGCTTGTGGTGGCAGCGGTGGTCGCGGGTGTCGGAGTGTATCAAGTCAACCCGAAGTTTGCCCAGCGCGTGGATCAATCCTTGTCGGCGTTTGACTTCACGTATGAAAGCCTGAACAACGCCAGTTCCTATAGGGTTCACTTGTGGAACAATGCGCTCACCGTCCTGAAGAATCACCCCGTAAATGGGGCAGGGGTCCGTAGTTATCGCTACGCATATGCCAAGTATGCGAAGCCGAACGACCCTTACTTAAGTCCGGACGGGACGGGGATGATTTACGCCCATCAATTGGTGCTGGAGGTTGGCTCAGAAACCGGGGGCATTGGATTGGTCGGGTTGCTGATGTTTTTCGCGGTTCTGATCCGGTCGGCGCAGGGGATGTCTCGGGAGTACTTGGCTTGGCCGGCTTGGCTGGGGGTATTCGCCTGGCTCTTCCCTTTCAATACGCATACCGCGATTTATTCGGCCTATTGGTCGCTGGTGGTCGGGTGGATGATCGCTATTTCCCGGACCGCGCCGTCCGTCGAACACGTCTCATCGAATAGGCCATACACGTAGGGCTTTGGAAGCTCTGGCAATTAACTTATTTACTGCCTTGCAGGCACTTCGGATCCGGTTGGAGGAATGTTATGAATCAGTATGAAAGAAAAATGTTGGATCTTCTCAAGCGAGGTAAGCAGGAACTGGGCTACGTCGGCGTCAAGGCTGAATTCGAGGCGGAAGGGACGCGCACGGACGAATTGTTGAGACTGATCGAGCTGGCACGCAAGGCGGGTCTCAACGTCGGCCTAAAAATCGGAGGCTGCGAGGCGATGCGCGATTTGATGGAAAGCAAGCAATACGGCGTCGAGTACATTATTGCCCCCATGATAGAGAGTGGCTATGCCTTGTCCAAATTCATTGATGCAAAAAACAAGGTGTATAGCAAGGATGAACAACGCGATACGCGATTTCTCTTTAATGTAGAAACAAAGAGCGCGTTCGGTTGTATGGATGAATTGGTGCAAATAGCTGCTCAACCCGGGGGGGCGGACGGGGTCGTCTTTGGTCGCGTCGACTTTTCTCTGTCTATGGGACTCACGCGCGATGACATCAATGACCCAAAAGTCACCTCCTACTGCCTTGAGGTTTCGGAGGCGTGCAAAAGGAGCGGCTTGGATTTTGTAGTGGGAGGCGGCGTATCGATGGATGCGCTCTCGATCATGAAGGAGTTGAATTCGAGTCATCTCTCCCGATTCGAGACGAGAAAAATCATTTTTGATGCAGCGATGATGGAGAATGCGGATGTCCATAACGGGCTGCTGCAGGCCGTTCATTTCGAATTGCTTTGGCTGCTGAACAAGCGTGAGTACTACAGTTGCATTCTGAAAGAGGATGCTAAGCGCATAGAAATGCTTGAGAGACGATGGCACGTGCTTTCGGCCGATGAGAAGGCGAGCACGTCGACGTATGTAAACCAACCGAACATTTGACTCCGGCCATGGATAAGCCGCGCAAAACGATCTTGCTATTTGGTGCTAGTGGCGCAATCGGATCCTCCATTGCGGACTTATTCTTGTCTCGCGACTGGAGCGTAGTCGGCGTGACCCGCAGTGTGCGCTCCGGTCAAGCCAATGGAGTGTCCTGGATAATCGCTGATCCGTTGGCCGGTCACGTGGCAGCGGACGGTTATGATGAATACGCTCCATACCATGCCGTGTGCTGGGCCCAGGGAGGAAACGTCAACGATAGCGTCTATGACGTAGATGTGGATGCGCATTTACAGCTCTATCAGACCAACTGCATATACATCCTGTCGTCGTTGAAGCTGCTTCTGCAGCGGAGCTTGCTCGCCCAGCCTGCGAGGTTATGCGTCATCAGTTCGATCTGGCAGGAGATTGCGAGGCAAAACAAGCTCTCCTATGGCATGACGAAATCGGCACTGCGAGGGCTGGTGTTGTCGGCGGCGGCGGACCTCGCGGCTGACGGCCATCTTGTTAACGCCATACTTCCGGGGGCGCTGGACACGCCAATGACTCGCGAAAATCTTACCGCTGAACAGATAGGCGAATTGGCTAGCGCAACACAATTCGGTCGTCTTCCGCAGTTGGGAGATGTTTCCCGGCTCGCGATGTTTCTTTGCTCGGAAGAGAATACGGGCATAACTGGCCAGTTCATAGCCGCTGACTTGGGATTTAGCCGTGTCCGTATCCTTTGATATCCATTCAGAAATCAAGCCCTATCAAGTTCGGATCGGAAAAGATTTGCTTGAGGCGACGTTCGAGGCCGCGAACGACAGCATTTTCCTCTGCGATCGTTTCTTTGCGAACCGCCTGGCACATTCTGGTCGCCCCGTCATAGCAGTTGATGCGACTGAGTACGTGAAAAGCCTTGATCGAATGTCCGAGGTGATTATTAGCTTGCGAGCGAACGGGGCCACGCGTAATACGAACTTAGTCGCGGTCGGCGGGGGGGTCATCCAGGATGTCGCTACGTTTTGCGCTTCGATCTACATGCGGGGGATTTCCTGGAAGTATCTGCCGACAACTCTGCTCGGCATGGTTGATTCCTGCATTGGCGGAAAATCCGCCATCAATGTTGGCCCATACAAGAACATCGTCGGCAACTTCTATCCGCCCGAAGAAATCCTGGTTGATCCTGGTTTAAACGGAACGCTCGCCATTGAGCAGAAGGTGGCTGGTCTCTGCGAGGCCGCCAAGATATGTTATGCGCGCGGCGAAGATGTATTCGCGCGTTACCTGGCGCTGCATCCATCGGCCGATCTGGAAAACGTTGACCTGTCACGGTTGATCGAATTGAGCTTGCGCTCCAAGAAATGGTTCATCGAGGTCGACGAATTCGATCGCAATGAGCGGCTCTTGCTCAATTTTGGCCATACGTTCGGACATGCAATCGAGGGGGCGGCCAAGTTCGCCGTCAGCCACGGCGTGGCAGTAGGTGTCGGCATGCTGGCCGCGATGCACTATGCCCGGCTCGCCACCGGGAACCGGGCGCTTCCGCTACCGGCTACCACGTTGGCTGCCCATATCCGGGGTTTGCTCGCACATATCGATGGATTAGGCGAAGTGCTTGCAGCCACGACTGAGCAGGATTTGTTCGATCGCTTTGCGGCAGACAAAAAACACAGTGCTACCGCATATACGATTGTTGGCATCGACCAGGCGGGCCGTCTGCAAAGGCTGGCTTTGCCGCGTTCGCCAGAATCAGAACGCATCATCAAGGAGACGTTCGGAGCCATACGGCGTCCCGATTTCTTGTCGGCCGCTGAATGACTGGCAGGTGAAGCTATGGCACTTGAATTCACCTCTGCTGTTTCCTCGGCACTGAATAATGACCCTCGTGTGTTCCTGATCACGGGCGCAACCGGATGGCTGGGGCGCGCCCTCACAGAGATGCTTCGCCGCGCCTTGGGAGAGGAGTTTTCCCAACGGGTGATTCTCTATGGGTCACGAGAACAGTCGACGGCGCTTCGGGATGGGACTGCCGTCACCATCCGCGAATTGTCCAAAGCCACGCGTCTGCTGGACGGGCGTCCTGCCTTGCTTTTCCATTTTGCGTTTCTTACCAAGGACCGCGTCGGTTCGCTTTCCGATCAGGAATATGTGGAGCGTAACCGGGAGATTTCAGGCATGGTCGCGTCCCTTGTTGAGGAGGGAAATGTCTCGGGCGTCATGCTTGCCTCCTCCGGTGCTGTCTACGATCACCTCCTTGGACGGAAGCGAGACGCGGCGGCCGGTCTTTATGGCAGGCTCAAGGCGGAGGATGAATCGCGATTTGAGAAGGTGTGCCGCGCCCGAAGCGTGCGACTGGTAGCGCCGCGCATCTTTAACCTGAGTGGCCCCTGCATGAACAAGTTTGAAGCCTACGCCTTGTCGGCCATCATCGTTGACGTCTTGAAGGGTGGACCGATACGGCTGAGAGCCAACAAGCGGGTTTTGCGGTCGTATTTTTACATCGGCGACCTGTTCGAGCTTTGCATGCGCTGCCTCATCGATGAATCCATGCAGACGGAGGCAGTCAGGTTTGACACGGTCGGGTCTGAAGTCGTCGATGTCGGCGAGCTTGCGGAGCGGGTTCGCACGGTGCTAAATCGTCCCTCGATGCCAATCGAGCGCCCCGCACTCAACACAGATTCGGAGGACCGATACATCGGTGATCTCTCTGGCCTGGACGAACTGCTCTCCCGCTATGAAATCGCGCCCTTGGCGCTCGATGCCCAGATCGCGAAGACGGCAGACTACATTCGCGATGCCTCGGGATGCTGCTGATGAACGCTGGTATGGCGCACAATTCGAATGCGGTCGCCGACGACCACGCAGGTGCCGACTGGCTGCTGCCTCGGCGCCGCCACCCCTATTACATCGTCGCGCCCCGGTATGTGAGAATGTCCGCCGGAATCAAGGTGCTACATCTGCTCTGCCATGCGCTCAATCGGGCGGGAGAGCGTGCCTATCTCATTACACATCCCTACTGTTTGCCGCAGTACGCCACGCACCCGGAATTGATCACGCCGGTTCTAACCAGGGCGACCCTCGAGCATGATTTCGCTTCAGGGTTGGCGCCCATCGTTGTCTATCCGGAAACTGTGCACGGTAATCCTTTCAACGCGCCCTTCGTGGTGCGCTATGTCCTTAATTTTCCCGGCTTGCTGGGCGGCGACTTTCAGTATGACGAAGACGAATTCTGTATCGCCTATTCGGAAAATCTTGCCGGATCCATCCCTTCCGCTCGGCTGACGCTGTTCGTGCCCGCGTCCGACCCGCAGACATTTAGCCCCGTCCCGGAGCAGGAGCGGCGGGGCACCTGCTTCTACGCGGGAAAATATAAGTATCACCATGGCGGTGAATTGTTCGATATCACACGCGACAGCACTGAGATCACGCGAGACCTCCCCGATTCGCCCACGCAGCCACAGATCGCGGACCTCTTTCGCAGGTCTGAGCTCTTATATTGTTACGAGAACAGCGCCCTCGCCATCGAGGCGCTACTGTGCGGCTGCCCGGTGGTCTTTCTCCCCAACCCGTATTTCGACCGGGTGATCGCGGCCGAGGAGCTTGGGTGGGACGGAATCGCATGGGGCACGGACCCTGACGAGATTGCCCGTGCCAAACACACTGTCCACTTGGCGCGAGATAATTTCCTGCACCATTTCGATGTCTTCTACGAAGCGCTCGGGGAATTCATTGCGTCGACGCAGTCAGAGGCGGACGGGCGCCGGTACGAGACGCCCATTGCAGTGCCTTACCTGCGCGACACGAACCTCGTCCTCAAGATCGGCGGTGTTCTTGAGATCGTCCGCTCCTTCTACCAGCAAAAGGGCGGCCTGAAGACGGCGGGACAAGTACTTAAGCGGATCAGTCAGCGTGGGCTCCGTTTTTTTCCGTGATTCACGCGTGAGCGAAAACGAGACAATGCCCACGGACCATCTGCTCACAATTCTGATTCCCACCCGCAATCGGGCGGCCAAGCTCGATGATGCCTTGAACTCATTGGTACGCGCTATCGAGCATGCCGACTGCGCAGGGAACGTTGTCGTGACGTGCGTGGACAACTATTCCACCGATGCCACCCGAAGTGTGGTGGAGCAATTCGCGGCCAGTCACGCATTCGTCGAATACCGCCATCAGGACCGTGAGTGCAGGACCGCCGAGGAAAGCCTGCAAAACGCCCTGCAATATGCCGAGGGAGAGTATGTATGGTCCTTCGGCGATGACGACCGGGTGGTGGAGACGGCCTTGGCCAGCCTGTTGCCAGTGCTCGAAGGGGCGGGCCCGGCTTTGGTCCTGCTGAACCTGGTAGCGCAGGTGGAGGAGGCGAGGCACGGATATTTCGATGCACCATATCCGACCATAGCCTACGCGCGGGGTCTCGATCTGTTTCGAGGTTTCGGCTTGGTCTCGGCCACGACGACCATTTCGTGCCTGTGCTTCCGGCGCGCGGGGCTGTCGCTGGCGGAGTGGCAGCGCTTGTCCGGTATCTCGCCGATATACAGCCATTCCGTGGCGATGATGCTCGCCTTTCATGACAGGCCTGCGGTAGTGATCCCGAAGCCGCTTGTAGTGTATACGGCCAACACCCTGTCTGAAGAATACGGGCGCATCACGCGCGTCGCCAGCGAGCGGCGGCAGCTGACACTTTTCTCGTTCACCATCGGGCTGATTCGACTTCTGACCGAGGCATCGTCCCGACTTGGGCTGCCAATCGAGACATTCCATTCGTTTGAGGAAATCGAGCTCTCGAAAAGCAACTGGCAGGTCAAGAACAGCCTGCTCGGGTTCTTTATCGCCCGAATGGCCTTGGAGCAGATATCGCTTGGCCGGAAGAGCCGTCACGCCGAGGAGAAGTTCAGCAGAGATCAGCGTCAGGAGATCTTGGACTTTTTCGAACGATCTCCTCACCCGGCATTGATGAATATCATGCTTGTTGCCCTTGATCTTGATCGCGATCGGCGAGGTGTACTGACGACGCGCGCGGGGCGACTGCTGGAGGACCTCCGCGACAGTCTTGAAATGAATGAACGTGCATGGTTCGCTGTCGGGCGCGCGAGTCCCGGCGAGGCAACACGTGCCGCGATCTTGTACCCGAAGGGGCGGCCATTCAAATTTGCGCGCGGCGTGCCTGGCGATGCGGACGGCCGGCCCGCGAAAATGGAGGATCAGGAAACGATCGTACTCACCATCCTGATTCCGAGCTATAACAGGGCTCCGAACCTGGCGCGCCAGCTACGCGGTCTCGCCGAGGCGGGACTGGGACACGAGCAAGACGTCGAAGTGCTGGTTGCGGCGAATGCCAGCACCGACCGTACTCCTGCTGTCGCGCGCGCGGCAAAACATCTCCTTCCTAATCTGCGCGTCCTCGATTACCGGGAATTTGTGGATTCCGCAGAAGAAAATGTCAACCGGGCCTTTCCGCAAGTGCGCGGACGGTATGTCTGGCTGCTAGGGGATGATGACGAGATCGTCGTCCCTACGCTTCACCTCCTGCTCAATATTGTGCGTTCTGGCGGGGCGGCCGATGCCTATGTGTTCAACCAGTTGAATGCGAGGGAGTATGAGGCCGGGGCGAATCTTCGTCGGCATAAGCTCATCTATAACTTCGAGTTGCCTGGCGCTATCCGTGAAGAATGCGCATTTAGTGAGTGCGATTATCGCGACCTGGTACGGCGGCATGGTCTGACGACGGCAATGGCGCTCCTGTCGCGCTATGTACTGCGCAAGAGCGCATTTGTTGACAGCGCGGATTACATCGCGGTTTCCAAGATCTATTCGCACGTCTTCGGCTTCATGCGCGCGCTTGCCGGGAAGCGCACCGTATTTGTCAATTATCCGCTGGTAGCACGCAAAACATCCGAAGTCGGCGAGCGATTCCGCACGCTGACGAACAAGGCTTCTCAGCCCGCTTTCTGGCCCTGGACCACAGGGTTGATCAGACTGGCTCGCCATGCGGAGAGGGCCGGTTTGCTCGGGCCGGGCTTCCTCGTCGAGATCGCCGAAACTCACCCAGACGGCAGTCATTTTCGGCTGGTCGACGAGATGTTTCTCCAGGTATTGCGGCAGATGGAGCATTACGTCGAAACCGGGGACCCGATGCAGCTGCAAAGCGTTGCCGAAATGGAGGAATTCCACGGTTATTTCCAGAATCTGGCGGCAAAAGAAAATCTTCCGCTGATAACCATGATGACTTGGCATTCGCGTCTTGACGGGCTGCGCCAGATGCAGATAGCGGGCTGCGAGTCAGGTGCGGTTCTTCTGCCCAAACTGGCGCTTCTGGCGCGTGATCTGATGGAGGCCAAGCAATACCTGCTCAAACGTTGCATCGTTCGGCGGGATATCGGCGCAATGGATAGGCTGTTTTTTTTCCTGATATGGAAGGTCCGTCGAAATCCTTGGTTGTATAGTGTCGGCCGCAAGCTGCGGACTGCCAGGTCGTTTGGGCTCGGTGCTCGGCTGACGCAGACGTATGCGCAGATTCTACATAAGGAACTGTGGCCCTGACTGCGCCGAGGATGCCTACCTTGTTATCGATCGCGAACGTATAGCGCAGGCGGGTGCTTGATTCCGGAAAATGTTGATTTACGGACGAGGTGAAAGTGAAAGCAGTGATATTGGCAGGCGGGCTGGGAACCCGTTTAAGCGAAGAAACGGGCGTGCGCCCCAAGCCTATGGTCGAGGTCGGCGGCAAGCCGATCCTATGGCACATCATGAAGCTGTATTCGCACTATGGGATCGATGAATTCATCGTCTGCCTAGGCTACAAAGGCTACATGATCAAGGAGTATTTCGCGAACTACTTTCTCCATATGTCGGACATCACTTTCGACATGTCCAGGAACGAGATGCAGGTGCATCAGAACAACGCGGAGCCGTGGCGGGTGACCTTGGTGGACACGGGGGACGTCACCCAAACGGGAGGGCGGCTCCGGCGCGTCCGGGAATATCTGGGGGACGACGATTTCTGCATGACCTACGGCGATGGCGTCGGCGATGTGGAGATCGACAAGCTGATGGCGTTTCATCGCGCGCACGGCTGCCTCGCTACGGTGACTGCCACGCAGCCTCCGGGCCGGTTCGGCGCGCTCGATCTCGATGGCAGCAGCGTAATGAGCTTTTGCGAGAAGCCGCATGGTGACGGCAGTTGGATCAACGGCGGCTTCTTCGTGCTGTCGCCGAAGGTGATCGACTATATCAGCGGCGATTCGACGCTCTGGGAGCGGGAGCCGCTCGAAAGGCTGGCGAGCGAGAAGCAGCTCCGGGCTTATTTTCATCACGGCTTCTGGCAGCCGATGGACACCCTGCGCGACAAGCAACATTTGGAATCGCTTTGGCAGGAGGGCAAGGCGCCGTGGAAGATATGGTGACGAGCCCGGACTTCTGGCAGGGCAAGCGGGTTTTTGTAACGGGTCACACGGGCTTCAAGGGGAGCTGGCTCTGTCTTTGGCTGCAAAGCATGGGGGCGGAGGTCTTGGGATTTGCGCTTCCCCCCCCCACCGATCCCAACCTGTATGAGGCCGCCGGGGTGACCCGCGGCATGCATTCGCATCTGGGCGACATCCGGCAGGGCGAGGAGCTGGCACGCGTATTGGCGGCATCGCGGCCCGATGTCGTATTCCATTTAGCGGCCCAGCCACTGGTCCGTCACAGCTATACCCATCCCGTTGAAACGTACTCCACGAATGTGATGGGAACGGTCAATCTGCTCGAGGCCGTGAGGCGAGCCCCGTCAGTGCGTTCCGTGGTCATCGTCACGAGCGACAAGAGTTACGAAAATCGCGAATGGCCCTGGGGGTATCGCGAGATAGATCCGATGGGGGGATACGATCCGTACAGCAACAGCAAGGGCTGCGCGGAGCTTGTGGTTTCAGCTTACCGCAGCTCCTATTTCAATCCGGCAAACTACCAGGAGCATCGTGTCGCCCTGGCATCGGCGCGGGCGGGTAATGTGATCGGTGGCGGCGACTGGGCTGCCGATCGGCTGGTGCCCGACATTGTTCGTGCGGTTAGCGTGGGGCGTCCGGTGTGGATACGGAATCCTCATGCCATTCGTCCGTGGCAGCACGTTCTGGAGCCGCTCTCCGGATACCTGCTACTCGCGCAGCGCTTATACGAGCAGGGGCCCGCGTTTGCACAGGGCTGGAATTTTGGTCCTGCCGATGACGATGCGCAGCCGGTCTCCTGGATCGTCGACCGAGTAACCGCTCTCTGGGGGGAGGGGGCCCGCTGGGAGTTGGAAGGCGGAGAGCATGCGCATGAGGCGAATTATCTTCGCCTCGACTGCTCGAAGGCGCGAGCCGAGTTGCAGTGGCACCCGAAATGGACGCTCGGCCAAGCCCTGGACAAGACAGTCGAGTGGTACCGGGCAGCCGGATCGGGCGCTGACATGCGCCCGTTCACGCTTGGCCAAATCGAAGCCTACCTCTGATAAAACGTTATAGAAAGTCATGAAATGGAATCCTCTTCCGCAATGTTAAAGGAACAAATCCTTTCTCTCGTAAACCAGTACGCCGACCAGGTAATGTCTTCTAAGCCGTTCACGGCGGGTCAATCGGTCATCCCACCGTCTGGCAAGGTAATAGGCGCATTGGAGCTCCAATACATGACCGAGGCGGCTCTCGATGGTTGGCTCACGACCGGCCGTTTTAACGAAGCGTTCGAGTTAGAGCTTGCGAAATTTCTCGGCGTCAAACACGTCCTCACGACGAACTCCGGGTCGTCAGCCAATCTGCTGGCACTGGCTGCGCTGACGTCACCCAAGCTGGGAGATAGAGCATTGCGGCCTGGCGACGAGGTCATTACGGTGGCCGCAGGGTTTCCGACGACCGTCAACCCGAGCATCCTGTTCGGTCTAATACCGGTGTTCGTGGATGTGCATATCCCAACATACAACATTGATCCCGCCAAGATCGAAGCCGCGATCAGTCCCAAAACCCGCGCCATCATGATTGCTCACACTCTGGGCAATCCGTTCGACATCGATGCAGTTACGCGACTGGCTAAGCAGCATAATCTCTGGCTCATCGAGGACTGCTGCGATGCGCTGGGTTCTACCTATGACGGACGCAAGGTCGGCACCTTCGGCGACATTGGAACTCTGAGTTTCTACCCTGCCCATCACATCACAATGGGAGAAGGCGGCGCAGTATTCACCAACGATGGACTACTCAAGACCATTATCGAGTCATTCCGCGATTGGGGTCGGGACTGCTACTGTGCGCCCGGCAAGGACAATACCTGCGGCAAGCGTTTTGGCTGGAAGTTGGGCACGCTCCCTTTTGGCTACGATCACAAATACACGTACTCGCACCTCGGGTTCAACTTGAAGATCACCGACATGCAGGCGGCATGCGGGCTCGCTCAGCTACAGCAGGTGGATCATTTCATTGAGACGAGAAAGCGAAATTTCAACTATCTGCGGGACCGATTGAAAAGATCGTGCCAAGAATTCCTCATCCTGCCTGAGGCGACACCCAAATCGGATCCGTCGTGGTTTGGGTTTCCGATTACCTTGCGAGACGACGTCGAGTTCGATCGAGTCGCGCTCCTCCAGTATTTGGACGAGAGAAAAGTTGGCACGCGACTGCTTTTTGCGGGAAACCTCACACGCCAGCCCTACATGACTGGCCGGAATTATCGCGTCGCAGGCACTTTGAACAATACGGATATCGTGATGAATAGTACTTTCTGGGTCGGTGTGTACCCCGGCTTGACCGAAGAGATGCTGGAGTATATGGCGGTCCAGATTGAGTTGTTCCTCGGAATTGGGTTCTAAAAAAGAAGCGGGGGACGCCCCCTCGTTGAGACATGACAGACTACTTCAGTATCAGTTTTACCAGACGCTTACAGGACGCCATCTCAGACATGGCCAAAAGCCTAGCAGCCGTGTATTTCTGGGGGTTTCTGGGGTGGCACGATATCCGGCAACGGTATAGGCGATCAACCCTGGGTCCCATGTGGATTACGGCCAGCACCGGGGTAATGGTCGCGGCGATTGGCCTGCTGTATTCTCAGATCTTCCATGCCGATCTCGATCAATACCTGCCCTATCTGGCTATCGGCCTAGTGACATGGGGGCTTATCTCCACCATCATTAATGAGAGTTGCACTGTGTTCGTGGGTGCCGAGGCCGGGATAAAAAGCAATTCGATTCCCCTGACGGCACATGTGCTTCGCCTTGTGTGGCGTAATGTGATCGTATTCGGCCACAACCTACTGATCGTGGCCGTGGTTTTCGCGCTCTTTCCGAGGAGAATCGGCTGGGAAGCCTTTCTTTTGCTGCCCGCCATTCTGTTAGTTGCGCTGAACGGAGTGTGGATGGGGCTGTTTCTCGGGGTCTTGTGCACTCGTTTTCGAGATGTTGCGCAAATAGTAATGAATGTGATGCAAATCGCGTTCTACCTGACCCCCGTGATTTGGCATTCCGACGTATTGAAAGGGCGTCACTGGGCAGTTGACTTTAATCCCTTCTATTACCTTCTAGAAGCCACGAGGGCGCCTCTTCTCGGTGGCGGGCAACTCGGCCAAATTTTTGGCATCACTGCGCTACTGACTGTGGTCGGATTGTCGGTCACCCTTCTATTCTTTGCGCGTTTTCGTTCACGCGTTGCGTACTGGCTCTGACCGTGTCTCATATTCGCGCCACCGACCTCGTCGTAGATTTTCCTATCTACGACGCCTCCCAACGTTCCTTGCGAAAGAGGTTTCTCAGCGCCGCTACAGGCGGAGCAATTACCCACGAGGGCCAACATCGAGTTGTGGTCCGGCCACTTGACCACATAAGTTTTGATTTCCGCGAGGGGGACCGTATCGGGGTGGTTGGCCACAACGGTGCCGGTAAGACGACGCTGCTGCGGGTGTTGAATGGCGTCTACGAGCCGGTTGGCGGCAGCCTCGAGATATCCGGCCGGCTTGCATCGCTACTGGACATCACGAACGGCTTTGACACTGATGCGACAGGTTACGAGAACATCGTGCTGCGCGGCTTGATGATGGGGATAAGACCGCGTGAAATTCAGCCAAAGATTGCGGAGATCGCCGAATTCTCTGGCCTCGGAGAGTATCTCGACCTCCCCTTGCGGACCTACTCTTCCGGGATGGTCTTACGTCTAGCGTTCGCTGTGTCCACGTCGGTGGATGCGGATATCCTGCTCATGGACGAATGGCTGAGTGTGGGGGATGCGGAATTCAATGAAAAAGCCTCGAAGCGTTTGAATGAACTGATAAGCAGGACAGCCATTATCGTCATCGCTTCCCACGACACGGCCATGCTGAAACGCGTCTGTAACCGAATCATTCGCTTGGAGCACGGCAGGCTTTCGGAGGGGGACCAGATGCTGGATCACCCGCAATAGCGCCGTGGGTGGATTGGGTTTTTGATGAATTGGAGAAATGAATGCGCTATAGCGATGTAATGGCCGATTGGCTTAAAGATATGGGTTTTACACACTGCTTCTTCGTAGCGGGAGGCAACATCATGCACATGGTGGCGAGCGCGAGTAAGCGCTTCACATGCATTCCCGTTGTTCATGAAGTCGCAGCAGGCATTGCAACTGAGTACTTCAATGAAAGTAGCCGCACTGAGCGCGCGTTTGCTCTTGTGACTGCCGGGCCCGGGCTCACTAACATTGTTACGGCGATAGGTGGTGCATGGCTCGAGAGTCGCGAGCTACTGGTCATTGGCGGGCAGGTTAAGACTGAGGACCTGAGCCGGAACACGCTGCGCCAGAAAGGCATACAAGAGATCGCGGGTGTGGATATCGTCCGGCCGATCACGCGTCACGCAATCCTGCTGGATGATGTTGCGGACCGCCAGACGTTCTCACGGTACGTGCAGGACGGGGCAGAAGGCCGGAAAGGTCCCGTGTTCATCGAGATTCCACTGGACGTCCAGGGACGCGAAGTTGACCCGGGGAACCTGAGCGGCCCTGAGTCGACCACCACCGAAGCGGCGCTGCCGTGTCTGGATGAATCAGTTTTGCAAGGAATTGTCGAGGAGATCCGTGCTGCCAAACGTCCCATGCTGTTACTAGGTGGTGGCGTGCACCGATCAATCACCGAAACACTCTACGACGGCCTTGCCGACATGGGTGTGCCGATCACCACCACCTGGAACGGCGCAGATCGCCTCGGCTTTGACCATCCTATGTATTTTGGCCGCCCTAATACGTGGGGGCAACGGTACAGCAACTTGTTGTTGCAGCAATCCGATCTGATCGTCGCCTTGGGCACGCGCTTGGGACTGCAACAAACCGGATTTAACTGGAAGCAATTCGCGCCGAAAGGGCGCGTGGTGCAGGTTGATTGTGATGCCGCAGAATTGACCAAGGGGCATCCGCGAGTCGACATTGCTTTGCTCGCCGATGCAAATACCGTGCTGAAGTCTCTTTCAAACTATGAACTGGGAGACCATTCGGACTGGGGCGAATACTGCCGTGTAGTGCGCGAGAAATTGCCGATCGTAGACCAGAGGAATACAACGAGAGAAGGCTATATCTGTCCCTACGTCTTCGTGCAGCAGCTGTCACGCATGAGTGGTGCGAACGACGTCGTGATCCCGTGTAGCAGCGGTGGCGCTTTTACGGTAATGATGCAAGCATTCGATCAGAAAAGAGGGCAGGTCATCATCACCGACAAGGGATTGGCCTCGATGGGCTATGGACTCAGCGGGGCCATTGGCGTGGCGTTCGCCCATCCGGATAGGCGGGTGATTCTTGTCGAGGGCGACGGAGGATTTGCCCAGAATTTGCAAGAGTTGGGCACTGTGGCCATAAACAAACTGAATATGAAAATTTTCATTTTCGAAGACGGGGGATACGCCTCCATTCGTATGACTCAGCGCAATTATTTCGGCGGACATTACGTCGGCTGCGACCGTTTGACCGGACTCGGACTTCCCAATTGGGACGCTCTTTTTGCCGCCTACGGGATACCCTGTCTACGCATCGGGCCTGGTTTTGAGGAAAACGGGGATTTCTCTAACCTCTTTAACTCTTTTGGTGTGGCAGCATTTTTGGTGGCGATTGACCCTGAACAGACCTATTTTCCAAAGATCACCAGTCGCGTGACCGACGCCGGGAGTATGGAATCCAACCCACTTCACAGGATGACGCCAGATCTCGATGAAGAACTCTACGAGACGGTAGGCCGCTACCTTTGAGCCTCTGGACAAGTCGAAGTTGCGTGGCGAAGAGAGCGCTTCGATGGTATCGTTGCCGCCGATCTGCGTGGGGCGGCAAGTCGATTTGGAGTAACGCGACCACGCGCGTTGCCGGACCGCCGCCTTTTCGGCCGGACAAACATCCAGACCTGATGCGGAATGCCGGGTTTTTCCAGCTGGATACCGGAAGACTCGGAGCATGGGGAACATTAGCGCAAGGTGTCCCTGAATCTCAGCCGCCGGGACTTATCGGCGTTCCTTCGCGCGGTGCCGGATGCCGACTGCAATCGCTTCGGCAAAGGCTTGAACATCCTTGAGCCCGAGCAACACCGTTCCTATGTTACGACAACCGTCATGAGGACGTTAAATCGGCTTCTGAAGCAAGCAAGACACACCAGACGCGCTTCGCTCGCGTGTCCGCGCCTCCGCACGCCGGTCGCCGAGAAATGATTTCCGTGTGCGTCGCCACATACAATGGCGCCCGCTACGTCTTGGCGCAGTTGCAGAGCGTTCTGCCTCAGTTGGCGGCGGATGACGAAGTAATCGTAGCTGACGATGGATCGACCGACGCCACACGCGAGGTGGTGAAAGGCATTGGAGATCCAAGGATTCTCTGGCTCGAAAGCTCGCGAGTTGGCGTCGTCCGTAATTTTGAGCACGCCTTGCGGCATGCACGAGGCGACGTGATTTTTCTGTGCGATCAGGACGACATCTGGCTGCCCGACAAGGTGCAACGAGTCTTACGAGCATTGCATGAGACGAACCTCGTCGTGACCGATTGTCGGGTAGTCGACGACGCGCTCAACGAACTGCATCCATCCTTTTTTCGCCTCAACGGGTCGGGCGTCGGGTTGTTTCGGAACCTTGCTAAAAACGGTTATCTGGGTTGCTGCATGGCGATGCAGCGCTCGGTTCTAGAGGCCGCGTTGCCCTTTCCCGAGGGCATCGCGATGCACGACTGGTGGATCGGCTTGGTTGCCGAGCGCATGGGACGAGTGCATTTCCTTAATGAAACACTGTCGCTGTACCGTCGGCATGGTGGTAACGCTAGCCCGGCGGCCACGCGTTCTAACGTGCCGCTCGGCACGCGGTTGCGCTGGCGCGTGGACATGGTGCGGCACTTGTTTACGCGCCGTCCCCGGTCAATTGTGACGGAGCGGTCAGACGCATGAAAATCAGCACCATCACGGTGGCCTTTAACGCGGCGGGTACGATTGCCGATACGCTAAAATCCGTCGCCGCTCAGACGCTTTCGGACGTCGAACACATCGTGGTGGACGGCGCGTCGACGGACGGGACGTTGGACGTCATTTGTCGCCACGCAGGGCGTGTCGCGCGTGTGATATCGGAGCCGGACGCGGGCATTTACGATGCGATGAACAAGGGGCTGCGTCTCGCGACAGGAGATGTCGTCGGTTTTCTCAATGCCGACGATGTGTATGCGGATGCGGGAGTGCTCGCGCGGGTGTCAGCGATCATGGACACGGAAAAGCTCGACGCGCTGTTCGGGGATGCCGAGTTTGTCAATTCAAGCCGGCCCGACCGTCCGACGCGGCGTTACCGCTCGGACCGGTTTCGCCCCGAACGCATCGCGTGGGGATGGATGCCGGCACATCCGGCACTTTTTCTGCGACGCGAGCTGTATGAACGATTCGGAATATTCAGGACCGATTACCGTATCGCTGGCGACTTCGAACTGGTGGCGCGGATGTTTCACGGCGACACGTTGTGGTATCGCCACGTACCGGAAGTGCTGGTCCGGATGCGGACTGGGGGAATCAGCACGGGCGGGTGGCGCAACACTCTTCAGCTCAACCGCGAGGTGCTTCGCGCCTGCCGGGAGAATGGGATCCCGACCAATCTGCCAAAGATTCTTTCGAAATACCCGGCCAAGCTGCTCGAGTTTCTGCATCGATGAGGATTCTCGCTTCAGGCGCCGCCGGCTTTGTGGGACGCGCACTGTGCAGCCAGCTCTCCCGGCGCGGGCACGTCACGATACCTGCCGTACGCCGAGAGTCTCGGCTTGCGGGTGAATTTGTGGTTGGCGATATCGATGGCGGCACCGAATGGTCAGCGGCGCTCGCCGGCTGCGACGCCGTCGTCCACCTCGCCGCCCGCGTTCACGTGATGCACGACATTCCGACTGATCCGCATGCACTCTACCGCGCCATCAACACCGACGCGACGCTCAACCTCGCCCGCCAGGCTGCAGAGGTCGGCGTAAAGCGCTTCCTCTTCATTAGCACGATCAAGGTTAATGGCGAAGGGCGGGACGCCGCCTATTGCGAAACGGATACGCCTGCGCCGGAAGACGCGTACGCGATCTCGAAATGGGAGGCGGAGCAGGGACTCTGGCGGATCGCGCGGGAGACAGGGCTGGAGGTCGTTATCCTGCGGCCCCCGCTGGTTTACGGACCGGGCGTGAAGGCGAATTTCAGGCGTCTGCTGGATACCGTCGAGCGCGGCTGGCCGCTGCCGCTCGGTGCGATCGAAAACCGGCGCAGCCTGCTGTATCTCGGCAATTTCGTCGATGCGATCCGGCTCTGTATCGAGCATCCGGCCGCAGCCGGACAGACCTTTCTGATCGACGACGGCCAACCCGTTTCGACGCCCGAGCTGGTGCGCGCGGTGGCACGAGCCCTGGGACGGCCTGCGCGTCTGATCCCGGTACCGGCTCGTGCGCTGATGCTCGCTGGAGCCATCGTCGGCAAGCGCTCGGCCGTAGATCGGCTGACCGGCTCGCTTTGGGTAGATGCCTCGCTGATCCGGGAGCGCCTCGGTTGGACGCCGCCGTATTCGATGGCGGACGGGCTGGCCGCGACGGTCGCCCGATGATGGGCATGCTCGCTGTCCTTGCGGCCTTTGCCGCGAGCTGGCTTACGCTCGGGGGGCTACTGAAGCGCCGTCATGTCCTGCCCATGGATCACCCCAATGCACGCTCGCTACACGCGACCCCGACCCCGCGGATCGGTGGACTCGGCATCATGGCAGGGGTAATAGTCGCGGGCCTGTGGCTTGCCGACGCGGCTTTGCTTCCGATACTTCTCGGGGCCACGGCATTGGCCGGGCTGTCGCTCGCGGACGATGTACGCGGGCTACCCGTGTACGTACGTTTCCTGGCGCACTTCGTTGCCGCGGCGGCTTGCCTGCTGACTCTGGGTTTGTCCGGATGGAGTTTGCTCGCGGGTACGCTCGCAGTCGTGTGGATGACCAATCTTTACAATTTCATGGACGGCGCCGATGGACTGGCCGGGGGCATGGCCGTCATTGGCTTCGGTGCGCTCGCCCTGGCGGCGTGGCTCGGCGACGCGCCCGTACTGGCTGCGTTCTGTGCCGCGCCGGCTGCCGCGGCCTTGGCCTTCCTGCGCTTCAATTTTCCGCCGGCACGGCTCTTCATGGGCGACGCCGGGTCGATCCCGCTCGGTTTCATGGCGGCCACACTCGGGATACTCGGCGCGCGGCAGGGGGTATGGCCGTGGGCGTTTCCGCTGATCGTGTTCTCGCCCTTCATCGTCGACGCGACCGCGACGCTCGCCCGGCGAGCGTCGCGAGGCGAAAAGGTCTGGCGCGCGCATCGTTCCCACTATTACCAGCGCGTGGTGTTGCTCGGCGCGTCGCATCGCCAGCTCGCCGTGGCGGCGTGGGGCCTGATGCTCGCGATGGCCGCGCTGGGATTTTTGCTGCGGTCGTTTCCGCAACAGGCGACCGCGCTGCTTATACTGTCGGCCGCAATCTACCTGCTGATTTTTTTTGCCATCGACCGGCGCTGGCGTCTGGCCCGTAATGAAGTTTAATTCGCGCACCCTCGTCATCATCGTCTACGACATCCTGGTGGCGGCGTTCGCCTGGCTTGGCGCCTACTGGCTGCGCTTCAATCTCGACGTGCCGCCGGAGTTCGAGACCGCCGCGCTCGCGACGCTGATCTGGGTTGTGCCGCTGCAAGCCGTCGTATTCTGGCGCTTCGGCCTGTATCGCGGTATCTGGCGCTTCGCGAGCTTGCCCGACCTCAAGCGTATCGTGCTCGCTGCGGGCCTAGCGGCGCTGCTGATCCCTGTTGCGTTGGTGCTCTTTCGCGTCCACGCCATCGTTCCGCGTTCGGTGCTGATTCTCGACCCGCTGCTGCTGGTCATGGTGATGGGCGGCAGCCGGCTCGCCTACCGCGCGTGGAAGGAGCACCGGCTCGCGAGCGTGCTGCGCCCCGACAGCAAACCTGTGCTGGTGGCGGGTGCGGGCTCGGCGGCCGACTTCCTGCTCCGCGAACTCGCGCGCAACCCGGCGGGCTTCCATGTCGTTGGCCTGCTCGACGACAGCCGCGAGAAGCAGGGGCGGCTCGTTCAGGGGGTGCCGGTTCTCGGCGTGCTCGACGATGCCGCGGTGGTCGCGAAGCGCTTGGGCGTCGACGACGTCGTCCTTGCGCTGCCTTCAGCCGCGCACGAGATCCGCAAGCGCATCACCGAGGCGTGCACCGGCGCAGGTCTCAACGTGATGACCGTTCCTTCGCTCGAAGATCTGGTGGGCGGCCGCGTTTCGGTGTCGAGCCTGCGGCGCATCGAGCTCGACGACCTCCTCGGACGCGATCCCGTGCAGCTCGACGACAGCGGCCTGCATGGCTTGCTGACGGGGCAGGTGGTCATGGTGACCGGCGCGGGTGGCTCGATCGGCGCCGAGCTCTGCCGGCAGATCGCGCGCTTCGCACCGGCCAAGCTCGTGCTGTTCGAGCAGTCCGAGCTCGCGCTGTACGCGATGGAGCAGGAGCTGCCGCGCCGCCATCCGGAACTGGCAGTCGTGCCGGTGATCGGCGACGCCAAGAACGCTGCGTGGGTCAATCGCGTCATGGAGATGCATCGGCCGGCGATCGTCTTCCACGCCGCGGCGTATAAGCACGTTCCGCTGATGGAGAACGGCAACGCCTGGGAAGCGGTGAAGAACAACGTGCTCGGCACGCAGGTCGTCGCCGCGGCGGCGCAGGTGCATGGCGTCGGAAAGTTCGTGTTGATTTCGACCGACAAGGCCGTCAATCCGACCAACGTGATGGGTGCGAGCAAGCGCCTTGCCGAGATGGCGTGTCAGGCGATGCAACAGCGCGCCGGCGATGCCCCGACCGGTACGCGTTTCGTATCGGTGCGGTTCGGCAACGTGCTCGGATCGTCGGGCAGCGTCATCCCAAAGTTTCAGAAGCAGATCGAAGCGGGCGGACCGGTGACGGTCACGCATCCCGAAATCACCCGCTACTTCATGTCGATTCCGGAAGCCGCGCAGCTCGTCCTGCAGGCAGGCCTGATGGGTAAAGGCGGCGAAATCTTCGTGCTCGACATGGGCGAGCCCGTGAAGATCGCCGAGCTTGCGAAGCTCATGATCCGGCTGTCGGGCGCGGACGAAGCGCGCATACGCATCGAGTACACCGGCCTGCGCCCGGGCGAGAAGCTCTACGAGGAGCTGCTCGCGGACGACGAATCGACGCTTCCGACCCCGCATCCGAAGCTGCGCGTCGCCAAGGCGCGGCCCGCAGACCCGGGCTGGCATGCCGAATGCCTCGACTGGCTCGCGTATCCGGATAGCTACGACGAGGCCACGGTCAAGCGCCAGCTCAAGACCTGGGTGCCGGAATACCAGCCGGAATCCGCGTGAAGCCCGTCCACCTCAGTGAAATTCGCCGCGTGCTCGTCATCAAATGGAGCGCGCTCGGCGACGTGGTCATCGCGAGCGCGTTGATGGAGGACGTCGCGCGCGCCTTCCCCAGTGCCGAAATCGATCTCAACACCCAGCCCAACTGCGCCGGACTTTTTGCGCACGACCCGCGCTTCTCGGAGGTCTGGGCGATCGACGTGCGCAGCAAGACGCGGCGCTGGGCCAATAGCCTCGCGTGGATTAAAAAAGTTCGGCAAGGGCGATACGACCTCGTGATCGACCTGCAGGCTTCCGATCATTCGCGCCTGCTGCTCGCGCTGCTGTGGCTGACCGGCGGTGCGCCGCGCGTGCGCATCGGCAATCGCGGCGGTTTTCCGTACACGCATCAACCCGCGATCCGCAAGTCGGGCGCCCACGCGCTGCCGATGATGCAGTCGGTGCTCGAGTCGATCGGGATACCCGCGCGCACGACGCGCCCGGTGCTCCACCCGCCGCCCGAGCGGCTCGCGGCCGTCGACGCGCTGCGGTCCCGGCATGGGCTCGGCGACGGCGACTACGTTGTGCTGCTGCCGGGATCGAACGCGTCGGGGAAGCTCAAGCGCTGGGGGGCGGCGCGTTTCGCGGAACTCGCGCGCCTGCTTCACGCCGAGGGCGTCGCGAAAATCGTCGTGATCGGCGGGCCGGACGAAGTGGATGAATGTGAGGAGATCGCGCGCGCGGGCGACTATGTGCTGAACCTCAACGGACAGCTTCAGTTGTTCGACATCGCGCCGCTGTGCAGCGGCGCCTCGGCGATCGTCGGCAATGATACCGGCACGGCGCATTTCGCCTCGGCCGCGGGGCGCCCCTTGCTGGTCATATGCGGCCCTACCGACCCGCGCCGCGTCAAGCCGATCGGTGCCGGCACCGTCGCCGTGCAGGCCGTGCTGCCCTGCATCAACTGCTACGCCAAGACCTGCCGCAACCCCGACTTTCATGCGTGCATGAAGACTATTACGCCAGCCTGGATCGCGGCGCGCATGCCTGAGCTCGACGCAGGCGAACTCGCTGCCGGTCGCGACTGGCCGGAAGGCCTGCGCAGCTTCTGATGGCGCCGAAGCCTGCTCCGCCGCTGCGCGTGAAGGTTTTGAGCAGCCTGCCTGCGGCGGCGTGGCTGCACCAGCTGCCGCACGCCACCCCGGCCTGGGAGGGCTGCGAATTCGTCTTCGAGCGCGATGCGCGCGATTACGACTGGCTGGTCGTCTACGACGATCTACCCGCCCGTCCGGGCGAAGCGAAGAAGACCACGTTCGAGGAACTTGCGTGTCCGCGCGCGCATACATTGCTCGTGACGACCGAGCCGTCCTCGGTGAAGATCTACGGCGACGACTTCACGGCCCAGTTCGGCGCAGTGCTCACGAGTCAGCCCGACTGGGCGCTGCCGCATGGCCAGCGGATGTTCGGGCAGCCGGCGCTGCACTGGTTCTACGGGATCGGGCGCGACGAGACCGAGTCGTTCGACCATATGCTGGAGCATCCGCCGGCGGAGAAAACGCGCGACACCTCGATGGTCTATTCGCCCAAGGCCATGCGCCATACCCTGCATCATCGTCGCGCGCGCTTCATGCATTGGCTCGTCGCGCACATGCCCGAGCTCGACGTGTTCGGCCGGGGGACTGCGCGTGCGCTCGACGACAAGGCAGACTGCCTGCGCAGCTACCGCTACCACGTCGCAATTGAAAATTTTGTCGGCGTGCACCACTGGACGGAGAAGCTCGCCGACCCCTTTCTCGGGCTGACGCTGCCGTTCTATTACGGCTGCCCGAACGCCGAGGAATACTTTCCGCACGAGAGCTTCATCCGCATCGACATCGACGACCCGGCCGGGGCGCTGCACACCATTCGCAGCGCGATCGCCAACGACGAGTACGGCAAACGCCTTCCGGCCCTGCTCGAAGCGAGGCGACGCGTGATGTTCGAGCATAACTTCTTCGCTGTGATGGCCCGCGCGATCGCGCGTCTTCATCGTCCGGACACGGCCATCGAATGTGGCGCGAATATCTTGTCGCGGCGGGCGTTGCGGCTGTCGAGCCCGGTCGTCGCCTTGCGCGACCTGTACGGCAAGCTGCGCGGGCGGTTGCTGCATCTGCCCGCGGCGCTGCGCGGGCGAAGCTAACGCCGCGGCGCCCGCGCGAGCTGTTCGTAGAGCGCGAGCGTGCGCTCGATCATCGCCTTCAACGGAAAGAAGTCGCCCTCAGGCACCGCGTCGGGCTCCTGCAGCAGGTGCGCGATGCGCTGGCAGGCCTCGTCGATGCGGTCCATCGGCAGCAAGCCGGCCGGATAGACCGTACGCAGGATTTCCCCTACGCCGCCGTGATCGAAGCCCGCGGTCGGCACGCCGAGCCGCAGCGCTTCGAGCGTCGTGCGGCCGAAGGATTCGGGCTGGGTCGACAGAGAGAGCACGAGGTTCGACATAGCAAGGATGTTTTTCAGGTCGTCGCGCTGGCCCGTGAAACTGATGTCGGCTTCGAGCCCCATGCTGCGCACGCGGTAGCGCAACTTCTGCAAATAACGCTGCTTGGACGCTGCCGCGCCGCCGACGATCAGGCCATGCACGGGCAGTCCGCGGCGCTTCAGCCGGGCGACGAGTTCGATGAAGGACTCATGTCCCTTGAGGCGCGTGATGCGACCGGGCAGGGTGAGCAGCAGCTTGCCCGCCGCATTCGGGAACTGACCGAAGAATGCAGCGTGCCAGCCGGCATCGGGTTTCCAGCCATGGGGATAGAGCGCGCCGTCGACGCCGCGGTGGATGACGTCGACGCGCCACGGCAGGGTCTTGGGATATTCGCGCAGGATGTAGTCGCGCACCGTGTTGGAGACTGCGATCACGCGCTCGCCGCGCGCCATGATCGCGCTGTAGCGGTTGACGCCGTAGAGACCGTGTACGGTCGTGACGAAGCGCGGCCGCGTCGACGGGTCCATGCGGCGCCAGGCGAGCCAAGCGATCCAGGCCGGGACGCGCGAGCGCGCGTGGACGACGTCGACCTTTTGTTCGCTCAGGAATTTTCTCAGGCGCGAGACGAGCGCGAGCGTTCGCACCGACTTGACGCCGATCGGCCAGGTGAAATGCAGAGCACCCGCCTGCGTCAGCGGGGCGACGAGGCGCCCACCGGCGGACATGACGAGCGCGCGGTGGCCGTGTTCGACCAGCGCCTGCGCGATTTCGACGGTCCCGCGCTCGACGCCCCCGGATTCGAGCGCGGGAAGCAGTTGCAGTACGGTCAGTTTTTTTTCTTCAGACATGGGTTCCTAGTGCTTGGCGCCGAGCCAGTCGAGTATCCAGGCGGCGCACCGGTCGGCCTCGGCCAGCGGCGGGTTCGTTTTGCGGCGCAACGCGGGGTAAGGGGTTTCCTGCGCGCACCAGGCGGTAAAGCGCGTCACGCGCCCCGCGTCGGCGAGACGCGCGATCGCCCAGGCGACGCGGCTCTTCGGGTTGACCGGCAGGTCGAAGACGCCGACGTCCGCGCCGGCGGTCAAGGCTTCGAACACCATCGATGCACTGTCGGGCGTGACCCAGACGTTGTCGCAGCGCGCGAGTTGCGCGGGCAGCCAGTCGGGTGGGGTAGCTGTATGGGGGACGACCGTCAGGTTCGGGGCCGTCTTCGGCAACTGCGCGAGGAAATCTTCGGGCGTACGGCGCGATGTCGTGAGCGTCCACTGGATCGCCGGCGTGCGCGCGGTGATGCTCTGGATCTGCAGCAGGATCGCGTCGCTGTCCCAGGTGAAATGGGTCGAAACGCCTCCGATCAGCAGCAGCCCCCGCGTCGCGGTCTCGGTCGTGCGCAGTGCGGGCGGCCGGATACGGTTCAGCGCGCCCTCGGTCACGAGCGTGTGCGCATCGGGTTCAACACCGTCGTGCTCCGGAATAATGCACAGGTCGAACGCGCGACGCGGCAGGCTCGGCTTCATCAGCACGACGGCGCGCCCCCCGCGTGCACGGCGCAGGGCGAGCAGCGTCAGGTGGGTGGCGTGGCCGGCGCCGACGATCAGATCCGGCCGCGGCTCCTTGCCATGCGGCGCGCGTTTCGAAAGCCAGGCGAGCCACGCGCGCCACGGTGCGAGCGCCGGGAAGGTGCGGATATCCGTCGGGCTTGCGCGCGCCAGCGCTTCGGCCAGTCCGAGCGACTGGTTCACGTGCCCCGGCTTGCCGTCGTTGATGACCCAGACGACCAGAGGATGTGTCCGAGTCGCCTCAGTCAAAGGTCGACCTTGTCGCGCGATGCGTTCGCGCATTCGATGCGGCACTCCTGTCGCACGACCGGTTCCGGAGGGGATTAGACATCGCAGCAGTGAGAAACTTCATGTGGCGCCGAGTGTAAACCAACTGGTTCGCGGCCTGCCGCCAGGCGCTACAGCGTTCTGTGCCATTCGCGCGCGAGTGCCGCGTGCCAGCGATAGGGCGCGGGGTCGAGCGCTGGCGTGCGACCTTCCATCAGGTCGACCAACAGTTCGGCCGAAGCCGGCGCCAGCGTCACCCCGTAGCGGTAATGCCCCGTGTTGACGAAGACATTGTCGTAATCCGGGTGCCGGTCGATGATCGGGATATTGTCCGGCGAGCCCGGGCGCAGCCCGGCCCAGTGGCGGATCGGCTCGACACGCCGCAGCGCCGGCAGGAGTTCCGCCGCCTCGGCGTGCAGTCGGGCGCGCGTCGCCGCGTCGGTCGACTTGTCGAAGCCGACGTCCTCGACCGTGCTGCCGACGAGCACGTGGCCGTCACGGCGGGGAATCAGATAGAGCCCGTTGCGATAGAGGATGGTTTCGAGCGCGCCTGGGGTGAGCTTGAAGAGCAGCATCTGGCCGCGGATCGGGCGTACCTGCGGCATGGGGGCCAAGCCCTCGAGTCCCAGCCCGGACCAGGCACCGGTCGCCAGCACGACGCTGTCAGCCGCCAGTGTTTCCGCTTCAGTCCGTATCGCCGTGACGCGTCGGCCATCACGCACCACGCCGACTGCCGGGCAGTGTTCGCGGATCGTGCCACCGGTTCTGGTCACCGCAGCCTGCAGCGCGGCCACCAGCCGGGGATTACGTACTTGGGCGATGCCGGGGAGCCAGAGCGGATTTCCCGTGCAGACATCGCGCTCGAGGTTCTGCATCTCCGGGCAGCCCGGCTCCCCCCTTATCCCGTGGGCGCTACACCAGCGCAGCGCCTCGTCGGGGAACGGCACGTCGAGTGCGAGCATGCCACAGCGCCACAATTCGGCATCGTGCCCGGATGTCGCCTCGATGTTGTCCACCCAGCCGGCGTAGCCGCCCATCGCACGCAAGGCGAGGGAGGAAACGGGGTCGGGATAATCCCACGGCAGCAGGGGCGAGAGTATGCCGCCGCCCGCCCACGACGACTCTGCCCCGGCCGTGCCGCGCTCCAGCAGGGTCACCTTGTGCCCGCGCTGCAACAGGGCCAGTGCGACAGCCAAGCCGGACACCCCGGCACCGACCACGAGCGTGCGGCCGGTCAAGCAGCGTTCCCTTCTGGAGCGTAAAAGCCGTTTTTGTTCACCGCGCAATTTTAGAGGGGATTGTCCACCCCGGCGATGTTCGCGCTCGATAGGCGCGCTACAGAATCCAGCCGATGCGCCGTAATAACCGGTTAGCGCAACCCAGGCGAGCGGAATGCGGCGCCGATTACCCGCTTGGCGGGCCAAAGACGCCGGCCATCGGTTATCCGTGGCAGCTGCCCCGGACAGGAGTTAGGGTGCAAACACGTGAAAAGGGACGAGACATGAAGTCGGGAAGACAAAACGGATTCACGTTGATCGAACTGATGATTACGGTGGCGATCGTCGGCATTCTGGCGTCGATCGCCTATCCGGGGTATCAGAAATACATGCTCTCGGCGCGCCGTGCCGACGCGCAGGCCGACCTGCTCAAGATACAGCTCGGGCTCGAGAAGTGGCGGGCGAATCACAACACCTACTCGAGCAACCTCGCTGACGCCGGTTTTTCCGACAACAATCCCTATTACGGCTACAGCATCACGGTCGGCAGCGCCACCGCCACCAGCGCCAGCGCCTATACCGTCACGGCGACCGCCACCGGCGCCCAGGCCAACGACAGCGGCTGTACGTCGCTCGCGATCAACCAGAGCGGCAACAAAACACCCGCTTCGGGCTGCTGGACGAAATAGGGCCACGACATGAGACCGCTCCCCGGGCCGAAGGGCTTCACCCTCGTGGAAATGGTGATTGTCGTCGCGATTCTCGCGATCCTGCTCACGATGGCCGCACCGTCATTCAATTCGTTCTTTGACAAATATCGCGTCAAGCGTGCGGCAGAAACGGTGAGCGCCTTCCTTGTCAACGCCAAAAGCGAAGCCATCAAGCGCAACAAGAAACTGAATGCGGTGGTGACCGGCAGCGGTTCGACCTGGTGCATAGGGATGACAGAGTCGTCGACCTGCGACTGCTCGACCGGCGCGTGCAAAGTCGACGATGTCGATCGCGCGGTCTACAGCACTGCGTTCAAGGGGGTCGAATTGGACGAACCCGGTACCGGCCACGTGTTCGGGTTCAACCCGCAGCGAGGAACGGTCGTCGGCAACGAAACCGTGGAACTCGAGTCCGCGAACGGCGTGGAGGTTTATGTGAAGGTGGGAACCGTCGGGCGTATCCGGATCTGCGTCCCCGGCGGCGGTCAGGGGTATCCATCATGCTGAACCTCCGCACCCGACACCAAGCTGGCTTCGGCCTGGTCGAGCTCATGATCGGCCTCGCGGTGGGCATGATCGTCGTGGCCGCCGCGATGAGCCTCTTGACCACCACGATGAGCAGCAGCAACGACACCATCAAGATGGGGCGGCTGGATCAGGAGATGCGCCAGGTCATGACCATGCTTTCCCGCGACCTGCGGCGAGCGACGATCTGGGATCCAGCGGCGGAAGTCACCCGCATTCGCCTGACCGATCCGCTGACCTTGAGCGGCACGACCGGAACCGTGACGGTGACGAGCAGCGCCGGCAATCTCGGAGACATCGGAACGAAGGCAGAGGGGGGAACCCTCGTTTACAAAAACGGCACGACCGTCTATCGCGGCAGTATCACGAATTACAACAGCGGCAGTTTCAGCGTGACGCTCACCGGCACCTGGCCCGCCAGCGTCACCAACGCGGACGGCGTGCCGGCGACCAGTTGGAACATCCTGCGTCCGGAATCCACCCTGATCCACACCACGAACTGCATTCTATTTGCCTCCGACACCGACGCCAGCGGGACCTACGCCAACGGCGAGCGGCTCGGCTACCGCCTCGATACGACCGAGAACGCCGTGGAAGTCCGTACGTCTGCAAGCAGCGGCGACACCTGCACTTCGGGCGGTAGCTGGGAAAACCTCACCGACGAAAACGTTGTCGAGATCGACGTCTTCACCGTCACCAACAATTCCCCTGTCACGCTCACGAGCTCGGGTTTTTCCATCGACGTGCGCGAATTCACGATCAAGATCACGGGCCACCTGAAAGCCGACCCCGGCGTCGAGCGGACGCTTCAGGAAACCATTCGTGTCCGCAACGACAGATTGAGCTGACCATGACGACATCCGGCAAGCCGTTCGTTCCCGCCAGCCAGCGCGGCATCTCCCTGATCGTCACCTTGATGATCGTGATCCTGCTGAGCCTGCTCGCGCTCTACGGCGCAGGCGTGCTGACGCTCGATACCCGTTCCGCGGCCAACGATTTTCGTGCGCGTGAGGCCCTCGCGGCGGCCGAGTCGGGGATGGAGCAGGGCTTGGGCCTGCTGAACGCCAATCGGGCACGCCTCAGCCCCAGCGGATTGCATAACAGTGACGACCTGACTACGACCCCGATCCTGACCTGGACGACCTGTACCAGTTCGGCGGCTCCATGCCTGCCGATCCGCTCGGGCGATCGGACCAATTGGAAATACCTTGCGATCAATACATATTCCAGCGGTAGCCTGACCAGTCAGCCGAGTCAGGGCAGTTTCGAGCTGTTCCTGCTGACCCCCGTCAGCGGTGCAAGCAGCCGACTGGTATACAACGTTGTCGCCATCGGCAAGTCGGCGGATACCACCAGCACCTCGGTGATCAAGCAGGGCGCGTTTTTCTACCCGTTGCTGCTCGGCAACGTCGGCACGCCGCTTGCGGCGGCGAGCAACGTCGACTTGACCGGCAACTACAGCATCATCACCAACTCGAACGGCGGCGGATCGGGCGTACCCGTGTCGGCCTGGTCGGACGGCGCGTTCAGCCCGGGCGGAAGCTTTGCAAGTTGCCACGTCGGCGATTTCACCGGCGGGGCCTGCCCGTCGTCCGAAGCGCTCACCTCGAGCGGCACGGTCGGTCCCGACATGATCGGGAACGATGCCAACTTCCCCGCCGACCTGTTTCTGTTCCTGTTCGGCGTCCCCGAAACCGAGTATCAGAAAATCAAGGATCAAGCGAAGGTCGTGACGAGTTGTGCCGGCCTCGGCGCGACATCCAGCGGCCTGATCTGGGTCACCGGCGACTGCAATCCGCCCGGTCAGGTCGGAACAGCCGACAATCCGGTGCTTCTCGTGGTGGAAGGCGACACCACGTTCAACGCCGGCACTGAATTCTACGGTCTGCTGTACCTGTTCGACCCGGCGTTCGCAGCGGGCACCCCGCCGCGCCTGATCGCCAACGGCAACGCTCACCTGTACGGCGCATTGTTTGCGCACGATGGCGTCGATTTGCAGCTTACGGGCGGATTCGTCCTCGAATTCGACTCCGAAGTTTTGGAAAACCTGAAAAACAGCCCATCCGGTCGCAATTTGGCGCGCATTCCCGGCGCCTGGTCGGATGTTCAGTGATGGAGACGGCTATGCCTCGCTTTCCTGGTCAAATTGGCACGCGGCATCAAGGCGGCTTCAGCCTGGTCGAGGCGCTGTTTTCCGCATTGATACTGGCCGTCGCGCTGCTCGGACTGGCCGGGTTCCATGCGGCCGCCATGCAGGACGGCAGCCTCGTCAAGGCGCGCTCGATCGCGGCCAGCCTGGCTCAGGAGAAACTGGATGACCTGCGCGGTTTTACCCGCCTCGAAGACGACGCCACTACGACGGGCGTGAACGAATGTGCCGACCCGACGTTCTGTTTCAGTGAAATCGCCAATAACGCCGGGGGACGCGAAAACAGCGGCAGTCTGCTCCTTCCCTCGGGAACGGTCAGTGGTTACACCGACAGCTATTCGCTCGAATGGGCTGTGACCTGCGCGGCCGAAACGGCCGGCAGCGCATTGAGTTTTAGCAGCACCTGCACGGACCCGACCGCAAAGCTGGCAACCGTGACCGTTTCCTGGACCGACAGCAAGGGCGGACCTCAGGAGGTCGAATTGCAGGGCGTGATCTATGCGATGGATCCGGCGCGTATGGCGATGGGGACGGCCAGTGCCTTTTCGACGCAAAAACCCGTGGCAGGTTATACGCCTGTCGGGGTGCCGGACGCTGTTCCTGTTCCGATCAACACCGGGGGCTCCCAGTTCAAGGAATCGAGCAAGCCGCTGCCCGAAGTCTCCCAGAGCGGTGACGGGATCAACGTGAGCTTCGACTCGGTCGTCTACTCGCGCGACGGCGCAGGCTACCAGAAGGATTCGCAGGAAGAATTCAGCAGCGTTACCTGCGAGTGTCAGTTCAACAGCGGGACCGGCACAGGCTACACGCCCACGCGCAAGGTATGGAACGGCTCCCGACTGGTGAACCAGGCCGGTGAAGCCGTCACCAAGAAAACAGGGCAGCCCCTCGGCAACAACCCGCCGTCCCAGTGCGACGTCTGCTGTCGTGACCACCACGACCGCGCCGCCAACGACCCGAAGTACGATCCGAAGCGGCCCACTTCCGACTACACGGGCAGCGAAGATCACAAACATTATTGGTATTCGAGCTGCGTCAGTGGCGGGGTGGGTGCGGCGAACTGCACCGACGCCAACAAGGATGCAAGCCTCGCTTCGGGCTCGGCCTTCACCGAAGTCACCGACGGGGCTTACCTCGAGTCGTGCCGCGTCGGACGCGTCGACGGTTTCTGGCGCGTGATGCAGGACTGGCAGCTGCGCAAGGTCACCATCCTTCCGTACAACTTCCTGCTGAATAATCAGACCAACCTGAACAATTACGTCGACGTCGTCGAGAAGGTTGTGGAAAACGCAGTGAAGACAGACTCCGGCGGCTCCGGCGTTACCGTGCCGACGCTGGGTGGACGCGATCTGACACTTCCCTCAGGTTCCGATCCGGTGCAGCTACTGTCGCGGGCGGTCTACGTCGACACGATATACAACGCCGAAGACGATCCGGCGACCTCGAGCGTGAACGAGCAAAACACCGTCGACACGGCGTACTACTCAGCGTTGCTTGCCAAGGTCACTGCCAGTCAGACCGCGTCGAACTCGGCGTGGCTGGAATTCGCGCCATTCTACGAAGCCAATCTCACGCTGCTCTTCGACTGGATATCCTCGGACACCGGTGTCGCCACCGTGACCAGCGAAGCCATCAACGCGATTGTCGACCCCGTGAACAGGTATTACGGCAGCTTCAGCCGTGGCAAGGTGACCGTGCAGAGCGGCACAACCGCGGGGACGTCGACGATTACGGCCAAGGCCCGGCTTTCCAACAGCGGCGTGACGGGTGGCGTCAACGTTAACGTAAATCCCACCCCCCCAACTTATGTGCCCGGCGTGAGCTACGGTACCGATGTATACGACAATCTGAGCAGCAATGTGCTGGCCGACACGATCACCGTGAGCCGTCCGGCCGCGGGGACGGCACATTCCATCACGGGGAAGGTCGTGAAAGGGAATGGATCTGCCAACGTGGCCGAGACGGGCACCCCGGCATCGCCGATCACGGTGACGCTCAACACGACGTCGGGCTCGGTCATCAGCCCATGCAGTGCCCAGGTCGGCGACTCGGATGTTTACGCGTGGTACTACTCGTGTACCGTCTCGAACGGCTGGACCGGCACCCTGACCGTCGGCAGTACGGGATCGGTATACACGTTCGACGACGCTACCAGCAGATCGCTCTCCACTTCGTCCATGACAGTGGCTAATGCGACGACGGTCGGCCAGGTCATCGCCTTCGGCGACACGGTGACCCTGACTGGCCAAATCACGAACGCCAACTTCCCGAACGGAGCACCGCAGCCGGCTGTTACCGCGGCCGACACGGCGATTACGTTCAGCGGAACATCCAGCGGTACTTGCACCAACAAGGCTGTGACGGGCGCTGGCAGTAACGAGAAGCTGGTCTACTCCTGCGTCGTGCCGAAAGGATGGACCGGCGCCATTACCATCGCCGTCGATCCCACCGGGGGGACGTATACCTATCTCTCGCCAGGCGGTACGCCTTGCAACGGATCGACCACGGGTTCCTGCACCCTGGCATCGATAACCTCGGCGCTGGCGGATGTGGATGGTACCTCGAGCTCGGCGACGCTCCTGCAAAAACAACAAACCAACGTCGAGGCGCGGCGCTGACACGCACACGCGTAGTCACGGAATCGGGGCCTTCGGGCCCCGATTCTTTTTAGCTTTGGGCGGAAATCGTCAGGACTGGTTTGGAGGTGCAGGTGATCTCGGCGGGTCCCCGGTAGAGGACCGAGAGGTCGGCTATGACGTTTTGCAGCGGCTCAACCGTTCCGTACCACGGTCGACCGCGCGCCCGAGCGGGGCCCCGCAGGACAGGGTTCTGCGCCAATCTAAGGAACGTCGTCGCCGGGCAGGTTTCCCGGCGCGACCGCAGGAAAATTGCCCTGAGGTGACCATTTGTCGGGGCCACGCAGGTGCCGGCTTGGCACCGCCCTGCCCAAGGCTATTTTTACGCCAACTCTCTCGGCAGAGGGAATCCGACCTTCTCCTGCACCCCATCGAGCTCGCTCACCGAACATATCCCCAGTCGTTCCAGGCGATCGATCACTGCCCGCACCAGCACGTCGGGTGCCGACGCCCCGGCGGTCACGCCGACGCGTTGGTTTCCCGATACCCACCGCGGGTCGATCTCGTCGGCATTGTCGACCATGTAGGCCGCTATCCCCAGGTTCTCCGCGACCTCCCGCAGGCGGTTCGAATTCGAACTGGTCGGCGATCCCACGACGATGACGACGTCGCACTGCGACGCCAGATGCTTCACTGCATCCTGGCGGTTTTGCGTCGCATAACAGATGTCGTCCTTCTTTGGCCCCGTGATCGTGGGGAAGCGCGCGCGCAGGGCATCGACCACGCGTGCGGCGTCGTCGACCGAGAGTGTAGTCTGGGTAACGTAGGCGAGGCAGTCGGGATTCGTTACCTCGAGCGTCGCGACGTCGCCGGGCGTCTCGACGAGGTACATGCCGCCGGCGGACTGGCCGAGCGTGCCTTCGACCTCGGGGTGTCCTTTGTGGCCGATCATCACGATCTCGTATCCCTTGTCGCGCATCTTGCTGACTTCGACGTGGACCTTGGTGACAAGCGGGCAGGTCGCGTCGAACACGGTCAGCCCGCGGGCTGCGGCTTCAGTGCGCACAGCTTGAGACACGCCGTGTGCACTGAAAATGACGGTCGCGCCGGCCGGCACCTCGGACAGTTCCTCGACAAAAACGGCACCCTTGCGCTTGAGGTCGTCGACGACGAAGGTGTTGTGGACGACTTCGTGGCGCACGTAGATCGGTGCGCCGAATTTTTCCAGCGCGCGTTCGACGATCGCGATCGCGCGGTCGACGCCGGCGCAGAAGCCGCGCGGATTGGCGAGCAGAACGGTGGGGGTCATGAACGATCTTCCGTCAGAGGATGCGAACGACTTCGACCTCGAATTCGATCGAGAGGTCGGCGAGAGGGTGATTGAAGTCGACCTTGATCGCGTCGTCGGCGACTTCGAGAATGCGCCCGGCGAGGGTCTGGCCGCCGGGCATCGCGAATTCGACCAGATGATCGCGTACGAATTCCATGTCCGGCGGCAGATCGGTCTTTGCGAGCGTTTGAATCAGCCCGGGGTCGCTCTGGCCGAAAGCCTGCCCGGGATCGAGCAGGAAGACGTGACGTTCGCCCGGCGTCAGGTCGATCAGCCAGGCTTCGAGCGCAGGCGACAGCGTGCCATCGCCGAGCGTCAGCGTTTCGGCTTCAGGGTCGTCGAAGTTCGAGACGAGATCGTCGCCTCCGCGCGGACGCAGCGCGTAGCGAAGTTCGAGCGTGTCGCCGGCGGCGACGGCGCGCGAGCTCATGATTCCTTGGCCGGGCTCGGCTTGCCGCGCAGGCTGTCCCAGATCAGCAGGGCCGCGCCGACGGTGATCGCCGAATCGGCAACGTTGAATGCAGGCCAGGCGAAGCTTCGATAGTGGAAATACAGGAAATCGACGACGTGCCCCAGCACGACGCGGTCGATCACGTTGCCGAGCGCGCCGCCGAGGACAAGTGCGAGCGGAAGCGCCAGCCGGGGCTCGTCGCCGTGGCGCCCGAGCAGTCGCACGATGATCACGGTGGCGACGATGCCGACCGCGATGAAGAACCAGCGCTGCCAGCCGCCCGCGTTCGCGAGAAAGCTGAATGCGGCGCCGGTGTTGTGCACGAGCACGAGCGAAAAGAACGGCAGGACCGGAATCGCTTCCTGGTATTCGAGAGTCGACGAGACCCAGAACTTGGTCAGGTGGTCCGCGACGATGATGGCGAAGGCGAGGCCCAGCCACTTGCGCATCGCAGGCGTCGCGGGTTTACGCATGGCGGCGCGCCTCGCCGTCTCCGAAGAGATTGCTGACGCAGCGGCCGCACAAGCCCGGGTGCTCGGGGTGCGCGTCGACGTCGTCGCGGTAGTGCCAGCAGCGGTCGCATTTCTTCGCCGCGCTCGGCGCGACCTCGACGCGGTCGGCATCCGCCCCCACGACGCGCGCCTGCGAGGTGATCAGCACGAAGCGCAGGTCATCGGCGAGCGAGCTCAGGAGCGCGGCGGTCGACGGCGTAGCATGCAGCGTCACTTCGGCCTGCAGCGACGAGCCGATGGCGCCGGCGACGCGCACGGTTTCGAGTTCCTTTTGTACCTCGGCGCGCAGTGCGCGGATGCGTGCCCAGCGTTCGAGCAGTTCGTCTTCGCCGCCCTGTTCGGGGAGCACGTGCCTGGTATGCAGAAACACCGAGTCGTCGGCGTCGGCAAGCTGGGTCCACACCTCCTCGCCGGTGAACGACAGAATGGGCGCCATCCACCGCACCAGTGCGTGGGTCAGGTGGTGGAGCGCATTTTGCGCCGCGCGCCGCGCGCGGCTGTCCCCCGCGCTCGTGTAGAGGCGGTCCTTGAGGATGTCGAGATAGAAGCCGCCCAGGTCTTCCGAACAGAAGCTCTGCAGCTTCTGCACGATGAAGTGGAATTCGTAGGCGTCGTAGTGGCGCTGCAGTTCGCCCTGCAGGCGACGGGTCATTGCGAGCGCGTAGCGGTCGATTTCGAGCCATTCGTCGACCGACATCGCATGCTCGCGGGGATCGAAGTCCGACAGATTGGCAAGCAGGAACTTCAGCGTGTTGCGAATGCGTCGGTAGCCCTCGACCACGCGTTTCAGGATCTCGTCGGAGATCGACAACTCGCCCGAATAATCGGTCGTCGCCACCCACAGCCGAAGGATGTCGGCGCCGTACTGGTCCATGACCTTCTGCGGCGCGATCACGTTGCCTTTCGACTTGCTCATCTTGTGGCCTTTGCCATCGACGACGAAGCCGTGCGTCAGCAGCGCATCGTAGGGCGCGCGCCCGTCGGTCGCGCAGCCGGTGAGCAGGGAAGACTGGAACCAGCCGCGATGCTGGTCCGAGCCCTCGAGGTAGAGATCGGCCGGATGCGCAAGCTCGGAGCGCCGCTTCAGCACGCACGCGTGGGTCACGCCGGAGTCGAACCAGACGTCGAGCGTATGCCCGGTCTTGTCGTAGTGCGCCGCGTCATCGCCGAGCAGTTCGGCGGGGTCGAGCGCGAACCACGCTTCGATGCCCGCGGTCTCGACACGCTGCGCGACGATTTCGAGCAGTTCGGTCGTCCTCGGATGCAGCGCGCCGGTCTCCCTGTGCGTAAAGAACGGCATCGGCACGCCCCAGTTGCGCTGGCGCGACACGCACCAGTCCGGACGGTTCCGGATCATCGCCTCGAGCCGCGCGCGGCCCCAGTGCGGGAAGAATTGCGTCGCCTCGACCGCTTTCATCGCCTGTTCGCGCAGCGTCGCCCCCTGATCCCTGACTCCTGAGTCCTGACCCGCGGAATCCATGCCGATGAACCACTGCCGTGTCGCGCGGAAGATGATCGGCGTCTTGTGGCGCCAGCAATGCGGGTAGCTGTGCAGCAGCTTCTCGTGCGCGAGCAGGGCGCCGCTGGCCTCGAGCGTTTCGACGATCAGCGGGTTGGCCTGCCAGATGCTCATGCCGCCGACGAGCGGCACGCTGGCGTAGAAGCGGCCGTCGTCGCCGACCGGATTGTCGACCTTGAGGCCGTAGCGGCTGCCGACGACGTAGTCGTCGAGGCCGTGGCCGGGCGCCGTGTGCACCGCGCCGGTGCCGGCGTCGGCCGTGACGTGCTCGCCGACGATGACCGGGACCTGGCGGTCCTGGAAGGGGTGCCACAACGGCAGCCCTTCGAGCATCTGGCCCGTCGTGTGCGCGAGGATTTCGGCACCGTCGGCGAGGCCATAGCGCACGAGCGCCGCTTCACGCAGGCTCTCGGCCAGGACGAGCAAGCCTCGCGCCGTGCGCACGAGGGTGTACGGGAAGTCGGGATGCAGCGCGACGGCCTGATTGGCCGGCAAGGTCCATGGTGTCGTCGTCCAGATCACGATCTGGACCGGTGTGTCGATCGCTGCGACGTCGAAGCGGCGCGCGAGGTCGGCGCGGTCGGCCACTGCGAAGCCGACGTCGATCGCCGGGGAGTTCTTGTCCTCGTATTCGACTTCGGCCTCGGCCAGCGCCGAGCCGCAGTCGACGCACCAGTGCACCGGCTTGGCGCCCTGGTACAGGAAGCCCGCCTGCTGGATTTGCCCGAGCACGCGCAGCGTGTCGGCCTCGAACTGGAAGTCCATCGTGCGGTAGGGATTGGACCAGTCGCCGAGCACGCCGAGGCGGATGAAGTCGGCCTTCTGGCGCTCGATCTGTTCGGCGGCGTAGGCGCGACAGAGCTCGCGGAATTTTGCCGGCGGAATATCCTTTCCGTGGGTTTTCTCGACCTGCAATTCGATCGGCAGGCCGTGGCAGTCCCAGCCCGGCACGTAGGGCGCATCGAAGCCGGAGAGCGTCTTCGCCTTGACGATGATGTCCTTGAGTATCTTGTTGACCGCGTGTCCGATGTGGATGTCGCCGTTGGCGTAGGGCGGACCGTCGTGCAGGATGAACTTCGGCCGTCCCGCGGCGGCCGCGCGGATCGCCTCGTAGCGTTTCTTCTCCTGCCAGCTTTTCACCCAGCCGGGCTCGCGCTTGGCGAGGTCGCCGCGCATCGGGAAGGGGGTGTCGGGCAGATTGAGCGTGCTCTTGTAATCAGGCATGGAGGCAGCGTTTTATCGGGTCTTGGCGAGAAACTGCCGCGCGTCCTCGACGTCGCGGCGGATTTGCGCGACGAGGCTGTCGAGGTCCGGGTATCTTTCCTCGTCGCGCAGCTTGTGCAGGAAGTCCACTCGCACACGGCGGCCGTAGATGTCGGCGTCAAAGTCGAACAGGTGCACTTCGAGCACCGGTACCGCGTCGGCGCCCTTTACGGTCGGCCGTCTGCCGAGGCTCGCGACGCCTTGCAGCGGCGCACCATTGAGCCCGCACAGTTCGACCGCGTAGATGCCCATGAGCGGCGGCCGGTTGTGCCTGAGCTGAATGTTGGCAGTCGGGAAGCCGATCGC
This sequence comes from Thiobacillus denitrificans ATCC 25259, assembly GCF_000012745.1. Lineage (NCBI taxonomy): Bacteria > Pseudomonadati > Pseudomonadota > Betaproteobacteria > Nitrosomonadales > Thiobacillaceae > Thiobacillus > Thiobacillus denitrificans. Next base: position 1,950,274 of record NC_007404.1, on the reverse strand, counting down.
CCGCCCAAGCTTGTCGCCGTGCACGACGCGCCCCGAAATGCTGTAAGGCCGCCCGAGGAGGCAGCCGGCGTGGTGGAGTTCGCCGGCCGCAAGCGCCTGGCGCACGGCGGTCGACGAGGCGCGTTCGCCTGCGATCTCGACCGTCGGCAGATGTTCGGCGTCGAAGCCGAGATGAGCGCCGGCCTGCTGCAACAGCGCAAAGTCGCCCGCACGCTTGGCGCCGTAGCGGAAATCGTCGCCGACTAGGACATAACGCGCCTGCAGCGTATGCCCGAGCACCTGCTCGATGAAGGCCTCGGCCGACAGGCTCGAGAAGGGGCGGTCGAAGCGGAACACATGGAAGCGGTCGACGCCGAGACGCTGCAGGCACTCTGCCTTCTCACGCAGGCTCGACAGACGCGCGGGTGCCTGCTCGGGAGCGAAGAATTCACGCGGGTGCGGCTCGAAGCTCAAGACGCAGCTCGACAGCCCTCGCGCCCGCGCGACTGCCTGCAGCCGGGCGAGCATGGCCTGGTGCCCCAGGTGCAGGCCGTCAAAGTTGCCGATCGTGACGGCGTGGGCCGTGCCGAGCGGACGAAAACCGTGGGTGATGCGCATGAATCGGGCCGAAGGAACAGAGCGCGAAAAGGACTGATTCTAGCCGATTCAGCGGCTTATTCCGCCGCGCGGCGCGCGAATTGCGCGGGGCGGAAGCCCATGACGCCGAGCGCGGCGAAGTACAGCAGCGCGCCGCCGCCGACGAGCAGCGACAGCCTGAGCAGGCGCTCGAGAAAGTCGGCCGCGAGCCACCACGACGCCGTGCCCATGGCGAAGAACAGCGCGGCTCCCATGATACCGACGGCCACCGTCAGGCGCAGTGAATAGCCGAACCAGCCCGGTTGCGGGCGGTAGATTCCCTGCTTCTTCAGCAGATGGAGTAGCCATCCTGCGTTGAGACAGGCACCGAGCCCGATCGCCAGCGCGAGTCCGGCGTGACCGAGCGGGACGATGAACGCCAGGTTCATGAGCTGGGTAGCGACGAGCGTGAAGAGCGCGATCTTCACCGGCGTGCGGATGTTCTGCCGCGCATAGAAACCGGGTGCCAGCACCTTGACGAGGATCAGGCCGACGAGTCCGAGGCTGTAGGCGACCAGCGCGCGCTGCGTCATCGTCACGTCTGCGGCCGTGAAGGCACCGTAGTGGAAGAGCGTCGTGATGAGCGGCACCGCGAGCACGGCCAGTGCCGCCGCTGACGGCAACGCGAGCAGCAGCGTGAGGCGCAGGCCCCAGTCGAGGAGTCGCGAATAGTCGGCTGGCGAGTCGTCCGCGTAGTGCTTGGCGAGGCTTGGCAGCAGGATGGTGCCGAGCGCCACGCCGAGCATGCCGGTCGGAAACTCCATCAGCCGGTCGGCGTAATAGAGCCACGACACGCTGCCGGTCGCGAGGAAGGAGGCGAAAATCGTGTTGATCAAGAGGCTGATCTGCGCGACCGAAACGCCGAGCGTCGCGGGCGCCATCAGCTTGAGGACGCGGCGTACGCCGGGGTCGTCGAAATGCCGGGCCGGGCGCGGCAGCATGTCGAGCTTCGCGAGGTGCGGCAGCATCCATGCGAGCTGCAGCACGCCCCCGAGCGCGACCCCCCAGCCGAGCGCAAGGACAGGCGGGTCGAAATAGGGTGCGAGCCCGAGTGCCGCGGCGATCATCGCGACGTTGAGCAGGACCGGCGCGAACGCGGGCACGGAAAAACGGCTCCAGGTATTGAGAACGCCTGCCGCGAGCGCCACCAGCGAAATGAAGATGATGTAGGGGAAGGTGATGCGCAGCAGGGTCACCGTCAATTCGAACTTTTGCGGGTCGGCGCGAAAACCCGGCGCACTGATATAGGCGATCCACGGCGCGCCGAGGATGCCGAGCACGGCGACCGCGACCAGCGCGAGGGTCAGTGCGGTGCCGACCTGGCTGACGAGCACGCGCGTCGCGTCATGCCCCTTGCGGTTCTTGTATTCGGCGAGAATCGGCACGAAAGCCTGGGAAAACGCGCCCTCGGCGAAGAGGCGCCGCAACAGGTTGGGGATCTTGAACGCCACGAAGAAAGCATCGGTCAGCATGCCGGCGCCAAAGACCCGGGCGATGATCGTGTCGCGGGCGAATCCCAGGATGCGTGAGAGCAGGGTCATGCTGCTGACCGCAGCGAGGGCTTTGAGAAGATTCATGGGGCGCGCCGTAATTGTGCGCGCATTGTGGCCCCCCGGCGGGGGTGCCGCAACCGCACGGGGGGGCGGCTTGATTTGTCGGCCGTTTGTCTCGTACAATTGCCGGCTTTGATGCAAAGCCCCTGATCAGTGTCGGGGCGCCCTACAGATTATTGCCTCAGCCGCTGGCTGAGATTACAGGAGCAGAATACATGGCGAACTCCGCCCAGGCGCGCAAGCGCGCACGTCAGGCATCCGCGCAGCGCGACCACAACATGAGCCAGCGCTCGGAACTGCGTACGGCGATCAAGAAAGTGCGCAAGGCGATCGAGGCAGGCGACAAGGCTGCGGCGCAGGCCGTCTACCAGTCGTCGGTCAGCGTGATCGACAGCATCGCCGACAAGCAAATCATCCACAAGAACAAGGCTGCGCGCCATAAGAGCCGTCTGTCGCTTGCCGTCAAAGGCATGGCCTGAGCTGCACCTCGACCCGACGAGTTCGGGTCTGATAAAAAACGCCGCGAAAGCGGCGTTTTTTATTGCGCGTCCGGCGTGTCAGTCGGCGTTCTCGGTCACCAGTTCGTTGCTTCGCGCGAAGTTCTGCAGGAAGCGGTAGGCGTTGGTGTCGGTCGTCTTGAGTTTCTTGTCGACCACGATGCAGGTGATGCCGTCGAGCGTCTTCGGCTGCACGTAAGGCGAATAATTCGTGCGGTGATTCGGGTCAATTACCGCAAACGCGCCCGCCAGCCGTTCGGCCCAGTCGCTCGGGCGGAAGCGGGCGCCCTTGGTCGTGATGCCGCGAATGATGAAAGGTGCGTCGGCGGATGCGTCATCCATGGGTAGCGGGCAATGAAGAGATGGGCTGGATTTTAGCATGTGCCTCCGATACCCCGAGGGCGACGGCCTTGCGCACGCCGGAGGTTTTGAAGATACTGGCGCGGTCTTACCTGACCAAAACGGTCAACTATACAAAACTGAGGAGAGATAGAGGATGAAAAACCCGCTGGATTCGCTGTGGGGCACCGTCATTTCGGGCGTCGTGCTGACCGCCGTGTTGTATGTCTTTGCCAGAAATTTCCTGAGCTGAGGAGGCGCAATGGAAACCATCGATATCGTCGCCGTCCTCGCCCGCTGGATTCACTTCATGGCCGGCATCATGTGGATCGGGCTGCTGTACTACTTCAACTTCGTGCAGGTGGCCGCGCTCAAGCACGCGACGGCCGACGGCACCGCTGCCGGCATCAGCAAGCACGTCGCCCCGCGCGCGCTGCTGTTCTTCCGCTGGGGCGCGGTCGTGACCTGGCTCGCCGGCGCCGCGCTCCTCGGGCCGTACTTCGTCGACGCCTTCCTGTTGCGTAATGGCTTCGGCGCGATCGGCATTGGCGCCTGGCTCGGGACGATCATGCTGTTCAACGTCTGGGGCCTGATCTGGCCGAACCAGAAGAAGATACTCGGCATCAAGCCCGCGTCCGACGAGGAGAAGAACCGCGCGCGCAGGACGGCGTTTCTGGCCTCGCGCACGAACACCATGCTGTCGATTCCGATGTTGTTCTTCATGGCCGGCGGGTGGTCTCACCGCAGCCTTTTCGGCCTATAATCAAGGCGCTGCATGACAAGCACGGCGGCTTCGGCCGCCGTTTTCTATTTTGCTGTTATCACGCCCATACAGCAGCAATTGACGGGACAGCCCGGGTGAGACTGCCATGACAACAACACACTTGATGAACACCTACGCGCGCCAGCCGGTGGCCTTCGTTCGCGGTGAGGGTGCCTACCTGTGGGACGAGGCCGGCAAGCGCTACCTCGATGCGGTCGCCGGCGTCGCGGTCAACGCGCTCGGACACGCCCATCCGAGACTGGTCAAGGCGATCGCCGAACAGGCCGCGACGCTCATCCATTCGTCCAACCTGTATCGCGTGCTGCGTCAGGAGGAGTTGGCGGACAAGCTCTGTGCGCTGTCGGGCATGGACCGCGCCTTTTTCTGCAATTCGGGTTGCGAGGCCAACGAAGCGGCGATCAAGCTTGCGCGTCTTTATGGCCACGGCAAGGGGATCGAGCTGCCGACGATCATCGTCGTCGAAAAGGCCTTCCACGGCCGCACCATGGCGACGCTGACCGCAACCGGCAGCCGCAAGATCCAGGCGGGTTTCGAGCCCCTGCTGTCGGGCTTCGCGCGCGTGCCTTTCAACGACATCGAAGCGATCCGCCATGTCGCCGAGCACAACAAGAGCGTGGTCGCGGTGTTGATCGAAACCGTGCAGGGCGAGGGCGGCATCAATATCCTGCCGGCCGAGTACCTCGCGGAATTGCGGACGCTGTGCGACGCACAGGGCTGGCTGCTGATGCTCGACGAAGTGCAGACCGGAATCGGCCGCACGGGCACCTGGTTCGGTTTCCAGCACGCCGGCGTCGTACCCGACGTGATCGCGCTGGCCAAGGGGCTCGGCGGCGGCGTTCCGATTGGGGCCTGTCTCGCGCGCGGCGCCGCGGCCGAGGTCTTCACGCCGGGAACGCACGGCTCGACCTTCGGCGGCAATCCGCTCGCCTGCGCCGCCGCGCTCGCGACGCTTGAGACGATCGAGGCGGAGCATCTGCTCGACAACGCGCGGTTGCGCGGCGACGCGATCCGGGCCGGATTGCGCGGCGCACTGGACGGCGTGCACGGGGTGCTCGACATCCGAGGCGAGGGCCTCATGATCGGGATCGAGCTCGACCGGCCCTGCGCCGAACTCGTCGGCGTCGCGCGCGACGCCGGCGTGCTGATCAACGTGACCGCCGACTCGGTGATCCGTCTGGTGCCGCCGCTGATCTACGGCGCGGACGAAGTCGACCTGCTCGTCGCCACCGTCGCCGACGTGGTCCGGAACTATCTGCAGCAGGCGGCCTGATGCTGAAGCACTTTCTCCAGTTCAGGGACCTCTCGCGCGACGAACATCTCTATCTGTTCGAACGTGCGCGCGTGATCAAGTCGCGCTTCAAGCGCTACGAACCCTACCATCCGCTCGCTGACCGCACGCTCGCGATGATCTTCGAGAAGAGCTCGACGCGGACGCGTCTGAGCTTCGAAGCCGGCATGCACCAACTTGGCGGTTCGGCAATCTATCTCAACACCCGCGACACCCAGCTCGGCCGGGGCGAGCCGGTCGAGGACGCGGGCGAAGTCATTTCGCGCATGGTCGACATCGTGATGATCCGCACCTTCGAACAGGAGATCATCGAGCGGTTTGCCTCCCATTCGCGCGTGCCCGTCATCAACGGCCTGACCAACGAATATCACCCATGCCAGGTGCTCGCGGACATCTTCACGTTCATCGAACACCGCGGGCCGATCCACGGCAAGACGGTCGCCTGGATCGGCGACTCGAACAACATGTGCAACACCTGGCTGCAGGCCGCAGAGCTGCTCGACTTCAACGTCCACGTCTCGACCCCGCCCGGCTACGAGGTCGAGCCCGAACGCGCGGGCCTGTATGGCACCGACCACTTCGAAAGCTTCGTCGACCCGATGGACGCCTGCCGCGGCGCCGATCTTGTGACCACCGACGTGTGGACGAGCATGGGCTGGGAAGCGGAAAACGACGCACGCATGAAGGCCTTCGCCGACTGGCAGGTCGACGCCGAGATGATGGCGGTGGCGAAGCCTGAAGCGGTTTTCATGCACTGCCTGCCGGCGCATCGCGGCGAGGAAGTGACCGCCGAAGTCATCGACGGGCGGCAGTCCGTGGTCTGGGACGAGGCGGAAAACCGGCTGCACGTGCAAAAAGCCTTGATGGAATATCTTCTCCTCGGAAAACTGGAAACCTGACATGAACATCGCCTACTTCAAGGACATGGATTCGCTGTACGTCGAAATCAGCCCCGAGAACCCCGCCCGCGCCTGGGAGGCCCACGAGGGCATCGTGCTGAACTTTTCCGAAGATGGCCGCGTCGTCGGCATCGAAATCGAAAAGGCGAGCCAGGCCGCCAATCTCGACATTCTCAAGATCGGCGGCTTCCCGGGCCAGATCGAGATCATCGACACGAACACTTCCGGCTCCACCCATTAATCCAGCGACTCCCATGAGCGACATCAAGAAAGTTGTACTGGCCTATTCCGGCGGCCTCGACACCTCGGTCATCCTGAAATGGCTGCAGGACACCTACCAATGCGAGGTGGTGACCTTCACCGCCGACCTCGGCCAGGGCGAGGAACTCGAACCGGCGCGGCAGAAGGCACTGCAGTTCGGCATCAAACCTGAACAGATCTACATCGACGACCTGCGCGAGGAATTCGTGCGCGACTTCGTCTTCCCGATGTTCCGCGCGAATACCGTGTACGAAGGCGAATATCTGCTCGGCACGTCGATCGCGCGGCCGCTGATCGCCAAGCGGCTGATCGAGATCGTCAACGCAACCGGCGCCGACGCGATCTGTCACGGCGCCACCGGTAAGGGCAACGACCAGGTGCGCTTCGAACTCGGCGCCTACGCGCTGAAACCCGACGTCAAGGTCATCGCGCCGTGGCGCGAGTGGGACCTGCTCTCGCGCGAGAAGCTGCTCGCCTACGCAGAATCCCATGGCATTCCGATCGACATGAAGCATCGCCAGGGCGGCTCGCCTTATTCGATGGACGCGAACCTGCTGCATATTTCCTACGAAGGCCGCCACCTCGAGGACCCCAGCGCCGAAGCCGAAGAAGACATGTGGCGCTGGACCGTGTCGCCCGAGAAGGCGCCCGACGCGGCCGAATACATCGAACTGACCTACGCGAAAGGTGATGTCGTCGCGATCGACGGCCAGCAAATGCCTGCCCACGAAGTGCTCGCCAAGCTCAACGAACTGGGCGGCAAGCACGGCATCGGCCGGCTCGACCTCGTCGAGAACCGCTACGTCGGCATGAAGTCGCGGGGCTGCTACGAAACGCCCGGCGGCACCATCCTGCTGAAGGCGCACCGTGCGATCGAGTCGATCACGCTCGATCGCGAGGTCGCGCATCTGAAGGACGACCTGATGCCGCGCTACGCCAGCCTGATCTACAACGGCTACTGGTGGGCGCCCGAGCGGCGCGCGCTGCAGGTGCTGATCGACCACACGCAGGCGCACGTCAACGGCACGGTGCGGCTCAAGCTCTACAAGGGCAACGTCATCGTCGTCGGCCGCGATTCGAAGAACGATTCGCTGTTCGACTCGACCATCGCAACCTTCGAGGACGACGCGGGCGCCTACGATCAGAAGGACGCCGGCGGTTTCATCAAGCTCAACGCGCTGCGCATGCGCATCGCCGCAAAACTCGACGCACGGAGAAAATAAGCATGTCCCGGTTCGACAACGTCGCAGTCACCAAGCAGGCCAACGTCTATTTCGACGGCAAGTGCGTTTCGCATACCGTCGAATTCGCCGACGGCACCAAAAAGTCCGTCGGCGTGATTCTGCCATCGACGCTGACCTTCAATACGGGGGCCCCCGAAGTCATGGAGACCGTCGCCGGCGCATGTCGGGTCAAGCTCGCGGGCGAAAACGAGTGGAAGAGCTACGCGGCCGGGCAGTCGTTCGAAGTGCCTGCGAACTCGAGCTTCGAGATCGAAGTCGCGGCCGAGCCCTACCACTACGTGTGCCATTTCGGCTGAGCGCTGAGCCATGACGACCGTCGCCGTCGTGCGCAAGGAGGGCCGCATCGCGATCGCCGCCGACACGCTGACGAAATGGGGCGGTGGCAAGGAATCGGCCGACTACGTCGCGAATCACGAAAAGATCATCCGGGTCGGCGACAGCTACGTCGCGATCACCGGATCGGCGACCTTCAAGCTGATTCTCGCCGACTATTTCGAATCGCTCGACGAGCCACCGCGGCTCGATTCGGTGGGCGAGATATTCCGTGTCTGGAACACGCTGCACGGCGCGCTCAAGGAGCATTACTATCTTCAGACGGGCGACGACAAAGAGGAAGACCTCGAGTCGAGCCGCATGGACGTGCTCATCGCAAGCCCGCGCGGGATCTTCGGCGTCGCGGCGCACCGGACCGTGCAGGAGTTCTCGAAGTTCTACGCCTACGGCAGCGGCAGCCCCTACGCACTTGGCGCGATGTACGCAGCATTCCGCGCGCCCTCGCTCGACGCCGAGGGGGTCGCGCGACTCGGCGTGATGGCCGCCGCCGAGTTTCACGACGAGTCGGGCCTGCCGGTGCAGTCGTTCGTACTGGATGAGGAGTAGATCAAGATGCCAAGTTTCGACATCGTGTCCGAGGTCGACAAACAGGAAGTCCGCAATGCGATCGACCAGGTCAACAAGGAAGTGTCCACGCGCTTCGACTTCAAAGGCTCAGACGCGCGCGTCGAGCAAAGCGACTATGCGCTGACGGTCTACGCCGACACCGATTTCCAGCTCGATCAGGTGCAGGACATCTTGTCGCAGAAGCTCTCTAAGCGCGGCGTCGATGTCAAATGCCTCGATACCGGGAACGTTGAGAAAGTCTCGGGGAACAAGGTTAAGCGCAGCGTGACGGTGAAGACCGGGGTCGGGACCGAGCTCGCGAAGAAGATCGTCAAGTGCATCAAGGACAGCAAGCTCAAGGTGCAGGCGAGCATCCAGGGCGAAACGGTGCGCGTCTCGGGCGCCAAGCGCGACGTGCTGCAGGAGACGATCGCGCTGGTCAAGAAGAGCGTCAGCGATTTTCCGCTGCAATATCAGAATTTCCGCGACTGAGTGATCGGGAGGCGAGAATGGCCAAGGTTCTGGTTCCGCTGGCGGACGGCTGTGAAGAGCTCGAAGCCGTCACCATTATCGACTTGCTGCGGCGCGCCGGCGTCGAGGTCATCGTCGCGGGCCTGAAGCCCGGCGTGGTCAAGGCGAGTCGCGGCGTTCAGCTCGTGCCGGACGTGACGCTCGATCAGGCGCTCGCCGACGCCTACGACATGGTCGTACTGCCGGGCGGGATGCCGGGCGCGGCGCACCTCAAGGACGACGTACGCGTCGTCGACCTGCTGAAGAAGATGGCGTCGGCCGGGAAATATACCGCAGCCATCTGCGCCGCGCCGATGGTGCTGGCCGAAGCGGGGCTGTTGCGCGGCAAACAGGCGACGAGCTACCCGGGCTTTCTCGACGGTGTTCCCGACGTCACCTTGCGCGCCGAGGCGGTCGTTCAGGACGGCACGGTGCTGACCTCGCGCGGTCCCGGAACGGCGATGGATTTCGCGCTGCAACTGGTCGAAACCCTCGTCGGCCGCGCCAAGCGCGAGCAGGTCGAAACGGCGCTGGTCAGACCGTAGCCGGCGGCGTCGCCGGATTGTTATCATGAGGGCCTACGCCCAGCCGATTCGGAGACCAGCATGCAAATCCGCGAGATCCTCACCCTCAAGAGCGACGAAATCTACAGCATCGCCCCGACCGACCGGGTGGAGAGTGCAGTCGCCCGCATGGTCGAACTCGGCGTCGGCTCACTCGTCGTCCTGAAGGCCGGCGAGATGGTCGGCCTGCTGACCGAGCGCGACGTCGTACACGGCATGGTCGAACATGGCTGTGACCTCAAGGACACCGAAGTCAGCGCGATCATGGTCACCGACCCCGTCGTCGCGAACGCCGACGATTCCGTCGATTACGCGCGCGACGTGATGACGAAGTCACATATCGGCCATCTGCCGATCCTCGACGGCAACAAGCTCCTGGCGATCATTTCCTTTCATGATGTCGCGCGCGCCTGCCTCAAGGAAGCGAACTTCGAGAACAGCCTCCTGAAGCGTTACATCAAGCACTGGCCCGAGTGAGCGCGGGCGGCTAGCGGATCGCGTCGAGGTCGACCGTCCGCTCCATCACCCGCGGCACGATCAGCGCGTAGCCTTGCTGCTGCCAATGCGCGAGCTCGGTGATCGCATTGGGGACGACCTCGACGAAATCCTGGAAATCGCGCAGCACGTAACCGTATTCGGCAGCCGCCTCGCCGCACACCTTGAAGCGCACGCCCAGTTCCGCGTAATAACGCATGCGCTCGACCGCTTCCTCATACCGGGCTTCGTTGCGCTTCGCGAGCGTCACGATTTCCGTGCCGTGGACGACGACCACGATGTCGAGGTCCTCGGGGGCGTAGTTGTAGGGGGCGTCCATCAGCGGGTTGGTCAGCGAGCGCAGCCAGTAGAGGGCACTCGCGATCTTCTGCGGATGGTCGAGAAAGAACTCGAATACCACCTTGGGCGGCGCGTAGGACGTCGCGACCCATTTTGCGTCCGCGAGCGCGGGCGGCGCGCACCCGAGCCACAGCCCGACCCACGCAGCGAGGAATGCTTTCATGGGGCGCTCCTGATTTGCAGTCCAAGGAACTCTGCTTTATAGGCGCTGTGCGGCGTTCTGCTGCAGGCGGCGCAGCGTCTGGAACAGCTGAAGGCGGGCCGGGGCGATGTCGCCATCGGCGACGGCCTGGCGGATCCGGCACCCCGGCTCGACCTCGTGCTTGCAGTCACGGAAACGGCACTCGCCGAGGAAGGGACGGAATTCAACGAAGGCATGCGCGAGGGCTTTCTCGTCCAGATGCTGGAGCGCGAATTCCTGAAGCCCCGGCGAGTCGATCACGGCCGAGGTCGCGTCGAGGCGATGCAGCCGGGCGTGGGTCGTGGTGTGACGCCCGCTGTCGAGCGCCTCGGAATACTCGGCGGTTTCCGCGTTGGCGCCGGGGAAGAGGACGTTGACGAGCGTCGATTTGCCCATCCCGGAGTGGCCGATCAGCAGCGTGGTGTGCCCTTGCAGCGCCGGGCGCAGCGGCGTGACGTCGGTCAGTGCCGATAGCGCCACGAGCGGGTAGCCGAGGCGGGTCAGCGGCAGCAGCCTTTCTCGCGCAACGTCGGTTTCCGGCAGATCGGCCTTGTTGAGGATCAGCAGGCTCGCGACGCCCTGGTCCTCGGCGGCCAGGATGCAACGCTGCACGAGTTCGAGCGAGAAGCTCGGGCGTGCCGCGATGACCACGCCGAGCTGGGTGACGTTGGCCGCGATGGCCTTGGTCTTGAACGCGTCGGAACGGTAGAGCAGGCTTGCCCGCGGCAACAGGCGCTCGATCACGCCGGCGTCGCCGTCGCGGCGCAACTCGACCTGGTCGCCGCACACCACTCGCAGATGCCGGCCACGGACCTGACACGCCAGCGTGCCCTCGGCGGTGTCGACGATGAAGCGGCGACTGAAGGCTGCGACAACTTGCCCGGTGAGCGTGTTCAGAATCGCAGGGCCCTGTCCGTCGTCAGTTGCCGCCGCTCCGGGAGGCGCGGCTCAGAGATCGAGAAGCGAGTCGACCTTGGCCGCACAGATGAAATCGTTTTCCGACAGGCCCTCGATCGCGTGGGTCCAGAACTCGACCTTGACGGTGTTGTAGCCGACGATCAGGTAGGGATGATGATCCTCGCGGTGCGACACCCACATCACCGCGTTGGTGAAGGCCTGCGCCTGGTAATGGTCCTTGAACTTGTATTCCTTGACGATCTTGATGCCGTCGCGCTGCCAGCCCGACAGGCCTTTGAGCATGGGGGCAACCTGCGCGTCGGTCAGCGGCGCGATGCCGCCTTCGCAGGGCGCGCACTTCTTGCGGACCAGTTCTTCGACGATCGTGGGCATGGCGTTTCCTTACTTGAACTTGTAATACTGCTCGTTGAGATAGGCGCCGACGTGCGCCTCGTCTTCGGGGAACCAGCCGGCGCCGGTATTGGCGTTGCAGCCCGAGATGCGGGCCGCGAGCTGCTGCGCCGTCCCGGTCTTGCGGTCGGCGCGCGTGTAGATCTTGCTGCCGTCGCCGCCGAACATCTTGACGTGGCATTGGACGCAGGTCTTGTCGTGCAACAGCTTGCCGGCCTTGGGGTCGCCCTTGTCGAACGGCGCGGCTTGAGCCGCTCCGGCAAGCATGGCAGTGGCACAAAAAATCATCAGGCGTTTCATGCGGACTCCAGTGTGGGATAGGCTCCGATTATGGCTTCAAGCCGGGCCTTCCGCTACCCCGCGCAGGGCAGGGTCTATGCGAGAATGCCGGCTATCCCATTCAGGAAATCGTCATGGCGCTCAACCCCACGCATCTGCTCTGGCTCGACATGGAAATGACCGGCCTGTCGCCCGAGAGCGACCGCATCATCGAACTTGCGATCGTCGTGACCGACGCCGACCTCAATACCGTCGCCGAGGGGCCGGTGCTGGTCGTGCATCAGCCCGACGCGGTGATGGACGCGATGGACAGCTGGAACAGGGGCACCCACGGCAAGTCGGGGCTGATCGATCGCGTCAAGGCGTCGCAGCTCAGCGAGTCCGATGCCGAGGCGCAGATGCTCGAATTCGTCAAACAGCACGTCTCACCGCGGACCTCGCCGATGTGCGGCAACTCGATCTGTCAGGATCGGCGCTTCATGGCGCGCCACATGCCCGAGCTCGAAGCCTTCTTCCACTATCGCAACCTCGACGTCAGCACGCTCAAGGAGCTCGCCAAGCGCTGGCGCCCGGGCCTCTGCGACGCGTTCAAGAAATCGAACAAGCACGAGGCGCTTGCCGACATCTACGAATCCATCGACGAGCTCAGGTACTACCGCGAGCACTTCATTCGCGCCGAGTAAAAAAGCGGCCCGAGGCCGCCGCAGGAGGAAGACGGGGTCGCCGGTCAGAAGAACCAGGTCAGCTGCACGCTGGCGCGGTCGCCCAGGTTGTCTGCGATCGCTTGCGCGTTGGTGCGCTGGGCGCCGGCCGGGATGGCGGATGGGTTCGGAACCTCCAGGTCGCGCCACTCGTAGTTCAACGTCAGCCGCGTGTTCTTGTAGAAGAACCAGTTCACCCCCAGCGTCGTCGTCGTGAATTGCCGTTCCAGCGCGGCAGTCTCGGTCATGCGGTTGAACACGTCATGGCGCAGGTCGACTTCCCAGCTCTTGTGGAAGCGCCAGCCGCCCTCGAGGTACCAGCCGTCCGCTTTCTCGTTGGTGCCGATCTGGACCGGCTGGGCGGGGAAGGGCGGGTTGGGCCCGCCGACGATCATGCCGTCGCCGCGCAGGTATTCGGCGGTCGCGCGCCACGGGCCTTTCTGGTAGCGCGCGCCGACGCCTTCGCGAATGCGGTCGAAGTCTTCGCCGCCGAATTCGCGCTCGCCGGTCTGATGCCACAGCCAGACCGAGGCGTCTTCGCGCTTGGGTCCCTTGCTCTTGCCGAAAACGTAGGACGCCTGCAAGCGGCCGGTGACGTCCTTGTTGCCGTCGTTGTCGGAGAATTCCTCGATCTCGTTGCCGTTCGACACCATCAGCGCATAGGAAAACTCCCAGGCGCCCCGGTTGAACCAGTCGTAGACCTGGACGCCCCAGTCGCGGAAGCCCGAGCCGGCGCTGACGGTCGCGCCGTTGGACGCGCCGGTCGCGTTGACTGCGCCTGTCGACTTGACCTGATTTTCGACGAGCAGATTGGTCGCGGCATTGCTGAAGTAGACGTAGTGGTAGGCCTGATGCACCGCCACCAGCGCCTCCTCGCTGGTCGGCAGTTTGAACAGGCCGGCGCGCACGCGGGCGCCCGGAATGTAATTGAAGGTGACCGACGCGTCGGTCATCATCAGATCCCGCTGCGAGGTGATCGCGTTCTTCCCGGCCTCGGCCAGAAGGAAGTAATTGATCCGGCTCGGCACGATATTGCCGCGCAGGCCCAGGCGGGCGCGGAAGAACTGCAGCTCGTCCTTGTCGTCCAGTGCGGGCCCTACGCGGTTGGGCAGGGTGAGCTGGCCGTTGAAGGGTGCAGCGGCACCAAGCAGCCCGTCGATCGGATCGGCGTCGATGGCGGTATAGGTCGGCTGAAAAAAGCCGAAAGGCTTGAAACGGGGGCTGCCGGGTGCTTCGTTGCCCTGCACCTGAAGCCAGTTGGCGGCTTGGGTGGACAGCGGTAGACAGGTGGCGAGCAGAACGATGATTTTCGTTTTCACAGAGACTTCCTCCCAAGGTATTCGCGTTTTTCGGGCGCAAAGTCGCCCAGAACTGCGCGCGGCAGTTCGGCGACGTGGAACGGTAAAGGGACTCCGGGGCGGAACTAGTCCTGCCGCCCCGGGCGAGGGAAGCCTTAGGGCTTCAGATAGACGTAGCCTTCCCGGGCCTGCAGCTTGGCGACTTCTGCGACGCCGGACGGCACGACGTTCGCCTCCATGATGACGGCGTCGTCACCGAGGCTGCGGCCTTTGAGCGTGTTACGGCAGACGCGGAAATCGACCCCCTTTTCCTTGATGCCGGCGACGACCGGCGCGAAGGCGCCTTTGCTGTCCTTGGCGTCGTTGAGCAGGAAGTCGATGCCCTTGCCGTGGGTGACGACGACGATTTTCGCGTTCGGGCTGGCGTTCAGGTGGTTGTTGATATTGGTCAAGGCCATGCGGGCCAACGACGCGTCGTTGACGTGGTAGACGACCTTTTCCTGCACCTCGGCCGTCGCGGGCGCAGCGGCCTGCGCAGATGCGGCGTGTGCCGCCGGTGCGCCGGCGAGCAGCAGGGTAATCAGCAGAGGGGGAAAGATGTGTGACATTGCGGGGTCTCCTTTTGGTTTTGATATCGGCTTTATCCAAGCCTAGTAGGAAGACGCCTCGACACGCACGCTTATTCCATAGCCGACGCGGTTTTTTTCTGGAATAAATGGACCACCCGCGGCGTCTCCCTTCCATGAGCCTGATGAGCCACTTCCTATTCGGCCCCTTTCGACCCACTCTTGAAGCCCTGCGGCCGATGTTGTACCGCATCGCCTACGCTTGGTGCCACGACCCCGCACTCGCCGACGATCTCGTCCAGGAGGCATTATCCAAGGCCTGGGCGCGCCGCGCCCAGCTCCGTGAGGACGCGGCGTTAAAGGGCTGGGTGGTCTCGATCATGAACCATTGCTGGGTCGACCATCTTCGCCGCCGGCGCGAGTTCGAGGACATCGAGGAATGGGAGGACGAACTCGAGTCGGCGGGCGACTCGCCCGAGGCATGCTGCGACCGCGAGCGCGTGGTCGCCTGTATCAGAAGTGCGGTCGCGCAGCTGCCGCCTGCGCAGCGCCAAGTGGTCACGCTCGTCGACCTTGAGGAATTCGGCTATGCCGAGGTGGCGGGCATCCTGAACATTCCAGTCGGCACCGTGATGAGCCGCCTGTCGCGGGCCCGTGCCAACCTGAAGAAACGGCTCGACGCGGCACAAACCGCGGCCGGGCCGTCATTGTGGAGGGTGAAATGAAATCGGTAGTGTCCGACGAAATCCTGCAGGCTTTTGTCGACGGGGAACTCAGTGTTCCCGAGAGCGAGGCGCTCGTTGCGCGCATGCGCGAGGACAGCGAACTGGCGCAGCGCGTCTGCAGCCTTCGCAGCCTGAAGAGCATGGTGCAACTCGCGTACGCGCGGCCCCCGGGGCCGGCCCGCAGCGAGCGCGCCGTGCCCCGCCGCCAGCTGGCGCGGCGCTGTGCCTTCGGCTGTCTCATGCTCGCGGCCGGTATCGGAGGCTGGGCCTTGCGCGGCGTCGACATCGACACCGCGGCCGCGGCGCGCCTGTTGGCCTTGCCGGACGGGTATCAGGTCGTCAGCCTGGCGCGCGAGGTCGATCCGAACCGGGTCCTGCTGCATCTCGACTCCGCCGCGCCCGAGCGGATGCGTGCGGTGCTCGACCGCGCGGAACGGCTGCTCGACGAGGCCGAACGGGAACGGCGCCCCCTGGAACTCGAAGTCATCGCCAACAGCCGTGGGATCGAATTGCTGCGCGCGGGTCACAGCCCCTATGCCGAACGCGTGGCGCGCATGACGCAGCGGCATGTCAACCTGCAATGGGTCGCGTGCGGCCAGTCGATCGCGCGTTACAGGAGTGAGGGTCAGCGGGTCGAACTCCTGCCTCCTACGCGCACGGCGCCGACCGCGATCGGCGAAATCGTCACCCGCCTGCAGCAGGGGTGGACCTACATCCGGGTCTAAGCGCCTTCCCGTTCCATCCTTACCGCTGAGCGGTGCATCCAGCGTACGTTATTCGAGCGCCGGCTCGGGCGGCATCGGCAGGGCGCGCTGCAGCGGCCGCCGTCCCACCTCGACCTTGAGATCGAGCGAGCGCTGCTTGCGGGCGACGGTCAGTCGCGCGCTCTGGCCGGGCGTGAGTTCCGCGATCAGGTTGAGCAGGGACGCCGAGTCGGTCACCCTGCGGCCGTTGACCGCGAGCAGAATGTCGCCGGGCCGCACCCCGCCGGTATCGGCAGGCCCGCCCTTGAGAACCCCGGCGATCAAGGCGCCGTTGACGTCGGGCAGGTTGAACGACTCGGCGAGCTCCGGCGTCAGGTCCTGCACCTCGACCCCTACCCAGCCGCGGGTCACGCTGCCGGACTTGATGATCTGTTCCATCACCTGACGGGCGATGCTGACCGGAATCGCGAAGCCGATGCCTTGCGAGCCGCCCGTGCGCGAGTAGATCGCGCTGTTCACCCCGACCAGGTTACCCGCCGAGTCGACGAGCGCGCCGCCCGAGTTGCCCGGGTTGATCGCCGCGTCGGTCTGAATGAAGTTCTCGAAAGTATTGATGCCCAACCGGGTCCGGCCGAGTGCACTCACGATGCCCGCGGTCACGGTCTGGCCAACGCCGAAGGGGTTGCCGACCGCGAGCACCCAGTCGCCGACCTTGAGGCTGTCGGCGTTGGCGAAGGTGATCGCCGGCAGCTTTTCCGCATCGATCTTGAGGACGGCGAGGTCGGTCTCGGGGTCCGCGCCGATCACCCGCGCCGGCACGGTCTTGCCGTCGGCAAGGGCGACCTCGATCTGGTCCGCGGCATCGACGACGTGGTGGTTGGTCAGGATGTAGCCGTTGGTCGTGACGATGACCCCCGAGCCGAGGTTGGACACCTCGCGCGGCCGCGCGTCGAGCCGATCACCGAAGAAGTAGCGAAAAATCGGATCCTGCATCGCAGGATGCGCAGGGTTGCGGACCTTTTGCTGCGTGAACACGTTGACCACCGATGGAATGACCTTTTGCGCCGCCAGCGCGAAGGACTCATTGGGCGCGACGGTGACCGTGCCGCCGCCTTGGGGACGGGCCTGCTGGATCGTGAGATTCGGGGTCTGGGCACGCCATTGCAGCAAATCGGGTTTGAAGAGCGCGACGACGACGAGCGCGCCGAGTGCGACCGTCACCGACTGGGCAAAAAGCAACCAGAATTTCCGTATATGCATATCTTATTAAATTCAGAGACTTGGCATGAATTTGCCAGTCGCGCAGTATAGCGCAGGCGCAAAACCGTTGCGTGGGCGCTACGGCGGGCTTTCGGAGCCGTGTGCAATTTGGTTAGAATGGCAGGCTTTAGCAACACGTTCAGGGTTAGGGAAACATGAGCCAGGAAGCCGATGGGCAAAAAGTGGACACACGTAAACGAAAATTCCTGATCGCTGCGACCAGCGCCGTAGGCGGTGTCGCAGTGGCGGGCGTCGCCGTTCCTCTTGTGATGAGCATGATGCCGAGCGCCCGCGCCAAGGCAGCCGGCGCGCCGGTCGAAGTCGACGTCAGCAAGATCGAGCCTGGCATGCTGCTCACCGTCGAGTGGCGTGGCAAGCCGGTGTGGATCGTCAGCCGCACGAAGGAGATGCTCGACAAACTGTCGACCCTGGACGGCCAGCTCGCCGACCCCAAGAGCGAGATGCCTCAGCAGCCTGAATACTGCACAAATCCGGTGCGCTCGATCAAACCCGAACTCCTCGTCGCGGTCGGCATCTGCACCCACCTCGGTTGTTCTCCCACGTATCGCAAGGACGTCGGCGCCGCCGATCTCGGCGCCGACTGGCCGGGCGGCTTCTTCTGTCCTTGCCACGGCTCTCGCTTCGACCTGGCCGGACGCGTCTACAAGGGCGTGCCCGCACCGACCAATCTCGTGGTCCCGCCTCATCAATACCTCAGCGACGCCAAGCTGCTGATCGGTGTAGACGCAAAAGGAGCCTAAATAAATGTCTGCCCTGCAAAAAATGATGGGTTGGATCGACGATCGATTCCCGCTCACCGCCACCTACAAGGCGCACCTGTCCGAGTACTACGCGCCCAAGAACTTCAACTTCTGGTATTTCTTCGGCTCGCTGGCCCTGCTGGTTCTGGTGCTGCAGATCGTCACCGGCATCTTCCTGACGATGAACTACAAGCCGGACGCGGAGCTCGCGTTCGCGTCCGTCGAGTACATCATGCGCGATGTCGACTGGGGCTGGCTGATCCGCTACATGCATTCGACCGGCGCTTCGATGTTCTTTGTCGTCGTTTACCTCCATATGTTCCGCGGCCTGATGTACGGTTCCTACCGCAAGCCGCGCGAACTGATCTGGATCTTCGGCGTGCTGATCTATCTGGCGCTGATGGCGGAAGCCTTCCTCGGCTATCTGCTGCCCTGGGGCCAGATGTCGTTCTGGGGTGCGCAGGTCATCGTCAACCTGTTCGCCGCCGTGCCCTTCATCGGTGAAGACCTGTCGATCTGGATCCGCGGCGACTACGTGATCTCGGATGCGACGCTGAACCGCTTCTTCGCCTTCCATGTCATCGCGCTGCCGCTAGTGCTGATCGCGCTGGTCGCCGTGCACCTGGTCGCGCTCCACGAAGTCGGCTCCAACAACCCGGACGGCATCGAGATCAAGAAGAAGAAGGACGCCAACGGCATTCCGCTCGACGGCATTCCCTTCCACCCCTACTACACGGTCAAGGACATCGTCGGCGTCATCGTCTTCCTGATGGTCTTCTCGGCGATCGTGTTCTTCGCGCCGGAGATGGGCGGCTACTTCCTCGAAGCCAACAACTTCGTTCCCGCCGACCCGCTGAAGACGCCGGAGCACATCGCGCCCTTGTGGTACTTCACGCCGTTCTACGCGATCCTGCGCGCGGTGCCGCCGCTGTTCGGCTCGCAGTTCCCGGGCGTCGTGGCGATGGGCATGTCGATCGTGCTGCTGTTCTTCCTACCCTGGCTCGATCGCAGCAAGGTCAAGTCGATCCGCTATCGCGGTCCGATCTACAAGATTGCGCTGGCGCTCTTCATCGTTGCCTTCGTTGGCCTGGGCTACCTCGGTCTGCTGCCGGCGACCCCGATCGCGACGCTCATCGCCCAGGTGTTATCGGTCATCTACTTCCTGTTTTTCCTGTTGATGCCCTGGTATACCTCGATTGACAAAACCAAACCGGAACCGGAAAGGGTGACTGGCTAAATGAAACGCGTGAAGAATTTTCTTTTCCTGCTGGTGGCCGCGCCCGTCGTGGCTTTTGCATCGGGCCCCAGCGTTCACCTGGACAAGGCGCCGGTCAACCTGAGCGACCACGAGTCGCTGCAGCGCGGCGCCCGCACCTTCGTCAACTACTGCCTGAACTGCCACAGCGCTTCGTCGATGCGCTACATCCGGCTGCAGGACATCGGCCTGACCGAGGATCAGATCAAGGAAAACCTGATGTTCGCGGCCGAGAAGCCGGGCGAGCTGATGAAGGTCGGCATGACCAAGGCGGACGGCGCTGCGTGGTTCGGCGCGACGCCGCCCGACCTCAGCGTGATCGCGCGTTCGCGTAGCGCCGACTGGCTCTACACTTACCTGCGCGGCTTCTATCGCGACGACACGCGGCCGACTGGCTGGAACAACACCGTTTTCGACAAGGTGGGCATGCCGCATGTGCTGTGGAACCTGCAGGGTGAGCAGGTCCCGGTCTACAAGAAGGAAGGCGAGCACCAGGTGATCGAGCGTCTTGCGCTCGCCAAGCCTGGCAGCGTGAGCCTCGCCGAGTACGATGCGATCGTCGGTGATCTCGTCAATTATCTGGTGTGGATGGGCGAGCCCGCGCAGGTGCAGCGCAAGCAACTCGGCGTCATCGTTCTGATTTTCCTGGCCGTATTCTTCGTGGTGGCCTATTACCTGAAGAAAGAGTTCTGGAAAGACGTTCACTGAGTCGTCAGCACGCCGCTCGCCAACAGCCGGACAGTGTCCGGCTGTTGGCGTTTTAAGCATTAAACATACGCCACACGCGCACTACCTGAGGGAGCCCCCGTCATGATGACCCTATATTCCGGCAGTACCGACCCGTACAGCCATCGCTGCCGCATCGTCCTGTTCGAAAAGGACATGGACTTCGAAATCATCGATGTGGACATGCACAACAAGCCGGAAGAAATCGCCAGCATCAGCCCGAGCGGCAAGATGCCGGTGCTCGTCGAGCGCGACCTCGTCCTGACCGAATCCAACATCATCAACGAATACATCGACGAGCGCTTTCCCCATCCGCAGCTGATGCCGCCCGACCCCGTGATGCGTGCGCGGGCACGGCTGGTGCTGTTCAACTTCGAGCACGACCTGTTCTCGCACGTCAACACGCTCGAACACAGTCTCGGCAAGGGCTCCGACAAGGCGCGCCAGGAGATCCGCGACAGCCTGTCGCAGCTCACGCCTATCTTGACCAAGCAGAAATACCTGATGAACGACGAGTTTTCCATGCTCGACGTCGCGATCGCGCCGCTGCTGTGGCGGATCGAGCACTACGGCATCGAACTGCCGAAGATGGCCGCGCCGGTGCTCAAGTACCGGGAGCGGCTGTTCAGCCGCCCGGCCTTCATCAGCGCGCTGACTCCGACCGAGAAGGCGTTGCGCAAGTAGGCGCGCCCATACGCTTGCCGTGGCCGAGATCTCGACCAAACCCTACCTGATCCGCGCGCTATACGAATGGTGCGCCGACTCCGGGTACACGCCGCAGCTCCTGGTCGCGGTCGACGGGCGTACCCGCGTGCCGCCTGCCTACGTCAAGGACGGCCAGATCGTGTTGAACATCAGCGCGGGTGCGACCCGCAACCTGACGCTCGATAACGAGTGGATCCAGTTCTCCGCGCGCTTCGGCGGCGTCTCGCACGAGATTTCGGTGCCGGTGGATCGCGTCGCCGCGATCTTCGCCCGCGAGAACGGGCAGGGCCTGCATTTCGAGCCGGTCGACGCAGGCGGTCCGACGGAACCGGCGCCTCCCGCCCAGGGCGACGCCGCGCCGCCCAAGGGCAGGCCCTCGCTCAAGGTCGTCAAGTAATCGCGCAAAGCGCCGAGCGCGCTCGCTATAATGTCGCCCGTCGCCGCTTTAGCTCAGTTGGTAGAGCAACCGCCTTGTAAGCGGTAGGTCATCTGTTCGAATCAGATAAGCGGCACCAACAAAAACAAATAGAGTAAATAATTACAACGACTTACGATGCTGTCGCTTGCTCTGGCTTGCTCTCGCTTCCCCTCGGTTTCTTTCAAGTGTCACCCGCCGGGGTGACGGCCGGGTGACAGGCCTTTGGTGCCGGCTTCCGTGCTCGGAGTACGGAGCACGCGGAAGAATATTCTTGTCACCCTTAGCTTGACACCCCTTTTCGCTTATGCATAATAGTCCCCGGCATACAGGGTTGCACGCTACAGCAACCTGACCCCCGGCCCGATCGGCCGGACACAGGGGGCAAAGCAGATCAAACCGCCCGGCAAAGGTCGTTGAGCCGGGGCACACGGCAAAGCGACTACCTTACGCCAGGCCAATTTTGGTCGGTCTCATGGAGCAGGGCAGCACATGAGCAATCCAGGAGATTGCTCATGCTCGCGCATACGCCCCCCGCCGACACCGGCATCCCGCCGGTTTTCGGCGTCTCGGTTCTCTCTGAACTCATTCAGAAATCCCCGGCGAGTATCCTCGCCGACCGCAGCCGCGCGCCGCACCGCGTCCCACCCAGTTGCGAGCCACCAGGCAGTCGTCAGCCGCTTTGGATCCTGGCCGACGTGCTCGACTGGCTGCGGCATTACCAGCGCCCGTCCGTGCCGCCGCCCGCCGCGACGGCGCCGGACACCCCGCGCCGCCGCGGACCGGGGCGCCCGCCAAAAGCCGAACAAGCCCGTCGCGCCGCTGCCGCGCAGGCGCAGAAAGGCGGTGCGCAATGAACGCCCCCGACCAGCTCGTTGAGCAATGGACCCCCATGATGCGCATGCTCGCGCACACGACAGGCGCTGATCTCGATGACATCAAACAGGAGGCCTGGCTGCTCGCCGCGACAATGCCGCGCCGTCACGATGGCGATTTTGTTACGCGCTGGCTAGCGGCCGTGCATTGCCACGCAGCCGCTCAGCGGCCGGGGGTGACGGTGCGGCCGAGTGCGCGACGCACACAGGGAGAGGAGTACATCGGTACAGCTTGGCTCGCTGGCAGCATTGGTGACGACCCATGCGCCGCTATTCAGGCGGCGGAGACCGTGGCGCGCCGCGTTTGCGGAAACGGCGACGCGGAGGCACGGTGGCAGCGGATCCGGCAGGAGATCGAGCTGCCGCGTACTTCTGCGGAGATCGCGCGGGCACGAGGGGTCAGCGAGCGCCAGGGGCGGCGGCAGGCGGCGGTGTTGCAGGCGTTGGAGCGGGTGCAGGCGGATTTGTTGGCGGCGGACGAAAGTGGGGTGTCGGCATGAGCTACGCCACTCTCCTTGCTCGCTTGCACAAGCCTCGCCACGCAGCGCCGCGCGGCGGCGCGCTGCGGGCGCATCGGGCATGCTGTCCGTGCTGTCAGGCCGACGGCAGAGGTAATCCGGCGCTTTCGGTCGCTGAATCTGACGCCGGCGGCAGTCTGATCTACTGCTTCAAGGGCTGCGCCGCACTAGACGTGATTGCCGCGCTCGGCTTGGAGGCGGTGGAATTGTATCCGGCGAACGAAAGCTCATCAGGCGGCAATGGCGGACCGAACGTTTGGGCGTCGGCCGCAGCACTGGCGGATGCCATTGCTGATGCAGCTGCCGAGGTGCTGGCTGGCGGCGGCATCGATCAATATGCAGCGCTGACTGGTGCTGTCGCCCGATTCCGGGCGGCGGCTCGGGCGGCGATGCGAGGGGAGGCGGCGACATGAGCGGGCTCATCATCACCGACTCCGGGTACGACTGGCCCATCCTCGATATTGCGCGAGCGCTTGAGACGGAGCCGGAACCTCTCGACTTCGTGTTGCCGGGCCTGCTCGCGGGCACCGTCGGATCCCTGGTTGCCCCTGGGGCAACTGGCAAGAGTTTTTTGGCGTTGCAGGTGCTCGCCCAGATCACAACTGGGAGGGACACGCTGGGGGTCGGGGAACACCCGACCGGCACGGTCGTGTTCCTAGCTGCCGAGGATCCATCAAACGTCCTGCATATGCGCATCAAAGCGGTGGCGCAGCAACTCAGTGAGCGCGAGAGAGGGGACATGAAGGCGAACTCTCTAATCTCTCCATGTCTCGGCAAGGCGGGGGACTTGATGGATGACGGAAAAACTGTTGCCGGCATCGAAAAAATGGCGCGAGGTGCCCGGCTGGTAGTGATCGACACGCTGTCTCGCTGGCACGGCGGCGAGGAAAACGAGCGGCGGGACGCGGCCCGGGTGATGCGAGCGATGGAGAGGATCGCCGCAGATACAGGCGCTGCCGTGGTTTTCCTGCACCATGCCAACAAAGCGGCTGCGCTAAACGGCGACGTGGATAAGCAGCAATCGTCGCGGGGCAGTAGCGTTTTCGTGGACGAGGCCCGCTGGGTAGCATTCCTCCAAACCATGACGGAGGGGGAGGCCGAAGTGTTCGGAGTCAAGGAAGAAGACCGCAAGCAACTCGTCCGTTATGGCGTGACGAAAGCCAACTACTGCCCGCCGCTGATCGATATATGGCTACGCCGCGAAGCAGGCGGGGTACTGGTGCGGCGCGAGATGCCGGGGGTGGTGAAGGCCAAGGCGAAGACATACGCGGCAGCAAGCGGAGGGCGGGGCGATGACAACGACTGGTAAACCCGCGTTTCCGACAACAACCGCGCACACAGTACGCCTACGCCTATTCCAGGCGACGCGGCGCCCTCAAATGCGCTCATCGACCATCGAAACCTCATGGGGGCGGGTGCGCGTCACAGGACGACTAGGACAGGCACATGCCGACGTTTTTGAGGCGATTTGCTACGAGAGAATCAGAAAGGGCGAGATGGCAGACGGCCGCATCAAACTGCTGGTTGACCCGGCCGCCGTGCGACGCCGGGCAAGAATCACGTCCGGGACACAGTTCGAAGCGATCCTGCAGGACTTACGCATGGCGGATATCGAGATCCTGGCGCCCGCGCGGTTGGCGTGCGCTGGGCACTTGATCGACCACATCGACAAAGCCCAGCGATCGGATGGCAGCTACGTTACACGAGCCAACCCTTTGGGAGGCGATAGGCACCTATGGCGGGTTGAGATTGGCAAGGCGTTTTGCAGACTGGTTGAATCGGACATATGGGTCGGACATGACCCGGGTACGATTTCGTTGCTCCAACATGGAATCAGCCAAGCAGTCGCCCGCCATGCATTAACCCACAAGACCGAGCCGCAGGGGGGATGGTTGCTGGACGGGCTAATCCGCGCAGTGGCAGGTGAAGTGGCCGGCGATGCGCTGTGGAACAAACGGCGCGAGCTGAGAGCAGATACCGACAGGCTGGCTGAGATCGGGATAGTGATCGACGGGGACCGCGTTCACTCCAACCACCAGGGCACGCCCGTAGCAAAAGCCCGGGAGCCTGTAGCAAAAGCCCGGGAGCCTGTAGCAAAAGCCCGGAGGCCTGTAGCAAAAGCCTGATTCAGCAGTTACATGTTCAGATGCACCTTCAGGTGCAATCTCTAGGGGAAGACCTTGGGGTCTTCCCCTTTTTCTTCTCTCACCCATGCCGCCCGAGGGCGGGCGGCTGTCCGTAACGCGCAAGGTCGCACACAAACACGAGACGAACGCCACCATTTGCGCGAATCCCGCAGCCCGGCGCCCCCGCCGGGCATTGTCTCCATTGGGCGGGAGAAACAGTACCAGCATTGCCGCCGCCGGCAGTGAAGCCATCCACCACCCGACGCGCGGACCGTGCCGCGGCCTTCTGGTACGTTTGCTGAGGTTGCTCTAACTAGTCCTTTCCGAAGCGCCTTTCGGAAATGCTTTTCCGAAATGGGTTTCCGAATCGGTAATCGTTACGGGTGACGACGGTCCGGCGCCGTCGGCGCGCGGCGGGACCGGCGCCCGCCATTTACTCCTTAAACATCCGGATCTGGGTGGGCCCAGTCGCGCCCGCCGAAGGTGAATTGAGCGATTCGCGTAGCCGCCTGTCCGCCTCTTGCACTTTTTTGGATTGTTCCGCCAGAAAGGCGCGGTGCGCCAACCAAGCCTTCGTATGTACAGCGATGTCGCATTGCTGCGCAGGAAGCTCGTTGGTTACTTTGCACTTGGCGATGATCGCGTCCATCAAGCCCTGATGCTCAGGCTGGCTCAGGTACACCTTGGAATAGATGTTGTCGGGACCGATCTTCTCGATCTTGTCCTCCACCTCGGCAGCGCTCTCGGTGTGCGCCGGTCCTTGCGCGGAGACAGCCTCCGCAGGCGCCGACGGCTTGGACATCACCACGACGGGCGTAGCGATAACCGCAGCCCCCGCTGCCGCCGCCGCCGTGCGCTTTGCAAGGCCCCGCCAGGAAAACGCCTCATGCGCGAACGAAGCCCACTCACGCACCCCGTTTAGGACCGACAAAGCTCTAATAAAAAATCCCATTTGATTCTCCCTTTCTTGATTCCCGATCGGCCATAACAGCTCGCTGGCATTAGGAGTATCGGCTCGTCAGTGCGGAACATTAGTTGCCCGCTTCGCTTCGCTCGCGGGCCCCAATCTTAGAAGACACACCCCACGCACTGCCTGCGGCCCGGCTTCGCCGGAAACCCGCGTGGGCTGTGGGTCTCCGCGTCACACGCCCGTGTTACCGCGTGCGCCGCTTTTCCCGGGCTTCCTTTGCTCCGTGCCGCTTTCCGCGTGTCACGAAAAACGTGTCCGCGCCCGCGACATATTGGGTATGTGCAACTGATGGGGAAGTGACATGACGGATATCAGCATTTTGCAAGAGCGCCTGGAGCGCGCCAAGCGAGCGTTGCGTGAAGAGAAAAAACGCCAACGCGAACGTGAACAGCAGCGGGTTTTTGAGGCGGTTCGACGCTCTGGGCTAAGTCTCACCGACCTCGAAACCATGCTCGCCGCCCACGCGGTTCCCCCGTCAGTTTCTGGCGCCGACGGTGGCCAGTCATGAGCCGCCATTTGACGCTGCGTGTCAGTCAAGCCGAGTTCGATTTTCTTGACCGGCTGGCAGCAGAAAAAGGGGTGACCCGCACAGCGGCGGCACGTCACTTGTTGCTCCAAAACATCGCATTGGACGCTATCAAAAACGAGGTCGGCAGCGTGATCAACTCCCGCCTCGCCGAGCTACATGCTCGCCTCGCATCCGTGCGACAGGAAGTGGATCAAAAAGTCAGCCGCGACGACTTGGCGGCCGCTACTAATTATTTGGCCGACCGTATCAAAAAACAGGGGTAAATCATGGGGACAAAACAGCGAATTTCAGATGGGCTTTTTCGCGCCAAACTGCTCACAGGCAGCATTATTCTCGGCGCATTTCTGGGCGTCACCACCTACATTTTTTGGCTGAGCGGCTGGGCCGGCATGGACTTGATCCAGCTCGCCCGGGGTGGTCTGTACGTGTACCAGCGCGCCCCCGGCATGCTCGGCCTCGCCGCGTTCGGCGGGGCGTTTGGCCTAGGCTGGATCGCCTGGATGTTTGCCTGGCGCCCTGGCGCCGCCCGCCCCGGCGACGCGGACGACGATGCCGATAACCTGCGCGGTCAGCAGCTTGTGACCGTCGCCGAAATCAAAAAACAAATCCGGAGTGCGAAAACAAAAACACGTCTGGAAATCGGCGGCGTACCGATCCCCATTTATGTAGAAGATGGGGGGTTTTTACTGACCGGCTCTCCCGGCACCGGTAAATCCCAGGCGACCACAAAAATGCTCGACACCCTGCAAGCCGGCGGTCACCGCGCGGTGATCGCTGACGCCGAGGGCATTTTTTATTCTCGGTATGCCGGAGACGGCGCTGTGCTTTTTAATCCCCTCGATCGCCGTAGCGTGTCGTGGAGCCCGCTGGCTGAACTGAAATCGCCGCAGGACTGCTCTGCGCTGGCCAAATCGCTCATCCCCGACGGTCATGGGGCGGAGGCGAGCTGGAACGATGCAGCGCAGACTGTTTTGGAAGGGTTGCTGCGCAGGTGCTGGGAAACCAGCAAGACGAACGCCGAGCTTTATCGCCTGGCTTGTGTTGCCGACATAGAAGAGCTGCAGCAGCTGTTGGCAGGCACCGCCGCGATGACGGTCGTCGGAAACGCGAGGTACTTCGGCGAGGTCCGTCCCGGACTTGGCCGATATCTCCGGTGTTTTGAGCATCTTGATCCTGCTGCAGGACGGGCCAGTTTTTCCGTCCGCGACTTCATCACCGAAGAAACCGGCTGGCTCTTTATCTCGTACACCCAAGAGCAGCGGGCCGCGTTGCTGCCCCTGATTCAATGCACGCTGGACGTTGCCAGCCGGGCCATTCTCAGCTTGCCGCATACCACGGGGGACCGGAGCAAGCTGCGGCGGACCTGGCTTGTGTTAGATGAGTTGCCGCTGCTTGGTCGCATCATGTCCCTTATCCCTTTGCTCACCAACGGCTCGAAGCACGGTGCCGCAGTGATTGCGACGGCCCAGACAATCGCGCTGTTCAGAGAAGCTTATGGCCATGACGCGACGCAGACGATTTTGGCGACGCTAGGCACCTGGCTGACCCTCAGAGTCAGCGACGCCGAGACTGCTGAGTACATGTCTAAATCGCTCGGCGACGAGGAAGTCCGTCGCGTCGTCGCCAGCGGCGGGAAAAACGATTCTGGAAAGTCTGATAACTGGTCTGAGCAGCACAGCACGCGACGCGTGGTGATGCCGTCGCAGCTGCAAAACCTGCCCCGCCTCCATGGCTACCTCAACATTTCTGGGCCGCTGCCGGTCTGCGCCGTGACGTTGCCGTACGCCGACGAGCGTGAGCCAGCCGCCCCGGCATATGAGCCCGCGCCGCTACGGTCGGCGGTCCCCGTGCCCGTGTCGGCTGCCGTCACTAGTGAGGCCGACCCCAGCACTGTCGAGGGCGACGGCAACACCACCGACACCACGGCTGATAGCGCCGACGTGCCGTTTACTCTGGAGCGATAACCATGGTCTGCACAGTCAGCGCTATCAAAACCGCCGGCGTGGCGGCTGAGTACTACGCTCAGACAGACGACTATTATCGCGATCGGGGGCATGCCCCGACTGCATGGCAAGGCAAAGGCGCTGAGGCGCTGGGCCTGCGGGGCGAAGTCACCCCCGCGCAAGCTGAGGCAATCCTGAACGGCATTCTGCCGAACGGTGAGCGGGTAGGCGGCGGCGACCACCGCCCCGGCTGGGATGCTACGTTCTCAGCCCCGAAAAGTGTCAGCGTCGCGGCCTATGTACGCGGCGACGACC
Organism: Thiobacillus denitrificans ATCC 25259; assembly: GCF_000012745.1. Classification (NCBI taxonomy): domain Bacteria; kingdom Pseudomonadati; phylum Pseudomonadota; class Betaproteobacteria; order Nitrosomonadales; family Thiobacillaceae; genus Thiobacillus; species Thiobacillus denitrificans. The sequence continues at coordinate 1,921,848 of NC_007404.1, read as the reverse complement.
GCCTGATTGCAGCGCATGATCGAGCGGTGAACGCTGCGATCCAATACCTGGAGCGAGAGGTGGCGGCCACCCGCATCCGCGAAGAAGGGGAGGTCCGCACGGAAGCGACGGGCAACCTGGTCGCCGCGACATATAGACATGACGTGTCGCGCGAGGGTGAGCCGGATCTACACACCCACAGCGTGATCGCCAATATCACGCAGAGCGCAGACGGACAGTGGCGGTCGCTGGAGTCCCGCCCGTTGTACCGCCTGCAGACTGACGCGGGAGCGGTGTATCGGGCGGCCCTTGCTCGTGAATGCGAGCGCCTGGGGTACGCGACCGAGCGCACCCGAGCCGGCGAGCATCCTAGTTTTGAGTTGCGCCAGGTGTCACAGGCTGAGCGCGACATGTGGAGCACCAGGTCGCGGCAGGTGGAGGCCGAGCTGGCAAAAATGGGGCTCTCGCGGGAGACCGCGACCGCCGAGCAAAAACAGGCCGCTGCGCTGGCGACGCGCCAGGCGAAGGGCAACATAGGCCGCGATAACCTTTTATCCAATTGGCGAGAGCAGTCGCGGCAGGCCGGACACGAGATGCCAGCACTGCCGCAGGCCCAGGAGATCGATGCGGGGGAGTATCGGCGTCGTGCCGAGGCGGCAGTACGGCAGGCGGTCGAGCATCTATCGGAGCGTGAGAGCAGGTACACCGAGCGCCAGATCGTCACAGAAGCACGGAAGCTCGGGATGGGCGGCATCGACGACCAGGACATCCGGGCTGCCGTCGCCGACTTGCACCGGCGCGGCGAACTGGTGGAGACGCAGACCCGGCAGCACGACGCGATCACCGGCCAGCGGCTGGAGCAGGCCGGCTACACGACGCGCGAGGCGCAGCGGATCGAGCGGCACATGCTCGACACGGCGAGCCGGGCCGCTGGTGCAATCAAACCAGCGATGAGCATCGAGGCGGCCGACGCGGCGATTTCGGCGCAGGTGGCAAAAACCGGGCACGCATTTAACACCGCTCAGGTCGAGGCCACCAAGGCGCTGCTGACCGGCACGGATCGCATCACGCTGGTTCAAGGTTACGCGGGCACAGCCAAGACCACCAGCGTGCTCGCCGTCTCATCTGCCGCGCTGCAACAGCAGGGTTATGGGGTCATCGCTTTGGCCCCGACGCACTCGTCTGCGAAAACGTTGGGCGATGCGATTGGCGCCGAGTCGCAAACTGTCGCCAAATTCCTCAACAGCCGACCGGAGGTTAGCAGCCAGCCACGCATATATATGGTGGACGAGGCATCGATGCTGTCCGCCCGCGACATGGACAAGCTGTTATCCCGCACCCAAGGGGGCCGGGTTGTCATGGTCGGCGACGTGAAACAGCTCGGCAGCGTCGAGGCGGGCGCTGCGTTTCGTCAATTGCAAACGGACGGCGATCTCAAAACGCAGGTGCTCGATTATATCGTCCGCCAGCGTAGCGATGAGTTGCGGGCGGCGGTCTACGACGCGATACGCGGCGACGTTCAGTCAGCGCTCAGCAAAATCGACGTACGCGAGCTGGACACGCGAGAGAGCCGCGTCGGTGCGATCGCCGCCGACTATGCCGGCATGAGCCGCGACGACCGCGATCGCACAATCATCATTGCCCCCGGCAGGGACGACCGGCGGCAGATCAACGATGCCGTGCGTGAGCAGTTGGCGGCGCGGGGCGAGTTGGGTGGCTCGGTGACGATCCAGGCGCTCGACTCGCGTGACATGACAGCGGTAGAGAGTCGGCGGGCCGGCAGCTATGCGGTTGGCCACCAGGTGCAGGCCGGGCGGGACTATGCGTCGCTCGGCCTCAAACGCGGCGATTTTGCTCGCGTGGTTGCGGTGGACGTCGATTGCAACCGCATCACGCTCGAAACCGTCACCGGACACCAGAAAGAGATTGACCCGTCACGGGTGACGAAGCTCGCCGCGTTTGAGCAGCGCGACATGGCTGTGGCGGTGGGCGACAAGCTGGTCAACCGTGTCAACACCCAGACGCTTAAAAACGGCACCCCGCTGACGGTAGAGAAAATCGCCGAGGGCCAGATCCATGTCCGCGATGCCGCCGGCAAGCTGCACCGGCTCGACGCCGGAGCGATGCACCGGCTCGACCACGGCTACGCGCAGACTGGCCACGAATCCCAGGGCCGCACGTGTACGCGCGTACTAATACACGCGGAGAGCGCGCGGACGAATCTGCAAACCCAGCAAAACATGTACGTCGCGCTCAGCCGCGCGACTGATGACGCACGGGTCTACACCGACAACCGCGGGGCCCTGGCTGCGCAGATCGAGCGTGAGTCGGGGCAGAAAGAGACCGCGCTGGCGGAGCCCGAGCCGCCCCCGCCGGCCCTGGAGCTGCCGATGCCCGGCCCTGCGATCGAGCCAGCGCCGTGGGAGACGTCGGAGCCGGCGATCGATGTCCGCACCCCCGACATATTAGAGATAGAGACGCCGCCACCCGCGGTGCCCGAGTTTGATTTTGATCGTTAGGAGACGACATGGACAAACTGATCCGACATTGGCCTGCCGCCCTGGCCGCCGCGCTTTTGATCGCGTTTGGTGCCGTGCAGCTGGCGATTTTTAACACCGAGCCGATGGCGGCCGCCGAGCTAGACGCACGTCTGGCGCAGCTCCAACAAATGCGCGCGATCGCAGGAGCCGGCAAATGAGCGCGACGATAACAGCAACGGCAATGGCAACCGACAACACCTGCAACAGCAACTCGCGGCAGTACGAGCGGATCCCGCACTCTCTGTCTCCTCACCGTCCTAGCCGCTGGCGCAGCGTGCTAGAGGCCGGCGAGGCCGCACTGCGCGCCCAAGGAAAGCAGCCAGCCGCCATCGCGCGCACCGTGCTCGATCATGTGCAGTTGCACGCGCGGAGGCCTGACAAATGAGGTCGCATGCCCTTACCCCCCTCGCGCTCACCCTCGCCACCCTCGCCATACCGGCTCACGCCGGCGCGATGACAGGCGGGGCCACGGAGTGGACTCAGATCGCGAACCACGTCGAACTGGTGATGCAGGTTAGCGAGGCCATCAACACCACTTCGAACACGCTCATGACAGCGCAGGCGACGATGCAGCAGCTTCGCCAGTTGCCGCAGTCCGTCACCAACTCTATGAACGGGCCGGCCCTTGAGAAAGTGCGTGCTCTGGCGGAGGCCTACAGGGTGATGTCACAGGCCCGTGGCACGTACGAGGACGCCGCCGGGGTGCTGCGCAAGGCCGCTACCGACTCGGAGCGTCTCGGCATCACGCCGTCCGAGTTGCTGCGCCTGAAGGCGGATGCCGCCTACAAGCATGGCGGCGTCTACCAGCGGAGTTACGAGCAGGAGCAGGAGAAGCTGCGGCGCCTCGCCGAAACCTCAAGGGATGTCCAGAACCAGGCCAACACGGTGAAGAGCATCGACGCCAACGTGAAGGGCATCCAGTTTCTTGCGACGCAGAACGTGCAGATGCAGGCGACGTTGGCGGATATCGCCGGTTCGATCTCCACCGCCAATGCCAATGCCGCTGAGGCCGCGCGGCTGGCCGCAGTCGAGAAGGGCAGAGCGGCCGACCGCGAGCGGGAGATGCGGGCCGCGCGCGCACGTGCCGCACGGACGCCGGACGCGGGAATCAAGATGCCGTTTGAGCAGCAGCTGGTGAAATGAGGTGCGGAACATGAGCAGCGACAACAACAAAACCGTGGATCTTGTCGCTCGCCTCGTCGCGCGCGGCGAGCATGAGCGTGCCGATCTGGTCGCCGCCGTCGCGCGACGGCAGCAGGCCGGGCTTGACCCGGCAAACGACGAGAACGGCGGCGGGTTCGACTGGCGGGCGTTCGCTGTTTATTTTTCCCAGCGCTACCCGGGGCTGACGATCCTCGCGCCGTTCTCGGTGCTCTGCTGGATCTACCTTATCTACCAACTGGTTGCGAGGTAATCATGGCGCTTGGTGATATCTCAGGCCTGCTGTCCCCTCTGATCGAGCACGCAGCGGCGATGAGTTCGGCTTATGTTCCCCTTGGCAAAACCTTTTTGGCGCTCGCAGTCTCGATGTCCGCAATTTTTGCGATCTACGAATGGTGGCTCGGGGGCGGCGCCTCCGACGCCCTGGCGCGGCTGACGCGCGCCGGTCTGATCCTGACTATTCCTCTGACGCTGCTGTTCGGGTGGGACGGCTACATGAAAACCCTGACCGAATTTTTTTCGAAAGAACTGACCGCGCCGATCGTCGCCGTGGACGGCAGCGGCAGCGGGCCGGAGGCAGTCAAAAACGCAATCACCAAACTATCGCAATCCATGTTCCCGAACTCCCGTACAGTCGATGAGCGCAGCACATGGGAGCAGGTGCGCGATTTCATCACGAGCGAGGAAAGCATTGGGGGCGCGGTTCTTTCCTCGCTCACCGCAGCGCTCTTCGAACTGCTGCTGTTCTTAATCGCGCTCGTCGTGAGCCTGGCCCTCATATACGCGCTATACGGGCCGCTGCTAGCTTTGCAGCTTGGCGTCATCTTCGGACCCTTACTGATCGCCTGGATGCCCTTCCAGCCGCTTTCTCACCTTGCCCGGAACTGGCTCACGTTCATGCTCGCGCAGGGCTTTGCTCTCGTCGTTGGCGTTACGGTTGCGATTCTTGGTGCGAACGCCATCGCCGGCTACAGCGATCTAATGATCGAAATGGCTCGCGATCCATCGCTGCCGTGGTACCTCGAGATCGGTGCGCAATTCGGCGGATTCATGGCTATGACTGCCGTGCTCGTGTATATCAGCTTCATGCTCTTTCGAGCCGACGACATTGCCGCAGCGATGATCGGCGGAGGCGGTGCAGGCATGGGTGGCGTGGGCGCGGCGGTCATGAGTCGTATCAAGCTGGCTCGCGCGCCCAGCACAAAACCGCCCGGTTCACCGCCCCCGGCCAAGCCGCCGAGCGGAGGTTGACGTGGCTCCGCGCGCAATCGTGCCCGAGCCTTCGGCACCGGCGGCGCGCTGCGCGCCCTTTGGGCTTGCCGGGTGGTCATCGCCACGGCTGCGCCGTCGCGATGGTCAGAAAACCTTCAAAGCCGCACCGTCGCAGCCGGGGCGACCCGCGCAAACCGCACCGTCTTTCGTGAGTTCCTTCGCCCTTTTTTAGCGACCATAGCCGGGCTGGCGGGGGACCGGCGCTGCCCCGTGCCCCGTCGCGCGGGCGGGCAAGCTGCCGCCCGCCTTAAGCGCGCCGTGCCCCGTGTCATCGCCTTGCAAGGGGCTTTCGCGGCATAAAACGATCGGCCCGCCGGGCGCAAAAAAGCCCGCGCCCGGTGGGCCGACATTTATTCCACGTCCCCTTGCATCCCCCGCCAGCCCGTCTAAACCCGTCGCAAGGGCGAAGGAACTCACGAAAGACGGCAGCGCGGGCAAGCAGGACACCAGCCAGCGCCGGAGCAGAAAGCCGGGGCTCCAGAATCTTCGAATCCGGCAGTTTTGAAGGCAAAAGGAGACAAGCATGAGCACCACGACCATGACCGAAACCCCAAAATCCAAGCTCGTAGAAGCCATCGAACGCGGGCAATTTCAGGCAATTCCAGACATTTGTGAATCAATGGCACACGAGTTGGCGTTGAAAACCGATATGTTGGTTGATGCCATAGCCAAACATTCTCAAGCCGAACTCCAGCAAATTCTGATCGATGATGGGGGCCGCATAGCGTGTTATCAACGCGAAGTAGCCCGCACCATCACCCTCGCGATGCATCTCATGTTCCGGGCAGACACGGAAGAGATCTTCGAGCGCTGGCTTCTGACCCCGCCGGGGGCCGCTATGGCCCGGGGCGGGATCATGCTCGGCAACCTGCAGGCTGATCTTGAGCGAGTGTTGCGACGCGTTGAGGTCTTGTCGCGCCGGTTCCTCCACTTTCTCGAGGCAAGTCGAAGCGCGACGGAGCCGGCATGAGCAAACATTGACAGGATCGACGGTAACGCGAAAGGGAAGATGAAGAGCATGTGGACCTATATAAAGCGCGGTTTCGGCTACGGCCTCGGCGGTTCCATTGGCTGGAATCTGGGCAATCTGATTTGGCGTTGGATCGCCCGTGTGGTCGGCCTCGTGGCGCTCGCTATAGGGGCGAACTGGGGTCTCCCGATGCTCGGAAACAGTGTCGGCACTTACAACGAATACGCGAGGGTGCACCCGCTCGAGAAGCAGCGGAGTGAGCAGGAGAAAACGCAGATGCACAAAGAAAAGGAGACCCATCATGTCGAAAGAACCGCCGGCAGCAATTGACCCGGTGGCCTGGCTCGAATCACACGACCCGGGCGCCGGCCCGCTCACCGCGCTCGACTGCGGGCAGATGCTGCTAGATGAGTACGACGGCAACGGCTGGATCGCACTGCACGCGCGACCTGAACTGGCGATCGAAATCATGCTCGCGTGGTTGCTGCACGAAGCGCAGAGCGGAGACGTTGCGCGCGTGGCGGCACTGATTCCTCGGCTCGCCGAGTTCGTCGATGCTGCCGACGAGGCGAGATTCGACGATTAGACTCGAAATCTGCCATTCGTGATTATGCGGGTTATCACGAATACCTCTTGTTATGCTTCGATAAAGTTGGAGGCCGTAGGCGCGAAGTGGCTAGACGGTGCGCTCAAGGAATGAACGGAGTCTTGCGGTTAGTTCAATAGGGTCGCGCAGATCGCACTCCCAGACCGTTAGTACGGACCAGCCAAGCCGTGCCAACTCGGTCAAGTGCTTGGCGTCGCGCTGCCGGTTGCGTTGAATCTTGGGCAACCAGTAGTCTGCGTTTGTCAGCGGCACTCGCCGCCCGCGTTGACAATCGTGGCCGTGCCAGAAACAGCCGTGAATGAAGATTGCCTTCTTTCGACCAACGAAAACGACGTCCGGCTTACCGGGTAGCCCATTGCGATGGAGACGATAGCCTGTGAGGCCCATGCCGCGCAGAAGCCGGCGGACGGCCAGTTCGGGGGTGGTGTCGCGGGAGCGCACAGCTCGCATTGTGCGGCTGCGCAGCTCCGGCGTTTCGGTCATTGGCGAAACTCGATCTTGAGGCTTGGATCGGTTTCGACTTCTTCAATGATTTCGTTGTAGCGCGTCACCAGATCGCCGACCGCGACGCGGCGGCCGTCAGCTGCGAACTTGCCTAACTCGTACAGGTTCAGGGCGACGAACTGCTCGACCTCGAAAACGTCGATACGCTCCCCTAGGCCGGCGTTCTCGGCCAGGACCTCGGCCGCCGTCAGGCCGCGCGCCGTGGTTACGATAATCGGCCGGAAGCCATCATTGATGTTGTCGCGGCAGCGTTCGACGACGGCCTCGCCCGGGGCAGTGGTGACATGGACAGCAACGTCGCCGATGAAGAAGTCGCCAGCGCGACCCGATTGCGCGTCCGACGTGGAAAAGCTGTTGTGCCCGAATGAGCCATTGCCCAGGGCGCAATCCAGTTTCGCGCCGACCAGGTGTTGCAGCACCGCGCCCGCGTACTGCATGCCCGGCGTGTTGCGTTGCCGCTCATCGGCCTGGACGATGACATCCCGGACCAGCGTTCTCAGGCTACGCGAAGCGTCCAAGCGAATTTTGAACGGCTTGGCCGCGAAGAACTCGTGCACGCGCTCGATCCAGTAGGCTTCAATGGCATCGAGATCCACGGGGCGGATCAGCTCGTTGAGAAACCCGACGTACTCACGCATGTTGTTGATGCTGCCGCGGCTCGTCCGGCCGCCTTCGGCGGCCAGGACACGGGTAATGCCGTGGCGGTTGAGGACCGCTTGCACGGCCGCTCTTCCGAGGCCGAGCACTTGGCCGCCGGCATCAGTCAGCAGCTTGTCCGGATCGAGCGGCAAACCCATCTTGCGTGCGTGCTGAGTGATGACCAGCGCCACGCACAGCGGACCTTTGCTGCTGAATTTCCATTCCTTATTAAAGGTCTGGAGCGCGCTTCGCAAGTCCGCCACTACGCCGCCTTCTTCTCGGTCGCAAGGGCGGCGGCCAGCAGCGGCTCTAGGACGCTGTCGGCCAAGAAGCGCACCACCGGCACGGCCACGCCGTCGCCGGCGAGGTGATAGGCCTCGTTGTAGTTCTTCGGCAACATGTAGGTATCCGGCAGGCCCATGAGGCGAGCGGCTTCGCGCGGCGACAGCAAGCGCGAGCGGACGCGCTTGCCTTCGATGACCATGATGGTTTGCCGACTGGAGCCGCCTACGGGCGTGCGCAGGCAGCCGGCGATATCATCAAAGCGAATTTCTGCCCGCTGAGCTTTCTCGCCATTGGGACCGTCGGCGCGCGTGCGCTTGTAGATCGTGCCGACCATGCGGCGGCCGGCTTTCTTCGCAGCTTCGACCTTCGCCAGGTTATGGGGATTCATCAAGGCAAGTAGCTTCTTGGTTTCCGCCGGCGTGTGCCAAGTGACGCCCTGGGGATCGTCTTCCACTAAATCGGCGAAGATCGAGGCGCGGATCGGCGGCGCGGGAAGGTCCCACCACACCCACGCGCCTTGTGATCGTCTGGAGAGCTTGCCATAGGCTTCTACCAGCGCCGCCGGATGCCATTCGCCGGCTGGGCCGCCGGCGACGAGTCCCAGAGGCACGGGCATCGACTTGAGCGCGCCGATGATAAACAGTCGGGGACGCGACTGCGGGAGGAAGTGGACCGCGTTCACGATCACCGCGCCGAAACGGTAGCCCGCGCCCGCGAGCGCGGCGCAGATCGCCGCAAAGTCCTTTCCGCCGTGCGAACTGAGGGCACCGTAGACGTTTTCGAGGACGACCAGGCGTGGGGCGCGGTCTTCATCGCCTAGCGCCTTCACCAGCTTCCAGAACGGCCAGAACGTGCCCGAGCGCTCCCCCTTGAGGCCGGCGCCCGCGCCGGCTAGGGAAAGGTCCTGGCATGGAAATGACGCCCAAGCGAGATCAGCGCGGCCTGGCAGATCGGGGACTGTGAGCGTCCCCACGTCGCCGACGCGTAACTCATCGCCGTCCCAATTGACGGCGTAGCTCGCCGCCTTCTTCGGATCGAAATCGTTGGCGAATAGGCAATCCCATTCGGCACCCAAGCCGGCGCGGGCCATGCCGCCGCCGGCGAAGAATTCGTAAAAGCTAGGCATTGTTCCTTCTCCTGCCTTGTTTCAAGGGCGGGGTTGCAAACAGGCTTGCTTGCCTGCCATCTTGATGTTGGTCCGCAAAAGTTCGCATGAACTCTCGCAATACGTCAGAAGCCTGCCGGTTTTCTGACTGGCAGGCTTCAGCAAAGGCTTCTCGAAGCTCTCTCTCTACCCGGATCCGGATAGCGGCATCTTTCATGACCGCACACTAGCATGAGAGCGCACAATTGTGTATCCAAAACGGCAATTGTGCATCCAAAATCCTTAAAGCGGCTTTGCCATAAAGAGACAGTCCCAATCGCGGGGGAAAAGCACTAGCCCAGCTTCTTCGCCAAATCTTCAGCCCGCAGGTGCGTATACCGCTTGAGCATGGCGAGGGTCTTGTGCCCCGTGATGCTGGCGACCTCCATGCTGTCGAACACGCCTTTTTCGAACAGGCGTGACGTTGCCTCATGGCGTAGATCGTGGAACCTCAGGTCTATCAGAAATGCTTGGTCCGGCTCCCCCCCGGCCTTCTCGCAGTCGGCGATGTACGAGGCGTGCGCCCGCGTCAATGCGCGCCCCCACGTCTTGCTAAAACTGTCGGACGCTTTCCACCAGTAAAACACTCGGCCGTCGATCCCTCGCGGTAGCTTCTTCAGTTCATCCAGCACGGAAACCGCGGCAGGCGACAAAGGGACAGCACGGAGCGCATCGCCCGACTTTGTGCCGCGCTCGTCTATGCCCCGAATCACCATCACCCGCTTCGTCGTGTCAACGTCTGCCCAGCGTAGCGCAAGCAGCTCGCCCAAGCGCGCGGCGGTCTCAAGCGCAAAGCGGGAGAGGAGCGCGACGTGCTGTTCGCAAGCGGTCAGCAGATACTTTTCTTCCTCCGGCTGCAGGCGGCGGTCCCTGGCGTTTTTCTCGACCGGCCTGGAGACCATCGCGCAGGGGTTCGCGGGCAACGCGACCCCCCATTCTTTACCGGCCAGGTCGATCAACTTCGAGAGCAGATTGATTTCTTTCTTGACCGTCGATGCTGACAGACCGGCTTTCGTTCTCTTGTCACGGAAGCCGGCGATGAGCTTCGGCGACAGCGCGGCGAGCGAATATTTCCCCAGGTGCTGTTCCAGCACCCTCAGGGCCGGGCCGAAGTGCTTGCCACGCTTGTTTGGCAGCACTTCGATGCGATACCGCCCGATCAGATCCTGCAGCGTCGTCCGCTCCACCTCGGCGCGGCTGACGAAGACACCGCGATCCATCTCGCTTTCAATCTGCCGCGCCCAAGCTTCGGCCTCTTTGCGAGTGTTCCAGGTTTTGGATTGCAGAGGGTAGCCTTTCCGTTTGACGATGGCCTGCCACTGCAATTCGCCTCTTTTACGGATTGTTGCCATTTAAAAATCGCGGGTGACGAGCGGGTGACAACAATTCTATCGAATTTGCTGTAGTCGAACAAATTCAAGGCTTTCACGGGTTATACAATTCGCCTTGTAAGCGGTAGGTCGTCAGTTCGAATCCGACAAGCGGCACCATCGTCTCCGGAAATCCGCAGCCCGCTGGGCCTGCGGATTTTTTCTTTTGGACCGCCGGAAACCCTATTCGATGCCCAGGCGTTCCAGCCGATAGCGCAGGCTGCGAAAGGTCACGCCGAGTAGCCGCGCCGCCGCGGTCTTGTTGTATCGAGTCTGCTCGAGCGCTTCGATGATGGCCGCGCGTTCGGTCTGATCCAGGTAGTCCTGCAGTGGATACTTGCTTCCCGGCATCGCCGCGGTCGAAGGCGGCGGGGGGACGAGGTTGAGGTCCGCGGCCCGGATGCGCGCGTTCTCGCACAGGGCGAGCGCACGTTCGAGGATGTTTTCGAGTTCACGCACGTTGCCGGGGAAAGCGTAGGTGCAGAGTGCCTTTTCGGCGTCGCGCTCGAGTTCGACCGCGCGTCCGCCGAGCTTTTCGAGCAGAAAGCGCGCCATTTCCGGGATGTCCTCGGCGCGGTCGCGCAGGCTCGGCATGAGCAGGTCGATGACGTTGAGCCGGTAATAGAGATCCTGGCGGAATCGGCCGGCTTCGACGAGTGCCGCGAGATTCTGGTGCGTCGCGCTGATGATGCGCACGTCGACGTCTTCCTCGGTGGTCGCGCCGACCTTGCGCACCTTCTTTTCCTGCAGCACGCGCAGCAGCTTGACCTGCATCGACAGCGGCAGGTCGCCGACCTCGTCGAGGAAGAGCGTGCCGCCGTTGGCCGCTTGGAAGAAGCCGGTGCGATCGGCTTCCGCACCCGTGAAGGCGCCCTTGCGATAGCCGAAGAATTCGCTCTCCATGAGCGCCTCGGGAATCGCGCCACAGTTGACGGCGACCAGCGGCTTGTCGGCCCGATTGCTCGTTTCGTGGATCAGACGTGCGGCGAGCTCCTTGCCGCTGCCTGACTCGCCGCTGATGTGAACCGGCGCCTGCGTGCGCGCGAGCTTGGCGATGCGGGCACGGATGTCCTGCATCGCGCTCGAGTTTCCGATGAGCCCGCGGGCTGTCGCCGCCTGACCCGACGAGGCCGGGACCTGCAGCGCGGACTTCACGAGCGTGCGCAATTGATCGAGCGCCACCGGCTTGGCGAGGTAGTCGAAGGCGCCGGCCTTGAGCGCCGCGACGGCGTTGCCGGCGTTGCCGTAAGCCGTGATGACGGCCGCGGGGACCGGGACCGGCAGGGCATTGGCCGCGGCGATGACTTCCAGACCTTCGCCGTCGCCGAGGCGCATGTCGGTCAGGCACAAGTCATAAGGCGTATTCGCGAGCCGGGAACAGGCGTCGGTGACGGTCAGCGCGCGGTCGGTTTCGAGGCCCATCTTGAGAAGCGTGAGCTCCATCAGGTCGAGCAGGTCGGGCTCGTCGTCGACGAGCAGGATGCGCGGGCGGTTCGAGGGTTTCATGTGTCCTGACGCAGGCTCAGGCGGAAATTCGCGCCGCCGGCTCCGGGCAGGTAGACGAGCGCCGCGCGGTTCGCTTCGGCCAGTTCGCGGGCGAGGAAGAGGCCGAGTCCGGTCCCCTGCGCGTCGGTCGTGCAGAAGGGCTCGAACAGTTTTCCCTGCTGCTCCGGCGACACCCCCGGGCCGTCGTCCGCGATGTCGAGCTGGAGCGTCTCGCCGACGGTGCGCGCGCTGACGCGGATACTGCCGGCCGCGCGCGTGCTGAATCGCCAGGCGTTGCGCAGCAGATTCCAGAGAATCTGGCGCAGGTGGTCGGCGTCGAAGTGGAAACGAACGTTTTCAGCCATCTCGACTATGACGGCAGTCGCCGGGATTTCTTCAGTCTGGCGCAATTCGTCGATCATCGCGCCGAGGGCCGCGCCGTCGATCCGGACCGGGCGCAGGCGGTCGCGCCGATTGAGCGTGAGGACTTCCTCGACCAGGCGGTCGAGGCGGCGCGCATTGTTTTCGATGATCGCGACCAAGCGTGTCTGCGTCGGGCCTTGGGCGTCTTCCTGCAGCAACTGCGCGGCCTGGGTGATGGCTGACAGCGGGTTGCGGATCTCGTGCGCGATGTTGGCGGTCAGGCGGCCCAGGGCCGCGAGCTTGAGCCGCTGCGCCGCTTGCTCGGCCTGGCTCTGGTCCTCGAGCACGAGCACGCGGCTGTCGTCCGGAATGCCGAGCGGAATGCAGCGGACCCGCAGGCGGGCGAGCGGCGTGTCGAGGACGGCGGTCGAGCCGCGCTCGACCCGCTGCGCCAGTTGCGCGAGCGCGGGCGCGCAGGTGTCGAGCCGGGTCAGTCCGGGCCGGATCGGCGCGGTGACGCCGAGCAGCGAGAGGGCGCGCGGGCTCGCGTGGCGCAGGACGCCGTCGCCGCGGATCGCAAGCAGGCCGTCCGGGGAGTTCTCGATCGCGAGCGCGTTGATCCGGTTGAGCAGCGCCAGTTCATCCGCCTGCTGCTGAGCCAGGCGCTCGGACTGCAGCGCGCGCTGGGTGAGCGCGTGGGCGAGGATGCCGATGGCGAAGTAGCCCATGCAGAGCAGCGCGATCTGCAGGAGGCTGTCGGTGCCCTGACCGCCCTGCAGGATGCTGACGGCGTGCTGGAGCAGCACCGCGATCGATGCGACCGCGGCATAGAGCAGGGTCAGACGACCCCGGCCGACCAGGCCTCCGGAGGCGATCGAAATGACGAGCAGGAGCCCCATGCCGGCGAGCCGCTCGCTGGTCGACATCATCAGCGTCACCAGCACGATGTCGGCGAAGATGTGTATCGTGAGCTGGACGTCGAAGCGCGGCCAGCGCGCGCGAACCCCGAGAATGAACAGCGCCGCCGCGACGAGGTAGCCGTAGGCGATGATCTGGAAGCGTTCCGCCGCATCGGAGCGAAACAGGCTCGCGTCGCCGTAGAACATCTGCGCGCCGAAGACCAGCGCGGCCGCGAGGGTCAGGCGATAGAGGTTGAAATAATCCAGGCTACGCCAGTGGGACGCGAAATAGCCCGGCGTCGGCGGGCGCGGCATGGGGGCCGCGAGACTCATTTTTTGCCGATGCGCTGGTGTTCGGGCGTGCAGTAGAAGTCGCCGCCGGAATAGATCGCCTCGCTGCGCGGCAGGTTCACCCCGCAGTGGGCGCATTTCACCATGTCTTCTACCTTGTCCTTGGTCGACGACGACGGGCGGGCGATCGAACGCTGGTAGGTGCGCAGCAGCGCCACGACGACGAATACGGCGGCGATCAGCAACAGGATCTTGATCACGTGGATCTCCAAAAGACAGGTCGACGCCAAGGATACCTTCGCTCGCCGGCGCCCGCCGTTTCATCGATGAGAAAAGCTCGTCGACTTTCTTTACGCCAGCCCACGATGCGCAGCAGTAGAAGGCCCGAGCGCATAAAAATATCCAATTAAAACAATTACATAATCGGATGGTAGGCGACTTGGGCCTGCATCTTGCTCCGTTGTACGTATAACAATCACACGCTGTAAAAAATACTATGCTGGCTCTGCGCAATGTCTTCCTGACCTTGGGTTTTCTCTCCGTCAGCGCTCTCGCGCAGGCGAGTCCGATCGTTCTCGACGGCGACCACTTCTCGATCACCTACGACGACGCGCAGGTCGGCGTCTACCGCCAGGGCCAGCTCTCGGGCTCCCTGGACACCGTGTATTTCCTGCCGACGAACCTCGCGCTCGCCACGGCAAGTCCCTCCGCAAACATGCAGGCGGGACTGCAGTTCACCATGACGATCGACCCCGGTTACGTTTTCGACGGGCTGGTGTTCGCACAGAACGGCAACTACTTCCTCTCGAACGCGGGGCAGGTCGCCGCGTCGGCTTCGCTCGAGGCGCGCGATCTCGATACCGGCGCTGCCGCGACGCTCGCCATCGATTCCGCAGACGCGTTGACTGCCGTGGGTGTCACCACCGGCTGGGACTTTGGCGGAGTGCTGGGCGGCAGTGCCCTGGACGGCGCGAGAACGCTCCAGATTTCGCTCGATAACACGCTGACCGGCGAGCCGGTTCGGGGGATCGGGTTCATCCAGAGCACCTACGTAGGATTCCGCGTGCAGACTCGGGCGCACGCCGTCCCGGAGCCCTCGGGCCTCGCGCTGATGCTTGTGGGCGGTTTCGCCGCAATCGCCGCCGCCGGTCGGCGTCGCAGCAGGACGCGGCAATCCACTTGAGCCGCCAGCGGCAACACACATAAATAAACGGAGGGGAGGCAGGAGGAACATGGGAACCAATAACGGGATGGTGCTGGCGCTCGGCGCGGCGATGATCGTAGCGAGCGGGGTCAGCGGCACGGCCGCGGCCGCAACGACTTTATACGGGGCAACCGTCGACTTCACTATAGATAGCCCGCTCGGGCTCTTTGGTGAAGCGAGCGTCGCGGGTGACAGCCTCGTCTTTACACCCAATGCGGTCGGTCCGTCCGGGCCCACCGACTTTTACGCCGACGGCAGCAGTCTGTATGCCAGCCAGACCGTCCATATCACGGTGACCGCGCATGGCGGCTACGCATTGACGGGCTTCGATCTCTCCGAATCCGGGGGCTACGCGGTCGCGGGCGGTACGGCGTGGATCGCGGGCGACCTCAAGGCGATCGACATCGAAGGTTCAACCGCGAATCAATTGACCGCCGCCATCCTCGGCTCGACCCTGGTCGGCACAAGTGGCAACTGGACCGCAGCGGCGTCGATTGGGCTTCCGTCGTCGGGCTGGGGCGGCTCCGACGGCGTCGTCAACAGCGTGACGCTCACGCTCTCGAATCAGCTTTTCGCGATGGGCGCAGCCGAGATCTGGAAAAATGGCGCTACTGTCGCGGCGGTCACTGCCCCGGTTCCGGAAGCCGACACCTATCTCATGATGCTCGCCGGCCTGGGGATGGTTGGCTTGTTTGCGAGACGTCGCGCTTGACCTGAACGCCGGTCGACTTGAGACAACGGCTCCTGCGGGGAGCCGTTGTTCTTTGTGGGCGCGCGGCGCTGCCCGCCGCTCTCGGGATCGCCCTCGTCATAGGCCTCGAGTTGCGCGTGGCGCCGGAAACGCGCCATCCCGCCACGCAAGGGCTTGGTAGAGCACTGCGCTCCGTCAGTGTTTTGGTCGGCAGGTCGAAAGACACCCAGTTCCATTGCCGCCCCCCTGTCGCCCGACCCAAGTTATGCGGGTGCGCGATTTTTGGCTTTAGGCCCGAGGTTCCGCGTCCCCTCACGCGAACCTTCAGCACCCTCCTCAGCCCCTCGCGTTGTAGTTCCCTCTGTTGGCGCGCCTCGTCTGTTCGGACGGCTCAGGGCGCGATCGCGCGATCGGCAAAACGTCAGTCTCCTTAGTTCCTGTTCATTCAGGCGCAACTCGCCACACCGTTCTGAACGCGCCAATTCCGGTGTGTGGACCCTCTTTGGGCCGCTTTAGACCCCATGGAAAACGGTCGGATTAACGTTGTAATAAAACCACATATACTTCTTCCATGGCGCCTTATTCGTTTGTAGGAGAACCGGAAGTCCACCTGTAGGTGCTCCAGAAGCAAGTAGTGGCACGGGTTGTCGGGATTCTTTACACTTTCGCCGGTGCCCGTAACCGCTGTTGCGTACGGACAACATAAAACGCCTTTACATACAAGTGGGTAGGGTTGATGGGCCCACGTCTTGCTCTACAGGACGTGGGCGTGGAAGTCGGTTTCCCCGGCTTCCTTTCACTGGCCCTTGTGTGAATAGCCAACCAACCATCTGACAGTGTCAAAGGAGAAAGTAATGAACCGTAACAAAATCTTGCTCGCCACCCTGCTCGCAGCTTCGGTCTTCGCAGGCCCGTCCGCCTACGCGCAAAGCTGGGTGGGGACCGCGGACTATACGGCCGGCTCGTCGGAGGGTGACGAGGACGTGGTCGGTCCGTTCAACACCTACGACGCGGGCGCTGGCGTCGTGCTGCTCCAGCCCACCGGCATGAGCGGTGGCACCTTCACGTTCGACGGCGTATACCAGTCCTACGTGACCAAGCATGAGCTGTCGGGCGTGCCTGTGGTGGCAGCCGGCCTCGACGACACCTATGAACTGACCGCGGTCGCGACCTTCACCGAGAGCGTCTCGGCCATCGGCGGCATCACGGTGACCGGCGGCACGTTCAACCTCTATCGCGACACGACGCGCGACCGCGATTACACGACCGACAGCGGGTTCTCCGACGGCGAGGCGATCCTGACCGGCACGATCACGAGCGGCGCGGGCGCTGCCGCCGCGGACTTGAGCTTCGGCGTGACCGACATCACCATCGCGATCACCGACTACGACACGTCCGTGTTCAACCCCGACACGATCGCGACCGGCGGCGGCATCTTCACGCTGCGCATGGGTAGCGAACTCGACGCGCCCTTCCTGAGCGGCATCACGAGCGTCGGTGGCAACACCTATGACGCGGGTAGCGGCGACCTCCTCTACGCTGCCGACGGCTATCTCGCCCTGGCCGTTCCGGAAGCGGAAACCTACGCGATGATGCTGGCCGGCCTCGGCCTGGTCGGCTTCATGGCCCGCCGCCGTACCCGTTCCATGATCTGATCCGGCGGTACTTGGGGGTTGACGGCTTCCGAAAGGAAGCCGTTTTTTTGTTGAATCCCCCTGGCGCGCGCTCGGTCTCGTCAACGCTTGACCGGTAGTCGAATGTTTTGTCGCATGACTTCCTTTCGCTGTATGCTGTGTCATCGCATGTCCAACATACCAACGAGCCTGCCCACAGGCCCGAGGAGGGCGCGTCCCGCTGAGGCGCGTCAGGAGTCATGACCAACCACAACCAGTGGCTGTTTCGGCAGCAGCTTTCCGTCGTATCCCTGACCAAAATCCTGCTCGACCCCTTGGTGGCCGTGCTGGTGTTGATGGCCTGGACCTTCTATTTCGGCGAGGCTTTCCGTGGACCGTACCCGGTTCTCGCCCTCATCGTCTTTACGCTGACCTTTCCCGGCAAGTGGCCGGAAGTGTCCCTGCGCGCCTTCTGGAACGAAGTGGTCATGCCGTGGTTTTTCCTTTCGGGCCTGATCCTGCTGTTCGGCTATTCCAGCGGCTACCTCGATTTCTTCCCGCCCAATCTCGTCATGGCGTGGATGGTGTCGACACCCGTGGCGATGTACGTCGCGCACCGCGTGGTGCGGCGCATCCTGCCGCGCCTGCTGTTGCTCGAAGGCGGTCGCCGCCGCGCGATCGTCGTCGGCGCGGGACATCTCGGCACAGAACTGCACGGGCGCTTTGCGAGCGACGGCGCGCTGGGCGTCGACGTCATGGGCTTCTTCGACGACCGCGCGCTCGACCGCACCGAGCTCGTCGACCCGACCCGCCTGCTCGGCAAGCTCGGGGAGATTCCGGAATACGTCAATCGGAACGGCATCGATCTGGTGTACATCACGCTGCCGATGGCGTCGCAGCCGCGCACGCTGACGCTGCTCGACGCCCTGAGGGACACCACGGCCTCGGTCTACTTCGTCCCGGACATATTTGTCTCGGATCTGATCCAGGCACGGGTCGACCACATCCACGGCATGCCCGTCGTTGCGCTGACCGAAACGCCCACCCTCGGCGTCAGCGGCATCGGCAAGCGGATCAGCGACGTCGTCATCGCAAGCCTGATCCTGCTCATGATCTGGCCCATCCTGCTCGTGCTCGCGCTCGGCGTGAAGCTCTCGTCCCCGGGGCCGATCATCTTCAAGCAGCGACGCTACGGCCTCGACGGCCAGGAAATCCTCGTCTACAAGTTCCGCTCGATGCGCGTCTGCGACGACGGCGAAGTCATCAAGCAGGCCGGCCGCAGCGACCCGCGCATCACCCGCTTCGGCGCCTTCATCCGCCGCACCTCGCTCGACGAACTGCCCCAGTTCATCAACGTCCTGCAGGGCCGCATGAGCGTCGTCGGCCCGCGCCCGCACGCCGTCGCCCACAACGAGCAGTACCGCAAGCTCATCAAGGGCTACATGCTCCGCCACAAGGTCAAGCCCGGCATCACGGGTTGGGCGCAAGTCAACGGCCTGCGCGGCGAGACCGAAACCCTCGACAAGATGCGCGCGCGTATCCAGTACGACATCGACTACATGCGCAACTGGTCGCTCATGTTCGACCTCATGATCATCGGCAAGACCCTCGCCGTCGTCTGGCGGGACCAGAACGCCTACTGAGCGCCTAAGGGCGCCATTCCTCAACGCTTGTACGACTATAAAAATAAATGATGAGACAAGCGCTTGTCGATAAATTTTACAGTTCTTGGCTGCACCGTAAGCGCTTGATTTAACGCAAGTGCGCGAGCGTCGCCAGTCGTCGGTGGGCGGAATCTCTAGCATCATCTCTGCTTTTGCGCCAAAAACCGTCGGTTTTCTTTACACATCTGGGTTGAAACTACTAGGCGGACCGGTGTCACGTTCGGCGTGTCACTCGTAACCCTATGTTCTGCAAGGCTCATAAGAAAAATCTGGAATAGGGTGGAACGGCCATTGCTAAAAGTGAGTCGCCGCGAAAGCTTCACAGGTGAAAAGAGTCGTACACCAAGTGGCAGGAGGATGTAGGTGTTGTTCGATCGATACTTTCTACATGAGGAGACAAAATGAAATTCGCAATTACTAAAATGGCCGCCGGACTGGTACTCGCAGGTTTTGCCACTGTTGCAAGTGCGGTCCCGACCGCCATTACGTCGATGACCGTTACGGGCGGCACATTCTCAATGAATGGCGGCGCCGCGGACTCGTTTATCGCGGCGAATATCGATCCCGCCTTTGACGTTGTCGGCGGGTACGGCACTGTGAACCTCAATGCCCCGACCAGCGGCCTTTTCAACTTCGGTGTCTTCGGCCCGGTGTCGGTGTTCACCGGTCCGGGTTCCACGACGCCTTTCGGTGGGTCTTCGATCGCCCCGGGCGGCCCCGTGCCGAGCGGAACGGCCGAACTCGGCGGCGCGCTGAACATTGACATGTCGTCTTGGACTGCTTACTGGAACGGGAACTACTTTAACCAAGGCGCAGCAGGCGTGACCGGAACGGTCGATGCCGCCGGTAACTACACGATGTCTTGGACGTCGACCATTAGCGGCGGCCCCTTCGATGGCTCCACCGGCGGCTGGACGGTTAACGGGACGCTGGCCGTTGCGCCGATTCCTGAGGCGTCGACCTACGGCATGATGCTCGCCGGCTTGGGTTTGGTGGGATTTGCGGTTCGTCGTCGTAAGTTGGTTGCTTGAGATAGCGTATCCGCTGTGTCGCGGTTTGATGTAAGCGGTAAAAATGCAGCGGGGTTCCCCGCTGCATTTTTTTTGTTCGTTCCGCGGCTGGCGAGCGTCATTAACTATTACTGTCGTTTTGGGGGGAGTTCTTTGTTCATGAAAGATATATTGAAGCGATCTGCTACTGCGGCCCTCGTAGTCCTCGCCGCTCCGTCGGCCTATGCGACCAATGGCTATTTCTTGCCAGGCTTCGGCGTTAAATCCCAAGGGGCGGGCGGTGTTGGCATCGCTGTGCAGGCCGACGCGCTGTCTCAGGCGGCAAACCCAGCCAACGCTACACAAACGGGAATGCGCGTGGACCTCGGGTTGTCCCTTTTCAATCCTGAACGTAAGTCAAAGACCGGCCCGGAGTCGCCAGCTTCAGAAGGGGGGTTTGGATTCAATGCGGAATCGCAAAGCGGAAATCGCCTCTACTTGATGCCCGACATGGCGTTCACCATGCCGGTGAATGAACGCTTGAGCGTCGGCGTCGCGGTTGTTGGAAACGGAGGTATGAACACAACTTATAAGGAAAATATCTTTGCATCTCCTGGGCTCGCCCCGTTGGCAGCGGCAGCCGGCATCGCGGGGTCGCAGCCTGATTCATCGTTAGGCGTCGACTTGATGCAAGTTATCGCCCCGGTGACTGCTGCGTACAAGTTATCGGACCAGCATAGCATCGGAGCGTCAATCAATTTGGCTGCGCAACGGTTTAAGGCAAACGGCATAGGCCAGTTCGCCTTCTTCGGAATCAGTTCTGATCCCGAACACATGACAAATCAGGGCTACGACTATTCTTACGGAGCCGGGGTGCGTTTGGGATGGCTCGGAAAATTCGCGAACGACCGGGTCTCGCTGGGGGCGACTTGGGCCTCAAAAACTTATATGACCAAGCTCGATAAATATCGAGGGCTATTCGCCGAGCAGGGCGATTTTGATATTCCGGAAACCTATGGGATGGGTCTCGCAGTTAAAGCGACTGAAACTCTGACGGTCGCGGCGGACGTCGTTAGAATCAAGTACAGCGATGTTGCTGCGATCGGGAACCCGGGGCCCGGCACGGCGACAGGGTCGGGCGTCTCCCAATCGGAAATCCTATTACTCGCTCTCAGCCCTTCAGCGGCCGGGAAGCTTGGGAATGACGAAGGCATGGGTTTTGGCTGGAAGGACATGACTGTCTATAAGCTAGGGCTCATATATGCCGCAACACCGGATCTGACCCTCCGATTGGGGTACAACTACGGGAAGACGCCGGTTCGCAATGATCAGCTAGTCTTTAGCGCGCTTGCGCCAGGCATTGTCGAGCGCCATTACTCCCTAGGGTTTACCAAGAAAATAAAAGGCGAAATAGACTGGGAGCTCTCAGGTACCTATATGTACGTCGCCAACAATACCCAAGAGGGATGCGCTCAGGCTGTTGTCGATTGCGTGTCATTTAGCATGCACCAACACGTTCTGGGCGTGGGCTTCGGCGTGCAATACTGACACCAAACGTGCCCGCGCGCCGCCGTGGCAGCGCACGGCGGCTTCCTCCAGCAGCCGCGGGGGTTATGGATTCCTACAAAAGCCCGGGCGTTTGATGGGGTGACCTGATAGACCAATATAGGTGACATTCTCACTCTCTTAAACCTCGCGTCACTCATCGCGAAATATTTTTTTGTTTTCCGGAGCAGGGAGCGACTCTTCTCACATGTCGATGCCCGCGCGCTTGATGTAACATCCCGGTTAAATAATTTCCAATAACCGGATTCGAGGAAGAAAAAATGCAACATATTAAAAAGGCGTATGTATCCTTGGTGTTGGCCGCGCTCGTTACTGGCTGTGGAGACAAGAAGGAGGAGGCCGCCGCCGACAAGCCAGCGTCGCAGGTCGCAGCTAAGGTCAATGGCACCGAGCTAACGGTGCACCAAGTGAACTATGCGCTTCAGCGCATTCCCAATCTCGACAAGGATCAAGCCAAGCCGGCGTCGCTCCAGGTGGTGCGTAACTTGGTCGATCAGGAACTGGTTGTGCAGAGAGCGCTCGAGGAGAAGCTGGACCGCGATCCGCGGGTTGTTCAAGCCGTGGACAGTGCGCGCCGCCAGATCCTCGCCGAGGCCTATATGGCCCGTAAGCTCGGCACGCCGAGCGAGCCGAGCGACGGGGAGATCTCGGAGTACTTCAACAGCCACCCCGAGATGTTCGCGCAGCGAAAGATCTACCGCCTGCAGGAAGTCTCGATCCAGGCGCCAAAGGAAAAGCACGACGCGATCCGGAAACAACTTGAGGCGTCGAAGACGCTTAATGATTTCCTGGCGTGGCTCAAGGCTGAAAATCTCCCGGCGAAAGTGGGGCAGGCCGTGAAGCCCGCGGAGCAGTTACCTGCCGCCGTGCTGCCGAAGTTGGCGCAAATGCCGAACGGGCAGGCGCTCGTCGCCAACGCCCCTAACGGGCTTCTGGTTCTCGTCGTCGCCGATTCCCAGGCCCAGCCTGTCACGCTCGAGCAAGCCAAGCCGGCGATTGCCCGCGCGCTTCAGGCCGAGACGCGGCAAAAAGCGGCGAAGGCTGAGCTCGACGCGCTCAAGGCGAACGCCAAGATCGAATACGTCGGTGAATTTGCCGATGCGGGCACGGAAACCACCGCGGCGGCCGCGCAGCCGGCCGCTGCCAAGGCAGCCGCTCCGGCTGCCGACGCCGACGCCGACGCGATCAGCAAGGGCATTTCGGGTCTGTGACAAGAGGCGGGCGCGAAGGCGCTCGCTTGCCTTATGTCTGCCATATTTGTCCGCAGCCTGCCGTTTGGCCTGTATATCGGACTGCTCGTCCTCGAAGGCGTGCTCCGCGATTACGCGACCGGCTTCGACGTGCGCTGGCTATATCCCATCAAGGCGGGGATCGTAGCGCTCGCCCTTGTCGTGCTGTGGCGCCATTACGCCGAACTCCATAAATATGGCCTGCGCTCCAAGCATGTGCTTTTGTCGCTCGCCGTCGGCATCGTCGTCCTGGTGCTGTGGGTCAACCTCGATGCCGGATGGATGTTGCTCGGCGAAGCAGGCGAGGGGTACGACCCGAGGGGCGCCGAGGGTCGCATCGACTGGCTGCTCGTCGCGTTCCGCATCGCGGGCGCCGCGCTCGTGGTGCCGATCATGGAGGAGCTGTTCTGGCGCTCGTTCCTTCAGCGCTGGCTGCAGCAGTCCGATTTCTTGGCGCTCGATCCGGGCCGGGTCGGCGTGAAGGCGCTCTTGATAGCGAGCGCGCTATTCGCAGTGGAGCATATTCAGTGGTTCGCTGGATTGATCGCAGGTCTGGCTTACGGCTGGCTGTATATCCATACGCGCAACCTGTGGGCCCCCGTTGTCGCGCACGCGACAACCAACGGCTTGCTGGGTGCCTATGTCGTTACGACGGAGCAGTGGAGGTTTTGGTGAAGAAACGTTTGGTTGGGCGTCTAAAAGAATTGCCGCGGGAGACCGTGCAGCGCGGATGCGAGCCGCGCCGCGAAAAGGTCGGGCGCGGACGGCGCGACGGGATGCTGTTGTTTGCGGGGGTGGGAGTTGCTGCGCTGTATGCGCTGCCAGGCCTCGCGGCGGAAGGTGATACTTTCAGCCCCTTCGTCTCCTACACGCGTTACTACGACAGCAATCTCTATCGCCTCGACGACAACGAGTCTTCCCTCGTGCCCGACAAGTCCGACCAGTACAACGTTTTGACCGCCGGGCTCAATGTCGACTGGCGTCCCGGCCGGCAGCAGGTGCTCGCAAAGGCGAGCAAGAGCCTCGTCCGGTTTTCGCGCTACGACCATCTCGATTATGACGGCTCGGATTACCAACTGCGTTGGAACTGGCGACTCGGAAACCACCTGTCCGGCGGGATCGGCGGGACAGAAAAGGTGACGCAGTCCAACCTCGGAAATCAAGGAGGGGTACCGGTGAACAACGAGGTCACGCTGCGACGTGGCTTTGCGGACGGTGCATGGCAGTTTCATCCACGCTGGAGCGTCGGAGCCGGCGCCGCAACCGTCGAGTCGACCAACAGCGTGTTGACGCTCCTGGACTACGAAGAGGATAGCGTTCACGCGACGCTTGGCTACAAGACGCCAAAAGGAAGCAAGCTGAGTGGGCAACTGCGTCGGGCGGAGGGCGAATACCCGAATCGCCCCGTGTCCTCCACGCTGGATCGGGAATACACGCAGACCGAGTACAACCTGCTCGGGGATTGGACCTTGACCGGCAAGCTCATCGCGCACGGGAAGATCGGTTATGTCCAACGCGAACACGATACGCGGGCACAACGGGACTTTTCCGGCGTTGCCGGCCGCCTGTCCGCCGACTACATGCTCACGGGGAAGACGACGCTCAACGCGGCGATCTACCGCGAAGTGGCGAACTCCGACCGCGACGATGCAACGTATCAGATCAATACCGGGACGAGTCTCGGTGCGGCTTGGCGCGCGACGTCGAAAATCACTGTCCGCGGGAACGCCGCGTTCGAGAACCGTCAGTTCGAGGGCGATCCTGGCGGCCCGCTTGTCGGCGACCAACGTGACGACGACACCGTGTCCGGCTCGCTTTCCGTCGGTTACAGCCCGATAGAGGCCGCAACGATCGAACTCGGTGTCCAGGCGGGAAAACGTGATTCCAACATCACAGGATACGGATATGACTTTCACGCTGTCTTCCTGAGCGTGAGAGGGGACTTTTGACTGTCGTGGCAGGCGTTGGGGCGCCGAGGTGTTCTGAGATTGCGGGCATAAACAATATAACGGTCCCGTTGTTTAACACCCGGCCGTAGCGGCGCCGAAGCGGCGAACTTGACTGGCAGGAGCGCGTCAGCCTGGGCTGGCCGCGGATTGGAGAGAGTAGATGATGAAGTTGTGGCGTACCGTTTGTGCGATGTGTTTGATGTTGCTGGCACCGCCGGCGCTGAGCGGGGATACCGATTACCGCATGGGTGTCGGTGATGTGGTGAGGATCACTGTATATGGGCAGCCCGACCTCACCACCGATGCTCGGGTGAGCGCAAAGGGCAACATCAGTTTTCCCTTGATCGGCGAGGTTAAGCTCGCAGGTACAACACCCGCTGAAGGGGAGCGGGAGATTGCCAGCCGCCTCAGCAAAGGCGGGTTCGTCGTGCAGCCCTTCGTCACGCTGAACGTCGTGCAGTACCGCGGCCAGCAGGTCTCCGTTTTGGGGCGGGTGAACCGCCCGGGCAAATATCCCCTGGAGAAAGCGGGCCGCGTCAGCGACGCGCTCGCCTTGGCAGGCGGCATCCTCCCCGACGGCGCCGACGTCATCACGCTGGTTCGTGAGCGCGACGGCAAGATCGAATATCGCCAGATCGATGTGCTTGCGTTGTTTAACCCAGGTGGAGACCCCAACAATGTCGTGGTTCAGGACGGCGACATCATCAACGTCGCGCGCCAGCCTATGTTCTACATCTACGGCGAAGTGCAGCGACCCGGTGCTTTCAGGCTCGAGCAGAACATGACGCTCATGCAGGCTCTCTCGATGGGCGGCGGCCTCACGCCGCGCGGGACGCAGCGCGGGATCCGGATCATGCGGCGAGACGACAAGGGAGCGGTGCGAGAAGTCAGCGGGGAACTGGGTGACCTCGTGAAACCCGACGACGTCATCTACGTCAAGGAAAGCCTGTTCTAAGAGAAACGTCGCTCCCTATCAGCCCGGGAGACGTTGGCCTCCCTGAGCACAGAAGAGGTATCAAATGAATTTCACACAGTTGCTTCTCGTCCTCTACGCACGAAAATGGATCGTCCTTGGCGTGCTTTTGGTCGCAGTTACCGCAACCGCCGTGGTCAGTTTTCTGTTGCCTAAGGAATATTCGGCAACCACGATGGTGGTCATCGACTCGAAGAGCAAAGACCCTGTCACGGGCCAACTCATGCCCTCGCAGATGTTCCCGGGATACATGGCTACGCAGGTCGAGATTATCCAGAGCGCTCGCGTTGCCCGAAACGTGGTGCGAGCCCTGAAACTCGACGAAAGTCCGGCGATCCGCCAGCAATTCATGGACGCCACCCAAGGCCAGGGCAG
The DNA here is from genome assembly GCF_000012745.1 of Thiobacillus denitrificans ATCC 25259. Taxonomy (NCBI): domain Bacteria; kingdom Pseudomonadati; phylum Pseudomonadota; class Betaproteobacteria; order Nitrosomonadales; family Thiobacillaceae; genus Thiobacillus; species Thiobacillus denitrificans. The sequence continues at coordinate 1,896,086 of NC_007404.1, read as the reverse complement.
CATCGAGCAATGGCTCGGAGATCTACTGCTCGAGAAGCTCGAAGTGGAACCTTCCCGTGAGTCGAGCGCGATCTCGATCGAATACTCGGGGGCGGATCCGCGCTTTGCCGCGATCGTCGCGAATGCTTTCGCCAAGGCCTACATCGACACAAACCTGGAATTGCGCGTGGCGCCGGCGAAGGAGGCGACCACCTGGTACGACCAGCAGATTGCCCAGCTACGCGCGAAGCTCGACGAGGCCCAGCAGAAATTGACCGCGTATCAGCGGGAGAAAGGTCTCGTCGAATCCGACCAGCGCTTGGACGTCGAAACCGCGCGCATGGCGGAACTCGCTGCTCAGATGGTCGCCGCGCAGTCGGCCGCGTTCGATGCGTCGTCCAAGGTCCGCGGCAGCGGCGATCTCCCGGAAGTGATCAATAACCCGGTCGTGCAAAGCCTGAAGGGAAAGGTCGCCGCCACCGAGGGCAAGCTTGCAGAACTCGCGCGGCGGGTCGGCCCGAACCATCCCGAGTACGTTCGCCTTCAGGCGGAGGCGAATTCGTACCGGTCGCAATTGAATGAGGAGATCGCACGGGCGACCCGCGCGGTGGAGGCAACGTCGGGCGCGGCAAAACAGCGGCTCGGCGGCATCTCCGGCGCGTTCGAAGCGCAGAAGGCACGTGTACTGGACTTGAAAAAGCAGCGCGAGGAGGCGACCCTGCTCGCGCGTGACGTCGAGAGTGCTCAACGTGTCTACGACGCCGCCCTGCAGCGCTACAGCCAGACGCGGATGGAGGCGGAGTCGACGCAAACCGACATTGGCATTCTGAATCCCGCGGTGCCGCCGCTCGAACCTTCCTCGCCTCGCATCGTCCTGAACATCGTTCTGTCGATATTCCTCGGCGGGCTGTTGGGGATGGGCATCGGGTTCCTAGTCGAGCTGTGGGATCGCCGCGTACGCTCCGCGCAGGACATTGCCGAACTCGACATTCCGCTTCTCGCCGAGGTTGGCAGGAAGATGGTCCGGGGACGGCCCCGCCGCCGCCTGTTCCGTCGCGAGCGCCTCGCCGCGGCATGAGGCATGAGTCGCTCCAACAGCCATGGAGGTCGCGGCGTATGGACGCGTCTCCCCGTCGAAGGTTGCTCCACAACACCGTCAGAGTGGGGCCGACGGCACGGCAATCATTGCGCATCTTCGCACCCGAACAACCGCATGCTAAGCCGAGGTAACCGATGAACTCATTCACCAATCCCAGCGAGCAAGGCCGTATGGCCGAGGTGGTCACCCGCATCCGCGCGGACGCCAACATCGGCAGGCTGCTGCAGGATGCGGGCAAGCTCAAGGCGCAGGACATGGAGCGCGTCCTGAAATTGCAGCAGAAGGAAAACCTGCGGTTCGGCGAGGCGGCGCTCAAGCTCGGCCTCGTGACCGAAGCGGATGTCCGTCAGGCGCTGTCGCACCAGTTCGAATATCCCAATATTTCCACTGCGGACGCCAAACTTGGTCCCGATCTGATTGCCGCCACCGATCCTTACGGCAAGGAGGCCGAGGCGCTGCGCTCACTGCGCTCCGCGCTGCTGCTGCGCTGGTTCAACGACAGCGGTCGCAAGACGCTCGCGATCGGCAGCGCGCGCCCCGAAGACGGCGCGAGCTACCTCGCGGCGAATCTAGCCGTGCTGTTTGCGCAAATGGGGCGCAAGGTATTGCTGATCGACGCCAACATGCGCCAGCAACGCCAGCACACAATTTTCAATCTCGGCAACGGCGTTGGGCTGTCCGACGTTCTGGGCGAGCGCGTGCCGTCGATGCAGGTGCACACGATCAAGCCGTTCCAGACGCTTTCCGTGCTGCCGGCAGGATCACCGCCGCCCAATCCGGCCGAACTCCTGGCGCGGCCGTCGTTCGGCGCGCTACTGGCCGGCCTTGAGACGACCTACGACATCATCCTGATCGACACGGCGCCCGCCCAATTCAGTTCGGACTTCCAGCTGGTCACGGCACGTTCGGGCGGGATGCTGCTTGCCGCCCGTCGCAACGTCAGTCGGCTGGCAGCGCTGGCCGACCTCAAGGAAAAAATCCTCTTCAGCGGCGCCGAGGTCGTGGGCGCCGTCGTGCTTAACTGACGCCACAGACTTGACGCCATGAGTACACTCGCCACCCGCGCCCCCGCGATCGATCCCCTCGGACCCCTCAAGACCTGGTGGCCGATCCTGCTCGGCCTGCTGGTTCTCTATGTGCCCACCTACTGGATGCTGGCGCACGGCTTGTGGAATTCGGAGGAACAGGCCCACGGCCCCATCGTGCTGATCGTCGCACTGTTCCTGATCTGGCAGCAGCGTGCCGTTTTCGTCGACGAGGCGGTCACGCCTACGCGCGTCGAAGCGGCAACCGGCTGGGCCCTGTTGATCGTCGGTTTGCTTGCCTACGCGCTCGGCCGATCGCAGGACATCCTGTTGTTCGAGGTCGGCTCGCAGATCCCGGTGATTCTGGGCGTGCTCCTCATCACGCTCGGGTGGCGCACTGCACGCGCCCTGTGGTTTGCGCTGTTCTTCCTGCTGTTCATGATTCCGCTGCCGGGCTTCGTCGTCGATGCCGCCACCGGGCCGCTCAAGCAATACATATCGGTCATCGCAGAGCAGGTGCTGTACGCCGCGGGTTATCCTATCGCGCGCAGCGGCGTGACGCTCACAGTCGGGCAGTATCAGCTACTCGTGGCCGACGCCTGCTCCGGCTTGCATTCCATGTTCAGCCTGACGGCTATGGGACTCTTGTATCTTTATTTGATGCAACGCACCAGCATCGCGCGGAACCTCATCATCATGGCCGCCATCCTCCCGATGGCGTTTTTGGCCAACGTGGTTCGCGTCATGGTGTTGATCCTCGTCACTTACCATCTGGGAGACGAAGCCGGGCAGGGCTTCCTGCACGGTTTCGCCGGCATCATGCTGTTCATCGTCGGTCTCCTGTTTCTGTTCCTGCTGGACGCGCTGCTGGGATTCGTCTTTCCCGACCGTCCGCGCGTAAAGGCGAAGGCCTGATCGTTCGACCTCCGGAGCCCCCCATGAAACTCGACAGCTTCAAGCCCCTCCTCATCGGGTTATGCATGTTTGCCGCTGCAGGCGCCGCGCTCGCACTCAAGCCGACGACCAAGGTCGCGGAGAATGGTCCTAAGGTCAACCTAGAGGAGCTGATTCCAGAAAAATTCGGCGACTGGACGATCGATAGCACCGTCGCACCGCTGGTAGCCAACCCTCAGCAAACGGCGCTGATTGAAAAGATCTACAGCGATACGCTGTCGCGGACCTACGTGAACCGGGACGGCGACCGCATCATGCTCGCGGTCGCGTACGGAGGCGACCAGACGGATACGATGGCTGTGCACAAGCCGGAAGTATGCTATCCCGCCCAAGGCTTCGAGATACTCAAGAACACGTCGGATACCTTTTCGATCGGGAAGGCGCGCATCCCCGTCAAGCGTCTGGTCGCCACCCAGGGACCGCGGATCGAGCCCATCACCTATTGGACCACCGTCGGGGACGCCGTCACCGTAAGCGGCGTAACGAGGAAGCTCAACCAATTGAAATACGGCCTCACCGGCAAGATCCCCGACGGCCTGCTGTTCAGGGTTTCCAGCATCCAAGCCGACGACGCCAAAGCCTATCAGGCACAAGACGCGTTTGCCCGAGATCTGCTCAGGGCGATGTCGCCGGCCGGGCGAAAGCGCATCGTTGGAACCTCCAACCCAACGAGTTGAATGGCCCCGGCAGCCAAGTTACTGCAGTGTTGCAGTGGGCGGCTATTTTTCTCGCTTTTGCGATAAGTGAGTCGGATTCGCCCAGAGCGGCACCGCCGCTATCGTAAGGATCAGAGAGGTTTCGGTTTGAAGTCACAGTGGTTCGGTCGGTCGGCCGCAATCGGGCAGTACTCGACGCACACCCATTTCTCGGTGCTCGGTGTGCTCGCTTTCATGCTTGTGGCGATCGCCCTCATTCTGCTGGCGGCCCTCATGGGTGCCTCTTTGGCGATCGGATTCTGGCCTTTCGCCGTCGCCCTGGTTGGCGGCGTTTTCGTGCTTGGGTTCTATGCGGTTCTTGGCGGGAGAAGCGGGCCGGGGCTGCGCGACTCCTTTTTCTGGCTCGCGTTCGTGCTGATCTTCGCGACCGACTCGCTGAAAAAAGTCACGGGCTACTCCGCCAATTTCGTTCTGGAGTTTTCTCTCATCCTGGCCGCGCCCCTGCTTGTCCCGACGCTCGTCCGCCTGCTCTCCGAATCGCGATTCTTCAAATGGTGGTTCGCAGGGCTCTCCGTTTTTTTCATCCTATCGCTGCTAAGCAGTTTTTTTGGAAGGTCCCATGTTTTCGCTGCGGCCTTCCAGTTTTTGACCAACCTGAAGTTCATACTGATTCTACTGTTGGGGTTTTATATTGTCTGGAGTGCCCGGACAGAGGCAATCTTCTGGTGGATCGTACGCTGGCTTTGGTTGCCGACCGCGATGCTCGTAGCTTGGCAGTGGGGGCACCCATCGAGCTATTTTGGGCTAATGCCCTACGCCACCGCATCGGCGGATCCGCTGCAATTGTTTCCGTCGCGAGCCGTAGGACCGTTCAGCCATCCGACGTACCTCGGACTGTACATGGGTGTTCTCACAGTGTTTTGTGTGATCAATGCTATCTCCGGGGCCGGCCGCCGTTACTTCGTGATAGCGCTATGTTATTTTCTTCTGCTGCTTGCATCAGCACAGCGGCAGGAAACGGTCGCAGCGATCGTTGCCGCTACGGCAGCGGTGGGCCTCCTCCACGGCAAGCGGTTTGCTTTGCGAAGCGCGGTTATCGGCCTAGTCACCGTTCTGGCGGTGGGCGGCGGGGCCTGGCTTCTTATCAAGGATAACCTCGTTCAGGAGGCGACAAAATGGGGCGTGATTGGACACTCGGCAATTCAGCAGCCAAGACAGGTTCTCTACATTCATGCCGTTGAAATTGCGGATCAATATGCCCCCCTCGGAAGCGGCCTCGGAACCTTCGCCGGGGCCGGCGCACAGAAGTTCGACATTTCGCTGTATCTGGATCGCGGTTTTGCGCGGTATTCCTGGTTCTATAAGCAGAACGTGCTGATGGACACATACTGGACGAACTTCCTAGCCGAGACGGGTTGGGCCGGCGCGCTCCTGCTGTTAGCCCTGACGCTATTGCTGGTTGCGTTTACCGCAGTCAACAGCCTCGAGAAATATCCGTCGGAAATAAGGCGTTTTTGGCTGCTAGCGTTTGGGGGCATGGCTTTCGTGTTTTTGCTCTCCTTAACCTCTCCTTCGTTCCAGGACCCGGGGCTTTTTCTTGTTCCCGGAATTTTTCTTGGCGTCGCGTACAACCGCATGATGGCCTGGAAAAAACCCACAAAGCGAGGCTGACATATGCAAACAGTTACCGTACGCACCCGTCGCGGAATAAAGTCAGGTTTGACGGCGACAGCCACACGTTCCGTCCGAACCAGCGCCTCAGCGCTCATATTGTGGGGGGGATTGCATGTGTCTGCCGACGCAGCGGAGCAAACGGCTTCGCAGTGGAAGCTGCCGCGCGCTGTTCAGATTCAGCGGTCACAAGAGGTGCTGATCGAGGTAGACCCTAACAGTGTCATCCGAAGTGCCGTTCCCGCTGCCCTGTTCGGTTTCAATATTCCTTGGATGAACTTTCAGCGGGGATATTGGCGGGAGAACCAAGTGAGGCCGGAGGTCATTGCGTGGCTCAAACCGTTTTCCGGCGCCGTATATCGGTACCCCGGCGGGGAGTGGTCAAACTGGTTCGAGTGGGAAAAGGCCGCGGGCCCGGGATCCTCGAGGCCCGAGCAGTATACGACCTTCGGATCCACTAAAGCGGAATTCGGTTTTGATGAGTTCCTCGACTTTGTAAAAGCCGTGAATGGGGTGCCTCTGGTGACGGTTAATCTCAAGGGTACAAAGGGGGCTCCTTGGAGTGACCAGCAAGCGGTGGAGAGCAATGTTGAATGGCTCCAACATTCTGTTCAGCGTGAGGGAAGAGCGGTTGCACGTGGTAACGCGCAGTTCTGCCAAACGGGAACAAAGTGTCCTGTCGAGTGGTGGGAACTGGGTAACGAGCTCGATTGGGGCAAAGGCGCTTGGACACATACCGAGTACGTCAACCGGGCGCGGGAAGTCGGGCTCGCGATGAAAAATATCGATCCGGCCATCAAGCTTATCGCTCACACAACGAGTTCGCCGTGGAGCACAAAACGCGTTATCGGGGAAAAGCCGAAGGCTAGGGATTTCGATAGCGCCGTCGGCGCTGGGTTAGGAGATCTTGCCTATGGATATGCCTACCATCCCTACTATGACGGGATCAGTATTCCCGCTGCAAATCACTACATGGAGCGCGCGATTAATTATTTGCGGCCTACTGCATCGACTGGCAAGCCTCCTCCCATATTTGTCACGGAGCACGGCCGGTGGCCGAACCAACCCAAGTTCGGCAAGTGGGAAACCACTTGGATAAAAACCGGAAATTTAGGCGGGGCAGTCTCGACTGCGGACTTCCTTCTCTCCCAAATGGTGATTCCGGATGTACGAGCCGCCATGTGGCATTCGCTCGGGGCGCGAGGGCCGTGGCAATTGTTCTATCTTGACGCGGCCGCCGATGCTCTTTATCCAAACGTCGTTTATTGGGCATTACGGGTGCTTCGCGAGGGGTTAATTGGCGACGCTCTAAAGGTGAGCGTTTCTTCTCCTAACACAAGCGGTTATCGCGGCGGCTACGATGTCCGTGCCGTATTCATGCGCGACAGTACGCACACACGTTACAGCTTGCTAACGATTAATCGCGCTGAGAAAGAGCAGAAAGCGCGCTTGCTCTTCCCGGAGTGGGCAGGCCGCAAGGTAAAGGGGCAACAGTACTACGTTAGTGGCGACAGTGATGCGCTCGCGAACACGAAAGAACGCAAAAACGCTGTGACTATGCGGAGCCGTGCCGTCGGCCTCCGATTTGACGACGCAGGTCAGGCCGAGATTAGCCTCCCAGCGTTTAGTGTGTCGAGTATCGTGATTACGCCTTGATCCCCTTAAAACCGCCCGCGCTGGCTAGTCGCCAAGCCGGAGTGCCTACTAAAGATGTGGCACGGGGAGCGAGGTTAATCAGGTATCTGTGGCATGGACCGAGGTTACTGGGTGAATGAAAAAATGAGATTGTTGGTCATCGGAATTGATGGTGCGGATAGGCGAGTCGTTGACGGCATGCCGATGCCTTTTTTGCAGCGGTTGTTGGCCGACGGCACTCATTACTTCGCTGAGGTGGATTTATTCAGCAGAGGGTGGGCCGAAATATTTACGGGCAAGCATGGGATTGATACTGGGGCCTTCTACAACCGACCCGCCTGTACCGGCAGGTATGAATTTACCCAGCATTTCAATTTGAATTCATTGGACGCAAACCGCACTGTCCGCCCTATCTGGCAGGATCTAAACGATAAAGGTTTTCGGGTAGGCGTCATGAATATACCGACTACATTACCCGCTCCGCCCGTGGAGGGTTTTTTCGTGGCAGGGGCGGGGGGGGGGGAGCGAGAAAAGCGGCAGCAGTTCCATCCCCCCGGAGGCCTGCTACCCGCCGGGGATAATGCAAACTCTGGAATCCCTAGGCTATATCGGAGATGTTCGAAGGGGTGCGAGCGGAATAACCGATTTGGAAAGTTTTTTCCAGATTATAAAAGCCATGGAGGAAAGACGCACGGCAAGCTTTATTCAGCTCGCCCAGGAACATAAAATTGATTTCGGTTTTGCCGGATACATGGGATTGTCGAGGATCTGTTACCTGCTCATGGCCGACATCCTTGGTCTCATCGACAAATCGAATCGCGTCGATACCGAGACTGACAGGCTGATACTCGATTTTTTCTCGCATAACGACCGGCTATACCGCAAGCTTGTCGAGGAACTGGCGCCGGACCGCATTTTGGTCGTCTCCGATCACGGTATGTCTCCATATACTCATCATGTAAACCTGAACGATTTCCTAGTCAAGGGCGGCTGGCAGAGAAAAAATGCTTCGATGGACGGGTGGCTGCGAGCCGTGGGAAAAACGCTCAAAAGTTTGCTTCCGGTACATTTCCGAAGAAATCTGGGTAAGAAGCTGCCAGGCGTACGTGAATTTGTCGGGAAACAGAATTATGTGTCAAAGGACACGGTCGCTATCGCGACAAGCTACATACCAGGTATATATATGAATGACGCCCGCTTCGGCGGGCCAGTTGCGCCGGAGGAGAAGGAAAAACTGGTCATGGAGATCGTAGGCAGGTTCAACGCCTATGGCCGGGCCAAGAGGAATGGACTGAGTGCGAGACCTTATGCTGCCGAGCATAAGGGGCGTTATGCACAGGCTTTTTTGCCCGATATCTGGGTCGATCATCCGAACACAATATTTTTCAATGATTACGGGCCTTTCATTGCCAAGAATCGGCAATATAAACCGTTCGATTCCTTTGCATATGTCGTGTCGGACATGAACTCGGGCATCAAGGGGGTCCAGCCTTTGCTGTGCCTCGTCGGGGCTTCGAAGGAAAAGTTGCCCGTAGTGAACACGGGGGACCTTACGCAGGCTTACCGAATCATGCAGGAATGTATGGTTGTATCCGCTACGAACAGCGGTTCCCACGAAAAGCGGGCCGTCCGCTCGTAGTACGCCACATCGACTCTGCCGAACATTCGGCCTCGCAGAGGTCTCCGGCAATAACTCTTTTTTCTCGATGGATACAGGTATTCGGATATGGAAGTAGGAGTTCTAACGCTTCATAACGCGTTTAATTTTGGTGCTTATCTACAAGCTTACGCACTGCAGAAAGCTCTCATCGGAATGGGGCACGACGTCGAATTCATCAGTCTTTCCGGCCGCGAGGCTAGTATGAGAAGGATAAGAACGTTACTGTCTAAAAAGCCAAGCAAGCTTGTTTTTAATTTACGGAAATATGCTGCGTTTCGGCAGGCTTGGAAATCAATCAACGTCAATAGGACGAGTTATTCTAAGACCAGAAGGCATTATGATGCAGTGGTAATCGGTAGCGACGAAGTGTGGAATATTCAAAATCCCACATTTGCCATGATGCCCGAGTATTTCGGTCGCGGCCTTAACGCAAAAAACATCATTACTTACGCCCCGAGTTCCAGCAAGACCACTTATGCGGACGTTGCACAGAACCCTTTGCTGGCAGAGGGCATGCGTAACATCCATCATTTCTCCGCACGGGACAGAAATACGTTCGAAATTGTCGAGAAAATTGTTAATAAACCTGTGACTATGGTTCTTGATCCTACATTTCTAGTCGAATACGACGAGGAAGTCGAAGAGGCGGGGGTCAACTCCCATGGATATGTTCTTGTTTACACATATCAGTTCGATCGCCTCAAGATAGAAAAGACCAGACGATTTGCAAGATCTCGCGGTCTGAGACTGATATCGCCGTGTTTCTACAATGACTGGTGCGACGAGGTCGTGCCTTGCACCCCCTTCGGCTTCCTGGGGCTGATCCGCGACGCCGAGTACGTTGTCACGGATACCTTCCATGGCAGCATATTCTCGATTCTCTATGGCAAGCACTTCGGCTCCTATGCGTCCGAAAAGATCAAGGTGGCCGCGCTCCTCTCGGCGCTGGGCTTGGCCGACAGGGAGTTGGGTGGTGTCGACGATATCGGGTCGGTCCTGGATGCGCGGATCGACTATGGAAGGGTGCGGACCTGCATTGAGCAGGAGCGGGACGTCTCGCTGAACTACCTGCGGCAGGCGCTCGCCCCTGCGGGGTGAGCGGACTCTAGGTATGACAGACAGCCCATACAGCGGAAGCGCGCTCCGTCGCGCGCTCCTGCATTTCTCTACAGGCAAGGGATTCGGCGCCGTGATCGGCATCGCCTGGCTGTTTATGCTCGTGCGCGAACTTCCGCTCGCGGATTACGGGGCCTACGTCACGTTCACGGCGTTTCTGAATATCTTCGTGGTTGTCGGGAGTTTCGGCCTGATTGCGGTGGCCGAAAGATATGTGCCCGAGCACCGCTCGCTGTCGTCGGGTCCGGTTCTCGCGCGGTTTTTGACACGGCTGATCGCGCTTCGCGTCGTTCTTTTGGCGGTGGCGTGCCTCGCCATGGCCGGCTTCAGCGCGCATCTCCCCGCCCTTCTTTCCATCGAGGGCATGGCTGATACATTTCTGGTCTTCCAGATCGTGGTCTTCGGTGAGGGGCTATGCCGTTACATCGAAACCATATTCGACTCTCTCTTGCAGCAGAAGTACTCCCAGATATCGACGCTCTTTCGCTACGGGACCAGGCTTCTCGCCCTGCTCGCATACCCGCTCCTTTCCGACGAAGCACTCGATTTGTTCACCTGGATCACGATCGAGGCCGTGACCGTGAGCCTCGGCGCGCTGCTTGCCCTCGCTCTTATGTCGAAGATCGTCCGTCAGGCGCGGCACGAAGAGGGGGAGCGCGCGGGGGAAGGCAAACTGGATTATCCCCGCTACATTCGTTACGCGGCGCCGATATACCTCGGCCGCATACTTGCCCTTTTCAGCGGCATCGAGATGGCGAAATTGGTCACCACGAAAATGCTTGGCCTCGAAGCGTCCGCCGTGTTCGGGTTCTGCGCGTCCCTCGCCATCACGCTCCAGCGTTACCTGCCGACCTATCTCCTCATGGGTATGGTTCGCCCATTGTTCATCACGGCATTTCACTCCGAGCGTCCGCAAAAGCGTCTGGATTTCCTGTTTTCCTTGATCGTCAAGCTGAATATGTTCGCCATATTGCCCGCGCTCGCCGTCACGACGGTGCTGGGCGACGGCGTCGTCCATCTTTTTTCGAGCGGAAAAATAAGCGAGGGCGGGCTGATGCTGACGCTGATGCTCGGGTTCGTGGTAAGCCAGGCCTTGCGAATCGCACACGGGATGGTCTTGATATCGCTCGAGGATGGCAAGGGTTCGCTACTGATTGCAGTCGCGGGGGCGACCGTGTTTGCGCTGTCAGCACTGTTTGTTTCGGTCTACGGCCCGGTCGCCCTGGTCCTCGGACTTGTCGCGGCCGACTTCGTCGCGATGGCGATCGCGGGGCATCGCATAAGGATGAAATCCTACCGGCTGAATTATCCCTACCGCGGGATCGGCAAGCTGTTCATCGCAACAGTCGGGGCGACCCTGTTCATTTCATTGCTCGATTTGTCGCTCGCCGGTTACGGCGAAATCAGCCGGGTCCTGGCAGCGGCGGGTCTGGGGATGGTGCTTTATGCGTTGCTCGCGCAGTCGATCCGCCCCTTCACCGATGAGGAGCGGGGCGCCATCAACCGGATGCTACCGGTCCGCCTTTTTGTGTGGTGAACAGGAGATGACCGGAACTCACGTGCCGCAACCCGCAAAGAAGGTCTCTAGAACATGCGCGTGATCAATGTTGGGCAGAATTACCATCTCCGAGGGGGATCGGACAAATATCTGTTCTCACTCGAGAGTTTGTTGCGTGACCACGGCCATGAAGTGATCCCTTTCGCGTCGCGGCAGGCCTCCAACATCGAAACGCCCTGGTCGTCCTATTTTCCGCCAGAAGTGGACTTCCAGCGCCCGCGCCCGGTTGACGTCCTCCGGTATGCGTATTCCCAGCCAGCGCGCGAAGCGATGCGAAAACTGGTTCGAGAGCAGACGCCCGACATCGCACATCTTCACATCTATTACGGCCAACTCACGGCATCGATTCTTGCTCCGCTGGCCAATGCCGGGATTCCCGTCGTGCAAACGCTTCACGAATACAAAATCGTGTGCCCGACCTACAGTTTGTTCGCGCATGGGGAAATCTGCGAGGCATGCGAAGGGCGCCATTTTTGGCGAGCGGCGGCACGCCGCTGCAATCGTGGTTCTTTCGTGCGTTCGGCCCTGAGCGCGACGGAAGCATACGTCTCGAGATGGCTAGGCGCGGTGGATAAGGTCAGCCACTTCATCGCGGTAAGCGATTTTCTGCGCGACAAGGTGGTTTCGATGGGCGTGCCGGGGAACAAGGTCACGACCGTACATAATTTCATGGATTGCGCCGGCATCGAACCGGCGCGCGAGCTGGGCACGTATCTTCTCTATTTCGGCCGGCTGGAGCGCATCAAGGGCATCTACACACTGCTTGAAGCCGTGGCGCCTCTGAGGGACACCCCCCTGCTGATTGTGGGCGACGGGAACGAGAAGACGCTTCTGCAGAGCGAGATTACGCGACGCGGTCTGGATCACGTGAAGCTGCTCGGGTTCAAGCAGGGGCAGGAGCTGCGCGACTTGATCCGCGGAAGTATCTGTACGATCGCGCCTTCGGTCTGTTACGAAACCTTCGGCCTGACGCTCGTCGAGTCGTTCGCGCACGGCAGGCCGGTGGTGGCCAGTCGGATCGGCGGCATGACAGAAGTGGTCGCGGATGGCGTGGATGGCTTTCTTGTTCGACCAGGGGGTATCGAGGAATTGAGGGAACGCTTATTGTGGATGACAACCCACCCGGACCGCGCGCTGGAGATGGGGCGCCATGGTCGAGCCAAAGTTCTAAGTCAGTTTTCTCCGGAGCGCCATTACGAAAAGGTTATGGCGGTTTACGGAAAAGTAGCGAACCGATGAGAGTACCGAACATTTCACTAAACACCCTGAGTCCGAGTCAAGTTCCACAGGTGAGTGTAATCATCGCCACATACAACTGTGCGCCGTATCTGGCGGAAGCCATCGAATCTGCGTTGGGGCAGGACGGCGTGAATGTAGAAGTGGTGGTGGTAGATGACGCGTCGACCGATGGAACCCTCGTGGTAGCACGCCGCTACGAACAGGCGGGGCGGGTAAGGTTGTTCGTGAACGAAGTGAATCGGGGGCCCAGCTTTTCGAGAAACCGGGCTATCAGTGCCGCACGGGGTGAATGGGTGGCCCAATTGGACGGCGATGATTGGTTCGCTCCCGGTCGGCTTTTAACCTTGCTGCAACTGGCCGATGCTCGTCAGGCAGATCTTGTGGCGGACGATATGTTCATGGTGGAAGACAGTACGCTGCGAGCAGTATCGACTCCCTTTCTCAATAACGGCGTGCCATGGCGGGCAGCACAATCGGTCACGCCTTTGGATGTGATCAAATATGACCTAGGATCGCTGAAGCCGCTGATGCGCCGAGCTTTTCTCGTCGAACATTCGCTGGCGTATGAAGAGGGTCTGAATTACGGTGAGGATTTCCTGTTGCTATTAAAGGCTATGCTGGCTGGTGCGCGCGTCACGATCGCGCCGGAGCCCATGTACCACTTAAGACGAGGTAACACGGGGTCGTTGACGACTCAGCGCGGCCGCCTGCTTCGTCAGGTCGAGGACACGACAAAGAAACTCATGAGTGATCCGGACATTAGCCGTCGTCCAAGAGTGGTGGCAGCGTTGGGAGCTCGCCTGAATCACGTCAGACGGTTGGCGATGCTTGAAGACGTTATTCGGCTGGGAAAGCAGGGTCATTTTGCGAGCCTCTTCGCAAAATTCTTCGCGGATCCAAAACTCTTCCTCGCACTCCTACGAAGAGGACCAGAAATGATTGCAATACGTGTCCGTCGGCGACTGAATCGCAAGACATTAAGCCGCGCACATCTTCCCCCCGGGGCCCACGGCCTGTCCTGATTTTGTGAAGCGTTTGCACGGGATGTTTTGTGCGTTGAAAATCGCGCCGCGAAAGCACAACTAAAGACTCTTTTTTTGGGGACAAGATGGCGTTTCGGAAGCCGAATTTAATTATTGCTGGAGTCGTTAAAGGTGGCACGACGTCAGTGTTCTCGTACTTGTCAGTACATCCGGATATATGTGTTTCCAGCGTGAAAGAGACTTGTTTCTTTCACGGACTTCGTTATGGGTACGACCTACAGCCTTTCTCTGACTATCTAAATTACTTCCGGCAGTGTGAGAATCAGAAATATATCCTTGAGGCCACTCCAGGATATTTCGAGGGAGGTGCACGCCTCGCACGCGGTCTGAAGGATGCGCTCGGAGAGGATATTAAAGTGCTCTTGTTTCTCCGAGATCCCGTCGATCGCTTGATCTCGTTCTTTAAGTTTAAGAAAAGCATGCTTGAAATCCCTTTCGATCTCCCTTTGGGCGAATATATTGGCCGCTGCGCAGAGATGGGTTGGGAAGAAAAAAAATCGCAACCGAATGACATGTGGTGGGGAATTGAGGGCGGAAAATACGATTTATATCTTCAGGAATGGTTTGATGTTTTTGGAAGTAAGGTGAAGGTTCTGTTTTTCGATCAAATCAAGCGCGACGTTCGATCATTAATGATTGAATTGTGTGAATGGCTGGAGATCTCGCCGGATATCTATCAAGACTTTGTCTTTGAGGTCGAAAACAAAACCATTGGTTACAAGAACAGGCGTCTTCAAGAAGGTGCACTTTTCGTCAATAGAGAATTGGAAAGGTTCTGGCGTGCCCATCCAAAACTGAAGAGCAAACTACGAGATATCTACTTCCGGGTAAACGGCCGGGACCATGTGAACTCCGTTTCCCACGACTTAATCGAACAGTTGTCGGATTTATACAGGCCGCATAACGCCAGAACGAGGGAAATTCTCGAATCCCGGAATTATGCAAACCTACCTGCGTGGCTTGAGCAGTCGTGAACAAGTCAATTCGCATCCTCGGTACACGCGGGGTACCTGCCGCGCATGGCGGCTTCGAGACCTTTGCCGAGCATCTCGCGCCCTATCTGGTGGAACGCGGCTGGCAGGTGACGGTGTATTGCCAGGAGGACGGCGCCGGGGCGGTGTTCGAGGACGACTGGCGCGGTGTGCGCCGCGTGCGCATGCCGGTGGCGACCGGCGGCGCGGCGGGGACGATCGTGTTCGACTGGAAATCCACGCTGCATGCCGCGGGGGAAAAGGGGCTCGTGCTCACCCTCGGTTACAACACGGCGGTGTTTTGTACCCTGTATCGCCTCAAGGGGCTGAAGAACGTCATCAACATGGATGGCGTGGAGTGGCGGCGGCAGAAGTGGGGCGCACTGGCGCGCACGTGGTTCTGGCTGAACGACTGGGCGGGCTGCTGGCTGGGCAATCATCTGGTGGCGGATCATCCCGAAATCAAAACGCATCTCGCCACGCGGGTGTCACGGGGCAAGATCACGATGATTCCCTATGGCTCGGACCGGGTGGATGCTGCCGACGCGGGATCACTCGCGGCTTACGGACTGGAGCCCGGCGGCTACGCGATCCTGATCGCCCGGGCCGAGCCGGAGAATTCGATTCTCGAAGTGGTGCGGGCCTGGTCGAGCAAGCCGCGCGGCTACAAGCTGGTGGTGCTGGGAAAATACGATCCCGGCCATGCCTATCAGCGTGCGGTAAGGGAGGCGGCCTCGGACGAAGTCGTGTTTCCCGGTGCGATCTACGACAAGGCGGTCGTGCAGGCGCTGCGCTTTCATGCCCGATTCTACGTGCACGGGCATCAGGTCGGCGGGACCAATCCCTCACTGGTCGAGGCCTTGGGCGCCGGCAACGCGGTGCTGGCGCACGACAACCCGTTCAACCGCTGGGTGGCGGGGGAGGCCGGCGTCTATTTTCACGGCGAGAAGGAATGTGCGCAGCAAATCGAGCATTTGCTCGGTGATGCCGAAAAGGTGACGCAGTTACAGAGCGCGAGCCGGGCACGCCATGCCGCGGCGTTCACTTGGGAGAAAATCCTGGGTGATTACGAGAAGCTGTTGCTGGACTGGGCGTAGCGCTCACGATCCAGCCGTTATTTTTTCAAGGAAGATCATCGTGATATTGGTTACGGGGGGCGCCGGTTTCATCGGCGCAAATTTTGTTCTCGACTGGCTTCGCGCAAACGACGAGCCGGTGCTCGATCTGGACAAGCTCACCTATGCGGGCAATCCGGAAAACCTCGCGGCGCTGCAGGGCGACCCGCGCCACATCTTCGTGCAGGGCGACATCGGCGACCGTGGACTGGTCGGCAAATTGCTCAGCGAACACCGCCCGCGCGCGATCGTCAACTTCGCCGCCGAGTCGCACGTCGACCGTTCGATCCACGGCCCGGAAGATTTCATCCAGACCAACGTCGTCGGCACCTTCCATCTGCTCGACGAGGCGCGGGCCTACTGGGTGAGTCTTCCCGAGGAGGAGAAGGCGGCGTTCCGCTTTCTGCACGTGTCGACCGACGAAGTCTACGGCTCGCTCGGCCCGACAGACGCGCCCTTCACCGAGCAGACGCCGTTCGCGCCCAACAGCCCTTACTCGGCGAGCAAGGCGTCGTCCGATCATCTCGTGCGCGCCTATCACCACACCTACGGGCTGCCGGTGCTGACGACCAACTGCTCCAACAACTACGGTCCCTACCAATTCCCCGAAAAACTCATTCCGCTGATCGTGCTCAATGCCGTGCAGGGCAAGCCCCTGCCGATCTACGGCGACGGCATGAACGTGCGCGACTGGCTGTATGTCGGGGACCATTGCACGGCGATCCGCGCGGCGCTCGAAAAGGGCCGACCGGGCGAAACGTACAATATCGGCGGCTGGAACGAGATGCCGAACATCGAGATCGTCAAGACGGTGTGCGCGCTGCTCGACGAGATGCGGCCCGATCCGGCGGGCCCGTACGCGCGCTTGATCACCTATGTGACCGATCGCCCGGGACACGACCGGCGCTACGCGATCGACGCGAGCAAGATCGACCGCGAACTCGGCTGGCGGCCGGCCGAGACCTTCGAAACCGGGATCCGCAAGACGGTGCGCTGGTACCTCGACAACATGGCCTGGGTCGAACACGTCGCGAGCGGCGCGTATCGCAATTGGGTCGAAACGAATTATTCAGAAAGAGTTCAGGCATGAAGCGCAAGGGCATCATCCTCGCCGGCGGTTCCGGTACCCGCCTCTATCCGGCGACCCTGGCAGTCTCGAAGCAGCTGCTGCCGATTTACGACAAGCCGATGATCTATTACCCGCTCACGACGCTGATGCTGGCGGGGATTCAGGACATTCTCGTCATCTCGACCCCGCAGGACACGCCACGCTTCGAGCAGTTGCTCGGCGACGGCAGTCAGTGGGGCATCAATCTGCAGTATGCGGTCCAGGCCAAGCCCGAGGGGCTCGCGCAGGCCTTCGTGATCGGCGCGGACTTCGTCGGCAACGGGCCGAGTGCCCTCGTGCTCGGCGACAATATCTTCTACGGCCACGAGATGACCGACGATCTCGGGTCGGCCAGCGTCAGGGACACCGGCGCAACGGTCTTCGCGTATCGCGTGCACGATCCGGAACGTTACGGCGTGGTTGAATTCGACGACGCAGGAAACGCGATCAGCCTGGAAGAAAAGCCCGCGCAGCCGAAGTCGCATTACGCCGTCACCGGCCTCTATTTCTACGACAGCCAGGTCGTCGACATCGCGCGCAATCTCAAGCCCTCGGCGCGCGGCGAACTGGAAATCACTGACGTCAACCGCCACTACCTCGAAGCGGGCGAGCTCAAGGTCTCGATCATGGGCCGCGGCCACGCCTGGCTCGACACGGGCACCCACGAATCGATGCTCGAGGCCTCGCTCTTCATCGAGACGATCGAGAAGCGCCAGGGGCTCAAGATCGCCTGCCCGGAAGAGATTGCGTACCGCAAGCGCTACATCGACGCCGAACAACTCGCGAAGCTGGCCGCGCCGATGAAGAAGAACGGCTACGGAAGGTACCTGCTGGAAATTCTGGACGAGCATGTCTTCTAGCGTGTGCCCCCACTCCGTTTCATCCGTCCTCGGGAGAGCGGCATGAACGTCGTCAAGACCTCGCTTCCGGAAGTCCTCTTGCTCGAGCCCAAGGTCTTCGGCGACGCCCGTGGCTTCTTTCTCGAGAGCTGGAATCGCAAGACGTTTTCCGCGCTGGGCCTGGACGTCGACTTCGTGCAGGACAACCATTCGCGGTCGGCGCGCGGCGTGCTGCGCGGCCTGCATTACCAGATCAAGGATCCGCAGGGCAAGCTCGTGCGTGTCGTGAACGGCTCGGTTTTCGACGTCGCGGTCGATCTGAGGCGCGCGTCGCCGAATTTCGGCCGCTGGGTGGGTTACGAGCTGTCGGCCGAAAATCAGAGAATGCTGTGGATTCCGCCCGGCTTCGCCCATGGCTTTCTGGTGTTGTCCGAGAGCGCAGACTTTCTTTACAAGACGACCGCGTATTACGCGCCTGAGTGGGACCGGGGCGTGTGCTGGAACGATCCCGAAATCGGCATCGAGTGGCCATGGAGCGGCTCGCCGACCCTCTCGGCCAAGGACCAGGTCTTGCCCTTTCTCAAGGACGCCGAGGTCTACGCGTGAGGCCGCGCATTCTGCTCACCGGGCCGAACGGCCAGGTCGGCTGGGAGTTGCAGCGCACGCTGGGCTCCCTCGGCGAGGTCGTCGCCCTCGATTCGAGCGCGCTGAACCTCGCAGATCCGCGGCAGGTGCGCGAGACGGTGCGTGCGCTCGCCCCGCGGATCATCGTCAATCCGGCTGCCTATACCGCGGTCGACAAGGCGGAAAGCGAACCCGAACTGGCGCGTGCCGTGAACGTCGTGGCGCCCGCTCTGCTCGCCGAGGAAGCGCACCGGCTCGATGCCCTGCTCGTCCATTACTCGACAGACTACGTGTTCAACGGCAGCGGCAGCCGGCCGTGGCGCGAAGACGACCCTTGCGACCCGCTCAACGTGTATGGCGCGACGAAGCTCGAGGGTGAGCGTGCGATCCAGGAGAGTGGCTGTCGCCACCTGATCTTCCGCACATCGTGGGTGTACGGCGCGCGAGGCAGCAACTTCCTGCTGACGATGACGCGCCTCATGCGCGAACGGCCGGAACTCAAGATCGTCGCCGATCAGATGGGCGCCCCGACCTGGTGTCGCGATCTCGCCGAGGCGACGGCGCAGATTCTGAGCCAGCTGTGCGCGCCCCAAACCCGATTGACCGATCCGGCGCCCTGGGGCGTCTACCACGCTGCCAACGGCGGCGAGACGTCGTGGCACGGTTTTGCCGAAGCGATCCAGCGCCTCGAGGGCGAGGGGCCCGCGGCGCATGCGCGGCTGCTGCCGATCCCGAGTAGCGACTACCCGACGCCAGCACGGCGGCCGCTCAATTCCCGGCTCGACAGCGACAAGCTCGCGCGCGTTTTCGGCTTGCGCCTGCCCGACTGGCGCGTCGCGCTCGCGCTGTGTCTCGGCAAATCCGCCGCCTGACGCGCCTCGGCGCCGCGGCGAAAGAATGACGGTCGTCCGAAAAAAATAGGACAATTGCGGACTTCGTGATTGTCGTGAGCCCAGGAACATGATCAAGAAAGCCCTCATCACCGGCGTGACCGGCCAGGACGGCGCCTATCTCGCCGAATTCCTGCTCGGCAAGGGCTACGAGGTCCACGGCATCAAGCGCCGCACCTCGCTTTTCAACACCGACCGCATCGACCATCTCTACCAGGACCCGCACGAGAAGGACCGCCGCTTCATCCTGCATCACGGCGACCTTACCGACTCGTCGAGCCTGATCCGCATCATCCAGCAGGTGCGGCCCGACGAGATCTACAACCTCGCCGCGCAGTCGCACGTCGCCGTTTCGTTCGAGGAGCCCGAGTACACCGCCAACTCTGACGCGCTCGGCGCGCTGCGCATCCTCGAGGCCATCCGCATCCTCGGCCTCGAGAAAAAGACGCGCTTCTACCAGGCCAGCACCAGCGAACTCTACGGCCTGGTGCAGGAAACCCCGCAGAAGGAGACCACCCCCTTCTATCCGCGCAGCCCCTACGCGGTCGCCAAGCTCTACGCCTACTGGATCACGGTCAACTACCGCGAGGCTTACGGCATGTATGCCTGCAACGGCATCCTCTTCAACCACGAGTCGCCGATCCGTGGGGAGACCTTTGTTACCCGCAAGATCACGCGCGCGCTGGCCCGAATCAAACTGGGCCTGCAGGACTGTCTCTTCCTCGGCAACATGGACGCCAAACGCGACTGGGGCCACGCCAAGGACTACGTCGAGATGCAGTGGCTGATGCTGCAGCAGGAGAAGCCCGAGGACTTCGTCATCGCCACCGGCGTGCAGTACAGCGTGCGCGACTTCGTCGACGCCGCCGCGAAGGAACTCGGCATGAGCATCCGCTGGGAAGGAGAGGGCGTCGCCGAGAAGGGCTACGACGACAAAGGCCGCTGCGTCGTCGCCGTCGACCCGCGCTACTTCCGACCGACCGAAGTCGAAACCCTGCTTGGTGATCCCGCCAAGGCCAAGGACAAGCTCGGCTGGACGCCGAAGATCAGCTTCGACGAACTCGTCACCGAAATGGTGCGCGAAGACCTCAAGGCGGCCGAGCGCGACGAGCTGGTGAAAAAGCACGGCTACAAAGCCATGGATTACCACGAATAAACGATGGACAAGAACGCGCGCATTTATGTGGCGGGGCACCGCGGCCTCGTCGGCTCCGCGCTGATGCGCGATCTCGAACGCAAGGGCTACGGCAACTTCGTCACCCGCACCCACGCGGAACTCGACCTGACCAAGCAGGCGGCGGTCGAAGCTTTTTTTGCCAGCGAGAGGCCCGACTACGTGTTTCTCGCTGCGGCGAAGGTCGGCGGCATCCACGCCAACGACACTTATCCCGCCGACTTCATTCGCGACAACCTCGCGATCCAGACCAACGTCATCCATGCGGCTTGGAAGAGCGACGTCAAACGCCTGCTGTTTCTCGGCTCGAGCTGCATTTATCCGAAGTTCGCGCCCCAGCCGATGAAGGAGGCGCACCTGCTCGACGGGGAACTGGAGCCGACGAACCGGCCCTATGCGCTGGCGAAGATCGCGGGCATCGAGATGTGCTGGGCCTACAACCGCCAGTACAAGACCCAGTACCTCGCCGTCATGCCGACCAATTTGTACGGGCCCGGCGACAACTACCATCCCGAGAACTCGCACGTGATCCCGGCGCTGATCCGTCGCTTCCACGAGGCCAAGCAGGCGGGCGCGCCGAGCGTGAGCGTTTGGGGCAGCGGCACGCCCCGACGCGAATTTCTCTACAGCGAGGACATGGCCGACGCCTGCACCCATTTGATGGCGCTGCCGGACGCCGAATTCCTGCCCTTGCTCGGACAGGACCGCAACGACGGCCTGGCGCCGCTCGTGAACATCGGCGTCGGCCACGACCTCACGATTCGCGAACTCGCCGAGACGGTGAAATCCGTCGTCGGCTACCCCGGCGACATCGTGTTCGACGCGAGCAAGCCGGACGGCACGCCCCGAAAGCTCTTGGACGTGAGCCGGCTGAACGCGATGGGTTGGCAGGCGCGCACCGAAATGGGGACGGGACTGCGGCGTGCATACGAGGACTTCCTGAGCGCGAAATCTAGCGAAAGCACCTGATTCGCGCGCCCGCACAGCCGGCCATGGACACGTGCCGCAGGCTGACGGTTTGTGCGCGGCGCCCAGCCTACTGACATCCGCATGGCGGCAACAGGAGAAGGAGAGGCAGTTGAGAGTTCTTTTGACAGGCGGTGCCGGTTACATCGGATCGCATACAGCCGTGGAGTGCCTCGCGGCCGGACACGACGTCGTCGTGTTCGACAATCTTTCCAACAGCAGTGAAAAATCGCTCGAGCGTGTGGCCCGGATCGCGGGCAAGCCCGTGAGTTTCGTGCGCGGCGACATTCGCGATCGGCACGCGCTTCGCAAGCTCTTCGCGGAACACGCGGTCGATGCGGTCGTGCATTTCGCGGGGCTCAAGGCGGTGGGCGAGTCGGTCGAGCATCCCTTGCGCTACTACGACAACAATATCGGCGGCAGCATCGCCCTGTTCGAGACGATGGCCGAGGTCGGGCTGAAGACAATCGTGTTCTCGTCGTCGGCGACGGTCTACGGCGACCCGGTCCGGGTGCCGATCACCGAAGATTTTCCGCTGTCGGCGACCAATCCCTACGGCCGCTCGAAGCTCTTCATCGAGGAGATGCTGCGCGACATCGCGCGGTCGGACGGCGGTTGGCACATCGCGCTGCTGCGCTATTTCAATCCGGTCGGCGCCCATGCGTCGGGCCTGATCGGCGAGGACCCGCGCGGTATTCCCAACAATCTCATGCCCTACATCGCTCAGGTCGCGGTCGGGCGGCGTCCGCATCTCAACGTATTCGGCGGCGACTACCCGACGCCGGATGGCACAGGCGTGCGCGACTACATCCACGTCGTCGATCTCGCCCGCGGCCACGTCGCGGCCTTGGGCAGACTGCAAAAAACGGCGGGCGTGCAGACCTGGAATCTCGGGACCGGGCGCGGCGTGAGCGTGCTCGACATGGTGCGCGCATTCGAGGCGGCCAGCGGCCGTGCGATCCCCTATCGCATCGTCGAGCGTCGCGCAGGCGATGTCGCGCAGTGCTGGGCCGACCCGTCGTGCGCGGCGCGCGACCTCGGCTGGCGGGCAGAATACGATTTGCCGCGCATGTGCGAGGACGCTTGGCGCTGGCAGCAAGGCAACCCCGAGGGCTACGCCTGAAGACGCCCGCCCCGGCGCGCCGATGCGGGCCAGGCGAGATCAGGCGCGCTATGATCTGCTGACCGGGGGCGATCCCGGCGCAGACAATCACGGAGATACCTCATGCCGCAGACCAAATTTCTACTCGACGAGTCCGAGATTCCGAGCCACTGGTACAACGTCGTCGCCGACATGCCCAAGCCGCCGGCGCCCCCGCTGGGGCCCGACGGAAAACCGGTGGGCCCCGACGCCCTGAGCGCGATTTTCCCGCAATCGCTGATCGAGCAGGAGATGTCGGCGGAACGCTGGATCGCGATCCCCGAGAAGGTGCGCGAGATCTATCGACTGTGGCGCCCGTCACCTTTGTTCCGCGCGCACCGGCTCGAAGCCGCGCTCGGCACGCCGGCGAAGATCTACTACAAGTACGAAGGCGTTTCGCCGGCCGGCTCGCACAAGGTCAACACCTCGGTCGCGCAGGCCTATTACAACGCTGAGGCTGGGATCAAGCGCATCGCGACCGAGACCGGCGCCGGCCAATGGGGTTGTTCGATGGCGCTCGCGGGCCAGATGTTCGGGCTCGAGGTGCGCGTCTACATGGTGAAGGTCAGTTACAACCAGAAACCCTACCGGCGCTCGATGATGCAGACCTGGGGCGCCGAAGTGTTTGCGAGCCCGAGCACGGAAACCGCATCGGGGCGCGCGGCGCTGGCCGAAAGCGCCGACAACCCCGGCTCGCTCGGCCTCGCCATCTCCGAGGCGGTCGAGGACGCAGCGTCGCGCGCCGACACGAGCTATGCGCTCGGGTCGGTCCTCAATCACGTCTTGCTGCACCAGACCGTGATCGGGCTCGAGGCGAAGAAGCAATTCGAGAAGGCGGGTGATTATCCCGACATGATCTTCGCGCCCTGCGGCGGCGGGTCCAACTTCGGCGGCGTCGCCTTTCCTTTTCTCGCCGACAAGGCCGCGGGCAAAAACGTGCGCCTGGTCGCGGTCGAACCGGCGTCCTGCCCGACGCTCACGCGCGGCCACTATGCCTACGACTTCGGCGACACGGCGAAGCTGACGCCGATGATGCTGATGTACACCCTCGGCCACGACTTCATGCCCCCGGGTATCCACGCGGGTGGCCTGCGCTATCACGGCGACTCCGCGCTCGTTTCGCAGCTTTACCACGAAAAGCTGCTCGAGGCGGTCGCCGTACAGCAGCTTGCGACCTTCGAGGCCGGCGTACGCTTTGCACGCGCCGAAGGCATCGTCCCAGCGCCCGAATCCAATCACGCGATCGCGGCATGCATCGACGAAGCCCTGCGTTGTAAGGAAAGCGGCGAAGCGAAGACGCTGTTTTTCAACCTCTCGGGCCACGGCCATTTCGACATGGCCGCCTACGACAGCTATTTCGCGGGCAAGCTCGAGGATTTCGCGTATCCCGAAGCGGCGATCCAGGCCGCGCTCGAGCGCCTGCCCAAGGTCGCGTAAGCCCTGTCATTCCGCCGACAAGAGGGCGGCCTCGTGCCGCCCTCAGCGTTGGCCGAATACGCCGCGCCCGCGGAAATACTGCACCCCCAGCCAGCCGCCGAAGAGACCGCCGAGGTGGGCGAAGTGGGCGACGCCCTGGCCCGTGTTCGTCACGCCCAGAAAAAGCTCGACCAGCCCGTAGCCCAGAACGAAGCGGCGCGCCGGAATCTGGATGAAGGGCAGGAAGACGACGCTGATCACCCGATTGGGAAAATACAGCGCGTAAGCGAGCAACAGGCCGAACACGCCACCCGACGCGCCGATCACCGGCCCGGTCGCGTGCAGAAAATAGCCGCTCACCGCGATCTGCGTCATCGCGGCAACGATCACGCTGAGCAGGTAGGTCAGCAGATACCGCAGGTCGTTCCAGCGCTTTTCGAGCGCAGCGCCGAACATCCAGATGGCGAGCATGTTGAAACCCAGGTGCAGCAATGAGCCGTGCAGAAAACTGTAGGTGACCAGTTGCCAGAGATAAAAACCGCCGCCCGAGCCCGGCGGCCAGAGTGCGAACACGCGGATGATGTCGGGCCCGGTGAGGAGCGCGAGTGCGTAGACCGAGATGTTCAGCAGGATCAGGAGCGAAGTGATCGACGGCATGCGGGGAAAGTGCGGCGTGAGCTTGTGTTCAGGGCGAGCTGAGGCGTCGGCGAAGGGGGGCGCGGGATGCCGCGACGCCGTCGACGCAGCGTCGCGCGGCGATCCTGGCTCGATCGTCGGCACAGGGTTTGAGGGCACTCACGGGGCTGCAGGTTCCCAGTGCTGGAGTTTGAGCTGAAGCGTGCGCCGCCCGTTGAACTCGTTGGGCATCAGTGCGTAGACGGCGTGTATGCGCTCCGGCAGCGGGTCGGACTGAAAAAAACGCATGGCCTCGAACGCATTGCCGTCGCGCGCAAGCGTCAGCTTCAGATGCTTGTCGCCGACGACGCGCTGCGCGGCCACGTCGAAGACGCCGGTGAACAGCGGTGCCGGGAAGCCCTGGCCCCATACGGCATGCTCGAGTTCGAGCGCGAGTTCGTAGCGATGTTCCGCGAGTTCGAGTTCGCCGTCGGTTTCTATCACTCCCTCGAGGTCGGCGGGGTCGATGAGGCCGCGCACGACCGCTTCGAATGCGTGCGCGAATTCCTCTTGGCGACCGGCGGCGATGCTGAGGCCGGCGGCCATTGCGTGTCCGCCGAATTTCAGGATGAGCCCGGGATGGCGCTTGTCGACCAGATCGAGTGCATCGCGCAGGTGCAGGCCGGGAATCGAACGTCCCGACCCCTTGAGTTCGCCGCTCTCGCTCGCCGCCAGGACGACGGTCGGCCGATGGAACTTGTCCTTGAGGCGCGACGCCAGGATGCCGATGACGCCGATGTGCCAGTCGGGCTGGTAGGCGGTGAGGCTGTAGCTGTCGCTCGGGCTGAAGCGCGCGAGTATTGCGAGCGCTTCGTCGAGCATGTCTGCTTCGACGTCGCGCCGGGCCCGGTTCAACGCGTCGAGGCGCTGCGCGAGCTGCTGCGCGGCCGATGGGCTGTCGGCCAACAGGCATTCGATGCCGAGCGCCATGTCGTCGATGCGCCCGGCGGCGTTCAGTCTGGGGCCGAGCATGAAGCCGAGGTCGAATACCGTCGCACGTGCGGGTTCGCGGCCCGCCGCCTGGAACAGTGCAGCGATGCCCGGGCAGGCGAGGCCCGCGCGCATGCGGGCGAGCCCCTGCGCGACCAGCGTGCGATTGTTGGCGTCGAGCCTGACGACGTCGGCGACCGTGCCAAGCGCGACAAGGTCGAGCAGCACGCGCAGATCGGGCTCGGCGACCTGTTCGTAGGCGCCGCGCCGCCGCAGTTCGGCGCGCAGCGCCAGCAGGACGTAGAACATGACGCCGACACCGGCGAGATTTTTCGACGGGAAGGCGCAGTGCGGCTGATTCGGATTGACGATGCAGGCGGCGTCGGGCAGCGCGTCCCCGGGAAGGTGGTGGTCGGTCACGAGGACCGGAATACCCAGCGCGTTCGCCGCGGCGACGCCCTCGACCGCCGCAATGCCGTTGTCGACGGTGATCAGCAGATCGGGTTGCCGCGCGGCGGCGATTCTCACGATGTCGGGCGTCAGGCCGTAGCCGTGCTCGAGCCGGTTGGGCACGAGATAGTCGACGCGGGCGCCGAGCATGCGCAAGCCGCGTACGCCGAGCGCGCAGGCGGTCGCGCCGTCGGCATCGTAGTCGCCGACGATGAGGAGCTTCTTGTGCGCCTCGATCGCGTCGGCGAGCAGTCGCGCGGCGCGGTCGCTATTCAGCATCGCCGTCGGCGGCAGCAATTGAGGCAGACGGTGCGCGATCTGATCGGGGTGGCTGACGCCGCGGGCGGCATAGAGCCGGGCCCAGGCCGGGGCGAGCCCCGCCTGCTCGAGTGCGGCGCAGACTTCCGTCGGACAGGGGCGCGTGGTGATCGATGGCATACGCGGATTGTATTCGTGGATCGCGTCGCGACTGAACCAGGATTCAATCAGGGATTCAGAATCTGGTGAAGTGCCGTTTTTGTCTTGCCTGCGCACCGGGTACCATCGCGGTATGAGCCACTTACTCCCCGTTTCGCGCGTGGCCAGGCTCGTCGGACAGTCGCGTCACGCCATGCAGGAAATGATCCGCAAGGGCTCGCTCGCAACCTTCGACGGCATGGTCGAACTGGACGAGGTGTTGCGTGCGTTTCCCGGCGTGAAATGGGACGACGACGCGGAACTTCGTCGCGTCGCGGAAATCAAGGACAAGGCCTTCGGCAAGCGCGTCCTCGAGCGCGTGCTGCCCGACAAGAGCGTGCTCGCGGCCAGGCTCGCCGAACTCGGCGACGATTACGCTGCGGCAAAGGCGCTCCTTCTGCACTACGCCAACGTGCTCGTCTGGGTCGACCAGAAGATCGACGACATCGACGAAGGCGCGAGCGCCGAGACGCACCACGCCTTGCACGCGGTGCGCGCCTTCCTGTTGCGTAACCTCGCCGAGGTGCCGCCGGATGCGACAATTGCACAAGCCGCGATCGCGCGGGAAAGGATACTCAGAATCATGTCGGCCCACGTCACGATCCAGCCCAGCGGCCATGAATTCCTGGTCGAAGGCAACGACACCCTGCTGGACGGCGCGCTGCGCAACGGTATTTCGCTGAGCTACGGCTGCAGCAACGGCAATTGCGGCGAGTGCAAGGCGCGCGTGATTTCGGGTGAGGTGAAGAAGGTCCACGCCCACGACTACGTCCTCAAACAGGGCGAAAAGGACGCCGGCGTCGTCCTCATGTGCGCGTATGCGCCGGTCAACGACGTGGTGATCGAGGCGGGCGTGGCCGGGGCGCGAGACATCCCGATCCAGCAGCTCACGGCGAAGGTGAAGGCGGTCGAGGTTTTCAATCCCGAGATTGCAGCCCTGCACGTTCTGGCGCCGCGCAGCCAGCGTCTGCGCTATCTGGGCGGACAAACCATCCGTTTGACCGTGGGGGCGGCAAGCGGACGCTACGCGATCGCGAGTTGCCCCTGCGAAGACCGCCATATCGAGGTCCACGTCCCGCGCCATTCCGGCGACGCTTTTGCCGACGTAGTGTTCGACGAACTCAAGCCCAACGTGCCGGTAGAGATCGAAGGGCCGTTCGGCGAATTCGTGCTGGACGAGGAGTCGCGCCGACCGACGATTTTCCTCGCTTTCGGTGCCGGTTTCGCGCCGATCAAGAGCCTCATCCAGCACGCGATGTCGCTGGAACTGGTCGAGTCGATGGACCTGCATTGGCTCGCCGATGGCGCGGGTCACTACCAGGACAATCTGTGCCGTGCCTGGACGGACGCGATCGACAATTTCACGTACGTCCCTCATGCGCCTTCCAACGACGTCGCCGCGGTGGTCACCGATATCGCGCGCGGCTATCCCGGCCTGCAGCGTTTCGATGTCTACGCAGCCGGGAACGGCGAAGAGCTCGACGCGGCGCGCACCTGCTTCCTCGATCAGGGGTTGCCGGCCGAGCGCTGGTTCGCCGGCAGCACTGACATCTGAAGGTCGGCGCGCGACGCGCGGTGGCGAGGATCCCTCGGAGCCGCTGAATGCTTCGTCTTCTGTGCTACCTATGGCCGCTGCCCGTCACGCTCGTCGGCGTTGCGGTGGCGCTGCTCGCGCGCGCGAGTGGCGGCGAGATGCGTGTGGT
Source organism: Thiobacillus denitrificans ATCC 25259 (assembly GCF_000012745.1). Classification (NCBI taxonomy): domain Bacteria; kingdom Pseudomonadati; phylum Pseudomonadota; class Betaproteobacteria; order Nitrosomonadales; family Thiobacillaceae; genus Thiobacillus; species Thiobacillus denitrificans. Next base: position 1,867,993 of record NC_007404.1, on the reverse strand, counting down.
CGAAGGCGTGCTCGAAGCGGCAGGAGGGTGGCCATCCTGCCTCTTGCGACGCGGTTTCCCGCTCAGCGGGCCAGTCGCGGCCATCACGCTCGGGCATGTCGTGTTGGGAGTGTCTGTGGAAGGGCTCACAGCAACGCGGTCGCACGAGCGCGAACACGTCAGGCAATTCGAGCGGTGGGGCGTGTTGCTGCTTTTTCTGTATCCCGCGGCGAGCCTGCTGGCCTGGGCCCGCGGGGGTCATCCCTATCGGGACAATGCCTTCGAATGCGCGGCCCGCGCGGCGGCGCGCAAGAACGGAGGCTAAGCTAGGTTTATTCGACCGGTCGGTGCGATTCGTCGCCCGGCGCCCCGGTGTCGGGGTCGATCCAGTCCGAAATGCCGAGTTCGTCCTCGGCCTCTTCGATGGTTTCGCCCGGTTCGTAATCGCTGTCCGCGTTGTATTCCATGTCCTGCACCGCTTCGAGAATACTGGGGAAGGGACCGTATTCGTCGCCGCTCTCCGCATCGATCCAGTAGCAACCGTCGGGCCGTTCGACGATCCGGGTGTGGTCGTAGTCGGCGGGCGTTTCCGGTATGGCGTGTTTCATGATGCGTCCTCCTAGCGAAACTATAGGTAGCTCGTTCTCCCAGAGCAAGCCGCCCGCGGCGCTTTGTCGCCTCAATGCGCGACGCTTCTCGCTCGTCCTCGTGGGTCCTGAGTTCGGAAACCGCGTACTCGGCGCGGGTCGGCGACGCTGCGATCAGGCGCGCGACGGCTCAGATCCGAGCTTCGAGGATTCCTGCAATCTCTCCGTCGTCGAGAACGACCGGATTGGTCCTCATACTGCTTCCGCGACTATTCGCGACGATGCGAGGAATGTCGGAGGCGGTCACGCCGTAGTGGCCCAGGGTGGGCAAGCCGAGCGTTTCGGTCCACGCGCGGAGTATCGAAACCAGGCGATTTTGGGCATCAGCATCTGCGAGTCGGCCGTCTTTGCCGAGTAGACGACCGACCTGGGCGTACTTCCCGAGGGCCGGGTGCGAAGGCGCGCGGGCACGTAGCGCGCCGAGGTTCATCTCCGTCGCCTCCGCGAGGAGCGTGCCGCAGGCGAGGCCGTGCGGAATCGGGAAGAAGGCGCCGAGCGGAGCAGCCAGCCCGTGCACCGAGCCGAGGCCGGCCTGCGCGAGCGTGATCCCCGATGCGAGCGCGGCGTAAGCCATGCGCTCGCGAGCGGCCGCGTCGCCCTGGTCGGCGTGCAGCGCGAGCAAGCCGTCGCGCGCAGCCTTCATCCCGCCCCAGGCGATCGAGTCGGTAAAAGGCGCGGCCCGGCTCGAAATGAAAGACTCGAGCAACTGCGTGAACGCGTCCATGCCGTTTGCCGCGACGACCGCAGGTGGACAGGTCGCGAGGAGGTCAGGGTCGACCACGGCGAATTCGGCGACAAGTTTCTCGTCGCGGAAGGACTTCTTGAAGCCGTGCGTCCCTTGCACGCTCAAGACCGCATTCTTGGTCGCCTCGGAGCCGGTACCCGCGGTGGTCGGGACCGCGATGAAGGGAACGGCCGGGCCGGTGTAGGGCAACTCCGGACCGACGCCCTCCAGATGATCCATGACCGAGTTCCCGGTCCGGAGGAGCCCGGCAATTGCCTTGGCTGCATCGAGCGCGCTGCCGCCCCCGATCCCGATCACCACCTCCACGTTTTCGGACTGGAGGTCGCGCACCGCGCGGTCGATGAGATCCGGCGAAGGCTCCCCAGCCACACGGATGCGCGACCATTCGACGCCGTGTGCGCGCAGGCCGGCCAGCAGCGCCGGCCAGGCGGCCGTCCGCTCGAACGAGGCGCCTCCCGTCACGAGGAGGGCGCGCGTCCCATACTGCCGGACCATCGCTGGAAGTCGACCGATACTGCCCGCCCCGAACTCGATACGCGGCAGACGGGAGAGCGAGAAAGAAGTGACGTGCATTCGCAGACTCACGGTTTAATGAAGAGGTCCATGGTAGTTCGTTTCAATGGCTGATGTTTTTTTCGGAAAAGTGCTCTGGTAAAGCCCGGGAGCGGCGTCGCCTTGCTGCGCCGCGTTCGATAAAACGTTCGCAAATACAGTTGCTTATGACCGGCTCTGTGAGGTGGGCACGGAAAGGCGTTCGGAGGTGTTGACGGGGTGAAGCACAGTTTGTATAGTTCCGCTTCTCGATTGACGCAGTTTCATTGGCGTACAGGCGCGGGGTGGAGCAGTCTGGCAGCTCGTCGGGCTCATAACCCGAAGGTCGTAGGTTCAAATCCTGCCCCCGCAACCATTTCGAAATAGTGTTGACGTATTCTGTAAGTTCTGTAGAATGCGCACCTCTCGAAACGGCGACGCTGAGTAGTGGTGTTGTTGCAATCGATTGATCTTTAACAATTTACAGCCGATAGGTGTGGGTGTTGTTGCGGCGGTCGGGCCTGGTTTTCCGGGTCTGACGACTAGCATAAATGCTCACACTTGAATCAAGAGTCGTCGCGAGGCGGCTCGAGTTTGAGTTGAGCGCCGAAGTATTTGAAGTAATTGCAGTGATTGAACTGAAGAGTTTGATCCTGGCTCAGATTGAACGCTGGCGGAATGCTTTACACATGCAAGTCGAACGGCAGCACGGGAGCTTGCTCCTGGTGGCGAGTGGCGAACGGGTGAGTAATGCGTCGGAACGTACCGAGTAATGGGGGATAACGCACCGAAAGGTGTGCTAATACCGCATACGCCCTGAGGGGGAAAGTGGGGGACCGCAAGGCCTCACGTTATTCGAGCGGCCGACGTCTGATTAGCTAGTTGGTGGGGTAAAGGCCTACCAAGGCGACGATCAGTAGCGGGTCTGAGAGGATGATCCGCCACACTGGGACTGAGACACGGCCCAGACTCCTACGGGAGGCAGCAGTGGGGAATTTTGGACAATGGGCGAAAGCCTGATCCAGCCATTCCGCGTGAGTGAAGAAGGCCTTCGGGTTGTAAAGCTCTTTCAGCTGGAAAGAAACGCTCCGGGCGAATATCCCGGGGTAATGACGGTACCAGCAGAAGAAGCACCGGCTAACTACGTGCCAGCAGCCGCGGTAATACGTAGGGTGCGAGCGTTAATCGGAATTACTGGGCGTAAAGCGTGCGCAGGCGGATTGTTAAGCAAGATGTGAAATCCCCGGGCTTAACCTGGGAATGGCATTTTGAACTGGCAGTCTAGAGTGCGTCAGAGGGGGGTGGAATTCCACGTGTAGCAGTGAAATGCGTAGAGATGTGGAGGAACACCGATGGCGAAGGCAGCCCCCTGGGATGACACTGACGCTCATGTACGAAAGCGTGGGTAGCAAACAGGATTAGATACCCTGGTAGTCCACGCCCTAAACGATGTCAACTGGTTGTTGGGGGAGTGAAATCCCTTAGTAACGAAGCTAACGCGTGAAGTTGACCGCCTGGGGAGTACGGTCGCAAGATTAAAACTCAAAGGAATTGACGGGGACCCGCACAAGCGGTGGATGATGTGGATTAATTCGATGCAACGCGAAAAACCTTACCTACCCTTGACATGTCCGGAATCCTGCAGAGATGCGGGAGTGCCCGAAAGGGAATCGGAACACAGGTGCTGCATGGCTGTCGTCAGCTCGTGTCGTGAGATGTTGGGTTAAGTCCCGCAACGAGCGCAACCCTTATCATTAGTTGCTACGCAAGGGCACTCTAATGAGACTGCCGGTGACAAACCGGAGGAAGGTGGGGATGACGTCAAGTCCTCATGGCCCTTATGGGTAGGGCTTCACACGTCATACAATGGTCGGTACAGAGGGTTGCCAAGCCGCGAGGTGGAGCCAATCCCAGAAAGCCGATCGTAGTCCGGATTGTTCTCTGCAACTCGAGAGCATGAAGTCGGAATCGCTAGTAATCGCGGATCAGCATGTCGCGGTGAATACGTTCCCGGGTCTTGTACACACCGCCCGTCACACCATGGGAGTGGAATCTGGCAGAAGTAGGTAGCCTAACCGCAAGGAGGGCGCTTACCACGCTGGGTTTCATGACTGGGGTGAAGTCGTAACAAGGTAGCCGTAGGGGAACCTGCGGCTGGATCACCTCCTTTCTAGAGAAAGCTGCTGCAACACTCACACCTATCGGTTGTCGATAAGAAGCTGTTTCGATGGATGGAACGGCGAGACCGGGCTTGTAGCTCAGTTGGTTAGAGCACACGCTTGATAAGCGTGGGGTCGCTGGTTCAAATCCAGCCAGGCCCACCAGATAGCGTGGTGGCTTGGCCGGATGCTGATTGGCTCTGAACTTTGAGAGTCGAGCAGCGCAAGGCGCGAGACGCCGCCGTGTGCTGGTGCACACAAGGCGTTGAGCAACGCCGCGATGCGAAGGCTATCGAAGTTCAGAGGGGGATTAGCTCAGCTGGGAGAGCACCTGCTTTGCAAGCAGGGGGTCGTCGGTTCGATCCCGTCATCCTCCACCACTATCCAGGGATCAGGGGTCGGGATTAAGGGTCGGGAAAAACGCAGTACCTATCTGTGTGAATCTGTGTGAATCGTAAGCAGTGAAGTCGCTGACTTTAGTGCTTACGCGTTATGCGTAACGGCTGTTCTTTAACAATTTGGAAGAAGGTGATGCATTTGTGATGAATGCATCAACATGGGTTGAAATTGTATCGACCCTGTCACCTGGAATATTGGGTTCAGTGATGAGCCTGATGCCGAGCTGGGTGGTGGGGTAGCAAACACATCTGTAATGCGAGACTGGATGATCGCAAGAGAATTCAGTCCTCAAAATTATAGGGTCAAGCGACTAAGTGCATGTGGTGGATGCCTTGGCGACTACAGGCGATGAAGGACGCGTAAGCCTGCGATAAGCTTCGGGGAGCTGGCAATAGAGCTTTGATCCGGAGATTTCCGAATGGGGGAACCCGGCCCTTTGGGCCACTCCCACCTGAATACATAGGGTGGGTAGAGCGAACGCAGTGAACTGAAACATCTAAGTAGCTGCAGGAAAAGAAATCAACCGAGATTCCCATAGTAGTGGCGAGCGAATTGGGAAGAGCCTTCATGATTTAGCATTCTTGTTAGTGGAACAGTCTGGAAAGTCTGGCCATAGTGGGTGATAGCCCCGTACGCGAAAACAAGAGTGTGGAACTAGGCATGAGACAAGTAGGGCGGGACACGTGAAATCCTGTCTGAACATGGGGGGACCATCCTCCAAGGCTAAATACTCGTAGTCGACCGATAGTGAACCAGTACCGTGAGGGAAAGGCGAAAAGAACCCCGGGAGGGGAGTGAAATAGATCCTGAAACCGCATGCATACAAACAGTGGGAGCCCCTGCTTCAAGCACCTTCGATTCTTTCGAGGAGCGAGCGCAAGCGAGCGACTCAAAAGTAATTAAGAAGGAGTGAAATGGGTGCTGCAACGCGCAGCGTTGTAGTGGCCCTGCGAGAACACCCGGAGGGTGTTTGAAGCAGGGGTGACTGCGTACCTTTTGTATAATGGGTCAGCGACTTACGTTCCGTTGCGAGCTTAACCGAATAGGGGAGGCGAAGCGAAAGCGAGTCTTAATAGGGCGCATAGTAGCGGGGCGTAGACCCGAAACCGGATGATCTATCCATGGCCAGGATGAAGGTGCGGTAACACGCACTGGAGGTCCGAACCCACTAATGTTGAAAAATTAGGGGATGAGCTGTGGATAGGGGTGAAAGGCTAAACAAATCCGGAGATAGCTGGTTCTCCTCGAAAGCTATTTAGGTAGCGCCTCATGTATCACTCACGGGGGTAGAGCACTGTAATGTTAGTGGGGGTCATTGCGACTTACTGCGGCATAGCAAACTCCGAATACCGTGAAGTGCGAGCATGGGAGACAGACATCGGGTGCTAACGTCCGGTGTCAAGAGGGAAACAACCCAGACCGACAGCTAAGGTCCCAAATGACGTGCTAAGTGGAAAACGATGTGGGAAGGCATAGACAGCTAGGAAGTTGGCTTAGAAGCAGCCATCCTTTAAAGAAAGCGTAATAGCTCACTAGTCGAGTCGTCCTGCGCGGAAGATGTAACGGGGCTAAGCACGTAACCGAAGCTTCGGATATGCACTTTGTGCATATGGTAGAGGAGCGTTCTGTAAGTCTGCGAAGGTGTCCTGTAAGGGGTGCTGGAGATATCAGAAGTGCGAATGCTGACATGAGTAGCGATAAAGGGGGTGAAAGGCCCCCTCGCCGAAAACCCAAGGTTTCCTGCGCAACGTTCATCGGCGCAGGGTGAGTCGGTCCCTAAGGTGAGGCAGAGATGCGTAGCTGATGGGAAACGGGTCAAAATTCCCGTACTTTCGTTTACTGCGATGTGGGGACGGAGAAGGTTAGGTGAGCCGGGTGTTGGATGTCCCGGTTTAAGTGCGTAGGCAGATCCCTTAGGCAAATCCGGGGGGTTAATGTCGAGACACGATGACGGTGCTCCATTGGAGCCGAAGTCACTGATACCAAGCTTCCAAGAAAAGCCACTAAGCTTCAGGTAAACGAGAACCGTACCGCAAACCGACACAGGTGGGTAGGATGAGAATTCTAAGGCGCTTGAGAGAACTCGGGTGAAGGAACTCGGCAAATTGGTACCGTAACTTCGGGATAAGGTACGCCCCGGTAGGTTGTAGCGACTTGCTCGCGAAGGCCGATGGGGTTGCAGTGAAATGGTGGCTGCGACTGTTTAATAAAAACACAGCACTCTGCAAACACGAAAGTGGACGTATAGGGTGTGACGCCTGCCCGGTGCCGGAAGGTTAATTGATGGGGTGCAAGCTCTTGATCGAAGCCCCGGTAAACGGCGGCCGTAACTATAACGGTCCTAAGGTAGCGAAATTCCTTGTCGGGTAAGTTCCGACCCGCACGAATGGCGTAACGATGGCCACACTGTCTCCACCCGAGACTCAGCGAAGTTGAAATGTTTGTGAAGATGCAATCTCCCCGCGGCTAGACGGAAAGACCCCATGAACCTTTACTGTAGCTTTGCATTGGACTGTGACGGGACTTGTGTAGGATAGCTGGGAGCCTGTGAAGCGAGGTCGCTAGATCTCGTGGAGGCGTCGTTGAAATACCAGCCTGGTGTCGTTGCGGTTCTAACCTGGGTCCATTATCTGGATCGGGGACCGTGCATGGTGGGCAGTTTGACTGGGGCGGTCTCCTCCCAAAGTGTAACGGAGGAGTACGAAGGTCTTCTAGGTACGGTCGGACATCGTACTGATAGTGCAATGGCAAAAGAAGGCTTGACTGCGAGACTGACACGTCGAGCAGGTGCGAAAGCAGGTCATAGTGATCCGGTGGTTCTGTATGGAAGGGCCATCGCTCAACGGATAAAAGGTACTCTGGGGATAACAGGCTGATTCCTCCCAAGAGTTCATATCGACGGGGGAGTTTGGCACCTCGATGTCGGCTCATCACATCCTGGGGCTGTAGCCGGTCCCAAGGGTATGGCTGTTCGCCATTTAAAGTGGTACGTGAGCTGGGTTTAAAACGTCGTGAGACAGTTTGGTCCCTATCTGCCGTGGGCGTTGGAAGATTGACGGGGGCTGCTCCTAGTACGAGAGGACCGGAGTGGACGTGCCTCTGGTGTACCGGTTATGACGCCAGTCGTATCGCCGGGTAGCTAAGCACGGAAGAGATAAACGCTGAAAGCATCTAAGCGTGAAACTTGCCTGAAGATAAGTCTTCCCTGGCACCTTGAGTGCCCTGAAGGGTCGTCGAAGACCACGACGTTGATAGGCGGGGTGTGGAAGCGCAGTAATGCGTTAAGCTAACCCGTACTAATTGCCCGTGAGGCTTGATCCTATAATTTTGAGAAGCAGTGCAGTGTGTGTACACGATGCAGTAACAACCCAATACCTTCTTCCTGCACGCCGACCTCGGTCAGCGTGAATAAAACAGTCGGCTGAAGATCGCAAGATCAACGGCACCCCAGACAATCCGAATGCGGGGTCAAGGTCCAAAACCTCGATCCCCACCCCTTTGTCTGACGACCATAGCAGAGTGGAACCACCCCTTCCCATCCCGAACAGGACGGTGAAACGCTCCCGCGCCAATGATAGTAGGCATTCGCCTGTGAAAGTAGGTCATCGTCAGACTCCTTATACCTCCGGCATCAACACCGGATACCAAAAACCCCCTCCCGCAAAGAGGGGGTTTTTTATTGCACGACGCGGGAATCGGGCGGTTCCCGACCCACGTGTACGGCGTTACGGCGCCATTCGCGCCCGGGCAAAGGATTTATTTGTTCAATTTATTCAATCGCTTAATTGTGTCCTACAACTTTAGTTGAATACCCAGGCACGCTTCTTCCGGTTAACGTCACGACGTGGGCAGAGGGCCCACCTTAACCATTAAAGGGAGAAAACTATGAAATTGGCTCGAAATCTGTTGGTACTGGCCGGTCTTCTTGCGTTCCCGGCGTTCGCCGCGGTCAATATCAATACGGCGACGCAATCCGAACTCGAAGCGATCCGCGGCGTCGGGCCGGCGAAAGCCAAGGCGATCATCAGCTACCGCGACGCTAACGGGGCGTTCAAGAGCGTGCAGGAGCTGGACAAGGTCAAGGGCTTCGGCAAGGCGAGTGTCGAGAAATTGCAGGGCGAACTGACGGTCGGGGCGCCCGGCACCAAGCAATAGCCTTGGCCTGAGCCACCCCGGGCGCTGCGTGACGGCGAGTCGCGCAGCGTCAAACCGCTTCTCGGAGCGAGCGCCGTTCGGGTTCGTACACCCCGCTCGCTGCGGAGCGAAGGTCCCCCGGTATAATCCCTCGCTTTCTTGCTGCCGGGTTCACATGTCCACCCTCGCCGTCATTCTGCTCGCAACTGCCGCCGGCAGTCTGCTGAGCTTCCTGCTTGCCGGCGCATTGGCATTGTCGGCGCGTCCGAGCTGGATTCCGGTACTCGTGAGCTACGCGATCGGCGCATTGCTCGGCGCTTCGCTGCTCGAGGTCCTGCCAGAGGCGGTTGAAATCGGCGGCGACATCGAAACGGTGGCGAAGGCCTTGCTCGGTGGCATCCTGCTGTTCTTTCTGCTCGAGAAGCTCGTGTTGTGGCGACATTGCCACGAGGAAATTTGCGAAGCGCACGGCGGGAATTCCCGCCCGGCCCACGGCCATGATCACGGCCGATCCGGCCTGATGATCACAGTGGGCGACACGTTTCATAATTTTGTAGATGGCGTCATCATCGCGGGCGCCTTCCTCGCCGACTTCCGCCTCGGCGTCGTCACGGCACTTGCGATCATCGCGCACGAAATTCCGCAGGAGATCGGGGACTTCCTGATATTGCTGCATTCCGGTTACAGCCGCGGGCGCGCCCTGCTGCTGAATTTCGTCACGGGCGTGGCGACGCTGGTCGGCGCCCTCGTGGGTTATTACGCGCTCTCGATGCTCGAAGGATGGACGCCGGTATTGCTGGGACTCGCCGGCGCGAGCATGCTATACGTCGCGCTGTCCGACCTGATTCCGGGCTTGCACAAGCGCGCGGAAATCGGCGCGACGCTGCAGCAACTCGCTTTAATCGGTCTCGGGATCGGTAGCGTTGCGCTGGTCGGCTACCTGATCGGACACGGTCATTGAACGGACCCGCCGCTTGCGTCCTCCGACGACGTAGACGAACAGCGCAATCGGCAACGCGCCGAGGAAGACCAGGATGGCCAGCGCCTTGCCGACGCTGCTCGCGGTGATCGCCATCATGAGAATCACGTACGCCCAGCCGATCGCCACGATATACATCTCATTGCTCCATCAGGATTGAACGTCATGGTAACCAAAGCAAAGACCGCGCGTACACCGACGGTCGGCTTCGTCTCACTGGGCTGTCCCAAGGCCACCGTCGATTCGGAACGCATCCTCACGCAGCTACGCGCCGAGGGTTATGGCATCGTCGGCAGCTACGACGACGCGGACGTCGTGGTCGTGAATACCTGCGGTTTCATCGACGCTGCGGTGCAGGAGTCGCTCGAGGCGATCGGCGAGGCGATTGCGGAGAACGGCAAGGTCATCGTCACCGGCTGTCTCGGCGCGAAAGGCGAACTGATACGCGAGGTCCATCCCAAGGTGTTGGCGGTATCGGGGCCGCACGCGCTCGACGAGGTGATGGAAGCGGTGCACGGCGCGCTGCCGAAGCCGCACGATCCGTTCGCCGACCTGATCCCGCCGGGCGGCATCAAGCTCACGCCGCGTCATTATGCCTACCTGAAGATATCCGAAGGCTGCAATCACCGTTGCAGCTTCTGCATCATTCCGTCGATGCGGGGCGATCTCGTGAGCCGTCCGATCGGCGAGGTGATGCACGAGGCGGAAGCGCTGGTGAGCGCCGGCGTGCAGGAGCTCCTCGTCGTCTCGCAGGACACGAGCGCCTACGGAGTCGATGTGAAGTATCGCCCGGGCTTCTGGGGCGGACGCCCCGTGAAGACGCGCATGACCGAACTCGCGCGCGCCCTCGGGAGTCTCGGCGCCTGGGTGAGGCTGCACTACGTCTATCCCTATCCGAGCGTCGACGACGTCATTCCGCTGATGGCCGACGGCGTCATTCTGCCTTACCTCGACATTCCCTTTCAGCATGCGAGCCCACGCATCCTGAAGCTCATGAAGCGGCCCGGCGCGGTCGAAAAAACGCTCGACCGCATCCATGCCTGGCGGGCCGCCGTGCCCGAGCTTACGCTGCGATCGACGTTCATCGTGGGCTTCCCCGGTGAGACAGACCCCGAGTTCGAGGAACTGCTGGATTTCCTCAAGCACGCACAGCTCGACCGCGTCGGCTGCTTCAAATACTCGCCCATCGAGGGCGCCGTTGCCAACGAGCTGCCGGACCCCGTTCCCGAAGAACTGAAAGACGAGCGGCTAGAGCGCTTCATGGAAACGCAGGCGGAAATTTCTGCGGCCCGGCTCGACGCCAAAATCGGCAGGACGATCGAGGTCCTGGTCGATGAGGAGGACGAAGTCGGCACGCTTGCGCGCAGCCACGCCGACGCCCCCGAGATCGACGGCGTCGTCTATCTGGAGGGCGTCTTCGGTCTGAAGCCCGGGACGCGCCTCACGGTGAAAGTCGACGAAGCCGACGCCCACGATCTCTGGGCGACACCGGTCTGAAGCCGCCTACTCGGCAAGCAGCGAGGCGAGGGGACCCGAGCGTCGCCAGACTTGCCATAAGCCCGACGCACGCAGATCGAGGCCATGGCCGCTGACGGGGTCGCGGACTTGCACACGACGCGCTGGCGTTACGCGAAGGGCTCTGAGCAGCGGCGCGAACCAGTTCGTTTCGAGTCGCCCGAGCGCTTCACGCCACCCCTGCGCGTCACCATACTGCCCCGGCCGTTCCAAGGCGTCGAGGACGATGAGGTCTTGGCCCTCGAGTAACGCCTTGTCGAAGCGTTCCGGTACGGGACGAAGCTGTGCGCCGCAAAAACTGCCGGCCGCCCGCGCTTCGGCCGCGTTCGCGCGGAGCGCGGGCACGGGTCCTGCAACGGGTGCAGGCCGTGTACCGCCGCCCCAGAGCCAAAGCGAATTGACCGCCAGCTCGCCACGGGCTTCGCGTCGCAGGTTGACCGGATGCTCGTGCAGCAGCATCTGCACTTCGTTCAGGTATGCACGGAAACGCATGGCGTCGCGTCCTTCGGGCAGCAGCAGGTCGACCTCGCGGCCGATCGCCGCAGCGAGCCCTGTCGTCGCCAGGGCCGGAGGATGTGCGAGGCGGACATACCAGCGATGAGGGCGAAGTGGCCGCGGGCTGAGTTCCGCACCGAAGTGCGCGGCGACTGCGCCCGCAAGCACATCTGCCTCGTCTTGCGCGAGCCCGATTTCGTCGCCCGCGAGCAGGACGATGCGGTCCCGCATGACGCGAAGATGCACCGGATCCGCGCGCAGCCAGTAGTCGTCTCCCGCCGCTTCGCCCTCGGACTCGAGCGCGAGCGGCGCGAGCGGCCAGTCCTGCTGGCGGGCGATACCGAGTGCCTTGCAGACGGCGGCCAATGTTCCCTCGGCCGGCTCCCGCCGGCGCGTGCCGCGCGCGAGCAGCGTCTGCAGGGCGGGGAGGCGAAGATTGGCCGTGGCGACGTCGAGCAGGCGCTGCGAGGGGAACAGATGCGGAACGAGAAGCAGCATGGCTGCGAGTGTAGCAAAGCTAAAATGGCATCCATGCGTCAGATCATCGACACCATCACGGTCCCGACCCGCGGCAAGGGACTCTACGCCTGCACCGACGAAATCCTGGCTCGCGTGCGCGCGAGCTTGATCGAGCGCGGCCTGCTGACGCTCTACATCCGACATACCTCGGCGAGCCTCCTGATACAGGAAAATTACGACCCGACCGTGCAGAGCGATCTCGAACGCTTTCTGTCGCGGCTGGTGCCCGAGGGCGACCCGATTTACGAACACGTCCTCGAAGGTGCGGACGATATGCCGGCTCACGTCCGCGCCGCCTTGACGCAGACTCACCTTGCCATTCCGGTCGCCGACGGTGTCCCGCTCCTCGGGACCTGGCAGGGTATCTACGTCTTCGAACACCGGCGCGCGCCGCAGACGCGCAGCGTGGTCTTGCACCTGCTCGGCGAGTAGAGCTATGGCATACTCGACCGATTCATCCAGCGGGTCCCGTTTTGCTTCCTCTTGAGCTACTGGTCGGTCTGCGCTACACCCACGCGAAGCGCCGTAACCATTTCATCTCCTTCATTTCCGTCGTCTCGATGGGCGGCATCGCACTCGGCGTGATGGCGCTGATCGTCGTGCTGTCGGTCATGAACGGCTTCCAGGAGGAACTGCGTGCGCGCATCCTCGGCGTCGCGGCGCATCTCGAGATCAGCGGTCCGGGGGACCGTCTCGCCGACTGGCGTTCCGTGCTGGCGCAGGCGCAGCGCAACAAGGATGTCGTCTCCGGCGCGCCCTACGTCAATGCGCAGGGCATGCTCGCCAACGGCGACATGGTCCGCGGGGCGATCATTCGCGGCATCGTCCCCGGGATGGAAAACGCGGTGGCCGATTTTTCGCGGCACATGAAAGCCGGGCGCCTGACCGACCTCAAGCCCGGCGAATTTGGCATCATCCTTGGGGGAGAACTGGCACGCGCGCTGAACGTCTTTCCGGGTGACAAGCTCGTACTGCTCACGCCGCAGGGCAACATCACGCCGGCCGGGGTCATGCCGCGCGTCAAGCAGTTCACGGTTACCGGCATCTTCGAGGCCGGCATGTTCGAATACGACTCGGGCCTCGCCCTGATCCATCTGCAGGACGCGCAGAAGCTGCTGCGACTCGGGCAGGACGTGTCGGGCGTGCGCCTCAAGCTCGATGAACTTTTCCGTGCGCCGTTCGTGACGCGCGAACTCGCGCAAACGCTGACGGGCGATTACTACCTCACCGACTGGACCCAGAGCCACGCCAATTTCTTTCGCGCCGTTGCGATCGAGAAGCGCATGATGTTCCTGATCCTGCTGTTGATCGTCGCGGTTGCCGCGTTCAACATCGTCTCCACGCTCGTGATGGCGGTCACCGACAAACAGTCGGATATCGCGATCCTGCGCACCCTCGGCGCCCGACCGGGGTCGGTCATGGCGATCTTCATCGTGCAGGGCGCCTTCATCGGCGTGCTCGGCGCCGCGATCGGGGTGACGGGCGGTGTATTCCTCGCGCTCAATCTCGAGACCGTCGTGCCAATCATCGAGCGCATGGCAGGCATGGATCTCTTCCCGGCCGACGTCTACTACATCAACGAGCTGCCCTCAAAGCTCGACTGGAGCGAGGTCACGCTGATCGGCGGCGTGTCCTTGCTGATCAGCCTGCTCGCGACGCTCTATCCGAGCTGGCGCGCGTCCCGCATCAACCCCGCCGAGGCGCTGCGCTATGAATGAAACCGTGCTGCGCTGCAGCGGGCTCGGCAAGACATTCCGCCAGGGCAAGGTCGACGTGCCGGTGCTGCGTTCGGTCGACCTTGCGGTCGGCACCGCGGAGTCGCTCGCTATCGTTGGCGCGTCGGGTTCCGGCAAGAGCACCTTGCTGCATCTTCTCGGCGGACTCGACACGCCGACGCGCGGCGACGTCGCGCTTCTCGGAAAAAACCCGTTCGCGCTTTCGGAGGCCGAGCGCTGCAGGCTGCGCAACACCGCACTCGGCTTCGTCTATCAGTTTCATCATCTGCTGCCGGAATTTTCGGCGGTGGAAAATGCGGCGATGCCGCTCATCATCCGGCGCGTCGCGCGTGCGGAGGCCTTGGCGCGCGCCGCGGAAGTGCTCGACGCGGTCGGGCTGACGCATCGCCTCGCTCATCGCCCCGGTGAACTGTCGGGCGGCGAGCGTCAGCGGGTCGCGATCGCGCGTGCGGTCGTGACACGTCCGGCATGCATCCTCGCGGACGAACCGACCGGCAACCTGGACCACCACACGGCCGACACGGTGTTCGATCTCATGCGCGAGCTCAACCGCAAACAGGGCACGAGCCTCGTCGTCGTCACCCACGACGTCGAGCTCGCCGCGCGCATGGATCGACAGTTGCGCCTCGTCGACGGGACATTGCAGGCGGCGTAACCGCGGCGCGATGCGGGCCTATCTCCTCGCGTTTTGCCTCGGGATAGGCTGGTTGCAGCAGCAGGCCGAGCTGCCGCCGACCTCATGGCTCTGGCTGTTGCCGCTGCTGTCGACCGTGCTTCTGCTGCCGCGTTTTTCCGCAGGGCCGGCCGCGCTCCTTCGCCGCGCCGCCATCACGCTGTTGTGCGCGGCCCTGGGCGTCGCCTGGGCGACATGGCGCGCCGAACTGCGTCTTGCCGAACGGCTACCCGACCACTGGCAGGGCGTCGACATCGAGCTCGTCGGCGTCATTGCCGCGCTGCCGCATGCCGACGCCCGCGGCGAACGCTTCGTCCTCGATGTCGAAAAGGTTCTTACGCCGGGCGTGCCGACCATGCCGCGCGTGCAGCTCGCGCGTTACTGGCCGCGCGACGGCGTGCGCGAGGTCCGCATGCGGGCGGGCGAGCGTTGGCATCTGACGGTGCGCCTCAAAATCCCGCACGGCACGCACAATCTGCACGGCTTCGACCTCGAGGCGTGGATGCTCGAGCAGGGGATCGCCGCGTCGGGCTACGTGCGCGAGAAGCCCGTGCCGCGACGCCTCGCAGCACAAGCGGCGACCGCCCGAGGCCGGATCGCGGCGGCGCGCGCCGACATCCGCAGCCGGATTTTCACCCGGCTCGAGGATGGTCCCTACGCCGGCGTCATCGCCGCGCTTGTCGTCGGCGACCAGCGCAGCATTCCGCACGCGCAATGGCGCGCGTTCACCCGCACGGGGGTCAACCATCTGCTGTCGATTTCGGGACTGCACGTCACGATGATCGCCGCGCTGGCCGGCTGGTTCGTCGCGACGGCGTGGCGTCGCCTGCCGCGCGCCGCAGAACGCATCGCGGCCCGGCAGGCGGGCTTGATCGCCGCGGTCCTGGCGGCCTTCGGATATTCGCTGCTCGCCGGGTTTCAGGTGCCGGCGCAGCGCACGCTTTTCACCTTGGCCGTGCTCGCGCTGGCCTTCTGGGGCCGGCGCGAGCCCCGGCCGTTTTCTGCGTTGCTCTGGGCCTTGCTCATCGTCCTGCTGATCGATCCCTGGGCCGTCGTGTCCGCGGGATTCTGGCTGTCCTTCGGCGCGATGGCGGCGATCCTGTGGGTGAGCTTCGGGCGAGTCGCCCGGCCCGCCAAGCTGCGCGGCTGGATCAGCGTTCAGGCGGCCGTGACGCTCGCGCTTGCGCCGGCGCTGCTCCTGCTATTTCAGCAGGTGTCGCTCGTCTCGCCGTTCGCGAACGCGGTCGCGATCCCTGTCGTCAGTTGGCTCGTCACGCCGCTCGCGCTGCTCGGCGTCATCGTGCCGCCGCTGTGGGATGCGGCGGCAGCGGTCATGGAATGGCTGGGCAGCGGTCTGGCGTGGGCGTCGAACCTGTCCTGGGCAGTCATGGTACGGCCCGCCCCGCAGCCATGGACGGCGGCGCTTGCGCTCGCCGGCACGTTCTGGCTGCTGTTGCCGCGAGGCTTCCCGGCGCGCGCGCTTGGCGGACTGTTTTTTCTGCCGCTCGCATTTTCCCCGGTAGAGACGCTTGCGCCCGGAGGATTTCGCGCCGACGTGATCGACGTCGGACAGGGGACGGCGATCCTGATCCGTACCGCTCGCCATGCGTTGCTGTACGACACGGGTGCGGCATTTGCCGACAGCGACGCCGGCGAGCGCATCGTCGTTCCGTATCTGCGGGCGATCGGCGTCGGGGAGCTATCGGGTCTGATCGTCTCGCACGACGACAACGACCACAGCGGGGGGCTGCGCTCGGTGCTGCGCGACCTCCGTACGGGCTGGCTCCTGCACGGGCTGCCGGCCGACAGCCCGCTCTTACGCGGCGCGCCCGAGCCGCGGCGCTGCGCTCGCGGCCAGCGCTGGAGCTGGGACGGCGTTCGTTTCGCCATCCTCAATCCGTCGCGGGCCGCCTACGAAGGGGGCAAGCGCAGCGACAACGATTTCAGTTGCGTGCTCAGGGTCAGCGCCGGCACGCAGAGCCTGTTGATTACCGGCGACGCCGAGCGGCGCGGCGAACTCGAGCTCCTCGAGTCAGGCCAGGATATCGGCGCGACGGTGCTCGTGGCCGGGCACCACGGCAGCCGCACCTCGTCGATCGCGGAATTCGTCGACCGCGTCCACCCCGAGCATGTGGTGTTCACCGTCGGCCACCGCAATCGCTTCGGCCACCCGCATCCCGAGGTGGTCGGCCGTTTCCGCGAGGCCGGCTCGCAGGTGCTGCGAAGCGATCGGGCGGGGCTCGTGCGCCTGACGTTTGGACAAGCCGGAGTGACGGCCTCAGAATATCGACCCGCCCACCGCCGTTACTGGCACGCCCCCCCGTCATGAACGAAATTGTCCGCCCGCGCTGCTACGAAGCGACCGACCGCGAGTCGGCGCGGCAAGCCCTCGCACGCGTGCTGCCCGTTGCCGAAAACGATCTGCCCTGGCGCGCGCTCGACTACGCCTACGAGCGGCTCGGCGGCAGCGAGGCGTTCGCGCACAGCGTGGGCAGTGCACTGATCGCCGCCGAACTCAAGGTCGGTGCCGACGCGGTGGCGGCGGCGCTGCTGCACGCCTGTCTTGGTGACGAGGCGGAGATGGATGAGCGCTTCAACAGCGCTGCCCAGCTCGCGCGCGGGGTCGCGGCGATGGCCCGCATCGAGTCGCTGGCCGCCACGACGACCGACAAACGCATCGATCCCCACGCCCAGCTCGAAGCCTTGCGTCAGATGGTGCTGGCGATGGTCGAGGACATTCGCGTGGTGTTGCTGAAGCTCGCCGAGCGTACCCACGCGCTGCGTTGCGCCGCGTCGCCCGCGCCGGAGGGCGACGACCCCGACGAACGCGCGGCGCTGCGCGAGGCGCTCGGCCAACAGGCCCGCGAGCTCTTCGCCCCGCTGGCCAACCGTCTCGGCGTGTGGCAGATCAAGTGGGAGATGGAGGACTGGGCCTTCCGCTACCTCGAACCGGAAACCTACCGCACGATCGCCGCGCAACTCGACGAAAAGCGCGCCGATCGCGAGGCCTACATCCTCGGGATCATCGAACGCCTGAAGGCCGAACTGGCGCTGCACGGCATCGAGGCCGAGGTGACGGGCCGGCCCAAGCACATCGCGAGTATCGTCAACAAGATGCGGCGCAAGCATCTGAGCTTCGAGCAGTTGTACGACATCCGTGCCGTGCGCGTCCTGGTGCGCCAGGAAATCGACTGCTACACCGTGCTCGGCCTCGTGCACAACCTGTGGCAGCCGATTCCCGGTGAGTTCGACGATTACATCTCGCAGCCCAAGAGCAACGACTACCGCTCGCTTCACACCGCGGTCATCGGGCCCGAGGATCGCGCGCTCGAGGTGCAGATACGCACCTTCGACATGCATCGCCACGCCGAACTCGGTGTCGCGGCGCACTGGCGCTACAAGGAAAGCGGCAAGCAGGACGCGCAGTACGAGGAGAAGATCGCGTGGCTGCGGCGCATCCTCGAATGGAAGGACGACGTCGCCGACAGCAGCGAATTCCGCGAGCAGTTCAAGACCGAGCTCTTCCACGACCAGGTCTATGTGCTGACGCCGCAGGGGCGGGTCGTCGCGCTCGACCGCGGCGCGACCCCGGTGGATTTCGCCTACGCCGTGCATACCGATCTCGGCCATCGCTGCCGCGGCGCGAAGGTCAACGGCGCGATGGTCCCGCTCAACACGGTTCTCGACAACAGCCAGCGCGTCGAGATCGTGACCGCCAAGGAAGGCACGCCGAGCCGCGACTGGCTCAATCCGGCACTTGGCTATCTCGCGACGCATCGCGCGCGGTCGAAGGTGCGGGCGTGGTTCCGTCAGCGCGACGTCGGCGAGCAGGTGAACCTCGGCCGCAGCCTGCTCGACAAGGAACTCAAGCGCCTCGGCGTCGGCGACGTGAACCACGAAAAGCTCGCCCAGCGCCTCAAGTTTTCCAGTGTCGACGAGTTCTTCGCCGCGCTCGGGCGCGGCGACGTCGGCCAGCGCGATCTGGTCGGCGCGCTACAGGAGCCGGGCAAGGCGCCCCCAGCGCTTGCGCCGACGGCCAAGCCGCGGTCCCGTCCGGGCTCGGGCAGCCCGGTCGTCATTCCGGGACTCGGCGATGTGCCGCTGACGATGGCGCGCTGCTGCAAGCCGCGGCCGCCCGAGGCGATCGTCGCCTACACCACGGTCGGGCGCGGCGTCACCGTGCACCGGGCCGACTGCGCGTCGCTCAGGCGCGCCAACCAGGCCCGGCAGATGCCCGCCGAATGGGCGCTCGATCTCGGCACCGGTTTCGAGGTCGACATCCGGCTCAAGGCCTTCGATCGTCAGGGCTTGCTGCGCGACGTGTCGGACGTGATTGCGAAGGACAAGCTCGATGTGCTGCGCGTGAACACCGAGACCCGCGGCGAGTACGCGCAGATGCAGCTCACGGTCCGCATCAAGGAGCTGCAGCAGCTGTCCCGCCTGCTGGCCCGCCTGCAGCACGTGCAGAACGTCGTCGAGGTGAGGCGCAGCTAGGGTTTTGCAGCCAGGCGCCCGCGGCTCAGGGCGCGGCGTCGAGGATCGCGCGGGCGAGGTCGCGCAGGCCGGCAGGCGAGAGATCGGCGGCGTGAAACGTCCGGTCGGCGGCGGTCGGCGGGTAGTTGTGCGACAGCGACTTGAAATACGCCGGATCGTAGTGCTGCGCCAGCAGGTCGGCCACCAGTTCGTTCCACGCGCCGCGTGCGGCCAAGGCCTGCCAAGCGGCGACGGTCTCGCCGCCGCGCAGTCCCGCGAGATGGCCGAGCTGCCGGTTGAGCGTCTGCGGGTCGACGAGGAAATGCGCGTAGTCTTCGCTCAACAGGCCCACGCGGGCGTCGAGCGGCACGTCGAGCCGTACGCAGGGGCTCGCGCGCATCGCGCGAATGAGGGCATCCGGCACCTGCAGGGCGCCGATCTTCTTGCTTTCCGATTCGACGAAGACCGTGGCGCCGGCATCGAAGTGCGTCAGCGCCGACCAGATCGCGCTCTCGAAGCGCTTCTGCGAGGGCTGGGGTTGCCCCGGGAGCGCACCGAGCAGCGACCCGCGGTGCGCGGCGAGGCCTTCGAGATCGAGCACCTGCGCGCCGGCTTCGCGAAGCGCATGCAGAAGCCGGCTCTTCCCGCTGCCGGTCGGGCCGCAGACCACGCGAAAACGAAACAGCGCGGGCAGGCGGTCGAGCTCGCTCACGACATGGCGGCGATAGGCCTTGTAGCCGCCGTCGAGCTGCTCGGCGGCGAAGCCGATCTTCTGCAGCACGTGCGTCAGCGCGCCGCTGCGGCTGCCGCCGCGCCAGCAGTAGACCAGCGGACGATAGGACTTCGGCTTGTCGGCGAACCATGCGTCGAGGTGCGCGGCAATGTTGCGCGAGACCAGCGCGGCGCCGAGCTTCTTCGCCTCGAAGCTCGAACGCTGCTTGTAGAGCGTGCCGACGCGCGCGCGTTCGGCGTCGTCCAGCACCGGAAGATTGATCGCGCCCGGTATGTGGTCCTCGGCAAACTCGCCGGGGGAACGCGCATCGATGATGTGTGCGAAGGCGGGAAGTTCTGCGACGGTGACGGGCAAGTGCAGTTCGACTTTCGGAAATCCGGACAGCGTCTATTGTCCCATGCGGACGGCGCTGCGGCGTGGCGCGAGCCGCAGCGCAAGCTCGGCGCCGCGTAGCAAAGGCACGTGCCCCGCGGTGAGGCGAAGGTGGTCTAAGGAGCTTTGGGGCGGGCCGAAGGGCAATCCTCGGCTCGCCGGCCTGTCGCCCTGCGTCGGTCGGTCCGGATCCCGCTTGGCAGCGCTTCGGTGGCAGGGGCTGCGCGACGCTCGCCTAGACGGCGTTCGAGCGGAATGAATTCAACTTGATAAACGGGAAGCGCGGCCATCAGACCTACCCAGTGTCGACGTGCCGACGATTCTAGACACGCTTTCAACGACTATGCAAGGGAAATCAAAGGCGGCCGCGTGGAACGGTCAAGCATCCTCTACGGATGCGGCTCAATGCTGCGCCGAGCGGACGAGCCGCTGCTTCTCGCGCTGCCATTCGCGGTCTTTCTCGGCGGCGCGCTTGTCGTGCTGCTTCTTGCCCTTGGCGAGGCCGATTTCAAGCTTGATGCGCCCCTTCGAATAGTGCATGTCGAGCGGGACGAGCGTGAAGCCGGCGCGTTCGGTCTTACCGATGAGCTTGTTGATTTCGGCGGCATGCAGCAGCAGCTTGCGCGAACGCGTGGGGTCGGGATGGATATGCGTCGATGCGGTCGGCAACGGGCTGATGTGGCAGCCGATCAGGTAGACGGCGCCGTTCTTGACGACGACGTAGGCCTCCTTCAGCTGCACGCGGCCGGCGCGGATCGCCTTCACCTCCCAGCCTTCGAGCACGAGGCCAGCCTCGAAACGCTCCTCGATGAAGTAATCGTGGAAGGCTTTTTTGTTGTCGGCGATGCTCATGGCGGGTCGGCTTGCGTACAATTCTTGATTTTACAAGGCTTCAGCGATCGATGGCGCGCGTGGAAAAAAGTGTGCTGGTGGCGCATCCCCCTGAACGCATGTTCGAACTCGTCGATCGGGTCGAGGACTATCCGGACTTTCTCCCCTGGTGCGGTGGAACAGAACTCAAACATCGTGACGAACATCGCACCGTCGCCACGATACACATCGCCTACATGGGCATACGGCAGAGCTTCACGACGGAAAATCACAAGGTTCACCCGCGCGAGATGCGGATCCGCCTGCAGCACGGTCCCTTTTCCCATCTCGAAGGCGACTGGCTGTTCCTCCCGCTCGGCGAAGACGCGTGCAAGGTCGACTTCAGACTTGAATACACCTTCTCCAGCCGCGTGCTCGAAGCGTTGCTGACGCCGGTCTTCGGCCACATCACCAATACCTTCGTCGATGCCTTCGTGCACCGCGCAGACGAGATATACGCCGCATGAGCCTGAACGTCGAAGTCGTCTACGCGCTGCCGTCCGAGCAGCCCTTGCTCAACGTCCAGCTGGCCGAGGGCGCGACCGTCGAAGACGCGATCCGCGCGTCGGGCGTGCTCGAGGCTTTTCCGGAAATCGATCTCGCGCGCAACAAGGTCGGAATCTTCAGCAAGCTCGTCAAGCTCAATGAACCCGTGCGCGACCGCGATCGGGTCGAGATCTACCGGCCGTTGATCGCCGATCCCAAGGAGGTGCGGCGCAAGCGCGCGGAAGAAGGCAAGGTCACGCGCAAGGGCGGTGGCGACGCGGCTACGCCAGAGGCGGGCGGACCCGAGCCGACCTGAAACGGCTCTGTCGCCGCGCGTCGTCTGCTGGCCAACACCCATGCCGATATGAAAAGCTTGCAGCCGCGGGCAGGGCCCGACTCAGCACTCGCAGAAAAAATAAGGCACACCGCGACACCCACAAAAACAAAAGCCTTCCGGCGTGAATCCGGAAGGCTTTTTTGCTGCGCCGGGAGGAGGGCTTAGTCGCCGACCTTCAGCGTCGGGTAGTTGAGCTGGGCCAGTCCCTTCTGGACGTGGTCGCTGGCCAGTTTGGATTGCTTGATGACGGTCGCGCTGTCGCCTTTCTTCGCGGCTTCTTCAGCCGCCTTGAGCGCGGCATCGGCGGTCGTCCACAGCGCGTTCTTGCTCTTCGCGGCCTTGACGTCGGCCTGGGCCTGGGCGAGCGCGGCCTGTGCCTCGGCGCTGATGCCGCCCTGCGTCGTTTGCGCAGCCGCTGCCGAGGTGTCCGCGGGCTGGTTGGTGGCGCAGCCGGAGAGGGCCACCAAGGCGGCGGAAGTCAGGGCAAGCAAAACTTTGGACATTGTTTTTTCTCCTCGAGTTGTATGGCTTCAAGATCGGGCGTTGGCTGCCGCCCCAGCAGATCGGAATGCTGGAGCAAAGTTAGCCGCATCACCGGCGCGAGTCAATCGAATGCATGGGCTTCACCTTAGTAGATTACGACCAACGGCGCCTGCCCTGCGTTTGTGCCGCGCCGGACTGGCCGCGTATAATTCCGCTTTGCATTAAGGAAAGCCCATGCGTGTTCTGCAAAAAGCGCTGACGTTCGACGACGTTCTGCTCGTTCCGGCCCATTCCGCGATTCTGCCGCGCGAAGTCAGCCTCGCCACCCAGTTGACCCGTTCGATCACGCTCAATCTGCCGCTCCTGTCGGCGGCGATGGACACGGTGACTGAAGCGCGCCTCGCGATCGCGCTGGCTCAGGAAGGCGGCATCGGCATCGTCCACAAGAACATGAACACGGCCATGCAGGCCGCGCAGGTGGCCGCAGTCAAACGCTTCGAGTCGGGTGTGGTGAAGGACCCGATCACCGTCGCGCCGCAAATGACCGTCCGCCAGGTGCTCGAGATCACGCGGGCCAAGCGGATTTCGGGATTGCCCGTGATCGAGGACGGACGCGTCGTCGGCATCGTCACCAACCGCGACCTGCGCTTCGAATCCCGTCTCGACCAGCCCGTGTCGGCGATCATGACGCCGAAGGAACGGCTGGTGACCGTGAAGGAAGGCGCCAACCGTGACGAAGCGATGGCGCTTCTTCACAAGCATCGACTCGAGCGCGTGCTCGTCGTCAACGACGACTTCGAGTTGCGCGGCCTGATCACCGTCAAGGACATCCAGAAGTCGACCGAGCATCCGCTGGCGTGCAAAGACGCGATGGGTCGTCTGCGTGTCGGCGCCGCGGTCGGCACCGGCGAAGGTACCGAGGAGCGGGTCGCGGCGCTGGTCGAGGCCGGGGTCGATGTCATCGTCGTCGACACGGCGCACGGGCATTCCAAGGGCGTGCTCGAGCGTGTGCGCTGGGTCAAGCAGACGTATCCCGACGTGCAGGTCATCGGCGGCAACATCGCCACCGCCTCGGCGGCCGCGGCCCTGGTCGAACACGGCGCCGACGCGGTCAAGGTCGGCATCGGCCCCGGCTCGATTTGCACCACCCGCATGGTCGCCGGCGTCGGCGTGCCGCAGATCTCGGCGGTCGCCAACGTCGCCGACGCCCTGGCGGGCAGCGGCGTCGGCGTCATCGCCGACGGCGGCATCCGCTACTCAGGCGACATCGCCAAGGCGCTCGCCGCCGGGGCGAACTGCGTCATGCTCGGTGGCCTCCTGGCCGGTACCGAAGAAGCGCCAGGCGAAGTCGAACTGTTCCAGGGCCGCTCGTACAAGTCCTACCGCGGCATGGGTTCGCTCGGCGCGATGCAGCAAGGCTCGAGTGACCGCTACTTCCAGGACAACGAAAAGAGCGCCGAGAAGCTCGTTCCCGAGGGGATCGAAGGCCGCGTGCCCTACAAGGGCAGCGTGCTCGGCGTCATCCACCAGATGATGGGCGGGCTGCGCTCGAGCATGGGCTACCTCGGCGTCGCGACGATCACCGACATGCATGCCAAGGCCGAGTTCGTCGAGATCACCTCCGCCGGCGTGCGCGAGTCGCACGTGCACGATGTGCAGATCACGAAGGAAGCGCCCAATTACCGTGTCGAGTGACAGGGATCAGGGGCCAGGATTCAGGGGTCAGGGAAAGTCACGCTGCGCGTGGCTTTTTCTTTTGCGCCACGCCGAATCCACCCCATCCCTGACCCCTGAATCCTGAATCCTGACCCCTGACATGCACCAGAAAATCCTCATTCTCGATTTCGGTTCCCAGTACACCCAGCTGATCGCGCGCCGCGTGCGCGAGGCCGGGGTCTATTGCGAACTCCACCCCAACGACGTGAGCGAGGATTTCGTGCGCGAGTTCGCGCCGCAGGGGATCATCCTGTCGGGCGGACCGAATTCGGTGTACGAGGACGAGACGCCGCGTGCGCCCGACGTCGTGTTCACGCTCGGTGTGCCGGTGCTCGGCATCTGCTACGGCATGCAGACGATGGCCGCGCAGTTGGGCGGAGCGGTCGAGTCTGCGGCCAAGCGCGAGTTCGGCTACGCCGAAATCCGCGCGCGCGGGCATACGCAGCTTCTGCGTGACATCCAGGATCGCGTCACCGGCGAGGGACACGGCATGCTCGACGTATGGATGAGCCACGGCGACAAGGTCACCGCGCTGCCGGAAGGTTTCAAGCTCATGGCGAGCAACGCCGCGACGCCGATCGCCGGCATGGCCGACGAAGCCCGCCGCTTCTACGGCGTGCAGTTCCATCCCGAAGTGACGCACACGTTGCAGGGCAAGCACATCCTCAACCGCTTCGTGCACGACATCTGCGGCTGCGGCTCCGACTGGAACATGCCCGACTACGTCGAGGAAGCGATCGGCAAGGTGCGTAGCGAAGTCGGCAGCGACGAAGTCATCCTCGGTCTTTCGGGCGGTGTCGATTCCTCCGTCGTCGCCGCGCTTCTGCATCGCGCGGTCGGCGACCAGCTCACCTGCGTCTTCGTCGACAACGGCTTGCTGCGCCTGAACGAAGCCGAGCAGGTGATGGAGACCTTCGCCCAGAACCTTGGTGTCAAGGTCATCCACGTCGACGCGACCGAGCGTTTCATGCGCGAACTGGCAGGCGTCAGCGACCCCGAGCAGAAGCGCAAGATCATCGGCCGCGAATTCGTTCACGTCTTCCAGGAAGAAGCCGAAAAGCTGCCCAAAGCCAAGTGGCTCGCCCAGGGCACGATCTACCCCGACGTGATCGAGTCGGCCAGCGCCAAGACAAAGAAGGCGCATACGATCAAGAGCCATCACAACGTCGGCGGCCTGCCGGAGACGCTGCACCTGCAACTGCTCGAGCCGCTGCGCGAACTCTTCAAGGACGAGGTGCGCGAACTCGGCATCGCGCTGGGGCTGCCGCACGACATGGTCTATCGCCATCCCTTCCCGGGGCCGGGCCTCGGCGTGCGCATCCTCGGCAAGGTCAAGCGCGAATACGCCGACCTGCTGCGCCGCGCCGACGCGATCTTCATCGAGGAATTGCGCGCGTCGGGCTGGTACGAGAAAACGAGCCAGGCGTTCACCGTCTTCCTGCCCGTGAAATCGGTCGGCGTCATGGGCGACGGTCGCACCTACGACTACGTCGTCGCGTTGCGTGCCGTGCAGACCCAGGATTTCATGACCGCCCACTGGGCCGAACTGCCGTACACGCTGCTCGGCAAGGTCTCCAACCGCATCATCAACGAAGTGCGCGGCATCAATCGTGTCGTCTACGACGTCAGCGGCAAGCCGCCGGCGACGATCGAGTGGGAATAGTCCGCCGCGGATAGCGGCAACACATACCTAAGCATTCTGTCGGCCGGCCCGAGCCTTGTGCGGAGCGAGGTGCCGCAGCGTTTTCCTCACCCCTCCGCCGGTAGGACGAGACGGAAGCGCGTCCTCTGCGCGGTTGAGGTGACGCCAATCGAGCCGCCGTGCGCTTCGACGATCGATTTCACGATGGCAAGGCCAAGTCCCGCTCCGTCGCCGCTGCGCTGGCGCGCCGGGTCGACGCGGTAGAAGCGGTCGAAGAGATGGGGAAGGTGTTGCGCCGGAATCGGCATGCCGGGGTTGTCGACGAATATTTCCGCCTGTCCGCCGTGCATCGCCAACGACACCGTCACGGCCTCACCGGCTGGTGTATGACGGATCGCGTTCGCAAGCAGGTTGCTGAGTGCGCGCCGCAGCATCAGGCGGTCACCGGGCACCGAAGCTGCGCCGGCCTGCGCCAGCGACACGCCACGCTCTTCCGCCCACGCTTCGAAATAGTCGAACAGATCGCGGGTC
Source organism: Thiobacillus denitrificans ATCC 25259 (assembly GCF_000012745.1). Taxonomy (NCBI): domain Bacteria; kingdom Pseudomonadati; phylum Pseudomonadota; class Betaproteobacteria; order Nitrosomonadales; family Thiobacillaceae; genus Thiobacillus; species Thiobacillus denitrificans. The sequence continues at coordinate 1,841,839 of NC_007404.1, read as the reverse complement.
TCACTCGCGAGGTCGACCACGCCGAGGCCCGGCTTGAGCAGGCCGTGGTCGGCCTGCGCGAGATAGAGCATGTCGCCGACCATCTGCGCCATGCGCTCGTACTCCTCCAGATTCGAGTACAGGATTTCCTTATATTCCTCGTTGCCGCGGGCATTGGAGAGCGCGACCTGGGTCTGGGTCATGAGGTTGGAAATCGGCGTGCGCAGCTCGTGCGCGATGTCGGAGGAGAACGCGGACAGCCGCCGGAACGAATCGTCCAGGCGCGCGAGCATTGCGTTGAAGGCGGAGGCGAGCGGCTGCAGTTCGGCCGGCAGCCCCGCGGTCGGTAGGCGGTCCGCCAGATGCTTGGCCGACATGCCGGCCACCGTCGCCGTTACGCGGCGCAAGGGAAAAAGCCCCCAGCGGGTGACGACCCATCCCAGCCCGGCCGTCGCGAGGGCCGCCAACACGATGGCCACGCCGAGCACCGAGCGCGCCTTGGTCATGAACTCGGCGTGGTGGGCGATGTCGAGCGCGATGGCCACGGTGTACGTCCCACCCTGCGGCATCCGCATCGCGACCGCCGTGCCGCGGTAAGGTCTTCCGGCGTGTTCCCACTCGCGCAGGCTTCCCGAGGTGCAGGCGGCCGGCCGGGCCTGGCAGTCGCGCAGCAGCGTGTCGGGGAACGTCGCACCCGAGGTCGTGAACCAGCGTTCGCCTGCCGCGTCGGTCACGGCCACGGCGAGTCCGTGGTGACCGATCAGGGCATCGTCGAGCCGGTGCGGCAGCGCGGCCAGTTTCTCCGGCGTGTCGGCGCGCGCGAACAGGCTGCGGACGAGTTCGAGCTTGCCGTCGAGTTCGTGGCGGTCTCCGGCCTTGAAATGGGCCTCCACCGCCTGGGTCAGGAAATACGCGGTGACGAGCAGGACCACGGTCGCCGCCACGGCGAAAAGCGCGCTGATCCGGGCGGTCAGCGACAGCGGTCTCATGAAGCTGCGCTTTCCGCGCTCGTCTCCAGCACGTAACCCATGCCGCGCACGGTGTGGATGAGTTTGGCGTCGAAGCCTTCGTCGATCTTGACGCGCAGCCGCCGCACCGCGACGTCGATGACATTGGTGTCCGAGTCGAAATTCATGTCCCACACCTGGGATGCGATCAGGCTACGCGGCAACACTTCGCCTTTACGGCGAAGAAACAGTTCGAGCAGGGCGAATTCCTTGGCCGTGAGATCGATCCGGCGGCCCGCGCGGGTCGCGCGGCGGCGCAGCAGATCGAGTTCGAGGTCCGCCGCCTTGAGCACGGCCGACTCGAGGGCGGCCTGCCCGCGGCGCATCAGGCTGTGGACGCGGGCGAGCAGTTCGGCAAAGGCGAAGGGCTTCACGAGATAGTCGTCGGCGCCGAGTTCCAGCCCCTTGACCCGGTCTTCGACGCGATCGCGCGCGGTCAGGAACAGCACCGGCGTACCGATGCCAGCGCGGCGCACGCCTTCGAGCACCTGCCAGCCGTCGAGACCGGGCAACATGACGTCGAGAATCATGAGGTCGTAATGCCCGGACTTGGCGAGTTCCAGTCCGTCCCACCCGTCGCGGGCGAGATCGGTGACGAAGCCGGCTTCGGTGAGCCCTTGCCTGAGGTAAGCGCCCGTTTTGGGCTCGTCTTCGACGATCAGAATTTTCATGACGTAAAACCCTGGGAAGAGCCCGCATCCTGCCACAGCGCCTCGCCGCGCCGGCACCCATTACAGATTTGTAACCCTCGCGTCAGATTGCTGTTGGGCGCAGCGCGCCAAGATGCCGTCACCAAAACGTGTCGTCCCGGCGGGAGAAGACGTAATCCTGCCTGCGCGACGGCGAGCCGGTCGCGCCGAGACGCGGTCCGGACACTCGAGAACATTATGCGACACACGGTGTTGATTTTCGTCGGCTTGCTCCTCGCCCAGCCGGCCTGCGCGGGGAACCTGCGCACGGCCCTCGATCAGGCCTGGGATCGGAATCCCGACGCCCGAGTACTCGAAGCGAGGCGCGCCGAGAGCGATGCCCAGGCGGTCGCGGCAAACAGCCTGCTGCCGGGCGCGCCCGCGCTCGTCGTCGGCCATCGCAGCGACCAATTGAACGACGACGCCGGGGCCCGCGAGTGGGAAGCCGGGGTCGAGATGCCGATGTGGCTGCCAGGCCAACGCGGGGCGCGCCAACGCGAGGCCCACGCCGGCCGCTCCGGGCTCGAGGCCAGCATCCGCGCGCTGCGTTTGAAGCTCGCCGGAGAGTTGCGCGAAACGATCTGGCAACTGCGTGCGACGCAGGCGCAAATCCAGCTTGACGAAGCGCGCGTGCAGACCGCCGAAAAGCTTGCGCAAGACGTCGCCAAGCGCGTGCGCGCCGGAGAACTCGCGAGGACCGACCTGAATCTGGCGCAGAACGAGTGGCGCAGCGCGCAGGCCATCTTGCTGCAAAGCCGCAGCGAGCTGCTGCAGGCCGAGCAGGCCTACGCCGCGCTGACGGGCGACACCACGCCGCCTGAGGACAGTGCCGAGGACGCGCGGGCTCAAGCCTTGTCCGACGACCATCCGCTGCTCGAAGAAGCGCGTCTGGCGATCGACGTCGCGCAGGCGCAGGTCGAGGTGGCGCGGCAATCGCGTCGCGACAATCCCGAAGTCGCCCTCAGCACGCGCCGCGAGCGCAACGCGCGCGAACCCTACGCGAACACCGTCGCGCTCGAACTGCGCCTGCCTCTGGCCACCGCTGCACGCAATCTGCCGCTTACGAGCGCCGCGCAGACTGCGCTGACGGGCGCGCGGAGCGAATACCGCCGCCTCGGCGTCGCGCTCGAGCACCGCAGACAGCAGGCCGAGCAGGCACTCGCGGCCGCCGACCAGTTGCTTGCGCTCGCGCAGCAGCAGCGCGACGCGGCGCGCGAAAACCTCGGCCTGATCCAGAAAGCCTTCGATCTCGGCGAAACCGACCTGTTCACGCTAATGCGCGTTCGCACGGCGGCCTTCGAGGCGGAACAGGCCTACAGCCAACAGCAGATCGCCCAGGCGCTGGCCCGCGCCCGCCTCAATCAAGCTCAAGGAGTTTTGCCGTGATCGTTGTCAATCCAAGGTCGGCTTTCGCGGCATGGACCCTCGCGGTGCTGCTGGTGTCGATCGCGTCGTCCGTCCTTGCGGGTGGCGGCGACGACCACAGCCACGGCCCCGAGGTCGCGTTGCCCGTCCAGATCGATACGGGGGGTCGACGCTTCGAGTTGACCTCGCCCGAGGTCGAACTCGCCGGCGAACTCAAGGACGGCAGGCTCAGCGTCTACGCCGACCGTTATGCGACCAACGAGCCGATTCTCGACGCGAAGATTCAACTGGAAAGCGGCGAGCGCAAGCTTCCGCTGCACGCGACCGAAGACGGCCGCTACGAGGCGACGGCGGACTGGCTCAAGCAGGCCGGCACCTACGAAATCGTCGTGAGCGTCGAAGCGGAGGGGCTCCAGGATTTGCTGGTCGGCACACTCGAGATACCGCCTTCGCCGGCCGGGACCGAGTCCGGTCGTGACTGGCTCGAGTCCGGGAAATGGGCGGCGGCCGGCCTTGGCGTGTTAGTGGCGCTGCTGCTTCTCGGACGGCGCGTGCGCCGCCGCCGGAACACGACACTGGCGCTGGCCTTGCCCGTGTTCGCCGCCGTGGCGCTCGCGGCCCACAGCGTGCCCGGTTTCGCCCACGGCGACGACGACCACGGTGAGGAAACCAAGCCGGCGACGATGCCGGCCGCGGGCGTGGCCCGGGGCGGGGCTTCGGCGAAGCGGCTGCCGGACGGCGGTGTCTTCGTACCCAAGGCCGTGCAACGGCTGCTCGGTATCCGGACCGTGCTCGGCGAGCCGCGCGACATCGCCAGGACGGTCGAACTCAACGGCCACGTCATGCCCGATCCGAGCTTCAGCGGGCGGGTGCAGTCGAGCCAGTCGGGGCGCGTCGCCCAGCCGAAGGGCGGATTTCCGGCGATCGGCATGAAGGTGCGCAAGGGCCAGGTCCTCGCTTACGTCGAACCGGCGGCAAGCAGCATCGAGAAGGGCAATCAGCAGGCGCAACTCGCCGAGCTGGCGAGCGCACTCGGGCTTGCCGAACGGCGCGCCGCACGGCTCGAGCAGCTCGTCGGCAGCCTGCCGCAAAAGGAGATCGAGGCGGCCCGCGCCGAAGCGGTGAGCCTCAGGGCGCGCAAGGCGGCGGTCGCGGCGAGTCTCTATCAGCGCGAAGCCTTGCGCGCGCCGGTCGCGGGCGTGATCAGCCAGGCCGCGGTGGTCGCGGGACAGGTCGTCGAGGCGCGCGAAGTCCTGTTCGAGATCGTCGATCCGACCCGCTTGCGCGTCGAGGCGGTCGCCTACGACTCCGCGCTCTCGGGGCAGGTGGCGGGCGCCGCCGGCACGACCGCGGGCGGTGAACCGCTCGCGCTAGCGTTCATCGGCCAGAGCTATCAACTGCGCGAACAGGCCTTGCCGATGCAGTTCGCCGTCAAACCGCCGGTGCCGGTGCTGAGCGTCGGCCAGCCGGTGAAGGTGTTCGTCGAGACGCGGCAGACGGTCCGCGGCGTCGCGCTGCCGCAGACGAGCCTCACCCGCAACGCCGGCGGCGAGACGACTGTCTGGGTGCACGCATCGGCGGAGCGCTTCGTGGCCAAGCCGGTGCGCGCGCAGGCGATCGACGCCGATACCGTCGCGGTCGTCGAGGGCCTGCATGAAGGCGACCGCGTCGTGACCCAGGGCGCGGCATCGCTCGCACAGATCCGCTAGGGGCCGGCGTGTTCAAGACCCTCATTCAGGCCAGCCTCAGACAGCGCCTTTTCGTCGTCGCAGCGTCGCTGCTGCTGCTCGTCTACGGCATGCTCACGCTCAAGCAGTTGCCGGTCGACGTGTTCCCCGACCTCAACAAGCCCACCGTCACGCTCATGACCGAAGCCGAGGGCATGGCGCCCGAGGAGGTCGAGCAACTCATCAGCTTTCCGGTCGAGACCGCGATGAACGGCATCCCGGGCGTCACGCGCGTGCGCTCGGTCTCGGGCATCGGCCTGTCGATCGTCTACGTCGAGTTCGACTGGGGTACCGACATCTACCGCAACCGCCAGCAGATCGCCGAGCGCCTGTCCCTGGTCAAGGAGCAGCTGCCCGCCGGGGTCACGCCGCAGATGGGGCCGATCAGTTCGATCATGGGCGAGATCATGCTGATCGCGATGACCGCCGACCCGACGCGGGCGAATCCGATGCAGGTGCGCGAACTGGCGGACTGGGTCGTGCGCCCGCGGCTGCTGACGATTCCCGGCGTGTCGCAGGTGATTCCGATCGGCGGCGAGGTCAAGCAATACCGGGTGACGCCCGATCCGGTCGCGCTCGATCGCCTCGGCGTCACGCTCGAACAGATCGAGCGGGCGATGGCGAATTTTGCGACCAATACGAGCGGCGGCTTTCTCGAATCGCAGGCGCAGGAATACCTGATTCGCAATATCGGGCGCACGACCCGGCTCGAAGACCTGAAGGGCCTGGTGATCGACTACCGCGGCGGCATCCCGGTCGTGCTCGAACAGGTCGCCCGGGTCGACTTCGCGGCCCGCCTCAAGCGCGGCGACGCGAGCTTCATGGGCAAGCCCGCGGTCATCCTGTCGGTGCAGAAGCAGCCGGGCGCCGATACGGTCAAGCTCACCCGCGAAATCGAGGCCGCGCTCGGCGAACTGAACAAGAACATGCCGGCGGGGATTGCGGCGAAAGACATCCTGTTCAAGCAGGCGAATTTCATCGAAAGCTCGGTGAGCAACGTCGAGGAAGCCCTGCGCGACGGCGCGATCATGGTCGCTGTCGTGCTGTTCCTGTTCCTGCTCAATTTCCGCACCACCTTCATTTCGCTGACCGCGATCCCGATCTCGATTCTGATCACAGTGCTCGTCTTCAAGTATTTCGGGCTGTCGATCAACACGATGACGCTGGGCGGGCTCGCGATCGCGATCGGCGAACTCGTCGACGACGCGGTCGTCGGCGTCGAGAACGTGTTCCGTCGCCTCAAGCAGAATCGCGCCGAGGGCGACAGGATTCCGGTGCTCGACGTCATCGCCGCGGCGACGCTCGAAGTGCGCTCGGCGATCGTCTACGCGACGCTGATCATCGTGCTCGTGTTCGTGCCGCTGTTCGTCCTGTCCGGCATCGAGGGCCGCCTGTTCGCGCCGCTCGGCGTCGCCTACATCGTCTCGATTTTGGCGAGCATGCTCGTGTCGGTCACGCTGACCCCGGTGCTGTGCTACTACCTGCTGCCGAAGATGAAGCGCCTCGAGCACGCGGACAGCCCCGTGGTCGCCAAACTCAAGCACTGGGACACGGGCCTGCTGCGCTGGTCGTTCGACCACGCCAAGTTCGTGCTCGGCGGCGGCCTGCTCGCCGTGGCGCTCGCGGCGGCGGCGGTGCCGTTCTTCCCGCGATCCTTCCTGCCCGCGTTCAACGAAGGCACGCTCACGATCTCGGTCGTCATGAACCCGGGGACCTCGCTATCCGAGGCCAACCGCATCGGCACCCTGGCGGAGCAGCTGATCCTGCAGGTACCCGAAGTGACCCAGGTCGGGCGGCGAACGGGCCGCGCCGAACTCGACGAGCACGCGGAGGGCGTGCACTACAGCGAGATCGACGCCGATCTGAAAGAATCCGCGCGCTCCCGTGACACCGTGTTGCAGGACATTCGTACCCGCCTTGCGGCGCTGCCGGCTTCGGTCAACACCGGCCAACCGATCTCGCACCGGCTCGACCACATGCTGTCCGGCGTGCGCGCGCAAATCGTGCTCAAGATCTTCGGCGACGACGTCGACACGCTGCGCGGCGTTGCCGCGGATCTGCAGACGCGGCTCGCCAAAATACCGGGGCTGGTCGACCTGCAGCTCGAAAAACAGGTGCGCATCCCGCAGCTGCAGATCCGCGTGGATTACGCCAAGGCCAGGCAGTACGGTGTCACGCCCGCGGCGATCAACACCGCGCTCGAGACGCTTTCGAACGGCGCGACGGTCGCGCAGGTCATCGAAGGCAGCCGCCGCTTCGACGTCGTGATCCGCCTCGACGATGCCGATCGCGGCGCGCAGGGCCTGAGCCGCCTGCTGGTGGAAACGCCGAGCGGACGCATCCCGCTCGGCCTCATCGCCGAAATCGACGACAGCGACGGGCCGAACCAGATCCTGCGCGAGAACAGCCGCCGCCGCATGGTGCTGATGGCGAACAGCGACGGCACCGACATGGCGCAGATCGTCCGCGACATTCGCGCCGAGCTCGCCCGCTATCCGCTGCAGGAGGGCTACTTCACCCAGCTCGAAGGCCAGTTCCAGGCGCAGGAAGAAGCCAGCCGGCTGATTACCGGGCTTTCGCTGGTGTCGCTCGCGATGATCTTTCTGGTTCTGTACAGCCGCTACAAGTCGGCGGTGCTGTCGCTGATGATCATGGGCAACATTCCGCTCGCGCTGGTCGGCAGCGTCATCGCCTTGTGGATGTCGGGCGGCGCGCTGTCGGTCGCGAGCCTGGTCGGCTTCATCACGCTGGCGGGCATCAGTACGCGCAACGGCATCCTGAAAATCAGCCACTACATCAACCTCGTTGCGCACGAGGGCGAGAACTTCGACCGGAAAATGATCATTCGCGGCAGCCTCGAACGCCTGACACCCGTGCTCATGACCGCGCTGGTCGCGGCCTTCGCGCTGATTCCGCTGCTGTTGTCGGGCGGCGATCCCGGCAAGGAAATCCTGCACCCGGTCGCGGTCGTGATTTTCGGCGGGCTCGTGAGTTCCACGCTGCTCGATACGATTCTGACGCCCGTGATGTTCTATTTGTGGGGCGAAAAACCCACGCGCAAACTCATCGCCGAGGGCGCGAAGGAAAACTTCTGATTCGAACCGACAGGAGAAACGCGATGCGAAGCCTCCGCAATCCGCAATCTTTATTTTTCATCTCAAGGAGCCGCAGCATGAACCCTCTGAAGCCCATTGTCCTCGCCGCCGCGTTGCTGTTTTCGCAAGGCGCATTCGCCCACAGCGACGACTATCTCGACACGCAGACCGCGCCGCACGGCGGGCAGTTGCGCATGGTCGGGCAGTACCACTTCGAACTCGTCGTCAAGGCGGGCGAGGTCAGCGTCTACGTCACCGACCACGGCGGCAACAAGATCGCCACCGACGGTGCCCGCGGCACTGCGACCCTGCTCTCGAGCAAGGGCAAGGCGAGCGTGAAGCTTGCGCCAGCGGGCGACAACCGGATGAAGGGCGCGGGCAAGTTCGAACTCGCACCTGACATGAAGGTCGTCGTGTCGCTCGCGCTGGCCGGCGAGCCGGCGCAGCAAGGTCGCTTCACACCGATGCAGAAGACGCAATCGGCGCCGGCCGCGATGCATTCGCACTAGGCCGTCGGCAGCGCGCGTCGCCGAGGCCGACGCGGGTCGCCCTCAGCGCGCGGTCGCTCGACGAATGCGCGACCGGCCGGGCTGACGCCAGGCGAGCATGTCGATAAACTGGGCGAACGCGCGCTGCACGTTCCATGCCGGTCCATCGCCAAGCCATCGACAGCGCGCCAGCCAGATCGAAAGGAGCGCACGGATCAATTCATTGCGGCGAATCCAGCGGATCGTCATCGGCATTCTGGCCGTGCTCGTTTTCGTACCCGCCGCGCGGGCGCAGGCCGAAGCCGCTCCGGTGCGGATCGGCGTGCTCGCCTTTCTTGGCTGGGAGGCGGCGTTTTCCGACTGGGGGCCGCTCGCGCAGCATCTCGGGTCGGCCCTGCCGGGACGGCGTTTCGCGCTCGCCTACTACGACGCGGCCGGCTTGCGCGAGGCGGTGCGTCGCGAGGAAGTCGATTTCGTCATCACCAACAGCGGCCACTACGCCGCGCTCGAATCGGAGCTCGGGATCAGCCGCATCGCCACGCTCGATTCGCCGAGCGTGCCGTCCCCCGCGCGGGCGATCGGTTCGGCAGTGATCGCCCGCGCAGATCGTGATGATCTCGAGGTGCTCGCCGATCTCAAGGGCCAGCGTGTCGCGGCCGTGGGCGAGGAGGCGTTCGGCGGGTTTCAGGTGGCATGGCGCGAACTGCGGCGGCAGGGGATCGAACCGGAGGACTTCGCGCAGCTCGATTTCCTCGGCTTTCCGATATCGCGCATCGTGACCGCGATCGCCGACGGCGAGGCCGACGCCGGAATCGTGCGCGCGTGCCTGCTCGAGGAACTGGCGCGCAGCGGCGCCGTGCGGCTCGCCGACTTCAAGGTGCTCTCACCGCGCCGCGAGCCCGGCTTCAGCTGCGGCCTGTCGACCGAGCTCTATCCCGATTGGCCGATCGCGACGCTGCGTCACACCGATCTGCGCCTCGCCAAGGCGGTCGCCGCCGCGCTGCTGGCGATGCCGCCCACGCCCAAGGGCTACGCCTGGACCGCGCCGGTCGACTACCGGCCGGTGCACGACTTGTTTCGCGACCTCGAGATCGGGCCCTACAGCTATCTGGGCGAGAACACGCTGCAGGCGCTCGCCCGCCGTCACTGGCCGTTCCTGCTGTTCTTTTTCGCGGCGCTGGGGGGCTGGGTGATACACGCCGTTCGCGTCGAGCAGCAGGTCCACGCCCGCACGGCCGCGCTGCGCGCAGCGCTGGCCGAGCGCGACGCGGCGGAGGCCGGCATGCGCGCGCACCAGGAGCAGCTCGATCATCTCTCGCGTCTCTCGGTCCTCGGCGAGCTCTCGGGAACGCTCGCCCACGAACTGAACCAGCCGCTCGCCGCGATCGGCAACTACGCGCAGAGCCTGCTGCGGCGGCTCGAGAGCGGGCGTTATACCCCCGCGATCTTGGCCGAGGCGAGCGAGGAAATCGCCGTGCAGGCCGAGCGCGCCGGCGGCATCGTGCGCCGCATCCGCGCGTTCGCGAGCAAGCGCGCGGCCGTACGCGAAAAGCGCCCGCTGCGCGAAGTCGTGCAGGAGGCGACGACGCTGTTCGGCGCGATGCTGCCCGCCGCGCCGCGCGTCGAGATCGACGACCGCCTGCCGGCCGGCGCGGTCGTCGACGCCGACGTGCTGCAGATGCAGCAGGTTCTGCTCAACCTGCTCAAAAACGCCGCCGACGCGATGCAGGAGCTTGCGCCGCGCGAGCGCGCGATCGGGCTCGTGCTCGACCAGGTGGGACCTCACTACCGGATCGGCGTGCGCGACCGCGGCGCCGGCGTGCCGGCGGGCTCGGCGCAGCACCTGTTCGAGCCCTTTTTTACGACCAAGCCCGACGGCATGGGACTCGGCCTGTCGATCTGCAAGACCATCGTCGAGGCCCACGGCGGTCGCCTGTGGGCCGAGGCCAACGCCGCCCCGCCCGGCATGACTTTTTTCTTCACGCTGCCCGCCGATGCCCAGCTCGCCTGACACCGCTCTGATCCATATCGTCGACGACGACGAAGCACTGCGCCGCTCGCTGCTGTTCCTGTTCGATTCGGTCGGCTGGCGCGCGCAGGCCTACGCCAGCGCCGACGAATTTCTTGCCGCGTACCGGCCCGGCGCGCCCGGCTGCCTCGTGCTCGATATCCGCATGCCGGGCATGAGCGGGCTCGAACTGCAGCAGGTTCTGCGCGCGCGCGGCGAGGTGCTGCCGGTGATTTTCATCACCGGGCACGGCGACGTCTCGCTGGCCGTGCAGGCGATGAAGCAGGAGGCCTGCGATTTTCTGGAAAAGCCGTTCAAGGATCAGGCGCTGCTCGACGCGGTCGGGCAGGCGGTCCGGCGCAGCCGCGACGATCTCGCCGTCGAGGCGCGCCGCAACCAGGCGCATGCGCTGCTCGAGCGACTGTCGCCGCGCGAGCGCGAGGTCGCGCGCCGCGTCGCGCGCGGCCTGCCGAACAAGCTCATCGCGCGCGAACTCGACATCAGCGAAAAGACGGTGCACGTGCACCGCCAGCACGTCATGGAAAAGACGCACACCGGGTCGGCCGCCGAATTGGCGCGGCTGATGCTGCGCGCCGATCCGGCCGATCTCGACTGAGCGGCGGACCGCTCGGGCCCTGCCCGCCGCGCCTGCCTAAAACCCGCGCCGACGCAACTTCTGCACACCCTGCACGTAGGTGAGCGCCTTCGCCAGCTCCACTTCGAGCCGGGCGTAGGCGTCCGCCGTGACGCGGTCCTTCAGGACCGCTTCGGCCCTGTGCTTCTCAGCGTGGAGGTCCGCTTCCGCGAGCGCTTTTTCCCGCATCGCGACGTCGGCGAGCAGCGTCACCTTGTAGGGTTGCACCTCGAGCATGCCGCCCGAGACGTAGACGATCTCCTCCTCGGCCTGATACGGAATTCTCAGCCGCACGGCGCCGGGCTTGAGACGGGTGAGCAGCGGCGCATGCCCGGGGTAGATGCCGACCGCACCCATCTCGGCCGGCGCGACGACCGACTCGACGATGCCCGAGAAGAGTGAGCCTTCGACACTCACCACGTCCAGGCGCATCGTCATTGCCATGCTTCGTCTCCTCTCGCTCGTGCGGCCTCGGTGTGAAGCTTACGCGCGCGCCACGCTCGCGGGCAGCCCGTTGCGCACCGAAGTGCCCGACACCGCATCGACCCAGACCGATTTGCCCTGGCGCGTCGGGTCGGCCAGACCGAGGTCGTTGAGGTTGACGCCGGCGCCGATCGCCGCGATCTCGGGCTGCCGCGTGCCGCCCATGCGGTGCGCGCGGGCGCCGAGTTCGCGGTGGCCGAAGCCGTGTTCGACCGCGAGCACGCCCTGCATCACTCCGGCGTGGACGATCACGCGGCCGCGCGCGCTGCCGCCTGGCGTGCGGATCAGCGCGTCGTCGCCGTTTTTCAGCCCGAAGCGCGCCGCGTCGGCCGGATGCATCAGCACCGGGTTTTCCGGGTGAATTCCGCGTAGGCGCGAGGCCGCGATCGAATAGGAGTTCTGCAGCGCCGACTTGAAGCTGACGAGTTGCAGCGGCCACTCCGCTTCGGGGTAGTGCGTGCGCATCGCGCTGCCGTCGGCGAAGCCCGGCTCGGCCCAGGTCGCGCAGCCGACGAAGCGTTTGCCGGTGATGCTGTTTTTCGCCGCGCCGAGGTTTTCGTTGTAGATCTGCAGGCCCTTGTCGAAACGGTTGGTCATCCATTCCGGGTTGTCGGCGCTGTAGGTCTCCTTGGCCGGCTGGTAGCGTCCGCCGCGGGCGAGGATGAAGGCGACCTTGCGCACCTCCTCGGGCTTGAGCGTGCGCTCCAGCAGCGGCCGCAGGCGCTCGACGCCGGACAGCAGCATGTCATCGTCGCTGGCGTCGGCGACCGGTTCCTTGCCGAGCCAGGCGATGTTCGCGCCACCGCGCAGGTACCAGTCTTCCGGCCGCTCGAGCGGGTAGGTGTCGCCGTCCATGTCCGCGATCGCGCCCGGGCCGAAACCGGGCAGCGCCAGCGCGCGGGCGAGCGCGATGAAGAAGGTCTCCATGCCGATCGCCTGGCCGTCCGCCAGCTTGTCGGCCTTGGGCTCGACCACCGGCCAGCGCGCCGTGCTCGCCTTGGTCGGTACGCCGCCCCAGGCCGTGGCCCAGCCCCAGCTTTCGTACAGCAGGGAGTCGGGCACGATGTAGTCGGCGAAGGCGCTGCTTTCGTTGATGAGCGGATCGACGGCGACGATCAGCGGAATCTTCTTAGGATCTTTCAAGTCCTGTTCCACCTGCGCACGCAGGCCCGGAATGCCGTACACCGGGTTGGCGCTCCAGACGAACAGTGCCTTGAGGCCGTAGGGATAGCCGTTGGCGGCACCGGTCAGCCACTCGGTGGCGAGGCCGGGCGCATTCGGAAACCAGGGCGCCTGCGCGGGGTAGGCCTTGCCCGAAGCCTTCTTCGCGGCGAACTCGGCGGTTTTCTCGTAGGGGGCGTTGCGGCCGAGCGGGAGACCCTTAGGCTTCTCGATCATGCCGGGGAAGCTTTCGAGGTCGTAGCGCGGGCCGGCGCCCACGTCCTTGAAGCCGCCGCCGTTCATCGCGAGGCCGCCCTTCCAGTTCAGGTTGCCGATCAGCGCGTTCAGCGTCACGACGCCGTAGGCGTTGTAGAAACCGTTGCCGGCCATCATGCCGCCGTGCGCGACGGCCGCCGCGCGCTTGCCGTGGCTCGAGAATTCCTTGGCGAGGGCGGCGATCGTACCGGCTGGGATGCCGCAAGCCGCGGCGTATTCCTCGAGGCTGTGCGCGAGCGCCTGCTCGTGCAGCAGCAGCAGCGAGGACTTGACCTTGAGCGGGGCGCCGCCGACCTCGACCGTGCCGTCGACGAAGATCTGCGCCGGCCCGGTCGCCTGGTCGTGGTGCACGGCGCCGTCGGCGCCCATCACGACGAAGGGGTCCTTGTCCTTGTAGCGTTCGTCCTCGGGCAGTTCGAGCCCGAGGTCGGAGCCGCGCAGGAAACGGCCCTGGCGCGGATGGCCGGGTTCGACGACGACGAGGTGGGTCGCGTTGCTCCACGACGGCTCGCCGGCGGCCTTCGCCACCGCGAGGTTGGGGTGGGAGAGATACCTGGCGTCGTAGCCGCCGTTTTCGAACATCCAGCGCATCATGCCCATGACCAGCGCGCCGTCGGTGCCGGGCTTGATCGGAACCCAGCGGCCGCGTTCGCCTGCCGCCAGGTTGTTGGTGTTGGTCAGCACCGGGTCGACGACGACGTAGTTCAGTTTGCCGTCGCTGCGGCCGCGGGCCAGCATCGCGCCCTGGCGCTTGAACGGGTTGCCGGCGTTGGCGGGCGCGGTGCCGATGAACAGCGCGAATTCCGTGTTGGCGAAATCGGGCTTGCCGTGCGGCATCTTTTTCATGTCGCCGAACAGCGCGCCGGAGCCGGAGCGGTAGGCACCGCCGCAATAGGAGCCGTGGCCGACGAAGTTGATCGTGCCATAGGCCTGCTGCATGAAGCGTTTGGCGAAAGGCAGGCGGCCGTCGTTGACGCTCGTGATCAGCGCGACCTGGTTGACCTTGGGCCCAAGTTCCGGGCGCTGCGGGTCGATCGGCGTCTTCAGGTCGCGCAGGGCCTTGAGGCCCTCGACCGGGCCTTCACCGAAAAGGTCGCCGCCCTCGGTCAGTTCGTGCACCAGCTGCTCGAAGGAAATCGGTTCCCATTGCCCCGAATTGCGCGGGCCGACCCGCTTCATCGGACGCAGGACGCGGAACGGCGAGTCCATCTGCTCGAGCACGGCATTGCCGCGGCCGCAGGCGGTCGAGCGCATCGCCAGCCCCTTGTCCTGGTAGCCCGAAATCGCGACGAAGCTGTCGCGGATCGAGGCCTTCATCGGCAGGTGCGGCTCGGTGGAGAGTGGGCTGTAGGGATTGCCGGCGACGCGCAGCACCTTGCCGCTGGCGCGGTCGATGCGCACGCGCACGCCGCACTGGGTGGTGCAGCCGAGACAGCTCGTGTAGCTCACCTGCTGCGCCGGGTTCACCTCGAGCGCGCCGGTCGCCGGGTCGATCTTGAACTCGGGCGCGAGCGAGGCGCCGTGGTACTGGGCCTTGGGCGCCTCGCCGTCGAGCAGCGGGCTGACCATGCGCTTGGCGGTGGCGCTGAAGCCGGTGCCGAAGGCGGCCAGGCCCCCGAAGGCGAGAATCTTGCGACGGGTGGTGAAGGTGGTCATGACAGTCTCCTTAGGCCTGGGCACGACGCGTGTCGCCCCACGGCAGAACCGAGATAAGCAGGATCAGCACGGCGATCCAGAGCCCTGCGGTGCCGACGATGCCGAGCATGCCGTCGTGGCCGAGGGGGAGGGCGTAGCTGTAGTACCCGGCGCCGGTCTTGGGGATGCCCTGGCCGCCGATGAAGACCGTCCAGCGCATCATCCACGCGCTGTGCAGGGCGATCAGGCCCGCGGCCAGACGCCACTGCGGACGCCGAAGCGCGAGCCAGAGCGTCGCGAGCGCGCTGCCCGCCGCCCACACCGCGGTGATCCGCCAGCCGGCCGAGGGCGCGACCTGCGCCAGCGCTTCGGCGTGGCGGAGCGACAGGCCGCTCATGCCGAGCAGCAGCCAGGCGGCACCGACCGCCAGCACCAGCACCTGGGTCATCGCGAGCAGGCGCAGCAGCGGCGCCTCGGTCGCCGCGTGGCCGTCGCCGACGAGGCGGTCGAGCACGAGCACGAGGCCGATCGCGCCGGCGAGCGCGGTGAGGAAGAACTGCAGCGGCAGGAAGGGCGTGTTCCACAGCGGGCGGGCGCTGACGACCATCACCTCCATGCCCGTGTAGAGCGCGACCAGGCCCGCCCCGGCGAGCGCCAGCACGGTCGCGGCGCGGATCGCCCCGAGGCTGTCATGACCGCCGTACGCCAGCGCGCGGTAGAGGGCGGCGCCACGTCCGCCGGCGTCGGCCAGGCGTTTCAGGTCGGGGCGCAAGGCCAGCCAGCTGTAGAGCACGAGGCCCGCGAGGTACAGGGGGATGAAGAAAGCCCCCCACGCCATCCACGAATCCAGGTTCGGGTGCAGGTAGAAGTTGAGGAAGCGCCCTGGCTGATGCAAGTCGGCGAGCAGGGCGACGGGGGCGGTCAGGCCGCAGGTCAGCGCGCCGAGCAGGGCGATCCGGCTCACGCGCTGCCAGGCCGGCCAGCGCAGCACGAACCACGACAGGCTCAGCAGGAATGCGCCGACCGAGAGACCGATCAGGAAGAAATACTGGACGGCCCAGGGCAGCCACGCGACTTCGCGCGACACGTTGACGACTTCGACGATGGATGGGTTCATGATCAGACTCCGTGGGCAGTGGGTTGCCAGAGGGCTGCCTCGCCCTCGACGCGTCCCTGGAACCGGTCGTCGAGACCGACGTAGAAAACATTGGGGCGGGTGCCGGCTTCGGGCTTGAGCACCTTGATGGCGTCGCCGTTCTTCTTCGCCGCGTTGAGGCTGCGCCGCAATTCGCCCTTGGCGTCGTTCAGATCGCCGAAGACGCGGGCGCCGCCGACGCAGGTTTCGACGCAGGCCGGCAGCAGGCCCGCGTCGACCCGGTGCGCACAGAAGGTGCACTTGTCGGCCTTGTTCGTTTCGTGGTTGATGAAGCGCGCGTCGTAGGGGCAGGCCTGGACGCAGTAGGCGCAGCCGACGCAGCGGTCGCCGTCGACGACGACGATGCCGTCGTCACGCTTGAACGTCGCGCCGACCGGGCAGACCGGCACGCAGGGCGGATTCTCGCAGTGGTTGCACAGGCGCGGCAGCATGTAGGTGCCGGCCGTGGTCCGGCCCTCGGTCTCCTGCTGCACGACGTAGGTGGAGGCGAGCGTGCGGAAACTGTTTTCCGGTAGCGCGTTTTCCATGATGCACGCGACGGTGCAGGCCTGACAGCCGATACACTTGCGGACGTCGACCAGCATCGCCCAGTGGTGTTTGTGGGGCGCCGCGCGTGCGGTCGCCGGCAGCGCGAGACCCGCGGTGATCGCCGGGATCGCCTGCAGGAAGGCGCGGCGGGAGGGGGAAGGGTTGTCGGACATGGTCGGCCTCCTGGTTGAGCGTGCGATTACAGACTAAGCCCGCCAAGACCCTTCCAACAGTGGGTAGATTCTCTATCGCGCTAGGTACTTGTTCGTAGTCGCCGCCACTCGCCCGTTAACGCGCCGCGCACGAGGCGCATAGAATGCGGGGTCTTCAGGCTCGCCCGCTCCCCATGTCCCCCCACGCTGTTCCGCAAGTCGCCCTCGTCGGTGCCGGCCCCGCCGGGCTCATGGCCGCCGAGGTGCTCGCGCAGGGCGGGGCGCAGGTCGACCTCTACGACGCGATGCCGTCGGTCGGGCGCAAGTTCCTGCTGGCCGGCGTCGGCGGCATGAACATCACGCATTCCGAGGCGTTCGACGCCTTCCTCTCGCGCTACGGCACGCGCGCCGCGCGGATCGCGCCGTTGCTCGACGCATTTCCGCCGGCAGCGTTGCGTGCCTGGGTCCACGAGCTCGGCATCGAGACCTTCGTCGGCTCGTCGGGGCGGGTGTTTCCGCAAGACATGAAGGCGGCGCCGCTGCTGCGGGCGTGGCTGCACCGCTTGCGCGGCCTCGGCGTGCGCTTCCATGTGCGCCACCGTTGGCTTGGCTGGGACGCGTCGGGCGCCTTGCGTCTCGAGACGCCGCTCGGCGAGCGGAGGGTGCGCGCCGACGCGGTCGTTCTCGCCCTCGGCGGCGGTAGTTGGGCGCGGCTCGGATCGGACGGCGCCTGGGTTCCGCTGCTCACCGCGCGCGGCGTCGACGTCGCCGCTTTGCAGCCGTCGAACTGCGGCTTCGACGTCGCGGGCGGCTGGAGCGAATTCCTGCGCACGCGTTTTTCCGGCCAGCCGGTGAAGACCGTCGGACTCCGCTTCACCGATTACTGGGGCAATCCCCACACGCGCCGGGGCGAGCTGATGCTGTCCGACGGCGGCGTCGAAGGCGGGCTCGTGTACGCGCTGTCGGCGCCGCTGCGAGACACGATCGCGGCGCAGGGAAACGTCGCCGTCGCGCTCGACCTGTTGCCGGACCGGACGGCCGATTGGGCGAAAACGGAAGTGGCGCACCCGCGCGGCGCTCGCTCGCTCGCGAGCCATCTGCAGAGCCGGCTCGGCCTCAAGGGTGTGAAGACCGCGCTGCTGCACGAATTGCTGACGCCGGCAGCGCTGCGCGACGCGGCGCGCCTCGCCACCGCGATAAAATCGCTGCCGCTCACGCTCGTCGCCCCGCGCCCGCTCGACGAGGCGATCAGCAGCGCCGGCGGCGTGCGCTTCGACGCGCTCGACGCGGATCTGATGCTGCGCGCGTTGCCCGGCGTGTTCTGCGCTGGCGAGATGCTCGACTGGGAAGCGCCGACTGGCGGCTACCTGCTGAGCGCGTGCTTCGCCACGGGACGCGCCGCGGGGCAGGGCGCCCTGAATTACCTGAGTACCCTTCATGCTGCGACTGACTGAACTCAAACTCCCGCTCGACCATCCGCCCGCGGCCTTGCGCGCGGCGATCCTGCAGCGGCTCGGCATCGCCGACGACGAACTTCTCGGCGTCAGCATCTTCAAGCGCAGCTACGACGCGCGCAAGAAGCACGCGCTGCTGCTCGTCTATGCGGTCGACGTCGAGGTGAGGAACGAGGCCGCGTTGCTGAAGAAATTCCGCAACGACAGCCATCTCGCGCCGACACCCGACATGCGCTACCACGTCGTCGGCCACGCGCCGCGGGACCTGGAGGAGCGTCCGATCGTCGTCGGCTTCGGCCCTTGCGGCATCTTCGCGGCGCTCGTGCTGGCGCAGATGGGTTTTCGGCCGATCGTGCTCGAGCGCGGCAAGGCGGTGCGCGAGCGCACGCAGGACACTTGGGGCCTGTGGCGCAAGAAGGTGCTCAATCCCGAATCCAACGTGCAGTTCGGCGAGGGCGGGGCGGGCACCTTCTCCGACGGCAAGCTCTACAGCCAGGTCAAGGACCCCAAGCACTACGGGCGCAAGGTGCTGAGTGAATTCGTCAAGGCCGGTGCGCCGGAAGAAATCCTCTATGTGTCGAAGCCGCACATCGGCACCTTCCGTCTGGTCGGCATGGTCGAGACGATGCGGCGCGAAATCGAAGCGCTCGGCGGCGAGATCCGCTTCCAGCAGCACGTGACCGACCTCGTGCTCGAGGACGGCGCGGCGGGCCGCCGCATCACCGGCGTCATGCTCGCGAACGGGGAAACGCTTGCGAGCCGTCATGTGGTCCTCGCACTCGGACACAGCGCCCGCGACACCTTTTCGATGCTGCACGCGCGCGGCGTGCATATGGAAGCCAAGCCGTTCTCGATCGGCTTTCGCATCGAGCATCCGCAGTCGCTGATCGACCGCGCGCGGCTCGGGCCCAACGCCGGCAATCCGCTGCTCGGCGCGGCCGACTACAAGCTCGTGCACCATGCGACGAACGGCCGCTCGGTCTACAGCTTCTGCATGTGCCCGGGCGGCACCGTCGTCGCCGCGACCTCGGAGCCGAACTGCGTCGTGACCAACGGCATGAGCCAGTACTCGCGCAACGAGCGCAACGCCAACGCAGGCATCGTCGTCGGCATCACGCCGGCCGATTTCCCGGGCGACGACCCGCTCGCCGGCATCGCACTGCAGCGGAAGCTGGAGGCCCACGCGTTCGCGCTCGGCGGCGGCGACTACAGCGCGCCGGGCCAGCTCGTCGGCGACTTCCTCGCGGGCCGGCCCTCGGCGGCGCTCGGCAGCGTCGAGCCCTCGTACCAGCCGGGCGTGCGTCTGACCGATCTCGCGACCGCGCTTCCCGACTATGCGATCGCGGCGATCCGCGAGGCGCTGCCCGCCTTCGACAGGCAGATCAAGGGTTTCGCGATGCAGGACGCGGTGTTGACCGGCGTCGAGACGCGGACCTCGTCGCCGCTACGCGTCACCCGCGGCGGCGACCTGCAAAGCCTCAACGTGCGCGGCCTGTTCCCGGCGGGCGAGGGCGCAGGCTACGCGGGTGGCATTCTCTCTGCAGGCATCGACGGCATCCGCGCCGCCGAAGCGGTCGCCCGCGATTACCTCGGCCAGGCGCCCGAGGCGCCTGCGCCGACTGCGAGCGCTCCCCTCATCTACTGACCGCGGCGCCGGCGGCGCGCTCTCGACCGCCGCACGGCGGGGCGCTTTTTCTGCCCCTGTGCCGCGCCGTGCACTTTTCTCACTCGTGCGCCGCGCCCCGCTTGACCGTCGATCCGCGTGCCGCGGCGACTTTGGCTGTCTGACACAGGTATCAGCCGAAGCCGACAGACGTCGCGCGGGGCCCCGCGCGATACTCGCCGCTTCACGCTTCTTGCATGACCGACCGGGCCAGCCCCGGGCGTTTTGTTTGTTCATTTGATGGCAATCGAAACATGGAAATGAAAGACGTCGTCGCGGCCCTGTCTGCGCTCGCCCAGGCCTCGCGCCTGGCCATCTTCCGCACTCTGGTCGGCGCCGGCCCCGGCGGGCTACCGGCGGGGCGGGTCAGCGAACTGACCGGCATCGCCCCGTCCTCGCTGTCGTTTCATCTGAAGGAACTGAGCCACGCCGGGCTGGCGGCCTCGCGGCAGGACGGGCGCTTCGTCATCTATACGGCGCGCTACGAGACGATGGAGGCATTGCTCGCCTATCTCACCGCGCACTGCTGCAGCGGCGAAGCCTGCCTGCCGGGGCTTGCGGCCGCGGCCGTCGCTCCCCCTCAAATGGCGTGACACGCCTGGCCCCGCGTGGGCCCCGCGGCGACCTATGATGGAGGAAACCAGTTTCCTCGGGAGTCGCCATGCCCAGCCTGCGTACGATCGTCGCCGCCACCGATTTCTCGGACTTCTCGGAGCGCGTCGTGCAGCGCGCGGCGCAGATCGCCAAACAGCACGGCAGCACGATGCATCTGCTCCATGTCGTGCGGCCACTCGAACTGTATCCGAGCCTGACGCTGACGCAGGACGAATTCAGTCGGCACGACGAGGATTTCCAGGAGGCCGAGCGCACGCGCTTGCAGGCGATCGCGTCGGGCGTCGCCGACACCTTTGGGATAGCCGTCGAGACCGCCACCCGGCTGGGCCGTGCCCACACCGAGATCGGCGCGTATGCCGACGCCGTGTCCGCCGACCTGGTAGTGATCGGAGCGCGCGGTGAGAACACGCTCATGGACCTGTTCCTCGGCTCGACCGCCGCGCGCCTGATGCGGGGCATTCATCATCCGGTCCTCATCGTCCGCAGGCCGGCCACCGACGCCTACGCCAGGGTGCTCGCGGCGGTGGACTTTTCGCCGCTGTCCGCCGACGTCGTGACCTACGCCCTGAGCCTCGCGAGCGGTGCCGAGGTCGAGGCCCTCCACGTCCAGGGCAGCGAGGTCGAGCATCGCCTGCGCCGGGCAAGATACGAGCAGGTCGACATCGCCGACTGGCTCGCGCGCCTGCGCGGAGAGGCCGAACGCCAGCTCGACGCGCTGCTCGCGCCGCTCGAACATGGCGCGTCGGTCGCGCGCCGCGTCGTCGCCGGCTTCCCGCCCGCCGCGCTCTGCCAGTACATCGACGACCATCGCGTCGACCTCGTCGTCCTCGGCCGCCACGGTGAGAGCGCAGGGCTGCACGACTGGCTGCTCGGCAGCGTGAGCCGCGACGTCGCGCTTGCCACGACCGCGGACGTTCTGATGATCGGGCCGGGCGGAAAAGCGGGAGGCTAGGGGACGCGGGCAAGAAAAACGCCGCTCGATGAGCGGCGTTTTTTTACGACTGGTGCCGGCGATCGGAATCGAACTGACGACCTTCGCATTACGAATGCGCTGCTCTACCAACTGAGCTACGCCGGCGAAAAACAGCGCGCATTATAGCGGATTCGTTTCCGCTTGTGGCGAGCTAGAGCGCCGCCCTGAGGCGGTCGAGGACCTTTTCGCGTCCGAGCAATTCGAGTGTCGCGTCGATCGCCGGCGTCTGCGGTTCGCCGGTCACGAGCACGCGCACCGGCATCGCGAGCTTGGGCATCTTCAGCCCATGCGCGGCGAGCGTCTCCTTGAACGCCGCGCTGATCGCGCCACGCTCCCATTCAAGCGTTTCGAGGCGCGTCGCGAGATCGGCGAGCGCCGGCCGCACCTCGGCCGTGACGTGCTGGGCGAGCAGCTCGGGCGTCGGGTGGAGGACCCGGTAGAAGAGCGTCGCGGCGTCGGCGAGCGCTTCGATCGTTGCCGCCCGCTCCTTGACCAGGGCACAGACCGCAGCGAGATCGGGTCCATCGTCGAGCGTCGCGCCGTTGCGGATCAGAAAGGGACGCGCGAGGCCGGCCAGACGGGTGTCGTCGGCCGCCTTGATGTACTGCTGATTGAGCCAGCGCAGCTTCTCGGTGTTGAACTGTGCGGCCGACGGCGTGATGTGGTCGAGGTCGAACCACTCGACGAACTGCTCGCGGTCGAACAGTTCCGCGTCGCCATGAGACCAGCCGAGGCGGGCGAGATAGTTGATCACCGCCTCGGGCAGATAGCCTTCCTCGAAGTACTGCATGACCGACACCGCGCCGTGGCGCTTGGAGAGCTTGGTGCCGTCGTCGCCGAGGATCATCGACAGGTGGGCATACTCGGGGACGGTCGCGCCGAGCGCCTTGAGGATGTTGATCTGGCGCGGCGTGTTGTTGACGTGGTCGTCGCCGCGGATGACGTGCGTGATCCGCATGTCCCAGTCGTCGACGACGACGCAGAAATTGTAGGTCGGCGTGCCGTCGGCGCGCGCGATGATGAGGTCGTCGAGTTCGGCGTTGGAGAACTCGATCGTACCCTTGACGAGATCCTTCCACGCCACCGTTCCGTCGGTCGGGTTGCGGAAACGCACCACGGGCTGCACCCCCGACGGCGGCACCGGCAGGGTCTTGCCGGGCTCGGGGCGCCAGCGTCCGTCGTAGCGGGGCTTTTCGCCGCGCGCGCGTTGCGCCTCGCGCATTTCGTCGAGCTCTTCGGTACTGCAGTAGCAGTGATAGGCGTCGCCGCTGGCCAGCATCTGCTCGATCACTTCCTTGTAGCGATACAGGCGCTGGGTCTGGTAGAACGGGCCTTCGTCGTGATTGAGATCGAGCCACGCCATGCCGTCGAGGATCGCCTGCACGGCCTCGGGCGTCGAGCGTGCGATGTCGGTGTCCTCGATGCGCAGGACGAACTGCCCGCCGTGATGACGCGCGAACGCCCACGAGAAAAGCGCGGTGCGCGCGCCGCCGATGTGCAGGTAGCCGGTGGGGGAGGGGGCGAAGCGGGTGCGGATCATGGGGTGATGCGGGCGTGAAAAAGGCGCCATTTTACCGGATCGGCGCGCCGCTAAATTGACCTCGCCGGCGCGGGTGTGGTTTAATTCGCGCCGCTTCGGGGCAGTTAGCTCAGCGGTAGAGCATCGCCTTCACACGGCGGGGGTCACAGGTTCAAACCCTGTACTGCCCACCACCCGAATACATGAAAAGACCTGCGTCGATCGCAGGTCTTTTTTTTGCCGCGCGTCGCATCGGCGCAAGCCGTTCCCGCGTCGCCCGGCGCGGGGAAGCACGGGCGGGACGCGCATTGCCGGCCGTCCGCTTAGTCGGTATAGTGCGGCCTCCCGCACCCAGCCAATCGGTGCGCGGTTCTCTTACCCCGATCTCACGATCCCCTATTCGTCTGCCTCGATTGGTGTCACTGCGAAGGTGACAGGCCGTCGCAGGAAACCTACATGACTGTTGAAACCACCTTTGCCAGCCTCGCGCTGGCCGAACCCATTCTGCGCGCGATCGCCGACGCCGGCTACACGGCGCCCACGCCGATCCAGGCTCAGGCGATTCCGCACGTGCTCGCCGGCGGCGATCTGCTCGCCGCGGCGCAGACCGGCACCGGTAAGACGGCGGGCTTCACGCTGCCGATCCTGCATCAGCTATCGACCCGCGCGGCGGTCGCGCCGAAGCCCGGCCGGCCGCGCTGCCTGATCCTGGTGCCGACGCGCGAACTCGCGGCGCAGGTCGAGGAATCGGTCAAGACCTACGGCAAATACCTCTCGCTGACGTCGATGGTCATGTTCGGCGGCGTCAACATCAACCCGCAGTTCAAGGCGCTGAAGGCGCGCGTCGACATCCTCGTCGCAACGCCGGGCCGCCTGCTCGATCATGTCGCGCAAAAAACCGTGGACCTGTCCGGGGTCGAAATCCTCGTACTCGACGAGGCCGACCGCATGCTCGACATGGGCTTCATCCGCGACATCAGGCGGGTGCTCGCCGTGCTGCCGAAACAGCGCCAGAACCTGCTGTTCTCGGCGACTTTCTCCGACGAGATCCGCACGCTCGCGAACGGCCTGCTGAACAATCCGAAGAGCGTCGAAGTCGCACGCCGCAACACGACGGCCGAGGTCGTCGAGCAATCGATGCACCGCGTGCCGCAGGCGCACAAGCGCGACCTGCTCGCGCATCTGATCAAGCACCACGACTGGCAGCAGGTGCTGGTCTTCACGCGCACCAAGCACGGCGCCAACAAGCTCGCCGAGAAGCTCAACAAGGATGGCATCACCGCAGCGGCCATCCACGGCAACAAGAGCCAGTCCGCGCGCACCAAGGCGCTCGCGAGTTTCAAGGACGGCAGCGTGCGGGCGCTCGTGGCGACCGATATCGCCGCGCGCGGCATCGACATCGACCAGTTGCCGCAGGTCGTCAACTTCGAACTGCCCAACGTCCCCGAGGACTACGTTCACCGCATCGGCCGCACCGGCCGGGCCGGCGCGACGGGTTCCGCGCTCTCGCTCGTCGACGACGAGGAAATGGGCTATCTGCGCGACATCGAGAAGCTCATCAAGCGCGCGATCGTGCGCGTCGAGATCGAGCCGGGCTTCGTGCCGCCGGCCAAGGCAGACCTGATGTCCGACGAGCGTCCGCCACGTCCGCCGCAGGGGCGCGGCGCATCGCGCGCCGGCCAGAACGGCGGGCCGCGCCAGGGCCAGGGCGGGCGCGGCGGGCAAGGTAGCGGACGCAATGCGAACCGGCCGGCCCAGGGGAAATCGGCCGCGGCGCCCGTCAAGCCTGCGAGCGGCCGTGCGGCCGCGCCGAATTCGCCGGCCCAGCCGCGCAAGCCGCGGCCGCAGGCGGCGCTGTTCTCGGCCAAGCCCGGTTCGCGCGGGCACTGAGCGCGCCACCCGGCCGCTACAATCGGCGCGATGGACACGCTGCAGAGTTACGACGAACTGCCCTACGACAGCCTGCCGCTGCCCGAGACCCAGCCGGATTTCCTCGCCGCCCTGGCGCGGCTGCACGGCTTCGACGCGCCCGATCCGACGTGCGCCCGCATCCTCGAACTGGGGTGTGCCAGCGGCGGCAACCTGATTCCGCTCGCCTGGCGCTGGCCCGCGTCGCAGTGCGTCGGCATCGAACTCTCGCGCGTCCAGGCCGAGGCGGGCGCTGAATTCATTCGTGCGCTCGGCCTGTCGAACGTCCGCATCGTGCATGGCGATCTGGCGGCGCTGTCCGCGGACCTCGGCGAATTCGATTACATCATCGCGCACGGCGTGTTTTCCTGGGTGCCCCCGGCCGTGCAGGAGGCCCTGCTCGAACTCTGCCGGCGCCACCTCGCCCCGCGCGGCATCGCCTACATCAGCTTCAACGTCGCCGCGGGCTGGCGGTCGCTCGAGCCGCTGCGGGCCGCGCTGCTTGCGCGGACCGGCGCCGACCAGCCTGCGCCGGCGCGTTACGAGGCGGCGCTGCGGGTACTCGACGAACTCGAGGCGCAATGGACCGACCCCGCGTTGCTGAAGGAGATCGCCTACCTCCGCACGGCCGCGCCCTCCTATCTGTTCCATGAATACCTGGCCGAATTCAATGCGCCGCTCGAGTTCGGCCGGTTTGACGCGGCGCTTGCCGCACACGCCTTGCGCTACGTCGGCGAAGCCGGGCCGCGTCACGCGGTGGTCGAATTCGACGACGGAGGCGAAGCGGACGCACGCCGCCGGGCCGAGCGCTGGCGCGACGCCGAGGCGGCGCTCGACGCCGCGCTGGCGACGCGGTTTCGCCGCGCCCTCATCGCGCGTGCCGATGCACCCGCCGACCCGCATCCCGCGCGCGCGGACGCCTTGCGCGAACTCGCCTTTTACGCCGACCTGCGCTGCGACGAGGAGATCGATCTCGAGCAGGCGACCGAGCAGGCCTTCCTCAACCCGGCGGGCAACACTTTCCGCGTCGCGCCGCCCGTGATGAAGGCCGCGCTCATGGTCCTGTCGGCGCGCTATCCGGCCGCGCTGACCTATGCCGATCTGCAGGCCGCCGCCGGTTCGGTCATGGTCGACTGCGGCGTCGTCGCCGAGGTCGACGACGGGGCGTTCCGCACGGCGCTGTTTCAGCTCGTGATGGCTCATGCCGTCATGCCAACGCCGAGTGCGGGGCCGGTGGTCATCGACCCCGGTTCGCACCCGCGCGCGAACGCGCTCGCCCGCCTGCAGGCGCGTTCGCCGGGCTGGGTCGTGAGCGGCCGCCGCCACGTCGCGATTGATCTCGACGCGGCCGGGCGCGCGCTGCTCGCACTGCTCGACGGCAACCGTGCGCTGCCCGAGCTGAGCGCTGCCATGCAGGCCTGGCTCGCCGCGGCCGGCGTCGACCTGCCGGAAGCGGCCGTCAATGAACTCACGGCACGCCAGCTCTGGCTGTTCGCCCGTCAGGGCCTGCTCGAGGAAACGTGATCGGCAGTTCGCCGGCACGCATGCCGGCGCATGGCCGGTCGTTTGCTATCGTTGGAGCAGGATTTTTTATCTGGACCGACGATGGCGAACGTTCTCGGCGCGATTCAGCAGCGCTACGCCTGCCGGCGTTTCGTCGCCGGGAGGCCGCCATCCGATGACGAACTGGTGTCGTTGATCGAGGCGGCGCGGCTTGCGCCTTCTGCCTTCGGTCTCGAACCCTGGCGTTTCCTCACGGTTATCGATGCGGCGCAGCGCGCCGAACTCGCGCGCGCATGCTTCGGCCAGCCCGCCGCCGCGACGGCTCCGGCGTTCATCACCATCGTCGCGCTCGTCGATGCTCTCGAACCCGACTCGGATTACGTACGTGCGCGTTTCGAAGCCGAGGCGCGCGGCGGTCCGGTCGCGCCGCTACACGAAATGTACCGCGCCTTTTACCGGGCCGAGGCGATCGCCGCCTGGGCGCAAGGCCAGTGCCACTTCGCCGCCGCGCACCTGCTGTTGCAGGCCGCGCACCTCGGGCTCGGCAGCTGCCCGATCGGCGGGTTCGACGCGGCTGCCCTCGCACGCGCTTTGCGTCTTCCGCCCGGCGAGACGCCGGCGCTCGTGATCGCGCTCGGTCACTGCGCCGACACGATGCCGAAGCGCGTGCGAAAACCGCGCGCGGATTGACGGTCCGCTAGCGCGGCGCCTCCCAGCAGTTGTTGCTGACCTGCCAGGTCATCGAGAGCTGTTCGCTGGTCGGATAGAGGACGTATTTGACGCCGAGGTAGTCGGTGCCCTTGCGCCAGAACATCGCGAGCAGGTTTTTTTCGCCGGTGGCGATGACGCTCGAGTAGGGGATGACCTTGAGCGGGTTGCCGTACTGGTTCGAATAGTTCGACGCGACGACGACGAAGTGGCGGAAGGCCGGTTCGACTTCCTGGTCGAAGGCGACCAATCGGTTGTTGCAGAAGGTGAACAGGAAGCGGCGTCCGGCGGGGTTGCTGGGCAGGTCGTACGCGAAGAGTGCGTCGCTGCCCGAGGTCATGATCCTGTCGAAGTTCCAGGTCCGAAGCGTCTGCTCGACCTCGCTGCGATTCATGCCCTGCCTGAACTCGCCGACTTCCCAGGCGTGGAGGGGAGAGGCGATGAGGAGGCCGGCGAATAGAAGGGCTGTGGTGCTCCGATGCGTCCTTTTCATCGCGGCATCCCCTGTACCGCGCCGCTACTGGCCGCTCGCGGCGCCGAAAACCTTTTTCAGCAGTTCGCTGCCGGCCTGGAGCGGGTTCGCGCGCAGCGCCGCCTCCTTCTCGCCGATCAGCGTGTAGAGCCGGTCGAGCGCCTGCCGCGTCACGTAGTCCTCGACGGTCGCCTGCGCCGGGTCGACCAGATTGAATTGCTGGGCCATTCCGGCGTAACGGTTGTACTGCTGGGCGAGGCCGATCTTGTCGGTCGTTGACTTCACGACGGGCTGGAAGCGCTCGGCCAGCTTCGTCTCGGTCTTCGCGCGGAAGAAGTCGGTGGCAGAGGTTTGGCCGCCGGTCAGGATGCCTTTCGCGTCTTCGAGCGTCATCTGCTTCACCGCGTCGACGAGCAGGCCGCGCGCAGCGGGCACGGCGGCTTCGGCGGCACGGTTCATCGACAGCACGAGTGCGTCAGCCTGGCTGCCCATGCCAAGCAGGCGCATCGCTTTCTCGGCTTTTTGCAGCGCAGGCGGCAGCGGGATTCTGAGTTGGGGGTTGCCGAAAAAACCGTCCGGGCGACCGAGTTGCGCAACCGCCGCGTCGGCGCCGCGGGTCAGCGCCTCCTTAAGTCCGGCGTTGACCTCGGCATTGGAAAGCGCGTCGACGCTCGGTGTCGCTGCCGTTTGCCCCGACGGCTGGCCGAGCACGCCGCGCAGCAATTCGTTCCAGTCGACGGCATGTGCGGGTGCACTGAGCGCGACGGCGGCCGCGGCGAAGATCCAGGGTCTGAAAGCGGCGCGGGCCATCGTCTTTCCTTAGCGGTTTTGATCAGAGCACTTCTGCAGCATAGTCCGCCAGACGCGAACGCTCGCCGCGCTGCAGCGTGACGTGCCCGTTGTGTGGCCAGCCCTTGAAATGATCGACGACGTAGGTGAGGCCGGAGCTGCCTTCGGTCAGGTAAGGGGTGTCGATCTGCGCGATGTTGCCGAGGCAGACGACCTTGGTTCCGGGGCCGGCGCGCGTGATCAGCGTCTTCATCTGCTTGGGCGTGAGGTTCTGCGCCTCGTCGATGATCAGGAACTTGTTGAGAAAGGTACGCCCGCGCATGAAGTTGAGCGACTTCACCTTGATCCGCGAGCGGATCAGGTCCTGCGTCGCGGCGCGGCCCCAGTCTCCGCCCTCGTCGTCGCTCTTGTTGAGCACGTCGAGGTTGTCCTCGAGCGCGCCCATCCAGGGCGTCATCTTCTCCTCTTCGGTGCCCGGCAGGAAACCGATGTCCTCGCCGACCGGCACCGTGACGCGCGTCATGATGATCTCGGAGTAGATCTTCTTGTCGAGGACCTGGGCGAGCCCAGCCGCGAGCGTCAGCAGCGTTTTGCCCGTTCCCGCCTGGCCGAGCAGGCTGACGAAGTCGATCTCGGGGTCCATCAGCACGTTGAGCGCGAAATTCTGTTCGCGATTGCGCGCGGTGATGCCCCAGACGTTGTTCTTGTGATGGCCGAAATCCCTGATCGTGACCATTTCCGCGTGTTTGCCCTCGACCTTGAGGACCTTGGCGTAAAGCGGACTCGCGCCTTCCTGGAAGACGAATTCGTTCGGCAGCAGGCTCGCCACGAGCGGCCCCTTGACCCGGTAATAGGTATGGCCGTTGGCCTGCCAGGATTCCATGCCCTTGCCGTGCGTGTCCCAGAAGTCGGCGGGCAGTTCGCGCAGGCCCGGGTAGAGCAGGTCGGTGTCTTCGAGGACCTTGTCGTTGAAGTAGTCTTCCGCCGGCAGTCCGAGCGCGCGCGCCTTAATCCGCATGTTGATGTCTTTCGACACCAGGATGACTTGGCGCTTGGTGTGGTGGCGCGAGAGGAAGAGCACGACGCCGAGGATCTGATTGTCGACCTTCGAGGTCGGCAGATTGACGGGAATGTCGCCGCTGATCGCTTGCGTCTGCAGGAAGAGCCTGCCGGTCGCGGCATTGTGGCTGTGCGGCGCGAGCGGGACGCCTTCGTCGATGCTGTCGAGCTTGCGCACGATCTCGTCGAGAAAACGGCTGGCCTGGCGGGCGTTGCGCGATACCTCGGTCATGCCCTTCTTGTGCTGATCGAGTTCCTCGAGCGTCGCGATCGGCACGTAGACGTCGTGTTCCTCGAAACGGAACAGACTCGTCGGGTCATGCATCAGCACGTTGGTGTCAAGAACGAAGAGCTTGGTCGCGGTGGCGGTTTTTCTCGGCATGTAAGGGAAGGCGATCCGGGAATGAGGGTGCGTTCATCCTACCTCAAGGCGAAGGCCCGCTGTCGAGTCCTCGGCGTAAACCAATCGTCAGGACGTTGACGCGGTTTTGCCGTCCCGTTTCTCAGTAGAATGGTCTGCTTTCCCGCCCGGAAGTGACCCGATGACCGGTACCGGATTGCTGTCCTCGATGCGCCGGGTCTGTGTGCTTCTCGCCTGCCTCGGCGCGCAGGCGCTGCACGCCGAGACCGCCGCTCACATCGTCTTGCAGGATTCCCCGCTCGCAGGCTTTCAATATCATG
The DNA here is from genome assembly GCF_000012745.1 of Thiobacillus denitrificans ATCC 25259. Classification (NCBI taxonomy): domain Bacteria; kingdom Pseudomonadati; phylum Pseudomonadota; class Betaproteobacteria; order Nitrosomonadales; family Thiobacillaceae; genus Thiobacillus; species Thiobacillus denitrificans. The sequence goes on along the minus strand of NC_007404.1, from coordinate 1,812,112 downwards.
CGGGCAAGACGCTCTGGCCACAGATGCAGGTCGGCGACGCGCTGACGCTCGTGCGCGAACCCGATAATCGCCACGACGCGAAAGCGGTGCGCGTCGAGTGGCACGGCCACAAGATCGGCTACGTGCCGCGGCGGGAGAATGCGGACGTCGCGCGGTTGCTCGACGCGGGACAGACGCTCGATGCGCGTATCGTCCGGCTTGCCGAGGTGCGCGATCCGTGGGCGCGCGTGCGTTTCGAGATCGTGATTCCGCTCAACCCGGCTTCAAGGGAGTAGCGCATGGGTCGATGGGCCGTATTCCTCGCGCTGGCGTTCGCCGTGCTCGGCGCGGCGCGCGCCGCGCCGCTGCCGCTTTCCCGACTCGAACTGCCGCCCGGCTTTGCGATCGAAGTGTTCGCGCGTGTGCCCAACGCGCGGCAGATGGCGCTCGGCAAAAACACGCTTTTCGTCGGCAGCATGCGCGCGGGGAAGGTGTATGCGATCCCCTTGCGCGGCACGCGCGCACCTGTCGTGATCGCCGACGGGCTCGAGATGCCGGTCGGAGTGGCCTTTCGCGACGGCGATCTGTACGTTTCGGCCGTCGGCCGCATTCTGCGCCTGCGCGACGTCGAGGCGAAGCTCGCGCGGCCGCCGCGGCCCGAAGTCGTGAGCGACGCCTACCCGGACGAAACCCACCACGGCTGGAAATTCATCGCCTTCGGCCCAGACGGCAAGCTCTACGTGCCGGTCGGTGCGCCGTGCAACATCTGTGCACCCGATCCGGAGCGCTACGCGATGATCTCGCGTCTCGATCCTGCCACGGGAACGATCGAGGTCGTCGCGCGCGGCGTGCGCAACAGCGTCGGTTTCGACTGGCATCCGCAGACGCGCGAACTGTGGTTCACCGACAACGGGCGCGACTGGCTCGGCGACGAAGCGCCGCCGGACGAACTCAATCGCCTCGCCGAAATCGGTCAGCACTTCGGCTATCCGCACTGTCACGGCGGCAACATCGCCGACCCGCAATTCGGCAAAACGCGGCGTTGCGCCGAGTTCGCCCCGCCTGTGCAGAATCTCGGCGCCCATGTCGCGAGCCTCGGCATGCGGTTCTACGACGGCAGGCAGTTCCCGGCACGCTATCGCAACGCGGTCTTCATCGCCGAACACGGCTCGTGGAACCGTAGCGAGAAAAACGGTTACCGCGTCAGCGTCGTGAGGCTGCAGGGCAATCGCGCCGTCGCTTACGAGCCCTTCGTCAACGGCTGGGTCCAGGGCGATTCGGCCTGGGGACGGCCGGTCGACGTGCTGGTGCTTCCCGACGGCAGCCTGCTCGTCTCCGACGACCACGCGGGCGCGATTTATCGCGTCGTCTACCGGGGCGAACGGTAAAATTGCGGCCATGAAACTGCTCGTCCTCGATACTTCTACCGAGTGGTGCTCCGCGGCGCTGTGGCTGGATGGCCAGGTCGAAGCGCGCCGCGTGCTCGCCGAACAACGTCACAGCAGTCTGCTGCTGCCGATGGTCGACGACTTGCTGCGCGCGGCCGACGTCCGCCTCGCCGCGCTCGACGGCATCGCCTACGGCGCGGGACCGGGCTCGTTCACCGGCTTGCGCATCGCGTGCGCGGTCACCCAGGGACTGGCGCTCGGCGCCGGCTGCCCGGTCGTCGGCGTGTCGACGCTCGAAGCCATCGCCGAACAGACTGGCGCACCGCGGGTGCTGACCGTGCTCGACGCCCGCATGTCCGAGGTCTACTGGGCGGCCTACGCACGTGAAGGCGCGGCGTGGCAGGCGCGGGTCGCACCGCGGCTGGCGCTGCCCGAGTCGGTGCAGGTGCCGGAGGACGGCGACTGGGTCGGCGCCGGCAACGGTTTTGCGGTCCTCGACGCCGGCTTGCGTGGCGCGCTCGTCGACGCGCTGGTCCGCGTCGACGATACGCTGATGCCCGACGCGGCCGCGATGGCGCCGCTTGCCGCCGCGGCTTTCGCGCGCGGCGAGGGCGTCGATGCAGCACTCGCCGCACCGATTTATCTGCGCGACAAGGTCGCGTTGACGGTCGACGAGCGGCGGGCGAGGGCGCAGGCGTGAGCAGCCTGCCCGAGGTGGCGGTGCACGAGATCGCGCACCGCGTGCGGCCGATGGCCGACGCCGACCTGCCGCGGGTCGAGCGGATCGAAGCCGCGAGCTACACACACCCCTGGAGCCGCGGCAACTTCGCCGACTCGCTCGCGGCCGGCCATAGCATGTGGGTGCGCGAAGCCGACGGCGAGCTCATCGGCTACTACGTGATGATGGCGGCTGCAGGCGAGGCGCATCTGCTCAACCTCACGATCGCACCGGCGTGGCGCCGCCACGGTCTCGGCCGCGATCTGCTCGGGCACTGTCTGGCCTGCGCCTGTGCCCACCACGCCGCCGCGCTGTTCCTCGAGGTACGCGTTTCGAACGCCGCGGCGATCGCGCTCTACCACGGCAGCGGGTTTACCGATCTGGCGGTCCGCCGCGGCTATTACCCGGCCGGCGAGGGCCGCGAGGACGCGCTGATCATGAAAAAGGCGCTGCAGTGCTGAGCCGGGACGACGTATATAAGGAACTCGGGATCGCCCCCGCCTGGCGGCTGCGGGATACCGCGTCCGAGGCACGCGCGCCGGTCTGCGGCTGGGAGCAGCTGAGCGACGCGGTCGCCCACTGCACCCGCTGCAGGCTGGCAGCGACGCGCACCCAGGGCGTGCTCGGCGTCGGTGACCGCGAAGCCGACTGGCTGGTGGTGGGCGAGGCCCCCGGTGCCGACGAGGACCGGCTCGGCGAGCCCTTCGTCGGCAAGGCGGGCAAGTTGCTCGACGCGATGCTGGCGTCGATCGGCATCGCGCGTGGCGACAATGTCTACATCACGAACGTCCTGAAGTCGCGGCCGCCCGGAAATCGGGACCCCGAAGCCGACGAAGTCGCCGCGTGCATGCCGTATCTGCTGGCCCAGATCGACCTCGTCAAGCCGAAGCTCATTCTCGCGCTCGGACGCTTCGCCGCGCAAAGCCTGCTGGCCACCGACGCGGCGCTCGGCAGCCTGCGCGGCCGCGTGCATAGCTTCCAGAACATCCCGCTCGTCGTGACCTATCATCCGGCCTACCTGCTGCGCAACCTGCCCGACAAGGCGCGCGCGTGGGAGGATCTGTGCCTCGCGCGGCGCACGATCCAGCGGCTATGAATTTCGACCTTCGCGAAAACCGTCGACGCCGCGCGGCTGCTTCCGCGCGCATTCGGCAGTTCGCACCTTCAGCTTTTCACCGATCCGACACATGAAACTTCTACATTCCGCCCTGCGTTTTCGCGTCAACTATTTTTCCGATCTGGGCCGCCATCAGGTCGTCCTCTGGGCTCCGGGCGACACGCCGCCCGTCGATGCGCAGGTCGACGTCGGCCCGAAGATCGAGCACGAAGTGCCGACCGAGGTCTTTCGCAGCGATATCGCGCCGCTTCAGGTCGGGCGTTTTTATCCCTCGCAACTGCTGCACGCCGACGACGCGCCGGGCCCGATGTTCCGCGTGATGAAGCGGGGCGACACGAGCTTCGTCGCCAACTTCAGCCATCCGCTGCAGGGCCGGATATTCAGCATCGACAGCGGCAAGAGCGACGTCTCCACCGAGCCGGTTGGCCAAGTCGGCCAGTTGCTGGAATGGAGCGGCATGGAAACCCAGATGCAGACGCCGACCGAGTTCGAGCGCGCAGATTCGTTCCAGCGCGAGGACGAAAGCCCCGACGCCGAGTTCTACCGGCAGGCGCGCAAGGTCGCCCACGTCGACGCCGTCTGCGCGCGCCGCATCCAGGCGCTGTACCGCACCGTCCTGCCGGAAAACGCCCGGGTGCTCGACCTCATGGCCGGCTGGCGCTCGCACCTGCCCGACACCGTACAATCGGCGGCGGGCCTCGGGCTCAACGCCGAGGAACTCGACGACAACACGCAGCTTGCCGAGCGTATCGTCAAGGACATCAATGCCGACCCGCAGTTGCCGTTCGCCGACGCGAGCTTCGACGCCGTGGTGTGCACGCTGTCCTTCGAATACCTGACCCAGCCGCACAAGATCGTCGCCGAGGCCAAACGCGTGCTGAAGCCGGGCGGCATGTTCGTGGTGACGCTCTCGAACCGCTACTTTCCGCCCAAGGTGATCAAGCTCTGGACCGAGCTGCATCCGATGGAGCGCATGGCCTGGGTCGGAACGTTGATCAAGCGCGCGGGTTTCAAGAAGGTCGAAACCTATGTCGAGCGCGGGCTCAAGCGCGCGCAGGACGACCGCTACGCGGCGCAGCTCCCGGAATCCGATCCGCTGTTTGCGACCTGGGGCGTAGCCTAAACTCAGTTCATGACCCGAGTGTTCCAGGAGACCGACATGCTCAAATGGCCCGACGCATTCAAATGGCTAGGTGCGACATTGCTGGCGTTGATGCTTTCCGGTTGCGGCTACAACACGCTGCAGACGACGGACGAGGACATCAGCGCGACCTGGGCCGAAGTGCTCAACCAGTATCAGCGGCGGGCCGACCTCGTGCCCAACCTCGTCAATGTCGTGAAAGGCTACGCCGCGCACGAACGCGAGGTGCTGACGCGCGTCACCGAAGCGCGCGCGCGCGTCGGCGCGATCCAGGCGACACCCGAGCTCGTCAACGACGAAGCCGCGTTCCAGCGCTTCATCGCCGCGCAGGGTGAGCTCACCGGGGCGATCTCCCGGCTTTTGCTGGTTGCCGAAAACTACCCGCAACTGAAAGCCGATGGCGCATTCCGCGACTTGCAGGCGCAGCTGGAGGGCACCGAGAACCGCATTGCAGTCGCGCGCAACCGCTACATCGCCGCGGTGAAGACGTACAACGTGACCGTGCGGTCTTTTCCCAGCAACCTCACCGCGATGCTGTTCGGCTTCGAGACCAAACCGACCTTCACGGTGGAGAACGAGCGCGCGATCGCGGCGCCGCCCACCGTCGACTTCGGCACGCAAGCGCCTGCCGCGGCGCCGGAACGACTGCGTTCGCCACCGGGCGCACCGGCGAACGCGCCTGCCAACCAAGGCGCCCCGGCGGGCAGCGGTGCAGCGGGCTATTGACCCGTCGACCGCGTCGCCGGGGACGCGTTGGGTGGAAGGGACGACACGTGTCACGGGAGCGACGCAAGCCGCGAGCTGCCACGGCGGCCGTGCCGCCCGATGGCGCGCTGGCTGCTCCCTCAAGATCAGGATGCTGACCCACAGTCTCCTCGGCGCCCGGCGCCGCGTCGGGCATGCCCTGGGCGTTTTTCTGCTGCTGGTGGCGTCGAGTGCGCTCGCGCAGATCGAGGTGCCCGAGCTCGCGCGGCGCGTGACCGACCTCACTGCCACGCTTACGCCCGCTCAGGTCGGTGAACTCGAGGGCAGGCTTGCCGCCTTCGAGGCCGAGCGGGGCAGCCAGATCGCGGTGTTGATCGTGCCGACGACCGAGCCCGAGGACATCGCGCAATTCGGCATCCGCGTCGCCGAGCAATGGAAAATCGGCCGCGAGAAGGCCGACGACGGGGTGATCCTGATCATCGCCAAGGATGACCGTCGCCTGCGCCTCGAAGTCGGCTACGGTCTCGAGGGCGCGATCCCCGATGCGATCGCCCGGCGCGTGATTGCCGAAACGATCACGCCGCGTTTCAAGGCGGGCGACTTCTACGGTGGCATCGTGGCCGGTGTCGAGCAGGTCATGCGTCTGATCGAGGGCGAGGCGCTTCCCCCGCCCGAGCGTAAATCCGCGGTGGAAGGCGAAGCCTCGTTCGTGCTTCTGGTGGTAGGGGGAATGGCGGCGGGCTGGCTGCTCTCGCTGCTGATGAGTCGCCCTGCGGCCGGCGGGGTTGCCGCGCTCGGCAGCGGCGCCGTCGGCGCGATGCTGCTCGGCATGACGCCCATGCTGCTCTTGATCGCGCTGTTCGTTTTCGCCGGCGTGGTGACAGGGTTCTGGCACGGAGGCGGCGGCTGGGCCAGCCGGGGAGGCGGATTTGGCGGCCGCGGCGGAGGGTTCGGTGGCGGTTTCGGTGGCGGAGGGGGCGCTTTCGGCGGCGGGGGCGCCTCGGGATCATGGTGAATTTCCGCCGCTGGTTCAGGCATCTCTTCATGCCGCCGCGCGCCTGGCAGCGCGCCTTCCCGCAGGCCACGCTCGACGCGATCGAGTCGGCGGTGCGCGCTGCGGAAACACGCCACCGTGGGGAAATCCGTTTTGCCATCGAGAACAGCCTGCCACCTGGCGAGGTCTGGCGCGGGGTGCGCGGTCGCGAGCGCGCACTCGAAGCCTTCTCGACCTTACGGGTATGGGATACCGAACACAACAGCGGCGTGCTGATCTACCTGCTGCTTGCCGATCACGACATCGAGATCGTCGCGGACCGAGGCATCGCCGCGAAGGTCGACGCGGCGGCCTGGGAGCGGGTCGCGGAGGCCATGGAGGCGGCATTCCGCCGAGGCGAGTTCGAGCGTGGCGCCATCGAAGGGGTCGCGCAGGTCAGCACGCTGCTCGCCACGCATTTTCCCGCTGAGGCGTCGTCAGGGGAAAATCCCGACGAGCTGGACAACCGGCCCGTCGTCCTTTGAGGGCCGCAGGCAGAGCTTGCCCTTAACCGGCCCAGTCGGCTTTTAGTGCACGACGTCGTTGCGATGGCGCAGCCATATCAGCGACATGATGCTGCTGATGAAGAGGCCGAATACGAGCACGATGGTGTGGATGTGCCAGTCAGCCCGCACCATGAGCGCGTACGCGCCGGTCAGCAGCAGAATGCTGATGTTCTCGTTGAAATTCTGTTGCGCGATCGAATGGCCGGCGCCCATCAGAAGATGGCCGCGATGCTGCAGCAGGGCGTTCATCGGCACCACGAAGTAGCCCGCCAGAATGCCGGCAAAGGTCAGTAGCAGCACGGCCGGGATCAGGCTTTCCACCCAGATCAGCGCGATCGGCACGAAGCCGAGAAGGATGCCGGCCGGCAACACGCTCACCGCGCGCTGCAGACGGACAAACTTGCCGGCGAGCACCGCGCCGATCGCGATCCCGAACGCGCTGGCGGCGGTGAGCTGCGTCGCCTGGTCGAGTCCGTATTTCAGGTTGAGCGCGGCCCACGCGATGATGAGCAGGCGCAGCGTTGCGCCCACGCCCCAGAACAGCGTCGTCACCGCCAGCGAGACCTGTCCGAGCGGGTCGCGCCAGAGCAGCCGGAAGCTGTGCCAGAAGTCGTGCAGGATGAACAGCGGAGATTTGCTCGGCAGGGTGTGGTCGATCGGCAGACGCGGGATGAAGAGGTTGATGACCGCGGCCGCGAAGTAGAGACCGGTAATGGCGACGATGGCGAACTTTGGTGCGATCAGCTGATCGTCGAGGCCGAGGCTGAAAAGAATGCTCCGGGCGAGATCGGGGTTGATGAGCGCGCCGCCGATGATCGCACCGAGCACGATTGCAGCGACGGTCGCGCCTTCCATCCAGCTGTTCGCGACGACGAGTTTTTCCGGCGGCAGCAACTCGGTGAGGATGCCGTACTTGGCGGGCGAGTACATCGCCGCGCCGATGCCGACGAGCGCGTAGGCCAGCAGCGGGTGGAGTCCGGCGAGCATGACCAGGCAGCCGGCGAACTTGACTGTGTTCGCGATGAGCATGACGCGGCCCTTGGGCAAGGCGTCGGCAAAAGGCCCGACCAGGGGCGCCAATACGATGTAGGCGATGACGAAAACCGTCTGCAGCAGGGGCGAGTGCCATTCCGGCGCAGAGAAAAAGGTCAGCAAGCCGATGGCTGCGAACAGCAGCGCGTTGTCGGCCAGCGCGGACAGGAACTGCGCCAGCAGGATGGTGTAGAAAGCGCGGTTCAAGTCGGAGTGGCTAGTGGCGGGGGGGCGCCTTGCGCGTCCATGCGAACGGACGTGAAAGCCCCGTGATTACAAGGGTTTGATGAACGGGTGGTTTCAACACGGGCGGGTTTGTGCTTGAATAAAAAACTTTTCTGACCCATGGGCGGGGATTAATGGCCGACCGCAGACTCCAAGTATTCTACACCGTCGCCAAACAGCTCAGTTTCACCAAGGCGGCCGACATTCTGTACATGACGCAGCCTGCCGTCACGTTTCAGGTCAAGCAGCTCGAAGAGCATTTCAATACCCGCCTGTTCGAACGCAGCCACGGCAAGATTTCGCTGACTCCTGCGGGCGAGCTCGTGCTCGGCTACGCCGAACGGATTCTTGCCTTGAGCGGCGAGATGGAAGCGCGCGTCGGTGAGCTGACCGGGCAGGTGACCGGACCGCTCATGATCGGTGCGTCGACGACGATCGCGGAATACCAGTTGCCGCGCATTCTCGGCGAGTTCAAGGAGCGCTTCCCGCAGGTTCAGGCGCGGCTGACCGTCGCCAATTCGGAAACGGTCGCGGCCAAGGTCGCTGACCATTCGCTCGACGTCGGTCTCATCGAGGCCCCGTCCCACAACCCGAACCTGACGACCGTGGCGTGTTGCGAGGACGAACTCGTGATGATCTGCGCCCCTGCCCACACCCTGGCGACGCGTTCGAACGTAAGCGCGCGCGAAATCGCCGACCAGCGCTACGTGTCGCGCGAGCACGGCTCCGGCACGCGGGAAGTCGTCGACGACTTTTTCAAGGACCACGGCGTCAATCCGGACGACCTGCACATCGAAATGGAACTCGGCAGCCGCGAGGCCATCAAGGGCGCGGTCGAGGCCGGCCTCGGCGTCGCGATCATGTCGGCGTCTACGGTGACGAAGGAGATCCAGCTCGGAACCCTGGTCGCAGTTCCGCTCAATCCGCGGCTGACACGCGAGTTGTCGATGGTCTACGCACCCGAGAAATTCCGCAGCAAACTGCTCGACGCCTTCATCAGCTTCGTCGAAAACAAGTTCCAGCAGTGCAACATCGACGTCGCGCCGTTCCGGCGACCGTTCAAGGGCCGCGCACGCTGATGCCCGACGGCAAGCGGCTGAGGTCGCTGTTCCACTCCCTGTCGGAGTCCCGGCAACAGGCCCTGCTCGATTTCGCCGAATTCCTGGCCGGCAAGGAAAGCGCGGACCGCGCCGTCGCCCCGCCCGCCGAGCCGCTGCCGATTCCGCGCCCGGCGCAGGAAAACGTGGTCAAGGCGATCCAGCGTCTGATGCAGACCTATCCCATGCTCGATCGCAACCGGATCTTCCACGAAGCGTCCGGTCAGATGACGCGCCATCTGGTGCACGGTGTCGCTGCCGCCGAGGCGATCGACGAGCTTGAACGGATTTTTGCCCGTCAGTACCAGCAGCATCTCGAGTCGTTGACGAAGGACATCGAGGCATCCTGACCGCGCCGGGCGCTTACTCGGGCAGGGGCGCGCCGCACTGCCAGCAGCTCAGGAAATTCCCCGGATTCCTCTCGGCGCAACGCGGACAGGTTTTTTCGGTTCGCGGGATCGCCGCGTGCAAGGCGGCGAGCACCTCGCGCGCCCGCCCTGCCTGGGCATCGTCATCCACCCAGACCTCCGGCTGCACTTGCAGGAAGGGCAGCTCGCCCAGCGCGCCGGCAGCGTTCGCGTTGAGGATGCGGGTCGCAATGCCGAGGCTCGACAGGGCGTCGGCAGCGAGCTGCGCGTCGAGCAGCGTGGGGGCGACGTGTACGCGTTTCATCGGGGCTCCGGCGTGAAGCGAAGACGGGTCCGACGGCGCGGGACGGTTCGCTGAACCGGTTGCCGCGCGAGGCCGAGTCAGGCCTTGCGGCGCACGCGCACGATCAGGTCGATGCCTTCCGTCACCATGTCCGGGGGAAGAGGAGGCAGGCCCGATATCTGGATGTGTTCGGCGTCGATGTCGGACAGCTTTCCGCTGTCGATCTCGTAGATGTGATGGTGCGGCGTCGTGTTGGGGTCGAAGAACACCTTGCTCGGGTCGACGATCACCTCGCGCACCAGGCCTTTCTCGAGAAACAGCTTGAGCGTGTTGTAGACCGTCGCCTTCGAGGTTTCGGAGTGGCGCGTATTGACGATCGCCATGACCTGGTCCGCCGAAAGATGCTCGTGGCGCGAGAACAGGGCGTGCGCGATCTCGATCCGCTGGTGGGTCGGATTGATGTCGTGGCTGCGCAAAAGGCCGGCCATGTTGTCGCGCGTGTAATGCATGCGCCTTATGATAATCAGCAATCTGGACTTTGTCTAATTCCCGGAATGGGTTTGATCGGGCTCGGAAAACCCCGAACGGACGCCCATCCAGGGCAAAACGGGTACAATCCCGGTCGTACGTTTCGACAGCCTTCTAAAAGCAGAATCCCCCGTGCTCACGCTTACCCGCCTCGACAGCGCCCAGCCTGACTTTCAGGCGCGTCTCGCCCGCCTGTTGCAGTTCGACGACGCCACCGATGCCTCGATCGAGGAGGCCGTTGCGACGATTCTGCACGCGGTCAAAACCCGCGGCGACGCGGCGGTGCTCGAATACACCGAGCGTTTCGACCGCCTGCCGGCGCCCTCGGCAGCCAGTCTCGAACTTGGCGCGGCGGAACTCGCGGCGGCCCTCGCGGGCTTGCCGGAAGACACGCGCGCGGCGCTCGAGGCCGCCGCGGACCGGGTGCGTCGCTACCACGAAAAACAGCTGCAGGGCTCGTGGACCTACACCGAAGACGACGGCACCGTGCTCGGGCAGAAGGTTACGCCGCTCGACCGCGTCGGGCTCTACGTACCCGGCGGCAAGGCCGCGTATCCCTCGTCGGTCCTGATGAACGCGATTCCGGCCAAGGTCGCCGGCGTCGCCGAACTCGTCATGGTCGTGCCGACGCCCGGCGGCGAGCGCAACGCGCTCGTGCTCGCGGCCGCGGCGATCGCCGGCGTCGACCGCGTGTTCACCATCGGCGGCGCGCAGGCGGTCGCGGCGCTGGCGTACGGCACCGAAACCGTGCCGCAGGTCGACAAGATCGTCGGCCCCGGCAACGCCTACGTGGCCGCGGCCAAGCGCCGCGTTTTCGGTACGGTCGGCATCGACATGATCGCCGGCCCGTCGGAAATCCTCGTGATCGCCGACGGCAGCACGCCGGCGGAGTGGGTGGCGATGGATCTCTTTTCGCAGGCCGAGCACGACGAACTCGCACAGTCCATCCTGCTGTCGCCGGACCCGGACTATCTCGACGCGGTCGCCGCCGCGATCGACCAGCTCATCGTGGAGATGCCGCGCGCCGAGGTGATCCGCACCTCCTTGACCAATCGCGGCGCGCTGATCCGGACGCACGACCTCCACGACGCCGCGGCGATCGCCAACGCGATCGCGCCCGAGCACCTCGAGCTCGCGGTGAGCGACCCCGAGGCGCTGCTGCCGAAGCTGCGCCATGCCGGCGCGATCTTCATGGGCAAGAATACCTGCGAGGCGCTCGGCGATTACTGTGCGGGACCGAATCACGTCCTGCCGACCTCGCGTACTGCGCGCTTCTCGTCGCCTTTAGGCGTATACGACTTCCAGAAACGCACGAGCCTGATCCACGTGTCCGAGGCCGGCGCGCAGACGCTCGGCCGCATCGCCGCCACGCTCGCCTACGGCGAGGGGCTGCAGGCGCATGCGCGTTCCGCCGAATATCGCCTGACCCACAAATGAGCCGTACGTCGACGAGCAGGTACTGGAGCGCCGTGGTCGGCGCGCTGACGCCCTATGTGCCGGGCGAACAGCCCAAGCTCGCCAATCTGGTCAAGCTCAACACCAACGAGAATCCCTACGGCCCGAGCCCAAGGGTGCTCGAGGCATTGCGCGGCGAAGTCGGCGACACGCTGCGCCTTTATCCCGACCCGAATTCGGACCGGCTGCGCGCGGCGATTGCGGCGTACCACGCGGTCTCCCCTGATCAGGTCTTCGTCGGCAACGGATCCGACGAAGTGCTGGCGCACACGTTTCTTGCGCTCCTGAAGCACGAGCGGCCGGTCTTCTTTCCCGACATCACCTACAGTTTCTATCCGGTGTACTGCGGCCTTTACGGGATCGCTCATCGCGCGATTCCGCTCGACGACGCGTTCGAGATCCGGGTCGACGATTATCTTGCGCCCAAGGGCGGCGTGATCTTCCCGAATCCGAATGCGCCGACCGGACGGCTGCTGGCCTTGGGCGAGATCGAGCGCCTGCTCGCGGCCAATCGCGACTCGGTGGTCGTCATCGACGAGGCCTACGTCGATTTCGGCGGCGACTCGGCCGTGCCGCTGGTCGCGCGCCATCCGCAGCTTCTCGTCACCCGCACGCTGTCGAAGTCGCACGCGCTCGCCGGCTTGCGCGTCGGCTATGCGGTCGGCCAGGCCCCGCTGATCGAAGCGCTCAATCGCGTGAAAGACAGTTTCAATTCGTATCCGCTCGACCGCTTCGCCCAGGCGGGTGCCCTGGCGTCGATCGAGGACCGCGCCTATTTCGAATCGATCTGCGCGCGCGTGATCGCGACGCGCACCCGGCTCGTCGACGCCATGGAAAGCCTTGGTTTCGAGGTCCTGCCGTCCGCGGCCAACTTCATCTTCGCGCGTCATCCCGCGCATGACGGTGAGGCGCTCGCTGCGCGGCTGCGCGAGCGCAGCATCATCGTCCGCCATTTCAAGAATCCGGCGCGCATCGCGCCCTTCCTGCGCATCACGGTCGGCACCGACGCACAATGCGATGCGCTCGTAGACGCCTTGAAAGCCCTGTGCTGAAAACGACAGCGGCCTGCTAAAATCCTTTTTACCGTCCGAAAAACGTCGCCATGCGCACCGCCCAAGTCAGCCGCAATACCCTCGAAACCGAGATTACGGTCAGCCTCAATCTCGACGGCTCGGGCACGTCCAGGCTGGCGACCGGTGTGCCGTTCCTCGATCACATGCTCGACCAGATCGCGCGCCACGGTCTGATCGATCTCGACATCGCGGCCAAGGGCGACCTGCACATCGACGCTCACCACACCGTCGAAGACACCGGCATCACGCTCGGGCAGGCGTTCGCCAAGGCCTTGGCCGACAAGAAGGGCATTCGCCGCTACGGCCACGCCTACGTGCCGCTCGATGAGGCCTTGTCGCGGGTCGTGATCGATCTGTCGGGGCGTCCGGGACTCGAATACCACGTCGACTACACGCGTGCGCGCATCGGCGATTTCGACGTCGACCTGTTTCTCGAATTTTTCCGCGGCTTCGTCAACCATGCGGGCGTCACGCTGCACATCGACAACCTGCGCGGCATCAATGCGCACCACCAGGCCGAAACGATCTTCAAGGCCTTCGGCCGCGCGCTGCGCATGGCGGTCGAGACCGACGCGCGGCTGGGCGACGTGACCCCTTCGACCAAAGGTGCGCTGTGACGATGGTCCGCTTCGCCTGCTGTGTTCAAGCGCGACCTTCCTCAGCGGGAGCCGGAGCGTGAGCGTCGATATCGCCGTCGTCGACTACGGCATGGGCAACCTGCGCTCGGTGTCCAAGGCGATCGAGCACGTCGCGCCGTCCGCCACGGTGGTCGTCACCTCCAGTCCGGACGTGATCGCCGAAGCCGGTCGGGTCGTGTTCCCGGGCCAGGGCGCGGCCCGCGACTGTATGCGCGAGATCGACGCGCGCGGGCTGCGCGAGGCGATCGCCACGGCCGCGCGCAGCAAGCCCTTCCTCGGCATCTGCATGGGCATGCAGGTGCTCTTCGAGCACAGCGAGGAAGGCGATACGGCCTGCCTCGGGATTCTTCCTGGCAACGTGCAGCGCTTTCCGCACGAGGCTATGCACGACGATCGCGGCAACAAGCTCAAGGTCCCGCACATGGGCTGGAACAACGTCCACCAGGGCGCGCCGCATCCGCTGTGGTCCGGAATCGAGGACGGCGAACGCTTTTACTTCGTTCACAGCTATTTCGTGCAGCCGACGACGCCCGACTTGATCGCGGGCTTCTCGCATTACCCCTTTCCGTTCACCTGCGCCGTCGCGTCCGGAAACATCTTCGCCGTCCAGTTCCACCCGGAAAAAAGCCAGAACGCCGGGCTCACGCTGCTCGGAAACTTCGTGACCTGGAATCCGGGCGAGCACGCCTCGGCCTGCGATCTCTCCGGCGCAAGCTGCGCCTGACTCTTCTCACCTTCTGCTCGACCTGTTGACCAGCCATGTTAATCATTCCCGCAATCGACCTTAAAGACGGACACTGCGTGCGCCTCGAACAGGGCGAAATGGACAAGGCGACCGTGTTCTCGGAGGACCCGGCCGCGATGGCGCGGCGTTGGAAGGAGCATGGCGCGCGGCGCCTGCATCTCGTCGATCTCAACGGCGCCTTCGCCGGAAAGCCCGTCAACGATGCTGCGATCCAGGCCATCGTCGAGGCCGTGGGCGACGAGATGCCGGTACAACTCGGCGGTGGCATCCGCGACCTCGCGACGATCGAGCGCTATCTCGACGACGGCGTGCGCTACGTCATCATCGGCACCGCCGCCGTGAAGAATCCCGGCTTCCTGCATGAGGCCTGCGATGCCTTCCCCGGCCACGTGATGGTCGGGCTCGACGCCCGTGACGGCAAGGTCGCGGTCGAGGGCTGGTCCAAGCTCACCGGCCATGACGTCGTCGATCTCGCCAAGCGTTTCGAGGGCTACGGCGTCGAGGCGGTCATTTACACCGACATCGGTCGCGACGGCATGCTGACGGGCGTCAACATCGACGCGACACAACGTCTGGCCCAGGCGCTGTCGATTCCGGTCATCGCGAGCGGCGGCGTGACCAATCTCGACGACGTGCGCGGACTGTCGGCGGTCGCCAAGGACGGTATCATCGGCGCGATCACCGGGCGCGCGATCTATCAGGGCACGCTCGACTTCGCCGAAGCGCAGAAGCTCGCCGACGAACTCGCGGGCGGCGTGTTCGGCGTCTGATTCGATGCTCGCCAAACGGATCATCCCCTGCCTGGACGTGACCAACGGTCGCGTCGTCAAGGGCGTCAACTTCGTCGAATTGAAGGACGCCGGCGACCCGGTCGAAATCGCGCGCGGCTACAACGAGGCCGGCGCCGACGAACTGACCTTTCTCGACATCACCGCGTCGAGCGACAACCGCGACCTGATCCTGCACATCGTCGAAGCCGTCGCGTCCGAGGTATTCATTCCACTGACGGTCGGCGGCGGCGTGCGGGCGGTCGCCGACGTGCAGCGACTGCTCAACGCCGGTGCCGACAAGGTCAGCATCAACACCTCGGCGGTCACCAACCCCCAGCTCGTCAAGGACGCCGCCGACCGCTACGGCAGCCAATGCATCGTCGTCGCGATCGACGCCAAGCGCGTGGGTGACCATTGGGAGGTCTTCACCCACGGCGGGCGTACGGCGACCGGCCTCGACGCGGTCGAGTGGGCGAAGAAGATGGAAAGCCTCGGCGCGGGCGAGTTGCTGCTGACCTCGATGGACCGCGACGGCACCAAGACCGGCTTCGACCTCGAATTGACGCGCGCGATTTCCGACGCGGTCGACGTTCCGATCGTCGCCAGCGGGGGTGTCGGAACGCTGCAACACATGGTCGACGGCGTGCGCGAAGGCCGGGCCGATGCCGTCCTCGCCGCGAGCATTTTTCATTTCGGCGAATACCGGGTCGACGAGGCCAAGGCCTACATGAAGCGGCACGGAATCGAGGTGCGCCTGTGAGCGACTGGCTCGACGCGGTGAAATGGGACGCCCAGGGCCTCGTCCCGGCGATCGCCCAGGATGCGGCGAGCGGGGAAATCCTCATGGTGGCGTGGATGAATCGGGAAGCGCTCGAGGAAACCGCGCGCACCGGCCGCGGCGTCTATTTTTCCCGCTCCCGCCACAAGCTGTGGCGCAAGGGCGAGGAATCGGGTCACGTCCAGACGGTCAGCGAAATCCGTCTCGACTGCGACAACGACGTCATTCTGCTCAAGATCGAACAATTGGGAGGCATCGCCTGTCATACGGGACGACGCTCGTGTTTCTTCCACAAGCTCACGACCGATGATCGGGGCCACGCGGACTGGGTGGCGACCGAGCCGGTGTTGAAGAATCCTGACGAGATCTACCGCAGATGAGCGATATCCTCGACCGCCTGGCGGAAATCCTCGAGGCGCGCAAGCAGGCCTCGCCGGACGCTTCCTACGTCGCCCGACTCTATGCCAAGGGCACCGACGCGATCCTCAAGAAGATCGGCGAGGAGGCAACCGAAACCGTGATGGCCGCGAAGGACGACCAGGCGGAAAAGATCATCTACGAGGTCGCGGATTTGTGGTTCCATACGCTCGTACTGCTCGCGCACAAGGGCCTCAAGCCGGCGGACGTGCTCGAGGAACTGGCGCGCCGCGAGGGGCTTTCGGGGCTGACGGAAAAAGCGAACCGGCAAGGTGGATCGACATGAGTGACTGCATCTTCTGCAAGATCGTCCGAGGCGAACTGCCCGCCAGCAAGGTCTATGAAGACGAGGAATTACTCGCCTTCCACGACATCCATCCGTTTGCGCGCGTGCATCTGCTGATCATTCCCAAGCTGCATGTCGCGTCGCTGGCCGACTGCACGGTCGCGCACCAGGACCTGCTCGGCAAGATGCTGCTGCTGGCCCCGCGTTTGGCGAAGGAATCGGGGCTCGACGCCGGTTTCAAGACCCTCATCAATACCGGCCGCGGAGGCGGCCAGGAAGTATTCCACATTCACGTACACGTGTTCGGCGGCGGCGATCCCGCCAAGCGCGCTTGAGTAAAGGAGATATCGCATGGGCAGCTTCAGCATCTGGCATTGGCTGATCGTTCTGGTCGTGGTGTTGCTGATTTTCGGCACCAAGAAACTGCGCAACATCGGCAGCGACCTCGGGGGCGCGGTCAAGGGCTTCAAGGAAGGGATGAAGGACGACGCGCCAAAGATCAGCGAAAGCGACAAGGGCGGTCATACGATCGACGCCGAAGTCAAGGACAAGCAGAACTCCTGAGATCCAGGGCCAGGAATCCGGATCCAGGGGTCAGGGGCGCGCGTGGCCTCTCCCTGACCTGTGGCTCCTGATCCCGACTCCTGATTCCTGACATGTTCGACATCGGTTTTACCGAACTCATCGTCATCGGCATCGTCGCGCTCGTCGTGGTCGGTCCCGAGCGGCTGCCCAAGGTCGCCCGTGCGGCCGGGCACCTTTACGGCCGCATGCAGCGTTATGTGTCGACCGTGCGATCGGACATCAGCCGCGAAATGCAGCTGGATGAGATGCGCCGCGTCGGCCAGGACTTCAAGCAATCGGTCGAGTCGGCGGCAAGCGGCGTCGAGCAGCAGGCGAGCGTCGTCGACGACTATCTGCGCGGCGAGGTCGACATGCTCGACAAGAGCGTGCGCAATGAGCCGCAAAACGCGCAGACTCCCCCGCAAACGGCCGACGCCGAGCCGGCTCAGCCGGACGTTAGGCAGCAGACTCTGCCGCTTGAAGAACCCGATCAGAACCGGGCGGCAGGCGAGCCGTCGTCCACCAGCACCAGACCCGCATGAGCGCGCAGGGAGATACCTTCATTTCGCATCTGATCGAGATGCGCGATCGGCTGTTGCGCGCGGTCATTGCGATCGTCGTCGTCTTCATCGCCTTGTTCCCGTGGGCCCAGGACCTGTATGCCGTGCTGGCGCAACCGCTTCTGTCGGCCCTCCCCGAGGGCGGGCAGATGATCGCGACCGAGGTTACGACGCCGTTCTTCGTGCCGGTGAAGGTCACGCTCATGACGGCGTTCCTGTTGGCGATGCCGTGGGTGTTCTATCAGATATGGGCCTTCGTCGCGCCCGGTCTGTATCAGCACGAAAAGCGTATCGGCATCCCGCTGGTGGTGGCCAGCGTGCTGCTGTTCCTGCTCGGCATGGCCTTCGCGTATTTCCTTGTCTTTCCCGTGGTGTTCGGCTTCATCGTCGGGATCGCGCCGGCCGGCGTTGCGGTGATGACCGACATCGGCAAATACCTCGATTTCGTGCTCACGCTGTTCATGGCCTTCGGGATCACCTTCGAGGTGCCCGTGGCGGTCGTGCTGCTGGTCAAGATGGGCATGGTGTCGGTCGCGAAGCTGCGGGAGATCCGTCCCTACGTGATCGTCGGCGCCTTCGTTATCGGCGCGATCTTCACCCCGCCTGACGTGATCTCTCAGTTCATGCTCGCAGTGCCCGTATGGCTTTTGTATGAACTCGGCATTCTGGTCGCGGCGCTGATTACCAAACCTCAGCCGGAAGCCGAGTCCGATTACACACCGCTGTCGGAATCCGCGCTCGACGAAGAGCTCGACCGGATCGAACGCGAGTCGACCGACAACAAGTAGCGCACGCTAACGGGGCGCATTTTCGCATTCACGCACTTCGGCGGTGCAGTGCGCACGGACTTAGGGCGTTCTTCCCGCCCCGTAAAGGCCCATCCAGGCTGGAATGCCGCTTGCTTCTCTCGCCCCCATTCACTTGGGGGAAAGCATGGAAGCTTTGCAATCTGGCAGCGACGTCCTCTTCGTCCTGCTCGGCGGAATCATGGTGCTCGCGATGCACGCGGGGTTCGCCTTTCTCGAGCTCGGCACGGTGCGCAAGAAGAACCAGGTCAACGCCCTGGTCAAGATCTTGACCGACTTCTCGGTCTCGACAATCGCCTATTTCTTCATCGGCTACGGTATCGCGTACGGCGTGAGCTTCTTTTCGGGCGCGGCAGCCTTGTCGGCCCAGAACGGCTACGCGCTGGTCAAGTTCTTCTTTCTGCTCACCTTTGCGGCGGCCATCCCCGCGATCGTATCCGGCGGCATCGCCGAGCGCGCGCGCTTCAATCCGCAGCTCGCCGCGACCTTCGCGCTCGTCGGCTTTGTCTATCCCTTCTTCGAAGGCATGGTCTGGAACGGGAATTATGGCGTTCAGGACTGGCTTGCCGCGGCGACCGGCGCCAAATTCCACGACTTCGCCGGGTCGGTCGTCGTGCATGCGGTCGGCGGCTGGATCGCGCTGCCGGCGGTGCTCCTGCTCGGCGCGCGGCGCGGGCGCTACAAGGGCGACGGGATGATGTCGGCACACCCGCCTTCGAACATCCCGTTTCTCGCGCTGGGGGCTTGGATCCTGACCGTCGGCTGGTTCGGCTTCAACGTGATGTCCGCCCAGCTCATCGCCGCGGTGTCGGGTCTGGTCGCGGTCAATTCGCTCATGGCGATGGTCGGGGGAACGCTGGCGGCGCTGATTGTCGGGCGCAACGACCCGGGTTTCATCCACAACGGTCCGCTCGCAGGCCTTGTCGCCGTGTGCGCCGGTTCGGATCTCATGCACCCTCTCGGAGCGCTTGCGACCGGGGCGATCGCCGGCGCGCTGTTCGTGGGCATGTTCACGGTCACGCAGAACCGATGGAAGATCGATGACGTGCTCGGGGTGTGGCCGCTTCACGGTCTCTGCGGAGCGTGGGGCGGTGTCGCGGCGGGAATCTTCGGCGCACAGGCGCTCGGCGGGCTCGGCGGCGTAAACCTCGGGGCGCAACTCGTCGGCACGCTCGGCGGCGTGGGGATCGCGCTTGCGGGTGGCGCGCTCGTCTACGGTGCGCTGAAGCTCGGCGTCGGTCTGCGGCTCGATCCGGAGGCCGAGTTCACCGGCGCCGACCTCAGCATCCACAAGGTATCGGCGACCGCCGAGCGGGAGACGAACTGGTAAGCGTCCGTCAGTCGGCAGCCTGCTTCTGTAGCTGACGTAGATGCCGGTTTCGCTCGGCGCGGAGCCGATCGAGCTGCGCGTCGATCTGCACGACGTCGGGGTGCTGGCGCGTGTATTTCAGCAGCAATTCGGCGCGCTTGATGCGAAGTTCGACGCGCTTGCGGTCGAGTCCTTCGAGGTAGGCATCGGTGGCGGGCGCACTGGCGCCATTTTCGTCGGTAGCGCGATCCGGCGGGGCGGCGCGATCGTTCGGCGCAAGCTCGGGCAGGGCCGGAGGCGGCGGACCGACGCTTGCAACCTGGGCTGCGGCCGGGGCGCGCGCCTGGGGCGGTCCACTCGTGCCGGGCAGGCCGAGAAAGCGTTCGATGACGATGACGCTCACGCCGATCAGCAAAAAGACGCCTATCGGCGCCGTGAACGCCAATACCCGCAGAACGGGTGAAACGTCTTTGCCGCAGGCCGCCTGCAGACGCTGCGGAACCGTCGGCATCAGCCCATGGAACGCGCTGACGAGTGTGCGTGCGTCAGGGCGTGCGGCCGGATTCTTGTTCAGCATCTGGCCAACGAGTGTGACAAGGGCAGGCGGGATCTGCGGGCGCAGGCTGGCGATGGGGGCCGGCGGGTCGTGGATCACGCGATAGACGATGGTCGGCAAACTGTCGCCGTCGAAGGCATAGCGCCCGGTGAGCATTTCGTAGAGAACGGCGCCGAGCGAAAAGATGTCCGAGCGGCCATTGACTTCCCGCCCCATGGCTTGTTCGGGTGACATGTAGCGTGGCGAGCCCAGCATTTGTCCGAGCTGGGTCTGGCCGCTGTTGGCGAGGTGGGCGATGCCGAAGTCGGTGAGCTTGATGCGCCCCCGATGGCCGACGACGACGACGTTGGCAGGTTTGATGTCGCGGTGAATGACGCCGTGCTCGTGAGCGAACGCCAAGGCCTCGAGCATTTGCAGGGCCGTGTCGAGCACGAGGTCGAGTGGCATCGGCCCTTTGTTCATCAGGTCGCGTAGCGTCGCGCCGGGCAGGTACTCCATCGCGATGTAGGCGATGCCGTCGGCTTCTCCCACGTCGTAGATCGTGACGATATTGGGGTGCGAAAGCCGCCCGGCGCTTTGTGCCTCGCGCAGGAAACGCGATTCGGCGTCCGCCCCTTCCGCCTGCAACTGCGCGATGGGCACGGTCTTGATTGCGACGGTGCGCTCGATGAGCGGGTCGCGCGCCCGATAAACAGTGCCCATCGCACCCTGGCCGATTCCGTCGATGATTTCGTAACGGCCGATGTTCATCAGGAAGGTCGGCTCAGGTGTGGCATTCCACCGTCTGGCCGCGGACCTCGCGGCCGTCTTCGCCCATCAGGAAGAGGTACCACGGCATCACAGCTTCCGGGCTCGGCAGGGTTTCGGCGGCGACGCCCGGGTAGGTGCGCGCGCGCAAGGTGGTCGCGACCTGGCCGGGAATCAGCGTATTGATGCGCAGGCTCTCGCTGCTTGCGAGCTCGTCCGACCAGATGCGCGTCAGCGTCTCCAGCCCCGACTTCGCGACGGCGTAGCCGCCCCAGTATGCACTCGGCGAATGGCCGTGGGTCTCGCCGGTAAAGACGACCGACGCGTCCGGCGCCTGCTGCAGCAAGGGCATCACGGCGCGGGTGAGGGCGAAGGGCGCGATCAGATTGACGCGCATGAGGGTCTGCCACTGCTCGAGCGTCTGCAGGCTGAGCGGCGTGAGACTGAAGAACTGGTGGGCGCTGTGCAACAGACCGTCGAGCCGGCCGAGGTGGTGCGCGAGCGTTCCGGCCAGGTTCTCGAGGCTGCGATCGTCCGCGACGGCGAGATCGAAGGGAAACATCGCCGGCTCCGGGCCGCCGGCGGCGACGATCTCGTCGTACACCGCTTCGAGCTTGGCTTCGTTGCGCGCGAGCAGCGCGACCGTCGCGCCGTGGCGCGCGAAGGCCAGGCTGGCCGCGCGGCCGAGACCGGCGCTCGCACCGGTGACGAGAATGACGCGACCGGCAAGCAGGTCGGGACGAGGAAGGTAGTTTTTCATAGCGTTTCGAGAAGAGAGGCGGCCGATTGTACCCCGCTCTGGGTTGCGCTTTCGAGCGTCGCGGGATAGGGGCCGGCGGTGTAGTCGCCAGCGAGGAAAACGCGTGGATGCCGCGTACGAACGGCGGGGCGCGCCATGCCGGGCCGGCAGGCGTAAGTGGCCTGTTTTTCGACGATGCGTTTGCGCCATTGTGGCCGACCCGGGCGCACGCTGCGCCTCAACTGGGCTTCCGCGCGGTCGAGCCAGTCCGTCGGCAGGTCGGCCGCCGCACTGGCGACGAAGGCGATGAGGCCCGGCTGAGCATGGCTCTGCCCGCGATCGAACGCGAACTGCGCCGGTCCTTCGGCGAGGGCCAGAAACGGCTTCGGCAAACGGAAGTCCGGCGCGTACTGGACGTAGCCGGTCGCGATGGGCTGGTAGTCGTAGTGCGCGAGCATCGCGACCGCGTCGCCGAGCTCGGAAATCGATGCCGCCAGGCCTTTCACGTGCTGCGGCGCAACGGCGATGATCGCGTGGCTGTGCGCGTGCGTTTGGTTCCCTGCGCCGAGCAGGGTCGTGATGCCGTCGGCGCGGGCGGAGAGGCCGGAGACACGGCAGGCGAGGCGCACCACGCCGCCCGCGTCGACGATCCGCCGCGCGGCCGGAACGGGGAACAGTTCGCCGAGGTCGCTGCGCGGCAGCAGCAGGTCGCTGTGTGCGTTCCGGCCGCCGAATGCAGCGCGGATGACCGAGGCGAAGACGGCCGCCGACGCCGTCTCCGGCGGGGTGTTCAGCGCCGAGATGCAGAGCGGATGCCACAGCAGGGCGCGCAGTTTTTCGGGCTGGCCGCGCGTGAGTTCGCTGACGGTCCCGGGAGGCGTGGCCGCGCCGCGTATCAGCGCCGCCGCCCAGCGCGCTGCAGTCAACTTTTCGTGCCAGTCGAGCCCGCGCGCGCCGAGCAGGCCCGCCGCGAGGTGGAGCGGCGCCGGGAGCCGTGGGCAGCGCAGGCGGAAATCCGGCGGCTGGTCGAAGGCGAGCGGCAGCCGCCAGAGCGGCGGGGTGCGCGGCGCGGGATGCACGCGCGCGATCAGTTCGAGCGTGTTCGTGTATGCGCCGAGGAGGATGTGCTGGCCGTTGTCGAGAACGCGGTCGCCAAGTTCGACGGCGCGCGCGCGCCCGCCGAGGACGCGCCCGGCTTCGTAGAGCGTGACCGGCACGCCCGCTTCGGCCAGCGTGAGCGCCGCGGCGCAGCCTGCCCAGCCGCCGCCGACCACCGCGACGTCCGGCGTCATGGAAAGAGCCAGGTGCGGCTGGCGAGCCAAAGCTTGCGCAAGGGCGTCAGTGCGATGCGCGCGCGCAAAACCGGAAAGCCGTCGCGGCGGATTTCATCCAGCAGGCTGCGGTAGATCGCGGCCATCACGAGGCCGGGACGTTGGGCCCGCCGCGCGGCGCTCGGCAGCGTGGCGAGTGCGCGCTCGTAATGCGCGACCGCCCGCTCGTATTGAAACTGCATCAGGGCCCGAAACGCGGGGGTGTCGCGGCCTTCAAGCACGTCGGCCTCGGCGACGCCGAAGCGCGCCATTTCGTCGAGCGGGAGATAGATGCGGCCGCGTCGCGCGTCTTCCCCGACGTCGCGGATGATGTTCGTCAGCTGGAAGGCGAGTCCGAGTTCGTGCGCGTAGCGGCGGACTTCGCGGTCGTGCTCGCCGCGCGCGCCCTCGAAGATGCCGGCGGCGATTTCGCCGACGACGCTGGCCGCCCGATGGCAATAGAGTTTGAGCGCGCGGAAGTCGGCGTAGCGGGCGTGCTCGAGATCCATCGCCATGCCGTCGACGATTTCCAGCAGTAGCGCGGGTTGGACGCTCGCTCCCCGCGCGGTGTCGGCGAGTGCGCGGGTCGCGGGGTGGGTCGCCGCGCCTGCGGCAAAGCGGCCGATTTCCTCCCGCCACCAGGCGAGCTTGAGTTCGGCCAACTGGCGCTCGTGGCATTCGTCGACGACGTCGTCGAGCTCGCGGCACAGTGCGTAGAACGCAGTAATCGCGCGGCGCACTTCGGTCGGCAGGAAGACGAAACTGTAGTAGAAGCTGGAGCCGCTTGCGGCGGCGCGCTCCTGGCAGTAGCGATGCGCGTCCATCTTCAGAGAACGCTGCGCGCGAGCATGACGATCCAGTCCCTCTTGCCGAGGACGGGACGTGCACCGAACACGCAGCCCGGATCGGCGTGAAGCTTGCGCAGGATCGTTTCGCCGCCGCGAATCGTTACCCGGAGTTCGAGCCCGATGCGTCCGTCGAGCGCGCGCCCGAGCGGTGCGCCGGCCTGCAGCAGCTTGCGGGCGCGTTCGATCTGTTTATGCATCATCATGCGCCAGAGCCCGCCGGCATCGCCCGCGGCAATTTGCGCCTCGCTGACGTGATGTGCGGCGAGTTCGTCCTGCGGCAGATAAATGCGGCCCTTGGCATAGTCGATCGCGACGTCCTGCAGGAAGTTGATCAGTTGCAGGCTGCTGCAGATGGCGTCTGAATAGGCCTGGTGGCGCGGGTCGTGGTCGCCGTACAGATGCAGCATCAGGCGTCCGACCGGATTGGCCGAGCGCCTGCAATAATCCATGACCTCGCCGAAGCTGGCGTAGCGGGTTTTCTCGATGTCCTGCGCGAAGGCGGACAGAAGGTCGCGAAACGGCGTGAGCGGCAGCGCGTGCGCCCGAATAGCGGCGGCGAGGCGCCCGAAGATCGGGTCGTCGGGAATTTCACCGCGTTCGATACGGTCGAGTTCGCTGTGGTAGCGCGCCAATTCCTGCAGGCGAGCCCTGGGCGGTGCGTCGCCCTCGTCGGCGAGGTCGTCCGCGCTGCGGGCGAAGCGATAGATGGCGCTTACCGGTTCCCGTAGCCGCCCGGGCAGCAGCCAGGACGCGACGGGGAAGTTTTCGTAGTGGTCGACCGGCACCGGCAATAAAAAACGGAATGGGAATAATGACTTAGACACGATGCCGAGCCCGCTTGGGTGACACCATCGCGTTGATTATATTACACTTATTCGTTGGAGGTTTTGCGGCCGGGCCGCGAGAGTGGCGGAATTGGTAGACGCACTGGATTTAGGTTCCAGCGCCGCAAGGCGTGGGGGTTCGAGTCCCCCCTTTCGCACCACAATAAAATCAATAACTTAGTATGAATTGGTATACTCCTTCATACCGATTCATACCTAAATTTTCTCACAAAATTTTCCCGGATTTTCCCGGCCTTTTGCATTGACCGCGGCCGGGCAGCCTCGGTATACTTTTTTCGTCAGGCGGGCTTAGCACTGACCAAAGAGCATCCGCGGGGGAGGGTGGCGATCCGAAACCTGCTAATTTCCGGCTACGACCGGCGGGGTGCGCGGAACCGGCCACACTTCCAGCAAGCGGCGACCTGGGGGTGTGGAAAAGGCCGATGAGTGGATGCCTGCGAATGCCTGACCGGGTGTGGTGGTTTGGAGGGTGGCAGCCCTCTCATTAAACGGAACCCACGTCGCGCACTAATAGGCCTGCCAACAGCCCGCGCCCCGACAGCGATGCCCTGAGCCTGAAGAAGGCTAGCCGCGTTATCGATTCATCCGATGAGGTGAGTCGAGAAACGCGAAAGGTGTATCGTGTCCTCTCAGAATCAAACACTCATTTTCCTCCAGGGGCTTTTCCCTGGGCGCGCGTCCATACTCGCGATCGAAGCCGGCCGGGCGGCATTCGGCTGGGCGGATCAAACCACACGCAACCGACTGCACACTGGCAGATTCCCCGTGTCTACCTACTCGCTGGGTGGGCGCAGGTGGGTGCGGCTTGACGTGCTGGCGCGCTTCATGGACCAGGCCAGCGGAGAGACAGTTAAGCGATCCCAGCGAGGGAGGCCTACCAAGAAAGAAGAGCTTGAGGCAGAACGCCTGGGCCTGTCCGTCCGCGAACTCCGAGCACAGCAGTCGCTCGAACTCGTGGAAGGGTGTGGAGCATGACACGCGAGGCTCGTGTCATCCTGGCCCTTGAAGGGCCTCGCCTGTCGATACCTCTTGGTCTGGTGCGGCGACTCGATGGAGATCTCCAGGCCGCCGCCTTTCTGGCGCAGGCCGCTTACTTGTCCGCCCTGATAGACAACCCGGAAAAAGAGGGGTGGTTTTTCCTGGCCCAAACCGGGGGGGCGTGGCTTCCGGACAATGAAAAAGAAAGCATATTCGCGACAATGGGGAGCTGGGAGTTTTGTCTTGGCCTCTCACCCGATGCGCAGAAGTTGGTACGAAAAAAACTCATTGTGCTCGGGTTGTTGGAGGAGAGGCGGGCCGGCATTCCGGCTAGGCTGCACTACCGGGTTGATCCCGCGAAATACTTTGATTTTCTCGCCGGAAAGCCAATAAAAACGCCAGTTTCGGAAAAACCGGGAAACAAGAATCCGGGAAAGCAGGAATCTAGAATCGGGAAAATAGGGAAACAACGATCGGGAAAGCAGGGAAACAAGACTCCGGCTTATCCGGAATCTAATAAAGAGATAGAAGAGGATATAGAAAAAGAAGCAGCACCGCACACACGCGCGCGCTACAGCGCTGCTGCGCCTCGATCAAGTGACAACAACAAACGCAGGCGGCAGCGATCATCGGGGATTGTCACTTGGAACGCTGATGACGAACTGGAAGCTGAGCGCATTGAGCGTGCCCACGGACCTGACGAGATTGGCGCCGCGGTCGCAGCGTTGGTCAATGCCGGAAAAGAGCCGGTGCCGGGCTCCGTTGCGGCGCGGATTAAGCAGCGTGTGCACCGTAAAACGGCCGACCAGGCGGCTGCTTCCCACCGCGCCGCGGGTGAGGTCAGGCATAAGCATCAAGTAGCGCAGGACACCGCTGCGCTGGCCGTGGGTGAGCAGCTTATGCCAGCGGGCATGCGCGGTCGCGTAGCAAGCGCAAACCGGTTGTCACGATCCTGATCCGGTGGCTACGACATGGGCCGTGGACAACTGGCCTGCCCACAGGCTAAAGCCTGCTGGACAGCCTGGTGGACGGCTGCTTCGCACCCGTCCACAGGTCCGCCAGTTCCCCACAGCGCGCCGAGTCGACGGAAAGGCCGACGACGAGGGTTTCAGAACGGGTTTTCGGTCATTCTCGCTTGATGCTGCGAAACGGCGGGAATCAGCGCATACCTGTCGCTTTGAGCGGTGGGTCGGCGCGCATGGCTTACCCTGTTCATTCAGACCGCGATGCCAATTTCCGCCGCCACTGGCGTGTAGATATCCACCAACTCCTCGGGAGTGCGGATGCTGACCACAAGGGCGTAGCGGGCGCGGGAGTGCCAGCGGTTCAGGGCTTTGCGGGTGCGCCACCAGCCGGTGACGGGGTAGATGGCGAGGTAGCCGCAATCGGCGAGTTGCTCGGACGTGCCTTGCCAGAGGTCGGAATGCAATGAGCCGAGTTCGCGGGTGTCGGAGCCGACTACCCAGAAATCACTGTCGCTGACGCCAGTGCGTTCGTATTCCTCGTCGCGGGCGGCCTGATTTATGCGTTGTTCGAAGGCTTCGTGGCTTTCCCCCGGCGCTTTTACTCGGAAGCGCAGGCCGTGGGAGGCATAGCTGAATTTTCCGCTCCAACCGCGTTGGCCGGGATTGGGCTGGATGAAGTAGGACAGGGTGACGCGCATCTCGACCTGCGTACCCAGTGGCAACGCCCGCAGCGCCTCTGCCGGCCAGGGCAGGGCGTGGTAGTGGATGTCGCGAGCGCGGATCGTGCTGTTCTCTCCAGTAGTGAAGGGTTGCATCTCGTCCTGTACGATCAGCGTCAGGGCGTGTTTTGCGCTCCATAGGGCGTCGTCGAGTTGCGGCACGCCGAAGCCGCAGGTACGAAGCAACTGGCGAACGTTGCCCTTGACCTGAAGGTTGCCAACCGCCGCCCTCATGGCCGACGTCCATTGCGACGAGTGGACCAGCAGGGCGCGCAAGGTTTCAGGCCAGAGGTCGGGGTAGTGGCTTTGCAATACAGCCGCCATGCGGGCGGCCAGGGCGGTGGCGGCGCTGGTCTCGCCGAAAGTGACCAGCGGCCTAGTGTGTGGTTCGTGCCCGGTACTGAGGAGTTGCAGGCTGTCTAGGTCTTCGGCGAAGTTGAAAGCGGGGTCCAGCGCCCAATTGCCGCCTTCCAATACGACGTCCGGTTTGTTGGGCCATTTCTGGCGTCCGCTGGTGGGCCAACTCACGGCGGTGCAACTGGTAGGTGCGAGTGCGCCCGCCGGGGCAATGGGCTGGCGACCCGGGTAGGTTGCCTCGTCAATCTGCCACTTGCCTGTGTAGGCCCCGACGGTGAGTACGTTCCAGGATTGGGCCGGGTCGTGGATGCCGTCGAGGGCGTTGCTGGCGGGGTAGTCAGTAATGTTGGAATGCTCGGCGTTACCGGCAGTCTGGAAGATCAGGCGTTGCGTACCGTCTTCCATGCCGCTTGCCAGCTTGTCCAACTGCGCTGACCAAGATGAGGGTCGACCTCGGTCGCGGGAGTCGGTGGTAGTCACGGCAGAACAGAAGGTGCGGCGGCGGTGGGGTGCGGTAATCGTCACGCGGTCCATCGCTTGGCTATACCGATAGCCGTAAAGATGAGGTGGGTTGTCGCCGGTGGGCGGCAAGACTTTGACCGACTCCAAGCGGTGACTCGGAGAAGGAAAAGGCTGCTGGGCCAAGGTTTCGCTCAGATCGCCGTGCAAAGCGAGACCGGCCATGGCGGTGCCGTGGCCCAACCGATCATGATCATGGGTTCCCCAATCCGGGTGGCAGGCATGTTTGTCATGGGCATCAAGGAAGGGGGCCAGCAGCGGGTGATCCTGACTGACGCCAGTGTCCAATATGCAGACAGCAGGGGCATCCGGCCCTGGTGTCTGAAGATACTGCGCGGCGACAGCAACGGCAGCGTGCTGTTGCACAGCATTCATGGTCGTGTAGTGCTCGGCATTCTGTTTCGCTTTGCGCAGTTCAGCCATGCCACCCAAAAGTTGCAGGGAACGGGCGAGTTGACTGCGGCTGCCACGCACCAGGACTACACAGCGTTCGAGAAAACGCACTTCGTCATCGGCCACTTCTAAATTCAGTTGTGCGGCGTGGGTGCGGAAGAAACCGACTTCATCGAAACCGTCCCCGATGCGCAGCCAGACTTCCCACCAGATCGGCGTTTCATCGCGCGGGAACAGATCGGGGCTGTCGGTCCAGAGAGCTTCCAACGCGGCCAAACGGATGGAGGCGATGCTTTCCACCAGTTTTTTGTATTGGGGCCGGAGTTCGCCCTTCTTGTTGGGTTTGTCCTTACCCTCATTTAGATAAGCCTCCACCCGACGGATGAAGTAGCCGATTTTGCCTTCCGGTACGAAAACGGTGGCTAGCATTCGTTCGCCTTCCTGCTTGACCACCAGTAGTTCGATTCTGCTCGGGGCGAAGCCCAAGCTTTCGAAGGCCAGTTCAAAACCAGGGTCGCTTTCGAAAGTTAGGTACACGCCAGTGAATTCGGCATCGCGGCCCAATGTCTGCTGTCCCGAGATGATGCCGGGTTCCTGAGTTTTGGCTTGGCGCAAAGCTTCCAGAAGTTGTGCGCCGTGCTGCTGGCGGTCTCGCTCCTTAAGGGGGAATTCGATGTCAATCTTGCGGCTGGGTCGTTGGTACTGCTTTGTTATTGCTGTGCTGTTGAAGATCAGGTGGGGCAGACGTTCTGCCATAGCCTCCTCCGGTCGGTGGGTTATCGGTCGTGGGTTGCTTTTCTTTCTTCCAGGGTGGCGCGGATGTCCGCCGTTTCCAACATCGGGCGGTCATGGAGGATGGCGTCTTTGATGGCGTCTTCGCAGGCGCGGGTGAGGTCGCCATGACTTAGGCCAGAGGCGGCTTTGGCCAGGGTCTTCCAGGCGAGTCGGCGGGCTTTGTAGCCAGCCAGCTTGGTTTTGAGGGTCTCAACAATGAGTTGCTCATCTGGGACGGTGTAGCGGATCACGTCGTCGAAACGGCGGAACAGGGCATGGTCCAGTAGGTCCGGGTGGTTGGTGGCAGCGATGAGAAGGCTGTCGGACATGTCCTGCTCGATCAGTTGCAAAAAGCTATTGAGCACTCGACGGATTTCACCCACGTCGTTACCCAAACCGCGCTGCCCGCCAATGGAATCGAATTCGTCGAACAGGTAGACCGCACGGGTGCGACGGATGGCGTCGAAGATGAGACGCAGCTTGGCGGCGGTCTCGCCCATGAACTTGGTCATGAGGCTGTCCAAACGCACCACAAACAGCGGCAGGTTGAGTTCTCCGGCGAGAACGGAGGCCGTAAGCGTTTTGCCGGTGCCCGGCGGGCCGACCAACAGGAGTTTTTTCCGCGGGGAGAGGCCGTGGGAACGCAGCTTTTCAACTTGGCGTTGTTCTCGGATGAGCCGATCCAGGCGGGATTGGATGCTGTTGTCCAAAACCATGTCAGCGAGGCGGGCCTTCGGGTAGCTGGCTTGCAGCAAGTCGGCCATCTCTCCGCGCGGCTGAACCAGAGGGATGGGTTGCCGAGTTTGGCGCGTTTTGGCCTTGTCGATGAGGTCCCGCAGTTCGAGCGCCAGCTTTCCGTGGCCAATGCGCGCTTCATGGGCGGCCAGTTGCATGGCGACGGTGCTGAACCGTTCTTCGTCGCCATCGATATGCGCGCGCAACAAAGCCTTGAGTTGGTCGGAACTTGGCATGGTGTCCAATATCGCGGTATGCGCGCCAGATGAGGTTATCGGAGCGATTTTCCCTTTTCTTGGCGAACGTGCATAGCCTGCCCATCCCCGGCAGTTCCCGGATGGTTGTTTTAGCCGACCTCCTGCAGTCCACTCATTCCAGGCAAAACCCCAACACCCCCTCGCCCCTTGGGCGCGGGTAAAGCAAAGTCAAAGTCAAAGGCAAAGGAAATATCACACCCGACTCCCAGCGGGGCCGGGTGTTTTTGCAAGCCTTGCGGCTTGCCCGCAGGCCAGCGGCCCGCGCCAATGCATGCGCTTGCGATGCTTCCATGTCCCGCAAGCATCGATGCTACTGCGCATGCGGTACGCAAGCGGATTGGAAGCATTTCCGCTTGGTCTGCAAATGCCACTATCGGCGCGCATTGCCCAGCGCCGCACCTCATGTGAGAAAAGCGCCGCCAGCAAATTGAAGCGGTGCAAGCGTCGTTTGCAAGCGCTCTTGCAAGCCGTCCGCGTGCCATCCCATCCAGCGATTGTGCTTTTGCGTGCACCCGTGCCAGCACGGTAAGCATCGGTATCGTTGCCGCTCGCGGGCCGCTTTTCGGCTGGCGGGAAAAACGCCGCTTGCAAGACAAAAGCGGTGCAACAGAAAAATTATTTTTCCGA
This sequence comes from Thiobacillus denitrificans ATCC 25259, assembly GCF_000012745.1. Taxonomy (NCBI): domain Bacteria; kingdom Pseudomonadati; phylum Pseudomonadota; class Betaproteobacteria; order Nitrosomonadales; family Thiobacillaceae; genus Thiobacillus; species Thiobacillus denitrificans. Next base: position 1,781,222 of record NC_007404.1, on the reverse strand, counting down.
TGTTGCGTTTTTGATACGCGTCTCGCTATGCCAGTGCTGGCGCGGTCTTCACCCCCGCGTCTGTTTTTTGCCATCCCGAAAAGTTTCGTACCTTACGTAAGATACGAAATCAAGTTATTGATTACAAAAGGAATTGCTTGCGTTCGAGCGCCGGAAGCACAAAATTGAGCTGTGCCGCGAGGGCAAGCGGCGAAATCAATCGAAAGGCGAAAATGCAAGCAAAATCCATCACGATCCGGGTAAGTTCTCCGGAATTCCAGACACTTGCGGTGCAAGCGGATGAACAGAAAACGACCGTCACGGCTCTGTGTACCGGCATGGTTCGGACAGCGCTGCAAGCCAAAATCGAGGACGACCGACTAGCAGCGCTTGAAAACCGGGTGCTGGCGGTGCTGGCGGAAATCAAGAAAAAGGTTGAGGCGTTGGAGGTGGCCGAATGAGCATTCCTCCTACCCCCACCCGCGACGATGGCGGCCTCGGCAGCCGTAATTTGCTCCTGGAAATTTTTCCGACCGTTGCCCGCGTCCTGGTCGAGCTCCCCCGCGAGGACCAACGGCTAGTCAACTGGCAGAGGATGTCGTGTCCCGCCAGGTTGGAGATCGAACAAATTGTCGGGCAAAGGGTTGAGTGGATCACGACGCTCAAAATGCACGAGCAGTTTGTCTGGCTGGCCAAGCTGATGGCCCACGCGCTGGAGCTTGCCGACGAGGTCCACCAGCTCGACGGAAAAGCCGCCCTGGACTTCGCCGCTGGTTTCGTTCAGGGCGAACTTTCAGCCCATGACCTGTTTGGCGGCCCGGAAATCGAAGAGCAAGCGCTGGCCAGCGCGATCGAGCAATCCCACTTGCGCGCGGCCCAGCCCTTGCCATTCGTCAACGGTTTCCAGGCCCGCCGAGACCAACGCCGCGCGGCCGCAGCGGACGGGAAGGAAGGCGCATGAAGCGGTTGTCTCTCCTGATATACGCGGCGCTGACCTTCCCCCAGCTGGCCTTTGCCGGCGCCTGTAGCACCACAGGACAGGCGATGCAGCAAAGCGCCAGCGCTGGCCTCGACAACGCGCTGAACGACATCTATGCGAAGGGCGATCAGCAATCCAAATCGGTTGCCGACGCTCAATCCTGCCTGGAGAAATATTCCCAGTACCAAATCGGTGCCACGGTAAACGTCCCGGATCTGGACCTCGGCAAATTGGGCGACGCGCTGAAAAAGCAGGCCGAAAGCCGGGCCTGTCAGGTGATCGACAACACCATCGCGGGCGCCACCCGCAATACCAATGTGAGCCTGTCAGGCGGATATGGCGGCGGGGTCACGGCTGGGCAGAACGCGGGGGTCAATGTGAAGCCGACCGCGCCCACTTCATTGATCGATCGTGTCATGGGGATTTTCCGGTGAGCAAAAACAAACTGTTTCGCAGTCTGGCTGTGGCCGGCCTGCTGTCGTGTTCAATGGCTGCAAACGCGGCCTACCCAGTGATCGACGCCTCTGTACTCAATGCCGTGAATACGGCGCGGACCGATATTGTCCGGATGCTGAAGTCGATCAACGACACGATCCAGAAGACCGCGAAAAACATTCAGGACAACGCAATCCAGGTCGAGCGCGATTCCAACGCCCTCAAAGCCGAGCAACAGCGCGGCGAACGATCGCTTCCCGAAAACCGTTGCGCCACGGGCGGCGTGGCCGAGGCAGTTGGAGCCGCGGGAAGTTCTGTAGTCAGAAACACCCGCGCCTATGGCGGTGCCGGCGCCTACGGCGGCCGCAACGCTAGGAATCCACTCGGTGGCGACAGGGGCCTTGAATCCAGGGTGAACGAAGCCCCGCACTCGCAGGCCGCGGCCGCGGCAACGGTGCTCGAAACGCACGCCAGCTACTGCAATTCGCGCGATGCAAGCGAGTACCCGAACCTATGCAGAGGCGCAGCCGCACTGCCCGACGCCGACGTCCAGGCCGCCAGTCTGTTTTATGGGGCCGGCAGCAAGAGGGACGAGCGCAGCTACACGTTCAACGCCAGGCAGATCGACGCGGCGATGGCGTACCTGAAGAACGCGAACGACAGCATTCCTCCTAATCGCCTGACCGCGGCCGACGCCCGGAAGCCTTCCGGCCGTGCCTACCTGGCACTGCAAGCCGGCCTGGCGGCCAGCACCTCAATGGCGTATTTCCCGAGCGAGCTGGCTCTCGCCGAGCGTACTCCGCTGAGGGGCACCCAGGACGTGCTGCGCCTGCTGGAAAAGTCGAGTGCCTACCCGTCTGGCGGTCGCGGATTCGTTGATGCAAACGATTTCCCTGACGGTGTGTCGCGGATGGACCTGTTGCGCCTGGACGTGGCGCGCCGCTATGAAAACCCGAAATGGTATGTGGACGTGTCGGGCAATCCGGATTCGATCCAGAAGGAAGAGATCTTCATGCGGGCCTTGGCGCTCAACATGCAGTTCCGCCAGATCGAGCAGATGGAGCGGATCGAAGTGCTGCTGGGCCAGCTCGTCGCCCGTGACGTGAACCGCGACCTCAAGCCGCGTCTGCAAGCGCAGTACCAATCTATCAAGGTGACCAAATGAAAAGTCTTCTGCCCTTCCTCTCCAATCCCGGAGAGTGCCATTTCCTGACTATCGGTGGCGGCGTCGGCAGCGGCAAAACCCAGAGCATCCGTCCGCTGCTGCGCGCTGCGCGAGAGCGGTGCGACCTAAAACCTCAACCTCAGCAAGCGCGCAAGACCGCCAAATGACCGGCCAGGCGACCCGCAAAAGCAATCAGCCCACCGGCGCCGATCGCTGGGGCGCGCCGCTCTTTCTGGGCGGCCTGGCTGGTGCGCTGGCCGCTGCCGGCCTTTACCTGGGCGGCTGGGGGTGGGTATTACAGTCTCAGGGCTTGGGCTTCCACGTCGAACCCGCGCTGCATCATCTTCTTCCCGGTCGGCAGCTGGGAGATCGCCTGCACGACAAGACCGTGGCCTTCATGCAGGCCGAGCACCCCGCTGCCCTGAAAGCCCTTGAAGTCGGGCCGCAGATCGCCGGCCTGCTGGCGGGTGGGCTTGTGTTTTGGATGGTGTACGGCGATGTCGTCATTGCGACCCAGGACCGCCATATCCGAGGCCGGCGGCGCCTTAAAGGAGCGGCGGCACTTGCAGCGTGGGTGAAGGACGAAGGGGAGGCGGCGGACGGATTGCGTATCCATCCCAAGCTGCCCCCCATCTCGAAATCCCGCGAGACCCGCCACATCCTGATCGTCGGCGGCGTCGGCAGCGGCAAAACACAGACGCTGCTTCCTTTGATGCGCGCCGCGCGCGAGCGGGGCGACAGGGCGATTATTTTTGACTTCAAGGGTGACTTCACCCCCGATTTTCCGTCATGCACCGCGCGGCACAAGGGACGTGCGATCGAGGTTGAGGACGTGATTTTCGCACCATGGGATAGCCGATCCACGCTTTGGGCTGTTGCGCGTGATGTGGACACCTTGTCTGCCGCGCGCGAGTTCGCCGCGCGCATGATCGTCGAGCCCGGCGGGGGTAGCGGCTCGCCCATGTGGGCAAACGCCGCGCGGCAGGTGCTGGTCGCTTGCCTCGTCGAGTTGCAATCAACCAAGCCAGGCGACTGGGGTTTTGCCGACCTGGTTGCGGGACTCACTCGCCCGGTTGACCAGTTGACCGAAGCGGCCAGACGCTACTTCCCCGAGGCAGTGAAAGCGCTCGGCGACGGCCAGCAGAACGTCACGACAGCCGGCATTCAGATCAATCTGATGTCTTACCTCGCGGTCATCTTTGACTTGGCGCGAGCTTGGCCTGGGCCTGGGATTTTTAGCATTCGTGAATGGCTCACCGAGGTTGGGGCGCGGCGCGTAAAAACCGTGATCCTCCAGCACGACGGGCGCTTCGAGACCCTTGCCCGCGCTTTCAACAGTGCCGTACTTGGGCTCGCCGGCCAGTTGATCAAGTCCAACTTGGTTCGTGATTCGAAGGAAAGAAAACTTTGGTTATTCCTGGATGAGTTCCCTGAGTTGGGGAAGGTGGAAACGGTCCTCTCGCTTGCCGCGGTCGGACGTAGCAAGGGAATACGAGTGGTACTCGGTTTACAGGACATCAGCCAGGTTAAAAAGATCTATTCCGAGCACGATACAAACTCAATTGTCTCGATGGTTGGCACCCAGGTTATCGCTCAAGTCTCCCCGGGGGAGACGGCCAAGTACATCGCGGAAAATCTGATCGGCGATCGCGACCTAGAGCGGCTTGGCGTGTCTATAACCAGCGGTGCAGGACGCGCTCCCGGAATTTTCACGTCTGGTGGCAATCGCACATCGAAATGGGAGGATAAGCGCGAGCTGGTGGTGTTGCCCAGCGAACTCTTGCAGCTTGGCCCTGATCTTGATTTGGGCGGCGTCAAAGTGTGGATGTCGGGGATTGGCGAGGACGTGCTTGAAGTCCTGATTCCGTTTTCCGATCCCAACCATTTTCGTCCGTCCAGCGTGATCGCTGACTGGACGCGCTACCCGAATCAGCCGATTGCGCCTGCTGTTGCCACCCCTGCGCAGGAACCATCTCAGCCCGTGCCCTCATGGGCTGAAGAAGCAGCAGAGGCAGACGTCGCGCCGTTACTAGTAACGCCAACTTCACCAGCAGTAACGCCAGTCGCGAATCCCTGGGCGGACGACATCGACGGCGACGAAGCCGGCGAAGGCGAAGAGTCTGCGCCTGCTCCCGAGACCACGACCGCCACCGATCCGCTGGCCTTCCTTGACGACGGCGAGTCCACAGAAAAAACGGCAGCCGCTGAGTTCGAAACCCGCATGCTGCCCATTGCCACCCCACTGTCCAGCCAACTGGCCGACCAGGCCAAGGAAGAAGCGACGGAAAGCATTGCGGGCGAGCTCGCTCAACAAGTCGGCATCGCAGCGCTGCCATCAGGCATCGCCGAAATCGCCCACGCCGTGGAAATCGCGGACACGCTCCTCGACCTTGGCGCCAGCGCCGCCATGCCGCCGACCGAGGTATTACCAGTAACGGAGGCCGGGGTTCAGCCTCCACGAAAGAAAAAAATCCGCCTAAAGAAATCCGCCACAGCCCAGCTTGAGGAGAGTATCTGATGCTATCAGTTTCAGTCATTGGTGCCGGCAGCGAAGCTGCTGGCTATGCCGCCTATCAAGAAAATGAAGTCGCTGCGGCGCAGCGTGAGGACTACTACGCAGGGGAAGGCGACGTTGGCCGCTGGGTAGGTAAAGCGGCGCAGGAAATGAGTCTGGCGGGCGAACTTAAGCCAGGCCAACTGCTGGCCGGCCTACAGGGATTCCACCCCGAAACCGGCGAGGCGCTGTCGAAAAACGCGGGCGAGAAACATAAAGGCGGCTGGGACCTGACGTTCTCGGCTCCGAAATCGGTCTCTTGTGTCTGGGCCGTGGCCGATCCTGAAACACGCGGCGCAATTGAAGACGCACAGAATGCCGCCGCAGCACGAGCCCTGCAATTCCTGGAAGAATCCGGCGCGTTCACCTCACGCAGCCGGAACGAGCCAGGCCCCGTGGAAGGGGTGGCCGCCGCTATGTATCAGCATGGCACGAGCCGCGAAGCGGATCCTCAGCTTCACACCCACGTTGCCGTCCTCAACGTGCAACCAGACGGCACCGCGATGGATTTCGACACCCGCTGGAAGATGGCCGCGGGCGCGGTTTACCGGGCCGAGCTGGCTGCCGAAATGCAGAAGCTGGGCTTGCGCGTCGAAGCAGACGGCAAGAGCTTCCGCGTCGTTGACGTGCCGGCAGCGGTCGAGAAAGAGTTCTCGACCCGCCGCGGGCAGATCGAGGAAGCCCTTGCCGCCAAGGGCTTGAAGTCAGCCAAGGCCGCCGAAGTAGCCGCCCTGTCCACCAGGAAGGGAAAGGAGCCGACTACGCGAGATGAGCTCTTTGCCGACTGGAAAACCCGCGCCGCCGAGCACGGATTTAGCCTGGAATCGATCCAGGCCTTGCGCAATGCGCCGCGTCAGCAGGCCGAGGAACTCGACCTCGACGAGATCCTCGGCAAACTGACAGAACAGGCCTCCACCTTCACCCCTCAGCAGTTGGCCGCAGCCGTGGCTGTCGAGATGCAGGGCAGGGGCGGCGCGGATGCAATCCAGAAAGCGTTACGCGACCTGACAAAACATCCCGACCTCGTCCGTCTCGAATCCGACAAGCCGCGCCACCTCATGCGCGGCGAGCCGACCGAGACCCGTTACACCACGCGCGAAATGCTCGGAATCGAGCAAGGCATTCTCGACAAGTCCATGGCCCGCCAGACCGACATGAGTCATCGAGCCGATATCGCCGCTGCCATCGCAGCGCGTCCGACAATGACGGACGAACAGAAAGCTGCGCTCAAGCATGTCTGCGAAGATCCGGGCGCGGTCAAAATCATCGAGGGTATGGCCGGCACCGGCAAGTCATATCTCATGGATGCGGCGCGCGAATCGTGGGAAGCGGCAGGCTTCGAGGTGGAGGGAGCAGCCTTAGCAGGTAAGGCCGCCTCTGGCTTGGAAAGTGGCGCTGACATCAATTCGAAAACGATCCACTCGCTGCTCTTCCAGCTCGACAGCGGCCAGCGCCAACTTCATAGCAAATCAATCCTCGTGATCGACGAGGGCGGGATGGTGGGAAGCCGTCAGCTCGCGCGTGTGCTGGACCACGTCCACAAGGCCGGCGCCAAGGCTGTGATGGTGGGTGACTCATGGCAGCTCCAACCGATCGACGCCGGCGGCGCGTTCCGCCTTCTCTCCGAACGATTGGGCTCGGCCCGGTTAGAAAACATCGTTCGTCAAAAACATGAGGTAGATCGTCGGGTCGTGCGCCTTTTTGCGGATGGCAAAGCCGCCGAGGCCCTTGAGTCAATGCGCGAACGCGGGCTTCTCAAGACCGCTGAAACCCGGGCGCAGGCCATGCAGGAGATGGTGCGCGATTGGGCGCAGGCACGCGATCCATCCAAGCCTGGTGAGTCGATCATGTTGGCCGCCACTCGCTCCGAGGTTGCACATCTCAACAACTCAGCTCGCCAGATTTTGAAAGCCGAAGGGCGCTTGGCTGGTGGATTGCAGGTGCCAACCGCCGGTGGAATGAAGGAGTTTGCCGTTGGTGACCGGATCATTTTTGGGAAAAATAATTCTGTCTTTGGAGTAAAAAACGGCGAGCTCGGCACGGTTGAATCCGTGCGTTTCAACAAGACGGGGCAGGTGGAAATAACCGCGCGCCATGACAACGGCAAGGCGGTCAAATTCACAGTCGGTGAGGAAAAGGGCCAATTTGAGGTTTTCGATTATGGCTACGCCATGACCGTCCACAAGGCGCAGGGCGTGACCGTTGATCGCGCCTTTGTTCTTCCTTCCGATTCGATGTCGTCGAGGGAATGGACCTACGTCGCCATGTCACGCCATCGCCTTGAGGCGCGGATGTACATCACGCGCGATTCAGTTGAGGCCCTCACCAAGACAATGAGCCGGGCGCAAGGCAAAGAAACCAGCCTGGACTTCAAGCTTGCCGCCACCTCGGAAAAAACCGACGCGCCAGAATCGACTACAAGCCTCGATCGCGAGGCGACCGAAGCCAGCACCTCGACCCAAAAAGAAAACGCGCCGCAAGCCCTCGACGCCGTCTCGGTCTCGCGCCACGTCGCGGACAAGGCTGTCGATTCCGCCGGCCTCAGCGACAAACAGAAACACCAGGTCAACAAAGTGCTGGACGTCGCCGAGCTCGCCGCGCACATCAAAACCGGCAACCTGGCGGGCGCCGTCAGGAAGGCCGAAGACGTTCAAAAACACATTCACGACGAGGGCCTCGCACCATGAACAAATCCGCTGCGCTTCTCCATGTTCTCGCCGGCCTGGCCGTGTCCGGCTTGGCGCTGGCCGCGCCTGATCCAGCCTCGATGCTGGCCGCCGCTGAAGGTGGTGATGAGAGCCTGAAACTCATCCAGACCGTTTTCGGTAATCCCGGTGGCCTGTTCCCCTCGGCTGGCGGCCCCATGCCGGGCGGCGAGATCTTCTCGTCGATTTTCACGAACCTCAACATCATCCTGTTCTCGCTCGGCCTGGCTTGGCTGTCGTACGGCGTTGTGGCTGGGTTGGTGCAGACTGCGCACGAGGGCGAATTTCTCGGCAAGCGCATGAGTACCACGTGGGTTCCCATCCGCCTGACCGTCGGCATTGTTACGCTCGTTCCCTTCGTGAAGGGCTGGTCGATCGCCCAGCTCTTCGTCTACCTCATGGCCGTGCTAGGCATTGGCGCCGCGAACCTCACCGTCCAGGGGTTCGCGAGCAGCGTCAATCAGCTGTCCGCCAGCGCCACGCAGTACACGGCCCCGGCGTCGACGGCCGTCGATCCAAAGACCCGCGAGGCTGTTGAGAAAATGCTGAAGGTCGCGGCCTGCGTCGAGAGCCACAACTTCGAGCTAGCGGCCGGCGAGGCGAACGGCGCGCTGCAATACGAGCCGCAGCAATACGCCACATGCCAGAAAATGGCAGGCCGCATGGTCTGCGGCATCACGGCTGAGCTGCCCGACGAATTCGCCTGCGGCTCCGTCTCCTTTCCCACCGCGAAGGCCGACGCAGGCAGCAACAAGAGCGATCCGGCGATGGCTGCCATCGCCACGTCCGTGGCCATGGCCCAAGAATCGGCCGGGCTTGAGGCCTTCAAGGAGACGCGGACGCTGGCCCATGAACTGGCCCAGGCTGCCGCCACCGGGGCCGACTTCGCGGGCGTCGGCCAGCGCGTCGACGACATCGCCAAGGCCTACCAGGCCGGTCTTGTCCAAGCCGTCGCCGCGCACGAGTCGCAAATCCAGCAACGTGCGTCCGAAGCGCTCGCCAAGGCGGGCAGCATGGAAAAGGGCGGTTGGGTGTCGCTGGGATCCAGCTACAAAACACTCTCCAGTGACCTGTCAGCGTTCTCGCAGATGGGTCAGGGTGTCGCCGAGGTGCAGATCGAGGAAGGCCGCGCGCAAGGCGAGTTCATGTCCCGCCTGTCCGGCGCCTGGGCCGGCATGGAGGACTTCGCTGAGAGGCTCACGAGCGAAGGCGAGGTGTGGCGCTGGCTCTCGAACAAGATCAACGCCGGAATCGCTGGCATCGGTAATGACAGCGGCCTGGTGAATCCTCTCGTGGTCGCGCAGAAACTCGGCGATACGACCATTGGCGCAGGCCAGGCTGTCTTCCTGGTGTCGAAGATCCCGGTCGTGTCCACGGTGCTCTCGAAGGTTCCTGGATTCGACAGCCTCACCACTATCGGCCAGGTTCTCTTTTGGACCGGTGCCTTCCTCTCCATCTACGTGCCGATGATTCCCTTCATCGCGTTTTGGTCGGGAATCGTCACGTGGCTGGGCACGCTGGCCGAAGGCCTGGTGGCTGCCCCGCTCTGGAGCTTTGCCCACCTCGACACCGATGGCGAAGGCCTCGGCCGACGCACGGAATACGGATACATCTTCATCATGCAGGTATTCCTGCGACCGGTGCTGATGGTGATCGGTTTCGTCGTTGCATCCCTCGCCATGCTGGCCTTGGGCACGTTGCTCCTCAAGCTCTACACGCTCGCGTGGGAAACCGCGGGCTACCAAAACTTCGACGTCGGCGCGGTGGTGCTGGTAGTCGGCGGCGTGATGCTATTCGCCGTGCTGTTGGTCAGCCTCGTTCAGGGCGCATTCAACCTGGTCTCCTACATTCCCGATCGCGTGCTGGGCTGGCTCGGCGGCTATGTCGGGGAAGGACTGGGCCGGCAGCAGGAGGCCCAGCACGAGGGCAAATTCCAGTCCGCGGTGCTCGCGGGAAAAGCCGCAGCGAAGCTGTAAATCAACGAAAAGGGGATGAAAAAAATGGATCAACAAACCGCTGAATCGATTATGTACGTTGCCCGCTTGCACTTCGAGACGATGGCGCGGGAGCGCAAAGCAAAAGCCCTCGATCGCATTAAGTGCCAACGGTTTTTCTCGCCGATCGCCGCACCTATCGACGAGGCCACGGCAGCGTTCATCCGCCACATCGAAGCTCCCGAACTAGAGCCTCAGCCTGCCGACGAAGCCGGCGACCTGGACTGGCTGTTCGACTCGCTGGATCCCATCAGCTGCCGGCCCGAAGAGCTTGACCGGCTCTATCTCCATTGCCGACGCGCTGGCGATGTTGAGCGGGCCGCGTACCTGATTGGGTGCCGCGACGTGCGCATGCGCGTGTCGTTGCTCGAAGGCACCGACGAGTGGCGCGCACTTGAAAACGTCGCAAATCAGTCGGAAATCAGTTCCCCGAGCTTGGTCGCCTCGTGACGGCTTGAGCAATCAGTCGGAAATCAGTCGCAAATCAGTTGTTGTGCCTGAGCCTGCCGACGGTGCCGGTCAGGATCAGTCGCAGAGAAGTCGCAAATCAGTCTTTACATGAAAGGAAGGACTATGGAAAAAACACAGGGCAAATCGTTCGACCTCGCCGTGACTAGTAACGAAGACCACAAAGTCGACGGCGTGTACGTGCAAGCGGGCGACGGAACACTCCAGGCCTCGGAGGACGAGGGTTGCATCGAGGTGTGGGGCTGGCCTGGCCCCTGGAATAACATGGCGGGCCGGGAGTTTCGGGGTAGGTACGAGCTGAGCATCGGCCGATATTTGCATCTGCTGGAGGAAATGAAATCGGACGGCGTTAACTCATGCCGTGAAGTGCTGGCGGCCATCGCTGATAAGGCGATACAAGTTACTGCGTAAACGATCAAATCCTTGACGATCTATGCGCGCCGCACTTGTCGCCGTCCTGCTGGCCGCTAGCTCGGCCGCACTCGCGGATTTCTCCGGCACCGTCGTTCGCATCGTCGACGGCGATACGCTGGACGTCCTTGTACAAAACCGCCCTGTACGCGTCCGCCTGGCTCAGATCGATGCGCCGGAGCGCCGGCAGGCGTACGGGACACGCGCCCGGCAAGCCTTGTCCGCCATGGTGTTTCGACGGGTGGTCACCGTGTCCGATGCCGGGGCAGATCATTACGGCCGCCGGCTAGGCACCGTCTTCGTCGCCGGCATGAACATCAACGCTGCGATGGTTGATCGCGGCATGGCGTGGGCTTATCGCCAGTACCTCAGGGACCGTTCACTGATCGGGTTGGAACAGCAAGCCCGCGCTGAACGTCGCGGCCTCTGGAACGATCCTGCGCCGGTGACACCTTGGTTTTTCCGCGCTCACCCTTTCCCCTGAAAAGCGTTGGCGGTCTAGGCGAGTTAGTGTTTCAGCGCACCTTTTCACACGAATGAACAGCAACCAGGCGGCAGCACTTGTGGCGGCCGGCCGCTTATTGCAGTCCCGCGCCTGGCTAGGCGGTGGGATAAAAATCACGCGTGCTCAGGGTGAGACTTATCCGCAGGCGGTCGCTCGTGCCATCAGCACGCTGGACGATGGCGAACGCGGCCACTTGCGCGAACTGGTGGCTTGGGTGCTTGACTATGAGCGATTCGTGGTCGGCTCGACCGGGACACCTATGTCTAAAGCCCTGAGCTGATCAACTATCGACTTGAGGAGGCGATCTACTACGGTTCTAACTTCTGAGTTGACTGATGGCCTTAGTCGAATAAGGTAGAACGCTCTGCTCCAATCCCCAAGTCCCGCGTGGCGAGCCGTGCTAACAATCACATCGTTGAGCACAGGCAGAATTTCGTCATACAGTTCCTCATGTGCTCTTTGCGCGAATTCGGCAAATCGGTCGTCTTGGATCGTCTCCGGGTGAAACGCCATCTCAATGAGATTAACAATATTCTTTCCCCGCAAGCGAAATGCGAGGAATGGGTTGTGTTTCGCGACCTCCGTCAGGGCTTTGTCAAATCGGTCTGCTAAAGCGGGGTCTTTTTGCAGCGGTGCCGGGAGCGCGTTTTTTATCTGGAATATTGCTGACGCCGGCAACTGAATGTGTTTGGCAAGCTCGTCAAACAGGAAGCGATTTCCAATCATCGAGTGGCGGAGTTCAAGTAACTCGGCGAGCGCGAGGCGAACAGCCTCCCTGTGGCTTCCTCTCTTCCGTAGGAGATGACTCCCCTCACTCAGAAACCAGCCGAAGATCAGTGTAAGAACGGGTAAGAGCTGGTCGAGCTGGTCGAATGTCATACGTCAGTAGCTGGCGATAAAAAGGAATACAGTCTAATTCGTGTCCGCTGCCATGGCTCAAAATCTCGCTGCTCCCGCCGACAGGCGGAACACGCCGAAGGCGCCCCTAAAGTCCCAGCTTTTGACTTGCCACGCCGACAGGCGTGGCGGGCAAGGCTCACCCTGCCAATTGCCGAGTGCCCGAATACTTGGCAGGCTACCGTCTGCATTTCGCCCCATCCAGGAGGAGGACCACCGTGCCGTTCGATCCATCCCAGTATTTGCTGCCCGTAGATGTTGCGACCGGCGCGCCGACCTCACAGGAGGGCATGCTCCTCCTCGCCTATCGCGGTATTGGCGTTATCGCAGGTCAGGGCAAAGGCGCGTATTTGACGCTTGCGAATGCCATTCGCTGGAATGAAATGGAAGCTGAGGATTCAGATGGATTTGAAAAGAAGTTCCGGGAATCGCTGGCGGATGAACTGAAGAAAATTCAAAGCGAGGACGAGAACTTTGTGTACTCGGCAGAGCTGAGGTTCCTTTGGAGCAAGGTCTTCCCAGAGGCGGCGCGCGCCCTTCTGAAGTCGAAAAGTAGCAAGGTGGAGCCGAAGGTTAGGGAGGCCATTCGCAGTGCTCTCGAGCCCTGACGCGACACCTTTCTAACCCAGCTTCTTCGCCAGATCCTCGGCCCGTAGGTGCGTGTACCGTTTGAGCATTTGTAAGGTCTTGTGACCGGTGATGCTGGCGACTTCCATGCTGTCAAACACGCCTTTCTCAAACAGGCGCGAGGTGGCCTCGTGCCGCAGGTCGTGGATCCTCAAATCCTTGATCCCCACCTTCTCTTTCGCCCGACCCCAAGCGCCGCGTAAGGCGGAAGCCCCAATGGGGAGAACGGGGCCCTTATGAGGGCGGGGGAGGGCGCGCAGGACCTTGATTGCCGCCCTGGATAGCGGCACGCGCCGGCCCTCGCCATTCTTGGTGTCGCGCAGCTCGGCCACCCTGTTTTTCAGATCCACGTCGTCCCACGCCAGGCCAAGCAGCTCGCCTCGACGCATGGCGGTCTCGATGCCGAGGCGAGCATAGGCACCGGCGTAGGCGTTTTCCTTGTCCAGTTCAGCAAGCAGCGTGTCGGCCTCACCCGGTTCTAGGCGGCGATCGCGAGCCTTGCCGCCGGCAGGAAGTTCCAGGCTGGTGATCGGGTTCGATACCTTCAGCCGCCAGCGCTTTGCGGCCGTATTGAAGACGTGTGAAAGGAGGGCGCAGTATTTGCGCTGACCTGGAGAGGCCACGCCGTCAGCCTTGAGATCGCCAAGGAACTCGGCCACATCGTCAGCACTGATGGTGTAGATACTGAGCCCGGCGATGCGGTACCGCTTCAGCTTGCCTATCCGGTAGCGCTCGGATGTAGCGCTTTTCTTCCCCGAGGTGACTTCCGCTTCATACCGATTGAGCAGCCAGCCCAGGCTTGAACTGGCCGCCTCGGTCTTCTTGATGCGGCTCTCCAGCACCCGCTTGAAGTCCGGGTCAATGACGCTTGCTGCTTTTTTGCTGTCCCGGAAGGCGCGAGCCTCTGGCAGGGTGTCGAAGGTTTCCACGACGGCATGGCCGCCAAACATCATCTTTACCTGGTAGCTGTACTCCCCTCGCCGGTAAATGTTCTTCTCGACCTTGACCCCATCGCGGGCTTTGGCCGTAGGTTTCCGGGTTTTTGCATTCACGCTAGAATTCATGGCCTTTAGTTTTCTCGGACCCCCGGATTTTCCCGTATTTTCCCGAAAATTCGAGTGGTGATTTTTTAATTAATTGTAATTAAAGCGAAAAACCAAAACGGCAGTTGCCTTTAGGTTCCAGCGCCGCAAGGCGTGGGGGTTCGAGTCCCCCCTTTCGCACCATCGACTTCAACATCAGTTCTCCGCTATTTCAACCAATTCAGCCAGGAAGTCTCATGCAAGGAAATCTTGAAGTTCTCGAAGGTCTGGCCCGGCGCCTGGACATCAGCGTGCCTGTGGATCAGCTGGAAACCGAGGTGCAGAGCCGCCTCAAGCGCTTGGCCCGCAGCGTCAAGATGCATGGCTTCCGGCCTGGCAAGGCACCGCTCTCGGCGGTCGCGCGCCAACATGGCGCCGGCGTGCGGCAGGAGGTCCTGGGCGAGACCCTGAAGACGCGCTTCGGCGAGGCCGTGCAGACGCACCAGCTCAGAATCGCCGGCTATCCCCGGTTCGAGCCCAAGGCCGACGCGTCGGCAGCGGCGGAAATGACCTTCAGCGCGAGCTTCGAAGTCTACCCGGAGGTGAAAATCGACGCCCTCGATTCGGCGACGCTGAACCGCCCGGTCGTCGAGCTCGGTGACGCCGACGTCGCCAAAACCCTCGAGGTGCTGCAGAAGCAGCGCCGCACCTTCGCCACGGCCGCGCGTGCGGCGGCCGAGGGCGATCTGGTCAAGTTCGACTACCAAGGCACCGTCGACGGCGCGCCTTTCGAAGGCGGCCGAGGCGAGGATTTCGCCGCGGTGATCGGCGAGGGCCGTCTGCTCAAGGATTTCGAACAGGCTCTGGTTGGCCTCAAGGCCGGCGACAGCAAGGGTTTTGACCTCACCTTCCCTGCCGAATACGCGGCCCGCGAACTCGCCGACAAGACCGCGCATTTCGAGGTGCAGGTGAAGGAAGTCCAGGCGCCGGTACTGCCGCCGGTCGATGCGGAATTCGCGGAGGCGCTCGGTGTCGAAGATGGCGACGTCGAGAAACTCAAGGCCGAAGTGAAGTCAAACCTGGAGCGCGAAGTCAAACGCCGGGTCCAGGCCAAGCTCAAGGAGCAGGCGATGGAGCTGTTGCTGCAGAAAAGCACGCTCGATCTGCCGCGCAGCCTGGTCGAAATGGAAATGGATCGCCTGCGCCGCATGACCGAAGCCGACATGCAGTCGCGCGGGGTTCAGTCGATGAAGCTTAGTGCCGATATGTTTACCGGGCAGGCCGAACGGCGCGTCCGCCTCGGGTTGATCCTTGCCGAGATCGTGCAGGCGAACAAGCTTGCCGCCCAGCCCGAGCAGATACGTAGCCTGATTCAGGACCAGGCCCAGAGTTACGAGGAGCCGGATCAGGTGGTCCAGTGGTACTACCAGAGCCCGGAACGGATGCAGGAGATCGAGTCCCTGGCGCTCGAGGAGAACGTGGTAGCATGGGTCGCAGATCAGGCTACCGTGGTAGATGTGGCAACCTCTTTTGACGAACTGATGGGACGTGCCTGATGCTATATGATTTCGAACGGACCGCCCCCGAACCGCAGGGGCTCGGCCTGGTGCCGATGGTGGTCGAGCAGAGCGGTCGGGGCGAGCGCGCCTACGACATTTACTCCCGCCTCCTCAAGGAACGGGTCATTTTCCTCGTCGGGCCAGTGAACGACGCGACGGCCAACCTGATCGTCGCGCAGATGCTTTTCCTCGAATCGGAAAACCCGGACAAGGACATCTATCTGTACATCAACTCGCCGGGCGGATCGGTGTCCGCCGGCCTCGCGATCTACGACACGATGCAGTTCATCAAGCCTGACGTGTCGACGCTCTGCATCGGCCAAGCTGCGAGCATGGGCGCGTTCCTGCTGACCGCAGGCGCCAAGGGCAAGCGTTACTGCCTACCCAACTCGCGCGTCATGATCCACCAGCCTCTCGGCGGATTCCAGGGCCAGGCGTCGGACATCGAGATCCATGCCAAGGAAATTCTCTATTTGAAAGCACGACTGAACGGCATGCTCGCGAAGCATACCGGCCAGAGTCTCGAAGTGATCGATCGGGACACCGATCGCGACAACTTCATGAGTGCCGAGGACTCGGTGAAGTACGGGCTGGTCGACAAGGTCCTGACCAGCCGCAACGAAGCAGGCAACTAGCAAGGAAACTTCATGGCGGACAAAGGCTCGGGAGACAAGCTCCTTTACTGTTCCTTCTGCGGCAAAAGCCAGCACGAGGTGCGCAAGCTCATCGCGGGACCGTCGGTGTTCATCTGCGACGAATGCGTCGAACTGTGCAACGACATCATCCGTGAGGAGATCCAGCAGGCCGATAGCCAGAAGGGCGCAAGTTCCGATCTGCCGACGCCGCACGAGATCAGCGGCATTCTCGACCAATACGTGATCGGGCAGGGCCAGGCGAAGAAGGCCCTGGCGGTCGCGGTCTACAACCACTACAAGCGCCTGCGCAGCAGCTCGGGAAGCGGCGACGTCGAACTGGCAAAGAGCAACATCCTGCTGATCGGGCCGACCGGCTCGGGCAAGACCCTGCTCGCGCAGACGCTCGCACGCCTGCTCAACGTTCCCTTCGTGATCGCCGACGCGACGACGCTGACCGAAGCGGGTTATGTCGGTGAAGACGTCGAGAACATCATCCAGAAGCTGCTGCAGAAGTGCGATTACGACGTCGACAAGGCGAAGCAGGGCATCGTTTACATCGACGAAATCGACAAAATCTCGCGCAAGGCCGACAACCCCTCGATCACCCGCGATGTATCGGGCGAGGGCGTGCAGCAGGCCCTGCTCAAGCTGATCGAAGGCACGACCGCGTCGGTGCCGCCGCAGGGCGGGCGCAAGCATCCGAACCAGGAATTCGTCCAGGTCGACACCAGCAACATCCTGTTCATTTGCGGCGGCGCGTTCAGCGGGCTCGAGAAGGTGATTCGCGGGCGTACCGAGAAGGGCGGGATCGGTTTTGGCGCACAGGTCAAGAACGTCGACGAGAACAAGCGCGACGCCGAACTGCTGCATCAGGTCGAGCCGGAGGATCTCATCAAGTACGGGTTGATCCCCGAATTCGTCGGCCGTCTGCCGGTGGTTGCGACGCTCGACGAACTTGACGAGGCGGCGCTCGTGCAGATCCTGACCGAGCCGAAGAACGCCCTGACCAAGCAGTTCGCGAAACTTTTCAAGATGGAAGGCGTCGATCTTGAATTCCGCGACGATGCGCTCAACGCGATCGCCAAGCGCGCGCTGCTGCGCCGCACCGGCGCGCGCGGCCTGCGCTCAATCATCGAGCACGCGCTGCTCGACACCATGTACGACCTGCCTTCGCTCAAGGGCGTGAGCAAGGTCGTCGTCGACAATGCCCTCATCAGCGGCGAAGGCCAGCCTTTGCTGATCTACTCGGAGCAGGGTGACCAACCGCTCGCGGCCGGAGCCTGATCGATGATGGCCGACGGGGAACCAGTCGGCCATCTTGAATTCCAAACTATGCCCCCCAACTGGGACAAGCGTGGTTGACATGCCGCGCGTCCTTTCCCCAACCCTTGCCAGGAAATCATGATGAGCGACAACGTATCCACGGAAGAGATCGATCTGCCACTGTTGCCGCTTAGGGACGTGGTGGTGTTCCCGCATATGGTCATCCCCTTGTTCGTGGGGCGGCCGAAGTCGATCAAGGCGCTGGAAACCTCGATGGAATCCGGCAAGAGCATCCTCCTCGTCGCGCAAAAAACGGCAGCGCAGGACGACCCGACCCCCGACGACCTCTACGACACCGGCAGCGTCGCCACCGTGCTGCAGATGCTGAAACTGCCCGACGGTACCGTGAAGGTGCTGGTCGAAGGCAATCAGCGCGCGCGCGTGCTCAACGTCGCGGATACGGGCACGCATCTGAGCGCGCGCGCGCGCATCCTGCCCGCGGAAGGCGAGGAGTTGGTCGAAGTCGAGGCGATGCGTCGCGCGCTCCTCACCCAGTTCGATCAGTACGTCAAACTGAACAAGAAGATCCCGCCGGAAATCCTGACCTCGCTTTCGGGGATCGACGAGGGCGGGCGCCTGGCCGACACCATCGTCGCGCACCTGCCGCTCAAGCTCGAGCAGAAGCAGGAAGTGCTCGAGATGATCGGCGTCAACAAGCGGCTCGAGCATCTGCTCGGCCTGCTCGAGGGCGAGCTCGACATTCTCCAGGTCGAAAAGCGGATCCGTGGCCGCGTCAAGCGGCAGATGGAGAAGAGCCAGCGCGAGTACTACCTGAACGAGCAGGTCAAGGCGATTCAGAAAGAGCTCGGCGACATCGAGGAAGGCGCTGAGCTGGAAGAGCTCGACAAGCGAATCCGGCAGGCGAGCATGTCCAAGGAAGCCGAGGCCAAGGCGCTCGGCGAACTGAAGAAGCTGCGTATGATGTCGCCGATGTCGGCGGAGGCGACTGTGATCCGCAGCTACATCGAAGCCATGGTCGGGCTGCCGTGGAAAAAGAAAACCAAGATCAGCAAGGACCTGGCGAAGGCCGAGAAAGTGCTCGATCAGGATCACTACGGTCTCGACAAGGTCAAGGAACGCATCCTCGAATATCTCGCCGTGCAGCAGCGCGTCGACAAGGTCAAGGCGCCGATCCTGTGTCTGGTCGGGCCGCCCGGTGTCGGCAAGACCTCGCTCGGGCAGTCGATCGCGCGGGCGACCAACCGTAAGTTCGTGCGCATGGCGCTCGGCGGCGTACGTGATGAATCCGAGATCCGCGGCCACCGCCGCACCTACATCGGATCGATGCCCGGCAAGATCCTGCAGAGCCTGACCAAGGTCGGCGTGAAGAACCCGCTATTCCTGCTCGACGAGGTCGACAAGATGGGACAGGACTTCCGCGGAGACCCGTCGTCGGCCCTGCTTGAGGTGCTCGATCCGGAGCAGAACCACACCTTCCAGGATCACTACGTCGAGGTCGAATACGACCTGTCGGACGTGATGTTCGTCGCGACCGCGAACTCGCTCAATCTGCCCGCGCCGCTGCTCGATCGGATGGAAGTGATCCGCCTTTCGGGTTACACCGAA
The DNA here is from genome assembly GCF_000012745.1 of Thiobacillus denitrificans ATCC 25259. Classification (NCBI taxonomy): domain Bacteria; kingdom Pseudomonadati; phylum Pseudomonadota; class Betaproteobacteria; order Nitrosomonadales; family Thiobacillaceae; genus Thiobacillus; species Thiobacillus denitrificans. The sequence goes on along the minus strand of NC_007404.1, from coordinate 1,762,398 downwards.
GACGAGAAGATCAATATCGCCGAGCGTTACCTGGTGCCCAAGCAACTCAAGGTCAACGGCATCAAGGACGGCGAGCTTTCGATCGCCGAGTCGGCCATTCGTGACATCGTCCGTTACTACACGCGGGAAGCCGGCGTGCGCAGCCTCGAGCGCGAAATATCCAAGGTCTGCCGCAAGGCGGTCAAGGCGCTTCTGCTCAAGCGGCAAAGCACGAAAATCGCCGTCACCTCGCGCAACCTGGAGAAGTATCTCGGTGTCCGTCGCTTCAGCTTCGGGGTCGCGGAGAAGAACAACCAGGTTGGACAGGTCACGGGCCTTGCCTGGACCGAGGTCGGCGGCGAACTGCTGACGATCGAAGCCGTGGCCCTGCCCGGGCGCGGCAAGATGACGACCACCGGCAAGCTCGGCGAAGTCATGCAGGAGTCGATCCAGGCTGCGCTCTCGGTCGTGCGGTCGCGCTCGCGCAAGTTGGGAATCCAGGAGGATTTCTATCAGAAGCGCGATATCCACATCCACCTGCCGGAAGGCGCGACGCCGAAAGACGGCCCCTCGGCCGGCATTGCAATCTGTACGTCGATGGTCTCGATCCTCACCGGAATCCCGGTGCGCGCCGATGTCGCGATGACCGGCGAGATCACGCTACGGGGCGAGGTGCTGCCGATCGGCGGGCTGAAGGAGAAGCTGCTCGCCGCGCATCGTGGCGGCATCAAGACGGTGTTGATCCCGCAGGAGAACGTCAAGGACCTCACCGACATTCCCGACAACATCAAGAACAAGCTCGACATCCATCCCGTCAAGTGGATCGATCAGGTGCTCGAACTCGCGCTCGAACATGTGCCCGAGCCGCTGAGCGAGGAATCGGAGTCGGAAACCCCCGCGATCGCGGTTTCCGAGGAGGGCGGCACGGCCGCAAGGGCGCTGAAACACTAGGTTTCCCGCGACACATCGCCACGAATCCCGCGCCAGTCGCGGGATTTTTCATTGAGGTCCCCGGAAAACCGCTTGACACAAGGTTTTTCACGTTGCTATAAAAGCGGCCACAGGGCTTTCCTGTGACATAGAGTGAAGGGGACAACACGTGAATAAATCAGAATTGATCGACGCCATCGCCGACTCGGCGGATGTTTCAAAAGCCGCCGCCGGCCGCGCTCTCGAGGCGACCGTCGACGCGGTCAAGAAGGCCCTCAAGAAAGGCGACATCGTGACGCTCGTCGGCTTCGGCAGCTTCTACGTCGGCAAGCGTGCGGCGCGCAGCGGCCGCAATCCGCGCACCGGTGCGTCGATCAAGATCAAGGCGGCGAAGGTGCCGAAATTCCGCGCCGGCAAAGGACTGAAGGACGCGCTCAACTGAGAAATAAAAGTCGCGGACACTTGGCAAGGCCGAAATTTGTCTTGTATAATTTTGGTCTTTGTCGGGTGCTTAGCTCAGCTGGTAGAGCGTCGCCCTTACAAGGCGAATGTCGGGGGTTCGAACCCCTCAGCACCCACCAGCCGAGTAAGAACAAGCAGCAGGCAGTCGAGTTTGTGCAGTACATGGAGTGGTAGTTCAGTTGGTTAGAATACCGGCCTGTCACGCCGGGGGTCGCGGGTTCGAGTCCCGTCCACTCCGCCAACACCAAAAAGGCGAACGCGAGTTCGCCTTTTTTCATTTCGGCGTGTTTTCGTCCGGGGAGGGCGAGACGCCGGGTGCAAAGTGCGCGAGAATTCGCCTGACCCAATTTCCGGAGTAGAAACAGTGCTGGAAGCAATCCGCAAGCATGCAAAGGGCTGGCTGGCCAAAGTCATTCTCGGCCTGATCGCCGTGACGTTCGCCCTCTTCGGCATCGACTCCTACATGTCCGGGGATCGCAGCGGCGGGGTGGTGGCCGAAGTCGGCAAGGTGGGGATCACGCGCGAAGAATTGACGCGCGAAATCCAGGCGCAGAGCGATCGCCTGCGCGAGTCGCTCGGGCCCGCATTCGACCCCTCGATGACCGAAACCGCCGCGTTTCGCAAACAGGTGCTGGATAGCCTGATCGAGCGCAAGGCCTTGCTGCTCGAAGCCGAGAAGCTCAAATTCCTCGCGCCGGATTCCTACGTCGCCGCCGCGATCGGGCAGATTCCCGCGTTTCAACAGGACGGCAAGTTCTCGCCGCAGCGTTATGAAGCGATCCTCCGGCAGAACGGACGTACCCCGGCGTCCTTCGAGAACGAACTGCGCCAGGCGTTCATGCTGGAGGGCGTGACGAGCCCGGTGACGCTCGCCGCCTTCAACGCGACTACCACGCTCGAGCAGGTCGCGCGGCTGGTCGCGCAGCAGCGCGAAATCTCCTGGGTCGATCTGCCGGTCGCCAGCGTCGCCGACGAGGTCAAGGTGACCCCGGCGGACGTCGAACGCCATTACGCCGCCAACAAACCGGCCTTTACCGAACCCGAACAGATTCGCGCCGAGTATGTCGTTCTCGATGCGGCTGCACTCGTCGCCGGCATCAGCGTCAGCGAACAGGCCGTCCGCGACTACTATGCGGCGAATGCAGCGCAGTTCGGTCAGCCCGAACAGCGCAGCGCGAGTCACATCCTGATCGCGGCCGACAAGGACAGCGACGCGGCCACTCGTGCCAAGGCCAAGGCGAAGGCGACCGCGCTGATGGAGACTCTGCGCAAGCAACCCGAGCGTTTCGGCGAATTGGCGCGCAGCACCTCGCAGGATCCGGGGTCGGCGGAGCAGGACGGGAGCCTCGGCAGCTTCGGTCGTGGCATGATGGTCAAGCCCTTCGAGGACGCCGTCTTCGCGATGAAGCCGAAGGAAATCCGCGGCCCCGTCGAGAGCGATTTCGGCTATCACATCATCCGCCTGGACAGCATCGAGCCGGGCAAGGCGGCGCCGCTCGCCGAAGTCCGCGCCGCGATCGTCGACGAGTTGCGCAAGCAGCAGGCGCAGAAGACCTTCGCCGACCTTGCCGACAACTTCAGCAATCTCGTCTATGAAAATGCCGAGTCGCTGCAGCCCGCCGCGGCGGCTGCCAAACTCACGGTCCAACAAAGCGGCTGGATGAACGCGAAGGCAGCACCGCCGCCCTTCGACAATCCGGCGCTCTCGGCCGCACTCTTCAGCCCCGAGTCGATCAAGTCCAGGCAGAACACCGAGGCGATCGAGATCAAGCCGGGCACGCTCGTCGCCGCCCGTGTCGTCGAGCACCGCGCCGCCCGGCTGCGGCCGCTGTCGGAAGTGTCGGCCGAGATCGAGCGGACGATGCGCGCGGAACAGACCGCGCAGCTGCTTGCGAAAAAGGCCGAGGCGACGATCAAGTCCCTGCAGGACGGCAAGGAGTCGGGTCTCGACTGGACAGCGTTTCAGGTCGTCGGTCGCCAGCCCGGCGCGTCCCTCGACGCGGCGGGTGTCAAGGCCGTGTTCCGCGCGAATGCTGAGAAAACGCCGGCGTATACCGGGTTTGCGCGACCCGACGGGTCGTATCGCATCGTGCGCGTGACGCGCGTGGTCGAGCCTGCGTCGCTCGATCCCATGCTCATGGAGTCGATCGGGTCGGGCGTCATGCAGGCGCAGCAGCGCGCCGACATGAAAGCCCTGATCGCGCTGGTGACCGCCGGCCACAAGGTCAAGATCCAGCCGAACGCGATCGAGGGCCGGGAAGACTAAAAAAAACGCGCCTTCGGGCGCGTTTTTTTGGGGCTTTAGCGGCTCACGATTCGGCGCCCGCCGTCGAATTGAATCCGGCATCGACGTAGGTGATTTCCCCGGTGATACCCGACGCGAGATCCGAGAGCATGAAGGCGACGACGTTGCCGACCTCGTCGATCGTGACGTTGCGGCGCAGCGGCGCGTTCTTCGCAACGAGATCGAGCTTCTCGCCGAAGTTGGCGATGCCGCTCGCGGCGAGCGTCTTGATCGGGCCCGCCGACACGGCGTTGACGCGGATTCCCTTGGGGCCGAGGCTTTGCGCCATGTAGTAGACGCTGGATTCGAGGCTCGCCTTGGCCAGGCCCATGACGTTGTAGTTGGGGACCGAGCGCACTGCGCCGAGATACGACAGCGTCAGCAGCGCGGCCTGGCGGCCTTCCATGAGCGGCAGCGCAGCCTTGGCCAGCGCGGCGAAACTGTAGGAACTGATGTCGTGGGCGATGCGGAAGTTTTCGCGGGTGACCGCTGAGAGGAAATCGCCGGCGAGCGCCTCCTTGGGGGCGAAGGCGATCGAGTGAACGAGACCGTCGAGGCCGTCCCAACGCGTGCCGAGTTCCGTGAACAGCGCGTCGATCTGCTCGTCGCTGCCGACGTCGCATTGAAACACCAGGTCGGAACCGAACTCCTGGGCGAACTCCGTCACGCGATCCTTGATACGCTCCCCCTGGTAGGTGAAGGCCAGCTCGGCGCCCTCACGCTTGCACGCGGCAGCGATGCCATAGGCGATCGAACGGTTGGATATCACACCGGTGATCAGCAAGCGTTTTCCTGCAAGAAATCCCATGATGGTCTCGAAGCGAAGAGTTGAGTAGGGCGAGATTATAACGGCTGACGTTGACGGCGCGCTTGGGTACACTGGCGCCATGACGCGTACAGGCTCGGTACTGCTCGGACTCGCTTTGCTCGCCGGATGCGGCGACACGTGGAACAACCCATACCCGGACAGTCAAGCCGCCGCCCCGGTTCTTTATAGCGCGTTTTCGGAACGTCCGAAGCATCTCGATCCAGCGCGTTCGTATAGCGCAAACGAGGTCGAATTCACCGGACAGATCTACGAGCCGCCGCTGCAATACCATTTCCTCAAACGTCCTTACACCCTCGTCCCGCTGACGGCGGCGCGCGTGCCTGAGCCGCGCTACTACGATGCGTCCGGCAAGCGGTTGCCCGACGACGCAGCGTCGTCGCGCATCGCCGAGAGCGTGTACGAAATCCGCGTCCGTCCCGGCATACGCTATCAACCGCACCCGGCCTTCGCGCGTGACGAAGCCGGGCGCTATCGCTATCACGCGCTCGAGTCGGCAGCGCTCGACGGCAAGAGCCGCATCAGCGACTTCGCCCACCAAGGCACGCGCGAGCTCGTCGCCGCCGACTACGTCTACCAGATCAAGCGGCTTGCCCATCCCGGCCTCAGTTCGCCGATTTTCGGCCTGATGAGCGAACACATCGTCGGACTCAAGGCGCTTGGCGCGGCACTCGAGAAGGCGGCGCAGGCGCAACCCGGACGCCGGCTGGATCTCGATCGCTTTCCGCTTGCCGGCGCGCAGGTGGTCGATCGCTACACGTATCGCATCCGCATCCGCGGCAAGTATCCGCAGTTCATCTACTGGCTCGCGATGCCGTTTTTCGCGCCGGTGCCGTGGGAGGCCGAAACTTTCTACGCCCAGCCGGGCATGGCCGACAGGAACCTCACGCTCGACTGGCAGCCGGTCGGAACCGGGCCCTACTATCTTGCCGAGAACGATCCCAACAGGCGGATGGTGTTGAAGCGCAACCCGTATTTCCACGGCGAGGTCTATCCGGGCGAAGGCAGCGTGGAGGATCGCGCGGCCGGGCTGCTCGCCGATGCGGGCAAGCGCCTGCCGCTCGTCGACGAGGCCGTTTACAGTCTGGAAAAGGAGACGATCCCGTACTGGAGCAAGTTTCTCCAGGGCTATTACGACAGCTCGGGTATCAGTTCCGACAGCTTCGACCAGGCGGTCCGTTTTTCGGCCAAGGGCGAACCCGAGTTGACCGCCAGCATGCGCGCGCAGGATATCCATCTCATTACCGCGGTCGCCGCGTCGATCTGGTACGTCGGCTTCAACATGCTCGATCCGGTCGTCGGCGGGCTCGGCGAGGATCGTCGCAAGCTGCGCCAGGCGCTTTCAATCGCTTTCGACTACGACGAATTCATTTCCATTTTCCTCAACGGCCGCGGCATCCCCGCGCAAGGCCCGCTGCCCCCGGGCCTGTTCGGCTATGTCGAGGGCCCGGCCGGCCTCAACCCCTACGTCTACGAGGCGCGCGGCGAAAAAATCGAGCGCCGGCCGATCGAGACCGCGAAGAAGCTGTTGGCCGAGGCGGGCTATCCGAACGGACGTCACGCCAAGACCGGCCAGCCGCTCGTGCTCTATTTCGACACGATGGCCGCGGGGCCCGACGCCAAGTCGCGGCTCGACTGGATGAAGAAGCAGCTCGACAAGCTCAACGTGCAACTCGTGGTACGCGGAACCGATTACAACCGCTTCCAGGACAAGATCCGCAAGGGCAACGCCCAGCTCTTCGAATGGGGCTGGAACGCGGATTATCCCGACCCCGAGAACTTCTTCTTTCTGCTCTACGGGCCGCACAAGAAGGTCAGCAGCGGCGGCGAGAACGCGGCCAATTACGACAACCCGGAATTCGACCGGCTGTTCGAGCGCATGAAGGACATGGACAACGGCCCCGAGCGTCAGGCCGTGATCGACGCGATGCTCGAGATCGTGCGTCGCGACGCGCCGTGGATCTTCGCGTACTACCCGAAGTCCTTCGGCCTGCGCCACGGCTGGGTCCACAACGTCAAGCCCAATCTGATGGCGAACAACACCCTGAAGTACCGGCGCATCGATCCTGCGCTGCGCGAGGAACGGCGCGCGGCCTGGAACCGGCCGGTGCTGTGGCCTGTCGCCTTGCTCGTGGTCGGGCTCGTCGTGCTGATCGCGCCCGCGGCGAGCGCGTGGCGGCGGCATGAGCGGAAGGTCGCCTGATGCTCGGCTACATCCTGCGCCGTCTCTTCTATGCCGTCCCGATCCTGATCGGCGTCAACCTGCTCACCTTCGCCTTGTTCTTCGTCGTCAACACGCCCGACGACATGGCACGCCTGCAACTGGGCGCGAAGCACGTGACGCCCGAGGCGATCGCGCGCTGGAAGGCCGAGCACGGCTACGACAAGCCGCTCTTGCTCAACGCCGAGGCCGAGGGCAGCGCGCGCTTCACCGACACGATCTTCTTCCGCCATTCGGCGGCGATGTTCGTATTCGAATTCGGCAAGGGCGACGACGGCCGCGACATCGCGCACGAGATCAAGACGCGCATGGGGCCGAGTCTCGCGATCGCGCTGCCCGTGTTCGTCATCGGGCTGCTGGTCAATGTCAGCTTCGCGCTCCTGATGGTGTTCTTTCGCACGACCTACCTCGATTTATGGGGGGTCGTGCTCTGCGTCGTGCTGATGTCGATCTCGGGACTGTTCTACATCATCGCCGGCCAGTATTTCATCGCGAAGCTGTGGAACCTGCTGCCGATATCGGGCTTCGCCGGTGGCATCGATGCGTTCAAGTTCATCCTGCTTCCGGTCCTCGTCAGCGTCGTCGCAGGTATCGGCAGCGGTGCGCGCTGGTATCGCACGATCTTTCTCGAGGAAATCGGCAAGGACTACGCGCGTACCGCGCGTGCCAAGGGCCTAGGCGAAGGGCGCGTGCTGTTCCGCCACGTCCTCAAGAACGGCATGATCCCGATTCTTACCGGCGCAGTCGTCGTGCTGCCCTTGCTCTTCATGGGCAGCCTCATCACCGAATCCTTCTTCGGGATTCCGGGGCTCGGGAGTTACACGATCGACGCGATCCAGGCGCAGGATTTCGCGGTCGTGCGCGCGATGGTCTTCCTCGGTTCCTTCCTCTACATCGTCGGCCTGATTCTTACCGACATCTCCTACTCGTGGGTCGATCCGAGGGTGCGGCTGCAATGACGATCCAGCCGGTGATCCTGTGGACCGACGCGCTGGTCTTCCTGTTGGTCGCCGCCTTGCTGGGGCTGGCGTGGTTCATCCGGCGCCGACCGCATCTGCGCGCGCCCTGGCGGGCGGTCGGCGAGCGTCCGATGGCGGTCGGTGCGGCGCTGGTGCTGGCGGTGTTCGCCACGATCGGGCTGCTCGATTCCTTGCACTACCGCGAGCGTCTCGCCGACAGCCCTGCAGACACGCCCCACTATGCGGTCGACGTGAAGTCGGCATTCGACGTGCTGCTCGGCGACCTGCCGAAGCGTCAGGAAAAGACCTATTCGGCGCCTCTCGCGACGCGGCTTTATGCCAAGGAATTCGTCGAGCGCAATGGCGAAACCGTGCACGACTACCCGCGCTTGCGCTACGGCGGCGCGCATCTGAAGGGTGACGACGCGCGCGCGGGCGACATCGCCCTGCGCGTGCTCGGCGGTCTCGCTGCGGGGCTCTTCGCCAGCCTCGTTCTGTTCGCCTTGCTCGCCACGTGGCAGGCGAGGCGGTTGCGGCGGCCGCTCGGCGGATGGCTTGCCGACTGGCGCCGGGGCCGTCTCGGCTGGCCCGCGCGGACGGTGGTCGTGGTCGCCTCGCTGATGCTGATGCTCGCCGGCGTGATCGTGCAGCTCGCGGCCGGCTACCACGTGCTCGGTACCGACAAGGTCGGCCAGGACGTGCTCTACATCAGCCTCAAGAGCATACGCACGGGCCTCGTGATCGGCACCTTGACGACGCTCGTCACCTTGCCGCTCGCGATCGGATTCGGCATCGCCGCCGGCTATTTCCGGGGCTGGGTCGACGACGTGATCCAGTACGTCTACACCGTGCTCAACTCGATTCCGGGCGTATTGCTGATCGCCGCCGCCGTGCTGATCGTTCAGGTCTACATCGAGTCCAATCCCGAGGCCTTCGACACCGCGGCGGCGCGCGCCGACGTTCGCCTGCTCGCGCTCTCCCTCATCATGGGCGTGACGAGCTGGACCGGCCTCGCGCGACTGCTGCGCGGCGAATCGCTCAAGCTCAGGACGCTCGACTACATCGAGGCGGCGCGCGCGTTCGGCGTCAGCCACGTCCGCATCGTCAGCCGCCATATCTTTCCGAACGTTTTCCATCTCGTGCTGATCGCGATCGTGCTCGATTTCTCGGGGCTCGTCCTCGCCGAGGCCGTGCTTTCCTACGTCGGCGTCGGCGTCGACCCGACGATGTACAGCTGGGGCAACATGATCAACGGCGCACGACTCGAACTCGGGCGCGAGCCCGTCGTCTGGTGGCAGCTCGCGGCCGCGTTCGTCTTCATGTTCACGCTCGTGCTCGCGGCGAACCTCTTCGCCGACGGCGTCCGCGACGCCTTCGATCCCCGCCAGGGAGCGCGCCGGTGAAGCCGCTGTTGCAGGTCGACCGGCTCGTCACCGCGTTCGGCGAGGGTAAAGACGCCGTGGGCGTCGTCGACGGGGTGTCGTTCCGCGTCGACGCGGGCGAGACCTACGCGCTGCTCGGCGAATCCGGCTGCGGCAAGTCGATGACGGCGCTGTCGCTGATGCGGCTCCTTCCGGACGGCGGGCGCATCGTTTCGGGCGAGATCCGGCTCGGCGAAACCGACGTGCGGGCGCTGCCGGAACGCGAGATGCGCCGGGTCCGCGGCGGGCAGATGGGGATGATCTTTCAGGAACCGATGCTCGCGCTGAATCCGGTCGCCAACGTCGGCGCTCAAATCGTCGAGGCGCTTGCACTGCACCAGCGGCGCACGGGCCGCGACGCCCTCGCGGCGGCGCGTGCGCTGCTCGAGTCGGTCGGCGTGCCCGACCCGGAGCGTCGGCTCGATGCCTATCCGTTCGAACTTTCCGGCGGTCTGCGCCAGCGCGTGATGATCGCGATGGCGCTCGCCGGCCCGCCGCGCCTGCTGATCGCCGACGAGCCGACGACGGCGCTGGACGTGACGATCCAGGCGCAGGTGCTCGAGCTGCTGCGTGGCCTGCGCGCCGAGCGCCAGATGGGAATGCTGCTGATCACGCACGACCTTGGCGTCGTGGCGGAGAACGCCGATCGCGTCGGCGTCATGTACGCCGGCGAACTGCTCGAGGAGGGGCCGCGCGAGACGTTCTTCGCCGCGCCGCAGCACCCCTACAGCCGCATGCTGTTCGAGGCCCTGCCACGGCCGGGGGACCATGGGCGGCTCGTGACGATTCCCGGTCAGGTGCCGAAGCTCGATGCGCGGATGTCCGGCTGTCGGTTTGCCCCACGCTGTCCGAGCGCGATCGCGCGTTGCCGCGAGGAGGCGCCGGACTGGCAGGTGCGCGGAGGACAACGCGTGCGTTGTCATCTGGCCGGCGAGCTGCCAACGCAGGGGGCACCTGCGGTCTCGCCACCGCCCGGTTCGGCGCGGGACGCGGCACCGCTGCTGCAGGTGGAGGGACTGAAGGTCTATTTTCCGATCCGCCGCGGCCTGATCCAGCGCACGATCGGCCACGTTCGCGCGGTCGACGACGTCTCGCTGTCGATCCGTGCCGGGCGTACGCTCGCGCTGGTCGGCGAATCCGGATGCGGCAAGACCACCGCCGGTAAGGCGCTGCTGCGCCTGATCGAGCCGACCGGGGGGCGTGTCCTGCTCGGCGGCGAGCCGATTACGCCGGCCAACGCGCGCACGCTGCGGCGCCAGGCGCAAATGGTCTTCCAGGACCCCTACAGCTCGCTAAACCCGCGCATGCGCGTCGAGGAAATCGTGCTCGAAGGCATGGATGCCCTGCGCGTTGGGGCGGAGCGCGGGCGGCGCGAAGCGGTGGCAGCCGTGCTGCGCCAAGTCGGGTTGCCTGATGATGCCGGCGGCCGCTATCCGCACGCCTTCTCTGGCGGGCAACGCCAGCGGATTGCGATCGCGCGCGCGCTCGCCGTCTCGCCGCGACTGTTGATCTGCGACGAGCCGACGAGCGCACTCGACGTCTCGGTCCAGGCCCAGATACTCAATCTGCTCAAAGATCTGCAGGAAAGCCTGGGGCTCGCCTACCTCTTCATCACCCACAACCTCGGCGTCGTCGAATATCTCGCGCACGAGGTGGCCGTGATGTATCTCGGCCGCATCGTCGAGCAGGGGCCCGCCGCCGAGGTGCTGCGCGCGCCGCGCCACCCGTACACCCAGGCGCTCGTCAGCGCCATCCCGCGCATCGATGGCGCAAGCGGGCTGGCGACGCTACATGTGGGCGGTGACCAGCCGTCGCCGCTCGCGCCGCCGCCGGGCTGCCACTTTCACCCGCGCTGCCCGCGCGCGGGCGACCTGTGCCGGCGCGATTACCCGGAACAGACGCGAGCCGGGGACGGGCATTGGGTGCGGTGTCACTGGGTGGCGGGCAGGCTCGGATGAAAACGCCGGAAGGAGGCGCACTTGAACACTAGACACCGCAATTTCTGGCTCGGCAACGGTGTGCTCGCCGTCGCCATGCTGATGATGTTTTTCATGGGGCCGTTGTCGGACGCCCTCGGGATCTGGGCCGCCGTAATATGGATGGTGCTCGCGGCGCTGGGCGTCGCACTGATCATGTCCGACAAGACGGACGAGCCGCCGGCCCCCGAGTGATGCGATAGCGGGGCGGGTCCGGGATAGGTGGTTTAGCCGCGGCCTGGATCGGACGGAACGCGCCGGAACGGTCAGCCCCGAGAATCGAGGAGCGACGCGAACCCTCGCGTCACCTGACCATGCTGATATCGAAGCGGCGGGCGATCGTGAGAAGCGTGTCGCCGCGGTTCGGGGCGTAGTGTGACGGCAGGGCGGCACCCCGAGCGCCCGTCTTGCGCGGTCGCAATGGGGCCGTCTCGCGCGGCGAAGAAACCGGGATTGCCAGTTGCAGGACCTGCCCCGGCCTGAGTCTTGCCCCGACCCCCGGATTGGCGTCCGCCAATTCGCGGGCGCTCAAGCCGTAGCGCCGCGCGACGCCGTAGAGCGTCTCGCCAGCCTTGACTTCGTGTTCGGTCGGCGCAGGACGACGACTGCCCGACTGGTTCGCGGCGATACCGGTGTCACGACGTTTGACCGGCACCAGCACGGTCTGTGCGCGTGCCAGCCTGCCGCGTCTGAGCTTGAACTGGTTGTGTTCGGCGAGTCGTGCCACGCTGACCTTGAAGCGGCGCGCGATCTCCTCGGGCCGCTCGCCCTTGCGTGCGGCGTAGGGTTGCCAACTGTCCCAGTCGCCGGCATCCAGATTGCGCTGGAAACGGTCGGCGCGGTCGACCGGAACGAGCAGGCTGACCGGCGTGTCGGAGCGGATCAGCTTGCGCGGAAAGGCCGCGTTGAGCGCGACGAACTCCTCGATGGTCATGCCCGCCAGCCGCGCGGCCGAATGCAGATCCATGCTGGCGCTCACGCTCACCAGGTTGAAATAAGGCTCGTTTGGAAGCCCGTCTATCGTCATGCCGTATTGCTCGGGATTGCGCACCAGGTTGCGGATCGCGAGCAGCTTGGGGACGTAGTGACGCGTCTCGTTCGGCAGCGCGAGGCTTGCGTAGTCGGTTGGAAGGCCTTGCTGGACGTTCCGCTGGATCGCGCGACCGACGCAGCCTTCGCCGCAGTTGTACGCCGCGAGCGCGAGTTGCCAGTCACCGAAGTCGAGATAGAGCTTGCCGAGGTAGTCCAGTGCGGCCCCGGTCGCGGCGGTGAAATCGAGGCGGCCGTCGTACCATTTGTCCTGCCTGAGGCCGTACAGACGTCCGGTGGAAGGAATGAACTGCCAGATTCCGGACGCCGCGGAGGGCGAGAGCGCGCCGGGGTCGAACGCGCTCTCGATCATGGGCAGCAGCGCGATTTCCATCGGCATGCCGCGCCGCTCGACCTCTTCGACGATATAGAAAAGATAGCGGCGCGCGCGCTCGACGACGCGACGCACGTGTTCGGGCCGGGCTGCGTACCAGGATTCGTGAACAGCGATGAGCGGGTTCGGCGCCGCCTGGTCGTCGATGCGGAAACCGTCGCGGACACGCTGCCAGACGTCGCGCGTGCCAGCTTCAAGGGCGATCGCGGGCACCTCGTCGGCAGCGGGCACGTTATCACTGCCGCCGTTCCATTCGAGTGTGTGGATGCCTTGTCGGGGTTCCGTCGCCAGGCTGTGATGGCTTGCCCAGAACATCAGGGCCGCCAATCCGAGCCGGCCGAGAGGGAGGCGCGCTGCACCGATACGGGTGAATTTGATTCCGGGCACGTGGGTCTCCCGTACTCAAGCAGGCTCCATCCTAAGGGGCGTCCGCCGGGCAGTCAACCGTCCCACCGGTCCTTGGCCGCACGGATCGCGCCGAAGACCGTGGCGGGACCCGGATCCGGGCTGCCGAGTTCGCCGACCGCGAAAGCGCGCATGTCGGCGTCGTGGAAGCGCAAAAACGGGTTCGTCGTGCGTTCGAGCGCGAGCGTCGACGGCAGGGTCGGCCGGTTTTGGGCGCGTGCGGCGCGGTCGATGCGCTCGCGTTCGAGCAGGGCGGGGTTCGCGCCGTCGATGGTTTTGGCAAAGTCGATGTTGCTGAGGGTATATTCGTGCGCGCAGCAGACGCGCGTTGTGGGCGGCAAGGCGGCGAGCGCATCGAGACTCGCCGACATCATCGCTGCGTCGCCCTCGAACAGCTTGCCGCAACCGCAGCCGAAGAGCGTATCACCGCAGAAGAGATGCCCGTTGCCGACGTAGCTGACGTGGTCGAGCGTATGGCCGGGCGTCGCGAGCACGGCGAGCGCGAGGCCGAGTTCGGGAACCGCCACCGAATCGCCGCCGCGCACGACATGACTGACCGCCGGGATACGGGGGTTGTCGGGCGCGTAGATGGCACAGTTATAGCGTTGACGCAGCCAGGTGTTGCCGCCAGTATGGTCGCGGTGATGGTGGGTCACGAGCACCGCGGCGAGGGCGAGTCCGCGGCTGTCGAGATAGGTCGAAAGCACGGCAGGGTCACCGGGGTCGACCGCGACCGCGTATTTCGCGTCGTGCCACACCCAGATGTAGTTGTCCTCGAACGCGGGCAGGGGAATCAGCGTCAACATGATGGACTGCAAGAGACAGGAGGAAGGGCTATGTTATCCAAGCTGAACGCCGGATGGTTCGACACGCCGTTGGGACAGCATCTGCTCTTCCGCGAGCAGCGCTACTTCGACGACGCCGTCTCGGACGTATTCGGCTTCCACGCAGTTCAAGTCGGCCTGCCGAACATCGATTTCCTGCGCAACAGCCGCATTCCGCTACGTGTGAACTGCGCGGTCGAGCCGCCGAGCCAGGTCCGCGCCGACCCGATGTTCCTGCCGTTCCAGAGCCAGTCGCTCGATCTGCTGCTGTTGCCGCATGTCCTCGAATTCAGCGCGAACCCCCATCAGGTCCTGCGCGAAGCCGAACGAGTGCTGCGCCCCGAAGGTCGCCTCGTGCTGGCCGGCTTCAACCCGCGCAGCCTGTGGGGGCTCGCCCGCATCGCCCAGGGCGGCGAGCGTGGCTACCCGTGGAACGGCAACTTTCTCAACATCTCGCGCGTCAAGGACTGGATGGTTCTGCTCGGCCTCGAGGTGGCGGGCGGCAGCATGTGCTGCTATCGTCCACCGATCAACCGCGAAAACTGGCTGCGTCGGCTTCGCTTCATGGAGCCGGCCGGCGACCGCTGGTGGGCGATGGGAGGCGGGGTCTATTTCCTGCAGGCCGTCAAGCGCGTCGTCGGAATGAACATCATCCAGCCGCAGTGGTCGACGCCCGTGGCACGGCGCCTGCTCTCGCCCGCGGCCAAGGTGATCAATCTCAAACACTACCGAATACATCGTGACCGCTGACATCATTTATATATATAGCGACGGTGCCTGCAAGGGCAATCCCGGCGCAGGCGGCTGGGGCGCGCTTCTCGTCGCGGGCGGCCACCGCAAGGAGATAAGCGGCGGCGAGCCGAACACGACCAATAACCGCATGGAGATGACCGCGGTCATCCGCGCGCTCGAGCTGCTCAAGCGGCCTTCGACGGTCGAGGTCCACACCGACTCGCAGTACGTGCAGAAAGGGGTCAGCGAATGGCTGCCCGGGTGGAAACGGCGCAACTGGCGGACGGCCGACGGCAAGCCGGTCAAGAATCAGGACCTCTGGCAACAGCTCGATGCACTGAGCCAGCAGCATCGCATCGTATGGAAGTGGGTGCGCGGCCACGCCGGTCATCCCGAGAACGAACGCGCCGACGTACTGGCCAATCAGGGCGTCTTGCAGGCTCGGCAATATTGATCGAAAGACATGCGTCAAATCATCCTCGATACGGAAACGACCGGGCTCGACCCGGCCCAGGGCCATCGCATCATCGAAGTCGCGGCGGTGGAAATGGTCAACCGCCGGCTGACCGGCAATCACCTCCATCGCTACGTCAATCCGGACCGTGACATCGACGCCGGAGCCATGCAGGTGCACGGCATCACGCCGGAGTTTCTGCAGGACAAGCCGCGTTTCGGCGATATCGCGCGCGAGTTCGTCGATTTCATCGACGGCGCCGAGCTGATCATCCACAACGCACCGTTCGACGTTGGCTTTCTCAACATGGAGTTGCGCCTGCTCGGCATGCCGCTCCTGGCGACCTGCTGCGGCGGGGTGACCGACACGCTGGCGATGGCCAAGGCGCTGCACCCCGGCCAGCGCAATAACCTCGACGCACTTTGCAAACGCTACGCCGTCGACAATACCGCGCGCACGCTGCACGGCGCGCTGCTCGACTGCGAGTTGCTGGCCGCGGTCTATCTGGCGCTGACCCGCGGCCAGGAAAGCCTTTCGATCGGACTGGAAATACCGCGTTCGGAGAGCGGCCGTGCGGCGGACCGGCCGCGGCCGGCAGCGATTTTGTTGCCGGCGGACGCGGAGGAGGAGGCAGCGCATGCGGCGCTGCTCGCGGCGATCGCGAAGGAGAGCAAGGGCGAATGCCTGTGGGGCGTAGAGGCGCCTTGACGCGCGCGTGGGCCCGCGGGCGGGCGATCGCTAGCCGTATCCTGCCGATGCTCGCTTGCGCCTGGCTCGTGGCGTTTTCGAGCCCCGCCGCCGCGGCGCGCGTCGTCGTCGTATTGAGCGACGACTCGGCGCCGTATCAGGAGGTCTATCAGATCATCCGCGGCTATCTGGATCACGGGCGGCATGAGACGGGCAGGGCTTACGCCGACGGCCTCAGCGCCTCGGCGCTGGATGGCGCGCGCCTCGTCGTCACGGTCGGCGTGCGTGCGGCCGAATCGCTCGCGACGCAGCCGGTGCGCAATCCGGTGCTCGCGGTTCTGGTGCCGCGTGCGTGGTACCTCGAGAGCGGCCGCGCGGAGCTCGCTGGGGAAGGCAAGCGCGCAGTATCGGCCATCTATCTCGACCAGCCGTTCCAGCGCCAGGCCCAACTGATCCGTCTGGCCTTTCCCGAGATGACACGCGTCGGCGTGCTGTTGAGCACGAATCAGCGCCAGGTCCTGGGCGAACTCGCGGACGCCCTGCGGGCGCAGGGAATCAGCCTGGTGTACGGCCTGCTGAGCGGAGCGGACCGCCAGATCGCGCAGCTCGAGGCGGTCCTGTCCGAGGCCGAATTGCTGCTCGCGATCCCGGACCCCGGGGTCATCAACCGCAACACTGCGCAAAGCCTGCTGCTGACCTCGTATCGCTACCGCGACCCGGTGCTCGGCTATTCGCGCTCGCTGACGCGCGCCGGCGCCCTCTTGTCGCTGCACTCGAGCCCGGCGCAAATCGGCCGCCAGGCCGCGGAATCGGTGCGGCGCGTGATCGAGACCACGTCTTCGCAACTTCCCGAATCGACGTATCCCGCTTATTTCAGCGTTTCGATCAACCGCCAAGTCGCCCGTTCGCTCGGTTTCGTCCTGCCGCAGGAAAACGAGCTGGAAAAGCGTCTGGGAGAGGAAATCTGATGGCGCTCGCACTCGGGATACGCGGGCGCGTGATCGGCCTGACGCTCGTGCCGGTGGCGATCATCGGCGTTCTTCTGCTGTTCCAGCTCATCAGCGGAAAAATCGACGACCTCGATCAGTCGCTGCGCACGCGTGCGGTCGCCATCGCCCGGCAGCTTGCGCCGGCGGCCGAATACGGCGTGGCGTCGGGCAACATCGACGTGCTGCAGACGCTGCTCGAAAAAGCTGCGGTCGAACCCGACGTGCGGGGGGTCGCGGTGTTCGCCGATGACGGCCAGTGGCTGGCACAGGTCGGGCTGGGCAACTGGGATGACCCGTCGCGCCGCCACTTGTCCACGGACCATATCCAGCAGATCGAATACCCGGATCGCCTCGTCTACTACGCGCCGATCACGCGGACCGAGGTTGCGGTCGACGACTTCAGTTCGGTCGGCGGACGGGCGGGCGCTGCGACCCGTCCGACGCGGCTGCTCGGCTGGGTCGGTCTCGAGGTATCGCGGAGCGCGACGGTCAAGAGTCAACGCGATGCGATCGTACGCAGTCTGCTGATCCTGCTCGC
This sequence comes from Thiobacillus denitrificans ATCC 25259, assembly GCF_000012745.1. Classification (NCBI taxonomy): domain Bacteria; kingdom Pseudomonadati; phylum Pseudomonadota; class Betaproteobacteria; order Nitrosomonadales; family Thiobacillaceae; genus Thiobacillus; species Thiobacillus denitrificans. The sequence continues at coordinate 1,745,288 of NC_007404.1, read as the reverse complement.
CGGCCTCAGCGTCAGCTTCTATCTCGCGTGGCGCATCGGACGGCAGATCACGCGGCCGATCCTCGCGCTCACGCACACCGTGAGCCGGATCGGCGAGGGGCACCTCGACGAGCGCGTCGTCCAGAGCGGGCAGGCCGAACTCGGCGTCCTGCAACGCGGCGTCAACAACATGGCGGCCCACCTGCAGGCGATGCACGGCCAGATGCAGGCCAAGATCGATCAGGCCACCGCGCGCCTGGTCTATCAGGCGAGCCACGACGCGCTGACCGGCTTGATCAATCGCCGCGAGTTCGAGCAGCGGCTCGAACGCGCGCGCATGTCGGCGCTGGAACAGGGACGGGAACACGCACTGTGCTACATGGACCTCGACCAGTTCAAGGTGATCAACGACTCGTGCGGCCACGCCGCCGGCGACGAACTGTTGCGCCAACTCGCCCTGCTGCTCAAGGGCAAGCTGCGGGAGCGTGACACGCTCGCGCGTCTCGGCGGCGACGAATTCGCGCTCCTGCTGGAAAACTGCAGCATCGACGACGCGCTCGAAGTCGCCGACGCATTCCGCTCTGAGGTGCAGCGCTTCCGCTTCAAATGGGGCGACCGCATCTTTGCGGTCGGCATGAGCGTCGGCATGGTCGCGATCGACGCCGACAGTGGCACTGCCGCCGGCCTCATGTCGGCGGCCGACGCCGCGTGCTACGTGGCGAAGGATCGCGGGCGCAATCAGATCCACCTTTACGAGAGCCGCGACTCAGACCTGGTCCGCCATCGCGGCGAGATGCAGTGGGTCACGCGCATCCAGCGCGCGCTCGAGGAAAATCGCCTGAGCCTCTCCTGGCAGGAAATCCGCCGCACCGACGCAGCACCCGAGCCGGGCACGCGCCACGTCGAGCTGTTGTTGCGAATGATCGACGACGACGGCGGCGAGATCCTGCCGATGGCCTTCATTCCTGCGGCGGAACGCTACTCGATCATGCCGGCGCTCGACGCCTGGGTGGTCGAGGAGACGCTACGGCTGTGCAAGCGCTACCTCAAATCGACCTGCGAGGTGCATTGCCTGTTTGCGGTGAACCTGTCGGGCGCATCGCTGAAGGACCCCACCTTCCGCAAGACACTGCTCGCGCAACTGCAGCAGAATCCGGAACTGGGCCCGCACCTGTGCTTCGAAATCACCGAAACCGCTGCGATCGGCAACCTCGGCGTCGTCAATGGTTTCATCGACGCGATGCGTGGCTTCGGCTGCAGCTTCGCGCTCGACGACTTCGGCAGCGGCCTGTCGTCGTTCACCTACCTTAAAAACCTGCGCGTCGACTACCTCAAGATCGATGGTGCCTTCGTGCGTGACATCGCGACCAACGCGATCGACCGCTCGATGGTCGAAGCGATCCACCGCATCGGCCACCAGATGGGGCTGCAGACGGTCGCAGAATACGTCGAGTCGGAGGAGATTCTGAGTCTGTTGCGCGAGATCGGCGTCGATTACGCACAGGGCAGCGCCGTGCGCCGCCCTGAGCCGATCGACACCTTGTGCGCGCGGGATTGAGTGGGACCGCGCCTCACTCGCCGACGCTGAAACCGGCGTCGACGACCGCCTGGGCCATGGCAGCGCGATCCACTTTGGCGGCGTCGTAGACGACGCGCGCCTGGCCGGGCGTCAAGCTCACTTCCACACTCGCCACCCCGGGCAGCGCGGACAGCACCTTTTGCACACTGCTGACACAGCCGCCGCAGGTCATTCCGTTTACGGGTAGGACGATCTCGTTCATGCCGGCTCCTCGGTTCATTGCAGAACGGGGATTTTATGCCAGCGGAAAAAGAAAAGCCCGCGAGCGTCGCGGGCGGGGGCGTGCCGGAAAATGGCGTTATTTCTTGCGCGGGCGCTTGCGCAAGGTCTCCTTGGTGTGATCGATCAGGCGGTCGGCGACGACTTCGGCGTCGACGGCAAACGTGCCGTTCGCGAGCGCGGCTTTCACCGACTCGACCTTACCGGCGTCGGTCACGTCGACCGAGGCGAGCTGCGATTCGAGCGAACGAATGCGGCTGCTCGATTCGGTCAGCGTGAGCGAGTCGCCGCCTCCCGCTGGCGCCGACGGGGTCTTGCCTGCGCCCTTGCCCTTGGTGGACGAGACCTTGGCGGCGGCGGGAGGAGTGATGCGCTTGTCGATTTTCACGAGCGGGGATCCTGTGAGCTGTTTTTCCGGAATGAATGCAACTTAGCTGTGGATACGGCATTTGGGCCGAAAACCTTAGCCGAAGTTCACCCTAGCACATGCGAGGCCATACCATCGGCGAGCTTGGGTTCGAACCAGGTCGACTTCGGCGGCATGACTTCGTTGGCGTCGGCGACGGCCATCAAGTCTTCCATGCGTGTGGGATGCAGCGAGAACGCAAGCGCCATGTCGCCGCTGTCGACGCGCTTTTCCAGTTCGGCCAGGCCGCGGATGCCGCCGACGAAGTCGATGCGCTTGTCGCGCCGCGGATCGACGATGCCGAGGACGGGCGCGATCAGGTTGTTCTGCAGCAGGCTGACGTCGAGGCGTCCGACCGGGTCGGCCGGCACGAGTTCGGGACGGATGGCGAGGCGATACCACTTGCCCGCGAGGTAGAGACCGAATTCGCCCGGGCGCTCGGGCGTCACCGCGGCGGCGGCCGGTTCGACGTCGAAGGCACCGGCGATCGTCGCCAGGAAGGCGTCGGCGGAAAGGCCGTTGAGGTCGGCGATGACGCGGTTGTAGTCCATGATCCGCATCTCATGCGCGGGGAAGATCACCGACAGGAAGAAGTTGTAGGGCTCGGTGCCGCTGTGGCCGGGGTTGGCAGCGCGGCGCGCGGCGGCGATGCGCGAGGCCGAGGCCGAGCGGTGATGGCCATCGGCGATGTAGAGCGCGCGCATGGCGTCGAACGCGGTGGTGAGGCGCGCCTGCGCGGTCGTGTCGCGGATCGCCCAGAGGGTGTGGCGGACGCCGTCGAGTTCGGCGTCGGAGTCGGGCGTGCCGGCCGCTGCGGCGGCGAGGATGGCGTCGACCTCGGATGCCTCCGGGTAGGCCAGCAGCACCGGCCCGGTCTGCGCATCGAGCGCATCGATCTGGCGCACGCGGTCATCTTCCTTGTCGGGGCGGGTGAACTCGTGCTTGCGGATGCGGTTGGTATTGTAATCGGCGACCGAGGCGGCGGCGACGAGCCCGGTCTGGCTGTGCGTGCCCATCACGATACGGTAGGCGTAGTAGCAGGGCGCCGGATCCCGCGCCAGCACACCAGCGGCGATCATCGCGCGCAGGTTCTCCGCACCCTTGGCGTAGACCTCGGGCGCGTAGGGATCGGTGCCCGGCGCGAGGTCGATTTCCGGCTTGGAAATATGCAGGAAGCTCCATGGGCGACCGCTCGCGCGCTGGCGCGCCTCCTCGGTCGAGAGCACGTCGTAGGGCGGGGCGACGACGTCGTTGGCGCGACCGGGGGCGGGACGGAGGGCGGCGAAGGGTTGGATCAGGCTCATGAGGAATGATGGGTTGCGGATGAAAGGGAGTCGCCCACGGGCGGGCCGAGCGCGGCGAGGAAGGCGTTGACCGCGCCGACCCGCCTGGCAAGGTCAGGCAGGCTCACGCTCAGCTTCAGCCGGTCCGGACCGGCGAGCTTGTAGCCGGCCTTGCCCTGGATCAGAGCGATGATTCTACCCGGATCGACGGGCGGGCTGGGGACGAATTGCACGCTCATCCCCTCTCCGGAAACGTCCAGGCGGGCGATGCCGTAGGCGCGGGTCGCCATGCGCAGGCGATGCACCGCGAGCAGGGCGCGTGTCGTGTCCGGCAGTTCGCCGAAGCGGTCGACCAGTTCCTCCTGCATCGCCGTCAGATCGTCCGGGGTCTGGCAGCTCGCCAGCCGTTTGTACAACACCAGCCGCTCGTGGACGTCCGGGCAGTAGTCGGCGGGCAGCAGCGCCGGCAGGTGCAGGTTGATTTCGGAGACCACGTCGAGCGGCTGGCTCATGTCGGGCTCCTTGCCGGCCTTCAGGCTCGCCACCGCGCCGGCCAGCATGTCGTTGTACAGCGAGAAGCCGACCTCGAGGATCTCGCCGCTCTGCTTCTCGCCCAGCACCTCGCCGGCGCCGCGGATCTCGAGGTCATGGCGGGCGAGGTGGAAGCCCGAGCCGAGTTCTTCCATGAGCTGGATCGCCTCGAGCCGCTTTTTCGCCTGCGGCGTCAGCGTGCGGTCCTCTTCGACGAGCAGATAGGCGAAGGCCTGGTGGTGCGAGCGCCCGACGCGCCCGCGCAATTGATGCAGCTGGGCGAGGCCGAACTTGTCGGCGCGATTGATGAGAATGGTGTTCGCGGTCGGGATGTCGATGCCAGTCTCGATGATCGTCGTGCACAAGAGGATGTCGTAGCGCTGCTGGTAGAAGTCGCGCATCACCTGCTCGAGTTCGCGCTCGCTCATCTGGCCGTGGCCGACGCGGATGCGCGCCTCGGGCAGCAGTTTCTCGAGCCGCTCGCGCATGTTCTGGATGGTGCTAACCTCGTTGTGCAGGAAGTACACCTGGCCGCCGCGCTTGAGTTCGCGCAGCACGGCCTCCCGGATCAGCCCGCCGGAGAAGGACCGGACGAAAGTCTTGACCGCGAGCCGCTTCTGCGGCGCCGTTGCAATGACCGAGAAGTCGCGAATGCCCTCGAGCGACATCGCGAGCGTGCGCGGGATCGGCGTCGCGGTGAGCGTCAGCACGTCGACCTCGGCGCGCAGCGCCTTCAGCTGCTCCTTCTGCCGCACGCCGAAGCGATGTTCCTCGTCGAGAATGACGAGGCCCAGACGGGCGAACTTGACGTCCTTCTGGATCAGCCTGTGGGTGCCGATGACGATGTCGATCCTGCCGTCCTTCAGCGCCTCAAGTGCTGCCGCCTGTTCCTTTGCGGTGCGGAAACGTGACAGCTCGGCGAGCTTCACAGGCCATTGCGAGAAGCGGTCCGAGAAGTTGTTGAAGTGTTGCTCCGCCAGCAGTGTGGTCGGCACCAGCACCGCGACCTGGTAGCCGCCCATCACGGCCATGAACGCGGCGCGCAACGCAACCTCGGTCTTGCCGAAGCCGACGTCGCCGCACACGAGGCGGTCCATCGGCTTGCCCGACTGCATGTCGGCCATCACGGCCGCGATCGCCGCGGCCTGGTCGGGGGTCTCCTCGTAGCCGAAGCCCTCGGCGAAGGCCTCGTAGTCGTGCAGCGAAAAACTGAACGCGTGGCCTTCGCGCGCGGCGCGCAGGGCGTACAGATTCAGCAGCTCGGCGGCGGTGTCGCGCGCAGCCTGCATGGCGCGGCGGCGAGCCTTCTCCCACTGGTCGGTGCCGAGCCTGTGGAGCGGGACCTCGCCTTCGCTCGCACCGGAATAGCGCGAGATCAGATGCAGGTTGGCGACCGGGACGTAGAGCTTGTCGCCCTTGGCGTATTCGAGCTGCAGGAACTCGGTGTCGCCGTCGCCGAGGTCCATGGTCGCCAGGCCGAGGTACTGGCCGACACCGTACTGCGCGTGGACGACAGGATCGCCGGGCTTCAGTTCCGACAGGTCGCGCAACAGGCTGTCGATCTGCGTGGCCCGCGCTTCGCGGGCGCGGCGGGTCTTCGGCGGGATCGCGTAGAGCTCGGTTTCGGTGATGACGGCGAGCGCCTCATCGTGCGTCACGAAGCCTTCGGCAAGCGGGCCATGGGTCAGCAGAATCCTTTCGCGCCCAGCCTCGCAGCCGGCCCATCCGTCGCAGGGCGTGGCGTCGAGACCGTGCTCGGCGAGGTATTCGTGCAGGGTTTCGCGTCGTCCGGCCGACGGCGCGACGATCAGCGTCTTGCCGCGGAAGCCGTCGATGAAGCTGCGCAGCTTGGCGACCGGATGTGCCTCGCGGCGGTCGACCGAGATCGGGGGAAGCGGACGTGCCAGGCCATCGCCGGCCTGCGCGACGTCGAACCGTTCGTAGCTTTTCGCGCGGCTGAAGAAGGCGTCGGTCGCAAGGAACAGATCGGCAGGCGGCAGCAGCGGCCTGTCCTTGTCGCCTGCGAGCAGGCGATGGCGACCTTGCGCCTCGCTCCAGAACGCCTGACCGGCCGCGTCGAGCGCGCCGTGGGCGACCAGCCGCGTGGGCTGCGGCAGGTAGTCGAAGAGGGTCGCGGTCGCGTCGAAAAACAGCGGCAAGTAGTATTCGATGCCGGCCGGCGCGAGGCCGTTGCTGACGTCCTGGTACAGCTTGGACTTCGAGGGGTCGCCTTCGAAGCGTTCGCGGAAATTCTGCCGGAAGCGCGTGACGCCGGCCTCGTCGAGCGGAAATTCGCGCGCCGGCAAGAGGCGCACCTCGTTCACCGGGTAGATGCTGCGCTGGGTGTCGACGTCGAACGCGCGCAGGGTTTCGATCTCGTTGTCGAAGAGGTCGATGCGGTAGGGCACCGCGCTGCCCATCGGGAAGAGGTCGATCAGTCCGCCGCGGACCGAGAATTCGCCCGGCGCGAACACCTGGTTCACGTTGCTGTAGCCGCCGAGCGTCATCTGCGCGCGGAAGGCCGCTTCATCGAGGCGGTCCTTCTGCTTGAGGAAAAAGGTGTGGGCGGCGAGAAAAGACGGCGGCGCCAGCCGGTGCAAGGCCGTCGACAGCGCGACGACTGCAAGGTCGAACTCGCCGCGCGAAATCTGATAGAGCGTCGCGAGCCGCTCCGAGAGCAGGTCGGGGTGGGGCGAGAAATTGTCGTAGGGCAGCGTCTCCCAGTCGGGGAAGGCGCATACCCGCAGCGCGGGGTCGAACCAGCGCAGTTCCTCGGTCAGCCGGTTCGCGTCCCAGGCGCTTGCACACACGATGACGAGCGGCGCGACGCTGCGCGCCGCCTCCGCCAGGTACAGGGCGTCGGCCGCGCCGGCGAGGCCGGATGCTCTGCGGACGGCGAGCGCAGGGTCGTGGAACAGAAGCGCCATGGAAAAAGTTGGCAATTATCGCGGAAATTAGGACTGACGCGCTTCCCAAGAGTTTGGGGCAATCCGGGGAAGTTCAACGGAGGTGCTTTTCGATGCTCCGAGGCGGCAGGGCTTCCGGTCTTGGGGCCAGGCGCGACTGGTAAGGGCCCGCACGCGCAGATGCGCGACCGGACGCGCTCCGGCTCCGCGGTCCCTAGGCAGGCTGGGTCCCGACGGGAATAAACTCCGCCCTCAAGGTGTTCACGTCGATGCAAGGCTGACTTGCATCCAGTTCTTCCACTCCAAGAAAGGATATGCCATGAACACCTCGTTTGCTGTCTCCCTCGCTGCGCTAGGCATGCTGGTCGCCTGTGCCAGCCCGTATGCTGCGCCGCCCGTCAAGAGCCAGAGCGGCGTCCTCACCGACCCGGCCGGCATGACGCTGTATGCATTCGACAAGGACACGGCCGGCTCGGGCAAGAGCATGTGCAACGGCGGCTGTGCTGAAAAATGGCCCCCGCTGGCGGCCGGCGCGTCCGATCGCGCAAGTGGCGACTACGCGATCATCAGCCGCGACGACGGCTCGAAGCAGTGGGCCTATAAGGGCAAGCCGCTTTACCTGTGGAGCAAGGACGTCAAGCCGGGCGACACGACCGGCGACGGGGTCAACAACGTCTGGCATGCCGTCAAACCCTGAGTGCGTGCCCGTTCCGACCTGATCGAGCACTTGCCCCGTCTCCGCCGGTACGCGCGGGCGTTGACGGGCGACGCCAGTCGCGCCGACGACCTCGTGCAGGACACGATGGAACGTGCGCTGGTCAAGCTCGATCTGTGGAAGCCCGGCACCGACCTGCGCGCGTGGTTGTTTACCGTGATGCACAATCTTTACGTAAACCAGGCGCGCAGCCTTCGGCCACCGGGCCCGGCGATCGAGGATCTGCCGGACAAGCCGGTCAGCGGCGGGCAGATGGAGGCGCTGACCGCGCGCGACATCCGAGATGCGCTGGCGAAGCTTCCCGAAGAACAGCGTGCGGTCCTGCTTCTCGTCGGACTCGAACAGTTCAGCTACGCTGAAGCCGCCCGGGTGATCGGGGTGCCGACCGGTACCGTGATGTCACGTCTGGCGCGGGCGCGCGAACGCATGCGCCGGATGCTCACGGGCGAACCCGTCGTCAATCTGAAAGCCGTGAAATGAACGAAAACGTGCGTGAAGACGAACTTCATGCCTATGTGGACGGCGCGCTGGACGAGGCGCGCCGTCTCGAGGTCGAGGCGTGGCTTGCCGCGCATCCGGCCGACGCGGCGCGGGTCGCGGCATGGACCGCGCAGAGCAGGATGATGCACGACGCATTCGACTCCGTGCTCAACGAGCCCCTGCCGCTGAACCTGGTGCGTGCCACGCGGCGGCCGGCGTTCGCTGCGCCTGCCCGCGCCGTGGCCGCGTCGCTGGCCCTGCTCGCAGCCGGCCTCGTCGGCTACGCATTCGGTGTGGCCGGCCAAGGCCAGCCGACCCGGGCGCCGGCGTATCTGGCCCGCGACGCGGCCATCGCCCACGCCGTGTTCAGCCCGGAAACGCGCCATCCGGTGGAAGTCGACGCTGCGCAGGGCGCGCATCTGGTCGCGTGGCTATCCAAGCGGGTCGGAACGCCCCTGCAGGCGCCGGACTTCAGCGCGCAAGGTTTCAGTCTGCTCGGCGGACGGCTGCTCTCGGGCGACACCGGGCCCGTCGCGCAGTTCATGTACGAGGACGGTCTGGGACGCCGGGTGACCCTGTATGTGCGCCGCGCGGCCGCTGACGCCCCCGGGCCTACGGCCTTCCGTCATGCCGTCGAAAAAGGCGTCGACGTGTTCTACTGGATCGACGGCGAGTTCGGTTATGCGCTGTCAGGCCAGATCGGCCGTCAGACCATGCAGCGTCTGGCGGTTGCGGCCTACGGGCAGTTGACCCCCTGAGCCACCGCGCCTCAGTATCCGCGGGCGAGAGCTTTCCTGTTGTCCGCACCGCTTTCCGCCGCAGCGCGTCGCAACGGTCCGGTGATTCGATCGCAGCCGGTAGCAGCGCGGGGGTATAATGCGCGGCTTTCCGTTTTTCCTACTGAGACCCCCATGAGCCTCGATCGCGTTAGCTCCGGCCGCAACCTTCCGGACGATTTCAACGTCATCGTCGAGATCCCCGCCCACGGCGAACCCATCAAGTACGAAGTCGACAAGGAATCCGGCGCGATGTTCGTCGATCGCTTCATGTCGACGGCCATGCACTACCCCTGCAACTACGGCTACATCCCGCACACCCTGTCGGAGGACGGCGATCCGGTCGACGTCCTCGTCATCACGCCGATTCCGCTGATCACCGGCGTGGTCGTGCGCTGCCGCCCGATCGGCATGCTGAAGATGACCGACGAAGCCGGCGTCGACGCCAAGCTGCTGGCGGTCCCGGTGGAGAAGCTGTGCGGGCTGTACAAGGGTGTCAACAGGCCGGAAGACCTCCAGCCGCTGCTGCTGAAGCAGATCGCCCATTTCTTCGAGCACTACAAGGACCTCGAAGACGGCAAGTGGGTCAAGGTCGAAGGCTGGACCGGCGTCGACGATGCGCGCGCCGAGATTCTCGCCGGCGTCGAGCGCTACCGGAACGCGGCGGACAAACCCGCGTTCTAGGGGATAGGGGATAGGGGATAGGATCTAGGAATTAGGGGATCTTGTGCTTCGCCGCATTTCCATGAATTCATAAGGCGCGGCGAAAGCCGCCCAAAATCCGTAGCCCCCAAATCCTAGCCCCTAGCCCCTGACCCCTGACCCCTGACCCCCATGAAGGTCTGCATCCTCTCCGACTCCCACGACAACCGCCGCCTGCTCGGTGCTGCGGTCGAGCACGCCAAGGCCCATGGCGCGGAAGCGGTGCTGCACTGCGGCGACGTGGTCGCGCCGACCACGTTGCGCGTGCTACAGAAATACGAACTGCCGGTGCACGTCATCCACGGCAACAACACCGGCGACCTCTACAACATGAGCCGGCTCGCCGCCGAGCCCAACAGCGTCATCCGCTACCATGGCCAGGACGCGGCGTTCACGCTGGCCGACCGCGATCTCTTCCTGGTCCACTATCCGCACTACGCCCACGCGCTCGCCTGCACGGGCGACTACGACCTCGTCTGCTGCGGTCACGATCACAAGTCAAGCGTCTCGCAGGTGGCGAACGTCAAGGGCGGATCGACCTGGCTCGTCAACCCGGGCACGGTCGGTGGGGTCGGCGCGCCGCCGACCTACATCATGGCCGACCTTCTGGCGATGCAGTTCGAGATCGTGACGGTCGAGGCGGCGCCCGCGTCGGTGCTCCCGCCGGTGACGCCGCATGTATAGCCGGCGCTGCATGTCGGACAGGCATCCGGCCGCCTAGCAAAAGAAAACGGGGCGCGATGCCCCGTTTTTGCGTTGCCGCGGTCGTCGTCTTCCGCTAGTTGACCGGCTTGACCGTCGTCAGTCCCAGCACCTCCCAGTCCTGCATCCCGCCGCGATACCACTTGATCTTGTCGGCCGGGTAGCCGATCTTGAGCAGTCCCTTGATGTTCGTCGGCGACTGGCCGCACCACGGGCCGTTGCAGAACATCACGACGGTCTTGGCGTTATCGAACATGTAGAAGCCGTCCTGGTTGCGCACGCCGAAATGCTTTTCGAGGATGTCCTGGACCGTCATCGGGTCGGATTTCCCGATATTCAGCTTGTCCCAGGGGATGTTGACGGCGCCGGGGATCGTTCCCTTCTCGACCCAGTCCGGGGTACGCGAGTCGACGACCATGATGCTCTTGTCGCCGTCGCTCATCTTCTTGATGTAGTGGATGAGCTCGACTTCGCCGATCGTGTCGACGCCGGGCGCGAGCTGGCCGGGCTGGATGCAGAATGGCGGGCACTTGCGCGAGGTTTTCGCAAAGTCGGGATTGATCGTGTTCTTCTCGTCCTGGTTACGCATGATCGTGACCTTTTGCCCGCCGTGCATGACGTCGACGGAAGGTAGATCGGCCGTGATCTTGACGTCGAGTGCGACGGCCGGCGCCGACAGGGCGACTGCGGTGAAAAGGGCGGACGCAACGAGTAGGGGGCGAAGCTTCATTGGGGTGTCTCCTGAATTGGTATCGGTGTGCAGTGCTATTGATCGCACGCGGGTTCTTCTGCGGGTTTCGCTGGTGCGCCTTGCGCGGCGGTGGTTTCCTCCTGCGTTTTCGGGGGTGCTTGGGGGGCGGTGCTGACGGCCGGTGGCGAGGGTTCCGCCTCGGCCTCGTCGGCGACCGTCGCCATGCTGAAACTCAGCAGTACGGCCGCCGTCGTGAACGTCAAACTTCTGGTCATGCGGGTCTCCTTGCAACACTTGCGGACGTACGCCGGATGGCCGGGTACGCTGTTTGCCTGCAGCAGCTTCCGTGCCATCCGGAAAAGCAATTGATTCATAAGAACAATGTCTTCGGGGCCCTAGACGGACACTGACGCATCTGTCAGGCCGGTTTTCGAATGTGTCATGACACGCGGTGCGCCAGCGCTGACCAACCGCCGGCAGCGACACTCTGCCCTGGAGGCCGGTCCGGCGGCCGCTCGAGCCGCCGCTTTGTAAATATTTCCCCTTATTCGCACATAGAAAACTTCGATTGAAATTAACGGCTTGGCCGTGGCGGCCGGGACGGCCTTCGGAGTACCATTTCGGACACTGAATTCGGCTTAAAAACCGGCTATCTGGGAATGATTCAAAGCCTTGGTCCCAGGTATTTTCGAACGGCTTTGCATCCACTGGGTGGGAGAAACCAATGACGGAGCATGTTGCGACCAACGAGACGATCCTCGTGGTGGGCGGCGGGATTTCCGGCATGACCGCCGCGCTCGAAGCGGCCGAAACCGGCAAAAACGTTGTGCTGATTGAGAAAAACCCTGCGTTGGGCGGACGGACGTCCCAGTTGTATCGCTACTTTCCCAAGCTTTGCCATCCCGTGTGCGGCCTGGAAATCAATACGCGCCGCCTGAAGAACAATCCGCGCGTGCGTGTCATGACGCTCGCCGAGGTAACCGGCATCGAGGGCAGCACCGGCAACTACACCGTCTCGGTCAAGGTCAAGCCGCGCTACGTCAACGAAAATTGCACCGCCTGCGGCGAATGCGGCCGCGCCGTCGAAACCCTGGTCGACGATCCGTTCAACTACAACCTCGGCCAGCACAAGGCGGCATATCTGCCGAACGCGATGGCCTATCCGCAACGCTACGTGATCGATCCGGCGATCATCGGCACGGCCGACGCCGAGCGTGCCAAGGCGGCCTGCAAATACGGCGCGGTCGACCTCGACATGAAGGAAGAGACGATCCAGGTCAAGGCCGGCGCGGTGGTCTGGGCGACCGGTTGGCAGCCCTACGACGCGGCGAAGATCCAGCCTTACGGCTACGACCGCTTCAAGAACGTCATCACCAGTGTCGAGTTCGAGCGCCTCGCCGACATCCACGGCCCGACCGGCGGCAAGATCCTGCGTCCGTCGGACGGCAAGGAAGCGAAGAACATCGCCTTCATCCAGTGCGCCGGGTCGCGCGACGAAAACCATCTCCGGCACTGTTCACGCATCTGCTGCATGGCGTCGCTTAAGCAGACGCACTACGTGCGCGAAGCGTATCCCCAGGACGGCAAGTCGACGATCTACTACATCGACATCCGGGCGATCGACCGCTTCGAGGATTTCTACCAGAAAGTCCAGGCCGATCCATCGGTCACCTTCGTCAAATCCAAGGTCGCCAAGATCACCGAGGACGAACAGGGCAATCCGATCTGCTGGGGCGTCAATACCGAAGGCTACAAGCGTTACACCACGACCCACGATCTGGTGGTCCTCGCCGTCGGCATGGAGCCGTCGGTCAAAGGCATCAACATTCCGGGCCACATCGTCGCGGACTCGAGCGGCTTCATCGAGGCGGATCCGGCCAATGGCGCGGTGTTCGGCGCCGGGTGCGCGTCGAACGCGCTCGACGTCAACCGGGCGGTGCAGTCGGCGACGGCCGCGGCATTGCGCGCCATCCAGGTGGTCAACAAAGTAGCAAAGGCGGAGGCTTAAGAAATGGCTGACATCAAAGTCGCAGCGTACATCTGCAAGGGCTGCGGACTCGGCGAGCGCCTCGACACCGACGCGCTCGTGAAGATCGCGCAGAAGGACGGCAAGGTCCCTCTCGCCAAGTCGCACGATTTCCTGTGCAACGCCGACGGCGTCGCGATGATCAAGAACGACATCGCCAACGAGGGCGTGACCCACATCATGATCGGCGCGTGCTCGCGGCGCGCCAAGACCGAGGCGTTCTATTTTCCCGAAAACGCCGTCGCACGCGCCAACCTGCGCGAGGGCGTGATCTGGATCCGCCCCGACACCGACGAGGCGCGCGAGACGACGCAGGAGATGGCCGAGGACTACGTCCGCATGGGCTGTGCCGAAGTCAAGGCGATGGCCGCGCCGGCGGGCAACCCCAACACCGGGAGCAGCAAGACGCTGCTCGTCGTCGGCGGCGGCGTGACCGGCATGACGACCGCGATCGAGGCGTCCAAGACCGGCTACCCGGTCGTGCTCGTCGAAAAATCCGGCGCGCTGGGCGGCTGGGGCGGCAAGCTTTACAAGCGCGTGCCTGTGCACGAGCCCTACAAAACGCCGATGGACACGGGCGTCGCCGACCTCGTCTCGCAGGTCCTCGGCGACAGCAACATCAAGCTGTATCTGAACGCGAGCATCGCGAAGACCGACGGCGCGCCCGGACGCTTCGTCGTCGAGATCGCGACCGAGTCCGGCGCGACGCACACCGAGGACATCGGCGCGATCGTGCAGGCGACCGGCTTCACGCTGTACGACATGAACAAGCTGCCCGAGCTCGGCGCGGGCAAGTCGCCGAACGTCGTCGACCAGGCGGGGCTCGAGGCCCTGGCGAATGCTGCGGCCGCGGGCGACGGCGTGATTCGCCGGCCTTCCGACGGTCAGCCCGTCAAGTCGGTCGTGTTCGTGCAGTGTGCCGGTCAGCGCGATCCGACGGGTCAGCACCTGTCCTACTGTTCGGGCTTCTGCTGCAACGCCAGCATCAAGCAGGCGATGTACTTCAAGGACGCCAACCCGGCGGTCGACACGACGATCATCTATACCGACCTGCGCACGCCCGGCAACGGCGAAGACTTCTACCGCAGCGCGCAGGAGAAGGGCGTCATCTTCACCAAGGGCAAGGTCTCGGAAGTCGTCCCCGGCGGCGACAGCCTCACCGTGACCTTCCACGATCTGATCCTCGACGACAGCAAGGCGACAATGGGCGACGTCGACCTCGTCGTGCTGGCAACCGGCCAGGTCGCGAACTCGGGCGTCAACATCGACGCCCTGACCAAACCGCAGGTCGAGGGCCAGGAAGGTGGACAGCAGTCCGGCGCGACGGTCGAAGTCAAGCCGATCTCGATCCTCAACCTGACCTATCGTCAGGGCCCGGACGTGCCGCAGCTGAAGCAGGGCTTCACCGACTCGCACTTCATCTGCTTCCCTTACGAAACGCGCCGCACGGGCATCTACACGGCCGGCCCGGTGCGTCGTCCGATGGACATGACGCAGGCCCGCGAGGACGCGACCGGCGCCGCGCTGAAGGCGATCCAGGCGCTGGAAAATGCCGAACTGGGCCGCGCGGCGCATCCGCGCTCGGGCGATCTTTCCTTCCCGAAGGTGCGTCTCGAAGGCTGCACGCAGTGCAAGCGCTGTACGGTCGAATGTCCGTTCGGTGCGATCGACGAGGACGAGAAGCGCTTCCCGGTCTTCAACGAATCGCGCTGCCGCCGGTGCGGTACCTGCATGGGCGCGTGCCCGGTGCGCGTGATTTCGTTCGAGAACTACTCGGTCAACACGGTCGGCGCGCAGATCAAGGCCGTCGACATTCCCGACGAATTCAGCGAGAAGCCGCGCATCCTGATCCTCGCCTGCGAGAACGACGCCTACCCCGCGCTCGACATGGCCGGCATGAACCGCAACGAGTACTCGGCCTTCGTGCGCATCATCCCGATCCGCTGTCTCGGTTCGGTCAACACGATCTGGGTGACCGACGCGCTCAACGCGGGCTACGACGGCGTCATGATGATGGGCTGCAAGTCCGGCGACGAGTACCAGTGCCACTTCGTCAAAGGCTCGGAGCTGGGCCGCGTGCGCATGTCCAAGATCGACGACACGCTGAAGACGCTCAACCTGGAGTCGGAGCGCGTGCGCGATCTCGAGGTGGCGATCACCGACATCGAACGCGTGCCCGAGATGATCAACAAGTACGCGGAAGAGCTGGTTGCCGTCGGCCCCAGCCCGTTCAAGGGATTCTAAAATGCATCGGCCATTTTTGACGAGGCATCAGACCGGAGTGAATGCATGAGCGCGAACACCGCAATGGCGGAGAGGTACCGCAACAATTTCCTCAAGGAAATCGAAGAACAGGTCGAGATGGGCGACTGGGTCAAGATGTGCATGCAATGCGGCGTCTGCTCGGGTTCCTGTCCGACCAACTTCCAGAGCGCCTGGGAGCATCCGCCGCAGGAACTCTTCATGATGATCCGCGCCGGCCGCCGCGAGGAAGTGCTGACGACGACCTCGATGTGGAACTGCACGTCCTGCTACAACTGCATCGTGCGCTGCCCGCGCAAGCTGCCGATCACCCACATCATGCACGGCATCGCCGAGTACGCGCATCGCCTCGGTATGGCGCCGAAGATGCAGCCGACGCGCTTCTTCAGCGGCCTGTTCTGGAAGAACGCGACCAAGACCGGACGCGTCAACGAGCTCAAGCTGTCGATGGGCCTGTATTTCAAGGACGGCTTCGTCCAGGGCATCAAGAACGGCATGGCGATGCAGTCCGTCGCGTTGGGCCTGGTCAAGGCCGGTCGCCTCAACGTGATGGAATTGTTCGGCGGCCACAAGTGCCGTGACCAGAAGGGCATCCAGGCGATGCTGAACAAGGCCTACGAAATCGAGCGGACGCGCAAGGCCGCGAAGATGGCAGGCTGAGGAGAGATAGACAAATGGCGAAACATGAATACGCGTTTTACCCCGGTTGCTCGTCGCAGAAGGGCGCGTCCGCATCCAACTACCTGACCTCGGTCGAGTCGATGTGCAAGACGCTCGACGTCAAGCTGACCGAGATCCCCGACTGGAATTGCTGCGGCGCGTCGATCGGTTATGCCGAGGCCGGCGAATTGCCGCGCCACGTGCTCAATGCGCGCAACTTCGCGCTGTCCGAGAAAAACCTTCCCGGACAGGAAATGGTCGCGACCTGTGCCGCGTGCTGGCTCGGCGCGCGCGAGACCCGCGAGCGCCTGACCCATTCCGACACGCTGATGGCCGATACGCGCGAGGCTTTGAAGGAGGCCGGCCTGACGATCAACGAAATGCCCGAGATCCGCCACATGGTCGAAGTGCTGATCGAGGATCTCGGCTTCGACGAGATGAAGAAGCACGTCGTGCGCCCGCTCGAGGGCGTGAAGATCGCGGGCTACGTCGGCTGTCAGACCAACCGTCCGTTCGGCGTGGCCGGCGAGTCGTTCGAGAACCCGAAGTATCTCGACGAGATGATCGAGATGGTCGGTGCCGAATCGATCCCGGAATACGAGCAGAAGGTGACCTGCTGCGGCGGCGCGCTCGCGTTCTCGGAGCCCGAAAAGGCGCAGGCGCAGATCAAGGACATCGTCGAGTCGGCCTACGACCACGGCGCCGAGATGATCGTCACGCCGTGCCCGCTGTGCCAGGCCAACGTCGAAATCTATCAGGGCCAGATCAACAAGCGTTACGGCACCAAGTTCGACATTCCCGTCATGTATTACAGCCAGCTCATGGTCGTCGCCTACGGCGGCAGCGCCAAGGACGCCGCGCTGAACGGGCAGGTTATCAAGGCACGCAAGCTCGAAGAGATCGCCGCCAAGCCGGTCAAGCGCTGAACCGCGCCGGCACGACGCAACAGGGGCCTCGGCCCCTGTTTTTGTTTTACTCGAACCGCCGGGCGCAGCGCCCGCGACGGGTCGCCAGGTGCGCTCCCTCGCGCTATGCTCGGGTTTTGTCTCGACTGCGACGAACATGAAGAAAGCTCACACGCTCAACGAACTCATCGATCTCGTCCACGAAGCGGTGTACGAGGTCGATGAATTGCGCGCCTGCCTCGAGCACGACGACGACGAGGCCTCGACCTATACGCCTTACCTCGACGACCTCGACCGTATGCTGCGCGACCTGCACGAGGCCATGGTCTCGGGACGGTACGCCGGCGTCGGCGGCGGCGAGGATCTCGCCTTCATGCCGCTTTTCAAGAAGCACGAGCGCGCGATCCCGTTCCGCGAACTGCTGCGCACGATCAACGCGACCCATCGCGAGGGCTACGAGGCCTGAATTCGGCGCCACCGCGGTAAGCGGATCCCGGGCAGGCCCGAGCAAGCGCTGGCGGGTTCCGGGCATGCTGCTCGCTCACCAAAGAATCGTCCTACGCCGCTTTCGGTCGCTGCCGATGCGCTCCCCCGCGCATGTCCGTCACACTCTCGCTACACGCGCTTTGATTGCCGTTCGACGTCGCGCGCGGCGTGAACCCGCGGTCCGGCGAACGCCGATGCGGCGTGAGTTTTCCATCCAGCGGGGGAGCGGCCGTGAGCCTTGAGAATCCTGTCAAACGCCTGTTCATGACGCTCACCCAGGGTGTCTACGTCGTCGGCGTCGTCGACGACGGACGGTATAACGCCTTCACGGCGTCGTCGGTCATGCAGGTGTCGCTGCAGCCGCCGATGCTCGCGCTTGCCGTCAATCCGGGCAACGCGTCCTACCCGCTGCTGATCGCGGGCGGCATCTTTGCGGTGACGGTGCTGCAGAGCGATCAAGCGGCGCTCGCCGATCGTTTCGGCAATCTCAGCGCGAAGGACGACGACAAGCTCGCCGGCGTCGCATGGCACGACTCGGTATCGGGCGCGCCTGTGCTCGACGAAGGCTTGTCCTACTTCGACTGCCGGGTGATCAGCAAGCTGCCGGCCGGCGATCACGTGGTGATCCTGGCCGAGGTGACGGGCGGGGAGTTTCTGCAGCCACGGGGGAGGCCGCTTCGCTACGACGAACTCGGCGACCTCGACGGCAGCAACGAACTCCTTCCCGACCGATTGGGCGACTAGCACGCCCCGAGGTGTTCACTGGGGAGTGCCGCCGGCGACTCGCGTACGACCGCCGTCCCAAGCTCAGCGGTCGGTGGCCGCCTGATCGTCGCTCCCCTGGATCGTAAGCTGGTTGTCCACGTTGACGACGCCGTCGACGCCCTGTGCGATCTCGGTCGCGCGTTGCTTCGCCGCGTCGTCCTGCACCGCCCCGGTCAACGTGACGGTTCCTTGCTCGGTATCGACCGAAATATCGAGGCCTTTGAGCGTATCGTCGGCAAGATATTTCCCTTTGACCGCGGTCGTGACGGCCGCGTCGTCAATCGCCTGGCCGGCCCGGTCGGCCGTGTCGCCCAAGGTGCTCCCGACGCTGCCGGCTGAGCCGCTCGAAGCGGGGGTTTCTGCTTCGCCGACGTCGACGGCGTCGTTCTCGGTAGCTTCGTTGTTGCGATCGCAGCCGGCAGCAAAGAGCGCGAGGCTGGCGGCAAAGGCGATCGTTGCGATACGGGTTCCATTCATGGGAAGGCTCCTTAAAAAAGTGACACCGTGACGATTCCCTTCTGCGCGGATTCTGGTGCTCCGGCCACGCAGCTTGCCTTGCGGCGCAGTTCAGACTGTATCCGCGGCACGCGCGCAAGCGTATAGGCCGAGCGCGCGACCTCTTGTAGGACTAGGGCAACCGGCCCTGAGTCATAGCCGCGCAGATTCCCCCAAACTCAGTTCGATGGGTCGTGCGATATGGCCGCGCCACCGGGAGTCACCCGGGGGAAAAGGAGCGGACGCGCCGATGTAACATTGCGGCCCATGCTCAGAACCATCGTCCCCGCCCGACTCGAATTCCGCGACGGCGTCCCGTATTCCGCGGCCTACGGCGACGTTTACCATTCTGCCGACGGCGGCCCCGGCCAGGCCCGCCATGTCTTTCTTGCCGGCTGCGGCCTGCCCGCCGCCTGGGCCGGCCGCGACAGCTTCGTCGTGCTCGAGACCGGTTTCGGCACCGGGCTGAATTTTCTCGCGACCTGGGCGGCGTGGCGTGACGACCCCGCCCGGCCGTCGCGGCTGCATTTCCTGTCGGTCGAAAAACACCCGTTCCAGGCGGCCGACCTCGCCCGCATTCACGCGCAATGGCCCGAATTCGCTGAGCTGTCCGAGGTGCTGCGCGGCAATTGGCCCATGCTTCTGCCGGGATTCCACCGCGTCGCGCTCGACGGCGGCCGCGTGCAGCTCACGCTGATGCTCGGCGAGGCGGCGGAATGCCTGCACGAGGTCGAGGCGCGCGTGGACGCGTTCTATCTCGACGGCTTCGCCCCCGACCGCAACACGGATCTGTGGCAACCCCAATTATTTGAAACCCTGGCGTGGCTCGCGAACCCGGGGGCAACGGCCGCGACCTACACCGTCGCGGCGCCGGTGTTACAGGGGCTGACCCAAGCCGGCTTCGCCTGCGAAAAACGTCGCGGCTACGGCCGCAAGCGTCATTGCATGAGCGCGCGTTTCGCAGGCCGATCACGCGCGGAGGTGTCCGCTGCCCCCCGGCATGTCGCGGTCATCGGCGGCGGCGTCGCGGGCGCGGCGGCAGCGCGCGCGCTGGTCGACCGCGGCGTGTCGGTAACGCTGCTCGAGCGCGCAACCGCGCCGGCCGAGGGGGCTTCGGGCAATCCGGTCGCAGTGTTCCGGCCGCTGATTTCGCGCGACGACAACCGCGCGACGCGCCTCACACGGGCGGCTTTCCTTCACGATCTGCGCGCGTGGGCCGCGCTCGGCGAGTGCGTGCAATGGGCGCGTTGCGGCGTCCTGCACCTCGCGCGCGACGCGGCGACCGCCGCGAAGCAGCAGCAGGCCTTGGCCGAGATTGCCCTCCCGGCCGATTACGCGCGCTGGGTGGACTTGGGCGAGGCGCGCGAACTCGCGCACTGGTCCGTCGCCGCGCCCGGCACGTTCTACTCGGCGGCGGGCTGGGTCGTGCCCGGAAGCCTGTGCCGCGCCTGGCTCGACCACCCCGGCATCGGCTTGCAGACCAATCGGGCGGTCGGGCGTCTCCAAGCGGTCTCGAACGGCTGGCAGATCCTGGATCGCGAAGGCCACGCGCTAGCCGAAGCCGACGCGGTCGTGCTCGCCAACGCACGCGACGCGTCGCGTCTCGCCCTCGGTCAAGCCTGGCCGCTCCACACTGTGCGCGGGCAGGTCACGCAACTGCCGGCGGGCAGCCTGCCGGAAATCGCCCGTGTGATCGCGCGCGAAGGCTACGTCGCGCCGGGGGCCGCCGGGCCGCTGGTCGGCGCGACTTACG
Organism: Thiobacillus denitrificans ATCC 25259; assembly: GCF_000012745.1. Classification (NCBI taxonomy): domain Bacteria; kingdom Pseudomonadati; phylum Pseudomonadota; class Betaproteobacteria; order Nitrosomonadales; family Thiobacillaceae; genus Thiobacillus; species Thiobacillus denitrificans. The sequence continues at coordinate 1,724,967 of NC_007404.1, read as the reverse complement.
AACATCCTGAAGGGTACAAGGAGAACGACGACGACACCGCGCCGCGCGCGGCGAGCGACGTCGCCAATCTCGCGCGCCTCGAGGCCATTCTGCCCGGCGCTACTCAGCGATTCGTGTCGAATGAGGTGAGCGGCCGCGCCTCGCTGCGCGCGACCCTGCCGGATCGCCTGCCGCTCGTCGGGGCAGTCGATGGACAACCGGGGTTGTATGTGGCGGCGGGTTACGCCTCGCGCGGCGTCGTCTGGGCGGGGCTGCTCGGGGAGGCGCTTGCCGACCTGATCACCGGCCAGCCGCTGCCTTTGGAAGCCGAGTTGATGCGAGGAATCGCGCCGGCGCGGTTTGCCGGCAACAGAAAGACGGCCTGAAGCGAAACTGGGCCGTGGCGTTGCCGCAGCGGATCAGGCGGCGGTGAGCGGTTTTCCCGTGCGCGCGGCAACCGCGAGTCCCGCCTGGTCGTAAAGCCCATTCTGATGGGTCGCGGCGTGAACCAGCACGTTGAGTGCCTGGCGAGTGGAGGCGAGTCGCAGATCGATCAGCGCGCCGATGCGCTCGTTCATCGCCCGGGCCTGTCCTTCCAGGTCGCACAGTTCCTGCCAGCGGTCCCGTGATTCGGGGTCGCCATGTTGCGCGAGCCAGCTGTCCATTCCGGCGCGGTCGGCGGTGCAGCCGGCGGCGAGCAGATCGGCTTGGCGCGCGCTGGCGAGTTTGCCGAGATTCTGCAACTGACTCAGCTTGGACGCGTTCAACTGCGCGAGGTGATCGGCTTCGCCGTCGACCAGCGCGCGTTCCTCCTCCGCCAGAACGTTTAGCAGGGCCTGCCAAGCGGCGACTTCCGCCTTGAGGCCGGCGGACAGCGAAGACTCACTTGGCGGCACGGAGCATCTCCTTGACGGAATCGAGCAGGCCTTCGGCGATGTTTGCGGTATCGATGGTGTACTGGCCCGATGCAATGGCTTGCTTGATGCTGTCGACGCGGGCGCGGTCGACGACCGGGATCGCCGCGAGCTGGCTTTCGAGCTGCTTCAACTGCGTCGCCTGCGGGCTCAGCGTGACGTCGGTTTGCGGGGCGGTTGACGCGTGTCCGTTGGCCCGTGCCTGAGCTGGTCGGTTGTCGATGGAGGGTAGCGGGATCGGCTGCGCGCCGGGATCGATTTTCATGGCGAATTCCTGTGGTTGACGAACGGCGCGGGCAGCGCGTCCGAAACACTCTCAGTAACGTCGATATCGCGAAATCCTGTAGCCATGATTCGCGCCTTCAAAACGCGACGACGACCTGCTGGCCGTCCTGTGCGACGCCACTGACGACCTGCCCCGAGCGGGTCTTCACGCGCACGCGCTCGCCGCGCCCGGCGTTGGCGAGCGCCTGGCCTTCGGTTTGCACGGAAAACCCCGGTCCGTTGAGCACGAGGCGCGTCGTCTGGCCTTGTTGCACGGCGAGCGGCGCGCGCAAGAGCGCGGCGCGCAAGGGCGCGCCGGCAGCGAGGCCCGATACCGTGCGGTAGCCGAGCAGCGCGCCCACGTCGCGCGCGACGTCGGTCGGCAGGTTGCCGAGATTGCCTTCGCGAAGCGTGAGATCGGCTTCGGTCAGCACGTGGTTGGCGGGCACCGGGTGGCGCGTCACGGCATAGGCCGCGATCAGCCGCACGTCGGCCCCCAGGTAGACCGTCCAGCTTTGCGGCGCGAGGCAGCGCACGCCGACGGTCGTGCGACCGATGCTGCGGGCCCCGGCCGTTTGAAACGCCTCGAGGCTCGCGCACGCGGGTAGGGCCGCACGCGGCGGCTTGACCTCGACGGTCAGCGTCCCGGGCAGGCCGCTGCTCTGCATTTTCAGAAAACGTTCGGCCTGGGCCTGCACGGCCGCCGGGTCCTGCTGCGCCGCAGCGTTCGCGTTGCCGGCGAGCCCGCACGCCGCGACGGCCGCCGCGGTCGCGCGCAGCCATTTGCCCACGGAAGATGATGCGCTCGCCATCTCGATGCCTCCTCGGCTTTCCACACCGAGCATTCTAGGAAGCCAGGCCGTTTCGCAAGGGGGGAAATGAGGGGCCTTTTTGCCGCTTATCGTTAGATTGGATGGACAGGGGCGTGTCTAGGATGCAGTCATCGTAAAAGGGCCTGCGGCCCGGATGAGGGGACGACCATGCTGAACCGGCTCGACGAGATGTTGAATTTCCATACCCAGGCGCTGCGCGTCCGCGACCAGCGCCAGCAGGTATTGGCGTCCAATATCGCCAACGCCGACACGCCGCATTACAAGGCGCGCGACCTCGATTTCAAGACTGCGCTGCAAGGTGCGCTGCAGGGTACGCAGACGGGCGGTACGGCGCTCGCGACGACGGCGCCGGGTCACCTGGCAGGCAAGGCCGGCGGCTCCGACGCGGGGCTGCTATATCGTACCCCGGCGCAGGGCAGCGTCGACGGCAACACGGTCGACGTCGACGCCGAGCGTGCGGCGTTCGCCGAAAACGCGATCCAGTACGAGTTCAACCTGACCCGGCTCAACCAGCAGATCAAGGGCCTTCTGGCCGCGATCCAGGGATAAGGAGGCGTCATGTCCCTCTTCAACATCTTCAACGTCGCCGGCTCGGCGATGAACGCCCAGTCGCAGCGGCTCAACACCGTCGCCAGCAATCTCGCCAACGCCGACAGCGCGACCAGCGCGAACGGCCAGCCCTACAAGGCCAAACAGGTCGTGTTCGCCGCGGCACCGGTTGGCGATAACGGCGCGACCGGGGTCAACGTCGCCGCCGTCATCGACGATCCGTCGCCGATGAAAACGGTCTACGACCCGAAGAACCCGCTCGCCGACGACAAGGGCTACGTCACGATGCCCAACGTCAACGTCGTCGAGGAAATGGTCAACATGATTTCGGCGTCGCGCTCCTACCAGTCCAACGTCGAGATGATGAACACCACCAAGACGCTGTTGCTGAAGACGCTGAACCTGGGCAGCTGACCCGCCTGAAACCCTCACGAGGACACACCATGAGTACGGTACAAGACGCGAGCTCGGTCGGCAGCCTGTTCGGCGCCGAAGCGGCCAAGACTTCAAAAAGCGGGTCGAGCGACACGCAGGACCGCTTCCTGAGTCTCCTGGTCGCGCAGATGAAGAACCAGGATCCGCTCAATCCGCTCGACAACGCCGAGGTCACGAGCCAGATGGCGCAGCTGTCGACGGTCGAGGGCATCGAGAACATGAACAAGAGCCTCGAAGCGCTGGCATCGAGCATGGGCGCGAGCCAGATGTCGCAGGCGGCCAACCTGATCGGTCACGCCGTGCTCGTGCCGGGCAATGCGGTCGGTCCGGGCCAGCTCGAGAACCTCATGGGATTCGAACTGACGCGACCGGCCGACAAGGTCACGCTCGACATCCATGATGCGGGCGGCAACCTTGTTCGCAGCGTCGACCTCGGCCCGCGCGATGCGGGTGTCAACGTCGTCGCCTGGGACGGGTTGACGGGCAGCGGCGCCGTCGCACCGGCCGGCGCCTACAGCTTCAAGGTCAGCGCCGTGCAAGGCGGTCAGGCGCAGAGCAGCATCGCGCTCAACGTCGGCCTGGTGAACAGCGTGTCGCAGAACAGCGAGGGCGTGCAACTCAATCTGGCAGGAAACGGCAGCGTCGGCTACGCCGACATTCGAGAGATCTTCTGATCCCGCAAGGCGGCAGCAGGCTGCCGGTCACCACAACAAGGAGCACAACATGAGTTTTCAGCAGGGTTTGAGCGGCCTCAACGCCGCCGCCAAAAATCTGGACGTCATCGGCAACAACGTCTCCAACGCCAGCACGGTCGGCTTCAAGCAGTCGCAGGCACAGTTTGCCGACGTCTACGCCAACTCGCTGACCGGCGCGGGCGGCTCGAGCATCGGCATCGGCGTCAAGGTCGCGCAGGTCGCTCAGCAGTTCACGCAGGGCAACATCACCTCGACCAACAATCCGCTCGACATGGCGATTAACGGCGGTGGCTTTTTCCGCATGGACAACGGCGGCGAGATCGCCTACCAGCGCAACGGCCAGTTCCAGCTCGACAAGAACGGCTACATCGTCAATCCGACCGGCGGCAAGCTCACCGGCTACACGGCGAACGCCTCGGGTGTCCTCTCGACCGGCGCCCCGGCGCCGCTCGCGATCAACACGGCCGACCTCACGCCACAGGCCACCAGCGAAGTCAATGCCGTGCTGAACCTAGACTCGACCGGAACGGCGCTGCCAGCGGCCTCGTTCGACATGAACGATCCGACCACCTACCACAGCTCGACCGCAGCCTCGGTCTACGACAGCCTCGGCAATCAGCACACGCTGCAGACCTATTACGTCAAGACGGCTGCGGGCACCTGGAACGTCTATGCGGCTAGCGACGGGACGCCGATTCCGGCCGCCGGCACGCCCGTGAGTACGCTCACGTTCAACGGCAGCGGCGCACTGACCGGGGGTGGCCAGTTCACCGTGACCGCGCCGGTGACGACCGGCGCCAATCCGATCACGGCCGCGTTCGACTTCACCGGCACGACGCAGTTCGGTTCGGCCTTCAGCGTCAACACGCTCAACCAGGACGGCTACACCTCGGGCCGCCTGGCCGGCTTCAACATCGGCGCCGACGGCACGATCCTCGGCCGCTACACCAACGGCCAGTCGGCCGTGCTCGGCCAGGTCGTGCTCGCGAATTTCGCGAACCCGAACGGCCTGCAGCAGATGGGCAACAACCTGTGGACCGAGACCGCGACCTCGGGCACGCCGCTGGTCGGCACGCCCGACTCCGGCGGGCTCGGCGTGCTGCAGTCCTCGGCGGTCGAGGATTCGAACGTCGACCTGACCGCCGAACTCGTCAACATGATCACGGCGCAGCGCGTCTACCAGGCGAACGCACAGACGATCAAGTCGCAGGACGCCGTGCTGCAGACGCTGGTGAATCTGCGTTAACCACGTGCCGCACTAGGGGGACCGTATGGACCGTCTGATCTACACCGCCATGACCGGCGCCAAGCACGCGCTCGAGCAGCAGGCGACGACTTCGCACAACCTCGCGAACGCGACGACGACGGGCTTTCGCGCACAGATCGACCAGTTCCGCGCGGTGCCGGTGCAGGGCGCGATCCTGCCGACGCGGGCCTTCGTCGTCGACTCGACCACGGGCAGCGACTTCCGCTCCGGCGCGATCCAGCACACCGGGCGCGAACTCGACATGGCCGTGCAGGGCGACGGCTGGATCGCGGTGCAGGCCCCCGATGGCAGCGAGGCCTACACGCGCAACGGCAGCCTCAAGCTCGACGAGAACGGCGTGCTGCTGACGCGCGACGGGCTTCAGGTGATGGGCGACGGCGGACCGCTCTCGATCCCGCCAGGCCGTAACGTCGCGGTCGGCAAGGACGGCACGATTTCGCTCGTGCCCGACGGCTCGGCGGCGACAGGCCTGACGTCGATCGGGCGCATGAAGCTCGTGAACCCGCCGGCAGGCGATCTCGTGCGCGGTGACGACGGCCTGTTCCGCCTCAAGGACGGCGGCGCGGCCGACGTCGATCCGAAAGTCGCGTTGATCGGCGGGGCGCTCGAGTCGTCCAACGTCAACGTCGTCGACGAGATGGTCAACATGATTTCGCTTGCGCGCCAGTTCGACATGCACATGAAGCTCTTGCAGCACGCCGAGAACAACGACAGCAAGGCAGCCCAGCTGCTGAGCATGAGCTGAGCCCGGCGGCAACGCCTTTCGACCAATTGAAGGAGCCGAGATGATTCGCTCGCTATGGATTGCCAAGACCGGTCTGGATGCGCAACAGACGCAGATGGACGTGATTTCCAACAACCTCGCCAACGTCAGCACGAGCGGCTTCAAGCGCGCGCGCGCCGTGTTCGAGGACCTGCTCTACCAGACGATCCGCCAGCCCGGCGCGCAATCGTCCGAGCAGACCCAGCTGCCGTCGGGCCTGCAGATCGGCACGGGCGTGAAGCCGGTCGCGACCGAGCGCATCTTCACCCAGGGCAACCTGCAGCAGACCGGCAACGCCAAGGACGTCGCGATCCAGGGCAACGGTTTCTTCCAGGTCCTGATGCCGGACGGCACCACGTCCTACACGCGGGACGGCTCCTTCATGGCCGACGCCAACGGTCAGCTCGTCACGGCGAGCGGCTATGCGGTGCAGCCCGCGATCACGATTCCTGCTGATACCCAGACGCTGACGATCGGCCGCGACGGCACCGTCTCGGTGACGCAACCGGGTTCGGCGACCCCGGTCACGATAGGCACGCTGCAGCTCGCGATGTTCGTCAACCCGGCCGGCCTGCAGAGCCTGGGCGAAAACCTGTACGCGGAGACCGCCGCCTCGGGCACTCCCAGTTCGAGTGCGCCCGGCAGCAACGGCGCCGGACTGCTCAATCAGGGCTACGTCGAGACGTCGAACGTCAACGTCGTCGAGGAGCTCGTCAACATGATCCAGACGCAGCGCGCCTATGAAATCAACAGCAAGGCGATCCAGACTTCCGACCAGATGCTGCAGCGTCTGACCCAGCTCTGAGTCACGCCATGAAGACGACGCGCGCAATCGCAATGCTCGGACTGCTGCTCGGCCTCGCGGCCTGCGGCACGACGCCGTCGACCATCGTCGAGCGGCCGACGACCGCGCGGCCGCAGGCACCTGCCGCGGTGCCAGCGACCAACGGCGCGATCTACCAGGCAGCGACCTATCGGCCGCTGTTCGAGGACCGGCGTGCCCGTCACGTCGGCGACGTGCTCACGATCGTCATCAACGAGCGCACCCGGGCCGGCAAGGAGGCCTCGTCGAGCGCGTCGAAGACCAGTGCGGTCGACGCGTCGGTCGGTGGCGTCGCCAAGCTTCCGCTCAAGATGTTCCAGGGCCTTGGCATCAACGCCGAAGCGTCGGCCGAGTATGAAGACGAGTCGGCGCTCGACTCGAGCAACACCTTCAGCGGCAACGTCACGGTGACCGTGATCGAGGTCCTGCCGAACGGTAACCTCGTCGTCGCCGGCGAAAAGCAGATCGGGCTCGACAAGGGCACCGAGTACATCCGCCTGTCGGGCGTCGTGCAGCCCGACACGATCCAGGCTGGCAACACGGTCTCGTCGGCCAAGGTCGCCGACGCGCGCATCGAATACCGCAGCAGCGCCAAATTCGACAAGGCCGAGGTCATGAACTGGCTCGGGCGCTTCTTCCTCAGTTTCATTCCGCTTTAAGGGGACCGCATGAAGCTGCCGCATTTCTTCGTGTTGGCCGCGCTGGTGCTCTCTGGCGCCGCTCATGCCGAGCGCATCAAGGACATCGCCGCGATCCAGGGCGTGCGCGCCAACCAGCTCTTCGGCTACGGCCTCGTCGTCGGCCTCGACGGCACGGGCGACCAGACCACGCAGACGCCTTTCACGACGCAGAGCATCGCCAACATGCTGACGCAGATGGGCGTCAACCTGCCGCCTGGCATCAACATGCAGTTGAAGAACGTCGCCGCCGTGATGGTGACCGCCGATCTGCCGCCCTTCGCCCAGGCCGGACAGGCTATCGACGTCACCGTCTCGTCGATCGGCAACGCCAAGAGCCTGCGCGGCGGCACGCTCGTGATGGCGCCGCTCAAAGGCGCCGATGGTCTGGTCTACGCGATGGCGCAGGGCAGCCTCGTCGTCAGCGGCGCGGGCGCGTCCGCGAACGGCAGCAAGGTCCAGGTCAACCATTTGAGCGTCGGCCGCATACCGGCCGGGGCGACGGTCGAGCGCACGGTCGCCACCGCGCTCGGCGAATCCGGCAGCATCAACCTCGAACTGCGGCAGAGCGACTTCACGACCGCCAGTCGCGTCGTCGACGTGGTCAACGCGCGCTTCGGCGCGGACACCGCGCGTGCCCTCAACGCGCGCGTGGTCGCCGTCAAGACGCCGCTCGGCGCGAGTGAACGCGTCGCCTTTCTCGGCGCGATCGAGGGCCTCGAGGTCAGCCCGGGCCAGGCGATGGCTAAGGTCATCATCAACGCGCGCACCGGTTCGGTCGTCATGAACCAGACGGTCACGCTCGACCCGAGCGCGGTCTCGCACGGCAATCTGTCGGTGGTGATCAGCACCGCACCCGTGATCAGCCAGCCCGCGCCGTTTGGTCGCGGCGAAACCGTCGTCGCGGCGGAGTCGCAGATCGAGATTCGCCAGCAGCCCGGCGAAGTCATGATGCTGAAGGGCGGTGCGTCGCTCGCCGACGTGGTCAAGGCGCTCAATTCGATCGGCGCGACGCCGCAGGACCTGCTCGCGATCCTGCAGGCCCTAAAGGCTTCGGGCGCGCTGCGTGCCGAACTCGAGGTGATCTGAGTGAGCATCGGCGGCGCCGACCTTTCCTCGAAGTTCGCGCTCGACGTCCAGGGCGTCAACCAGCTCAAGCTCGACGCCAGACAGTCGTCGCCCGAAGCGCTGAAGGCCGCCGCGCGCCAGTTCGAGGCGGTCTTCATGAACATGCTGATGAAGAGCATGCGCGAGGCGACGCCGCAGGACGGCATGTTCGACAGCGAACAGACGCGCATGTACACCTCCATGCTCGACCAGCAGCTGACGCAGAATCTGGCGAGCCGCGGCATCGGTCTCGCCGACGTCATGGTGCGCCAGCTTTCGACGGCGCTTGCTGCCCAGGCGCCCGGCCCCGCCGGCGGCCTCAGCGAGCCGGGGCCCGCGCTCGCGCCGGTTCCTGCGCCGGCACCGCCGCAGCAAGCGCCCGGCCTGACCCGGGGCGGGGATGCGCCGGCGCACGTGCAGGCCTTCGTGCAGCGCCTGGCGCCCCACGCCGAAGCCGCGAGTGCCAGCAGCGGCATTCCCGCGCGCTTCATGCTCGGCCAGGCCGCGCTCGAGACCGGCTGGGGTCGTAGCGAAATCCGCGGCGCCGACGGCCGCAACAGCCACAACCTCTTCGGCATCAAGGCGGGCCCCGGCTGGACCGGCCGCAGCGTCGACGTCGTCACGACCGAGTACGTCGACGGCCGGCCGCAGAAGCAGGTCGAGCGCTTCCGCGCCTACGACTCCTACGCCGATTCCTTCCGCGACTACGCGCGGCTGCTGCGCAACAACGCGCGCTACGCCGACGTCGTCGCGTCCGGGCACGACGCAGCGGGCTTTGCCCACGGCCTGCAGCAGGCAGGCTATGCGACCGACCCCGCCTACGCGAGCAAGCTCGTGGGCGTGATCCGGATGCTCGACACCGCGTGACTCAAGAAACAGCCCCGGCAACCGATTCAGCTATCGAGTGGATTCGTATCGTTTTCCCCAACCCTTTCGCAACCCTATAGATGGCTACCAGCATTCTCGGCATTGGACAGAGCGCGCTCGCCGCCGCACAGGCGGGCCTGAGTACGACCGGCCATAACATCGCCAACGCGTCGACGCCAGGTTACAGCCGCCAGGTCGTCGTGCAGGGCGCTGCGCTGCCGCAGAATTTCGGTTTCGGCTTCATGGGGCAGGGCACGCAGATCGAGACGGTCAAGCGCGTCTACAACGAATACCTCGGCGTGCAGGTCCAGACCGCGCAGGCGTCGAAAAGCGGGCTCGACAGCTATTACGCGCAGATCAAGCAGATCGACAACCTGCTGGCCGATCCCGCGTCGGGCTTGTCGCCGTCGTTGCAGGATTTCTTCAGCGGCATCCAGGAGCTGGCCGCCAACCCTGGGGCGATGCCTTCGCGCCAGGCCGCGCTGTCCTCGGCCGAGGCGCTGGCGTCGCGCTTCAACAGTCTGGCGGGCCGGCTCGACGAGATCGAGCAGGGCGTCAACAGCCAGATCGTGTCGAGCGTCGACGTCATCAACACCTACGCCGAGCAGATCGCACGGCTCAACGACGCAATCGGAAAGGCCCAGCGTGCGAGCGGCCAGCCCGCCAACGACCTGCTCGACCAGCGCGACCAGCTGATCCTCGACCTCAACAAGGAAATCAAGGCGACCGTCGTCAAGCAGGGCGACGGTGCCTACAACGTGTTCATCGGCAACGGCCAGCCGCTCGTCGTGGGCGGCACGACGTCGCGCCTGAGCACGATGGCGTCGCCGACCAATCCCGAGCGCATCGAGGTCGCCTATCAGGCCAGCGACGGCAGCGTCTCGATCGTCGGCGAGTCGGGTCTGGTTGGTGGCAAGCTCGGCGGGTTGGTGGAATTTCGTACCCGGACGCTCGAGCCCGCACAAAACGCGCTCGGGCGGGTCGCGATCGGGCTCGCGAGCAGCTTCAACGCGCAACATCGGTTGGGCATCGACCTCAACGGCGCGGCAGGCGGCGAATTCTTCACAACGGCCGGTCCCGTCGTCACCGCGAACACAAACAACGCCAGCACGAGCACCGCCGCGGTCGCGGCAAGCATCAGCGACGTCGGCGCGCTGACGACGAGCGACTACCGCCTGCAATACGACGGCAGCAGTTACACGCTGACGCGCGTGTCCGACCGGGCGAGCTGGACCGTCGTCGACGGACAGACCGTCGACGGCGTCACCTTGAGCTTGAGCGGTACGGCGGCGGCGGGAGACAGTTTCCTGATCCGGCCGACTGTCGCCGGGGCGAGCCAGTTCGCCGTCGCCATCACCGACCCCGCCAAGATCGCCGCCGCGGCGCCGATTCGTACTGCGGCTGCAAACACCAATACCGGATCGGGGGCAATCAGCGCAGGTACGGTCGATTCGACCTATCCGGCCATGCCGCTCGGTGCGCCGGTGACGCTGACCTACGACGCTCTCACCAACACCCTCAGCGATGGTGCAGGTTTTTCTACCACCTATGCGCCGGGCGCGACAATCAGCTTCGGCGGCATCAGTTTCACGCTCAGCGGCACGCCCGCCGACAACGACAGCTTCACCGTGGAGCCGAACACCAACGGCGTCGGGGACAACCGCAACGCGCTGCTGCTCGGTGGCCTGCAGAGCGCGAACACGCTCGGCAACGGCACGATCAGCTACCAGGGCGCGTATTCGCAATTCGTTAGCCAGATCGGCAACAAGACCCGCGAGCTCGAAGTGACGAGCAGCGCCGCGGGCAAGCTGCTGTCGGAATCGACGACCGCGCTGCAGAACGAGTCCGGCGTCAACCTCGACGAAGAGGCGACGAACCTGCTGCGCTACCAGCAGGCCTATCAGGCCGCGGCCAAGGTCATGCAGGTCGCGAGCGAAATGTTCGACGCGCTGCTCACGATCGGCAGGTAAGAGGACTTCACCATGCGCATCAGCACCCAAACCCTGTTCGAAGCCGGCGCCGCCCGTCTGAGCGAACTGCAGTCGGACATGGTCAAGACCCAGCAGCAGATTTCAACCGGCCGCCGCGTGCTCACGCCGGCCGACGATCCGGTCGCCGCGGCGCGTGCGCTCGAAGTCACGCAGTCGCAGTCGATGAACAGCCAGTACGGTGTCAACCGCGACTATGCGAAAAGTTCGCTCGCCGCGGTCGAAGGCTCGCTCACGGGCGTGACCGAACTGCTCCAGGACGTGAAGACGACGATCGTCGCCGCGGGCAACGGGACGCTCGGCGACATGGAACGCGGCTACATGGCGACCGAGCTCCGGGGGCGCTTCGAGCAGTTGCTCGGAATGGCCAACAGCCGTGACGCGCAGGGCAACTACCTGTTCTCGGGCTTTCAGACCGCGACCCCGCCCTTCAGCAAAAATGCGGGCAATGCCGTCACCTACAACGGCGACGCCGGGCAACGGCTGATGCAGGTCGACACGACCCGCCAGCTCGCCGTGTCGCACTCCGGGCAGGCCATATTCCAGGGCGGCGGTCAGGATGTCTTCCAGACCTTGAACGACCTCATTGCCGTGCTCGAGACCCCCGGTACGGCAGGCCTCACCGCGGGACTCGAAACGGCCAACGGCAAGATCGACCTCGCGCTCGACAACGTGCTGACCGTGCGCGCCTCGGTCGGATCGCGTCTGCAGGAGATCGACGCGCTCGACAGCGCAGGCGAAGACCGCCATCTCCAGTACAGCGAAATCCTCTCGGGCCTCCAGGACCTCGATTACACGCAGGCACTCACCGAACTGTCGAAGCAGCAACTTACGCTCGAAGCCGCGCAGAAATCGTTCGTCAAGACCTCCGGCCTGTCCTTGTTCAACTTCATCTGAAACGCCCCGTGCGCCCTCCCGATTCCCTGTCGAACGACGCGACGAAAGCCCAGCTCGTGCGGCTGCTCGCGGGCGTCTCGCTGCACGGCGACCAGCATCTCGCCGAGGTCGAGCGCGATCTGGTGCAGGTCGACGCGCTGCTCAACGAGGCGATCAAAAAGCTGTGCGCGAGCTTCATGGCGATTCACCAGACGATCGGGCTGCAGCAGGAAGCGCTCAATGGCGTGCTCGCCTCGGGCGTAGCCGGCCCTGAGCAGGCGGCACGGCTCGAAGCGCTGCGCGATGAAATCAGCCAGCACGTCGGCGCGGCAGTGACCGGGCTGCAGTTCCAGGACATGACGAGCCAGCTCATCGGACGCATGGTGCAGCATCTCGCCGGGCTGCGTGACGTGTTCGGCGCGCTGGGCGCCGACGGAAGCACGGCGTTGCCCGAGAGCGGCAGCGAAGAGATGCTGGCCTTGCTCGACAGCATCAGCGAACGGGTCGGCGTCCACGGCACCGAACTGCCCCGCGTGACCCGGAGCAGCGTAAAACAGCGCCACATGGAAAGCGGCGACATCGACCTTTTTTGAGCTTATGAACCGTCGCGCATGCGCGGCAAAGAACGCAGCAGGAGCAATAAGGATGAAAACAATACTTGCAGTAGACGACTCGGGGTCGCTGCGTCAGATGCTGTCCTTCAGTCTGAAGGCGGCCGGCTACGGCGTGATCGAGGCCGTCGACGGCGAGGACGGCCTGAAGAAGGCGAAGCAGCAGAAGGTCGACCTGGTCCTCACCGACCAGAACATGCCCGGCATGGACGGCCTGACCCTGATCAAGGCGCTACGCGGCATGGCGAACTACAAGAGCGTGCCGATCCTGATGCTGACGACCGAATCGGGCGACGACATCAAGGCGATGGGGCGTGCCGCGGGCGCGAACGGCTGGCTGGTCAAGCCCTTCGATCCGGCGCGCCTGACCGAAGTGGTGAAGAAACTGATCGGCTGACGCGACGAACGCGCAGCCCTCGAGAGAACGAAAGACGGAGTCCCAGATGACTATTGATATGAGCCAGTTCTACCAGGTCTTTTTCGACGAGGCCGACGAGCTCCTCGCCGAAATGGAGAAGCTGCTGCTGGCTCTGGACGTGGCGGCACCCGACAGCGAGGACCTCAACGCGATCTTCCGCGCCGCGCATTCGATCAAGGGCGGCGCCGCGACCTTCGGCTTCACCGACATCACCGAAGTCACCCACATGCTCGAGTCCCTGCTCGACCGCATTCGCAAGGGCGAAATGGCGCTGACCGGAGAGCACGTCGACGCCTTTCTGGTGGCGAAAGACATCCTCGCGATGCAGATGGAAGGCCATCACCACGGCGCGGGCGTCGACCAGTCGTCGGTCGATTCGGTTTGCCAGCGGCTGAAGGCCCTGTCCCAGGGGATTCTTGCCGAGGTGCCGGTGATCGAGACGGTGGCGCAGCCGCCTGCGGAGGTCCCCCCGCCGTCCGCCGCGCCTGTGGCGGACGCCGACGGAAACTACCGTTTCCGGATCGAAATGCCCGAGGTGCCGCAGCGCGACGTCGACGCGCTCGCCGTCGAACTCGGCCTGCTCGGCACCGTCACGCAGGAGACGCTGGCCGACAAGCGGGTCGCCTTTACCCTCGTCACGAGCGAAGGCGTCGACAGCATCGTCGCGATCTGTTCCTTCGTGCTCGACCCGGACGATCTCAAGATCACCCATGGCAGCAGCGAGCCCGCGCCGGCTGCGCCTGCTGCTGCGGCGACGGCCGACGCCGATCCGGGCTACGGAATTTTCGAAGAGGCCAAGACCGAGGCGCCCGCGGTGGCGCCGGGGTCTGCCGCTGCGTCGTCTGCCAGTGTGGAGGCTGGTGAGGCCAGAACTCCCGCTCGGCGCGCGACCGACAAGGAGGGCGTCAGCGCCGAATCTTCATCGATCCGCGTTGGCGTCGAAAAAGTCGACCAGCTGATCAACCTGGTCGGCGAACTCGTCATCACCCAGGCCATGATCGAGCAGCGCATCAACGCGCTCGATCCCATCGTCCACGAGCGACTGCTCAACAGCGCGAGCCAGCTCGCCCGTAACACCCGGGACCTGCAGGAAGCGGTGATGTCGATCCGCATGATGCCGATGGACTATGTGTTCTCGCGCTTCCCGCGCATGGTGCGCGACCTGGCGGCCAAGCTCGGCAAGAAGGTCGAGTTCGCCACGCGCGGCGCCGCGACCGAACTCGACAAGGGCCTGATCGAGCGCATCGTCGACCCGCTGACCCATCTCGTCCGCAATAGCGTCGACCACGGCATCGAGATGCCCGAAAAACGGCGCGCGAGCGGCAAGAACGAAAGCGGCAAGCTGACCCTGTCGGCGGCCCATCAAGGCGGCAACATCGTCATCGAGGTGACCGACGACGGCGGCGGCCTCAATCGCGAAAAGATACTCGCCAAGGCCCGGCAGCAAGGTATTCCGGTGTCCGACGCGATGCCCGACAGCGAAGTCTGGCAGCTCATTTTTGCCCCCGGATTTTCCACGGCCGAATTCGTGACCGACGTCTCGGGACGCGGCGTCGGCATGGACGTCGTCAAGCGCAATATCACGGCGATGGGCGGCAACGTCGAAATCCAGTCGGTGCCCGGTACCGGCACGACGATCGCGATTTCGTTGCCGCTCACGCTCGCGATCCTCGATGGCATGTCGGTGAAGGTCGGCGACGAGGTCTATATCCTGCCGCTCGGCTACGTCATCGAGTCCCTTCAGCCGGCGGCCGCCGACGTGAAGGAAATCGCCGGCCAGGGCAAGGTCGTCAAGGTGCGCGAAGAGTATCTGCCGCTGATTCCGCTCTACCAGATCTTCGCGATCGAGCCGAGCTTCGACGACGCCGCGCGCGGCATCATCGTCATTCTCGAATCCGAAGGCAAGAAAGCGGCGCTGCTCGTCGACAGCTTGGTCGGCCAGCAGCAGGTCGTGGTCAAGAACCTCGAATCGAACTTCCGCAGGGTGGCGGGCATTTCCGGCGCCACCATCCTTGGCGACGGCGGTGTTTCGCTGATCCTCGACGTCTCTGCGCTGCTGCGTTCCAGCCACCAGCTCAACGCGGATCCCATTTATTCCTGATACTCCAGAAGGATGCAATCCATGACTCTCCCGATGCAAACCCCGTCCAGCGCGCCGACCGAAGCGGAAGGTGACGGCAACGAATATCTCGCCTTCACGCTCGGGCGTGAGGAATACGGCATCGACATCCTGCGTGTGCAGGAGATCCGCGGCTACGAGCCGGTTACGCGCATCGCCAATGCGCCGGCCTTCATCAAGGGGGTCGTCAACCTGCGCGGAACGATCGTCCCGGTCGTCGACATGCGGATCAAGTTCAACCTCGGCGAGCCCACCTACGACCAGTTCACGGTCGTGATCATCCTGAACATCGGTGGCCGCGTCGTCGGCATGGTGGTCGACAGCGTTTCGGACGTCATGACGCTGGCGCCCGAGCAGGTCAAGCCTGCTCCGGAAATCGGGACGACTTTCGATACCGACTATCTGATCGGTCTCGGCACGCTCGACGACCGCATGCTGATCCTGGTCGATATCGACAAGCTCATGTCGAGCTCCGAAATGGGCCTGATCGACAAATTGGCAGCCTGAAGCTGGAAATATGAAGCACGCAAATAAAAATAAGTAGAGCCCAAAAGCCTCGGTCCGGGAGTCGTTTTTCAGAAAGGCTATGGAAATGTTAGCGAACCTGAGCATCAAGTCACGGCTGGTCTTCGTGATCGGTTTTTTATCCATTCTGCTGACCGCCATTGGAGGGCTTGGCCTTGTCAGCCTCAGCGCCACGAATGGGTCGCTTAAAACCGTCTATGAAGACAGGGTTGTCGGGCTGGGGCACCTGGAGCGCATCAACGCGCTGATGAACGGCAGCCAGATCATCGTCGGCGAGGCCGTCGCCGGCCAGCTCTCGGCATTCCCGGACGATTCCGCGGTCGTTGACCAACGCGTCAACGACATCAAAAACACAATCACGGAAATCGACGGCATCTGGAAGACCTTCCTCGCCTCGCACCTGAGCTCCGAAGAAAAGGCGCTCGCGGACGCATTCAGCGCGAGCCGACAGAAGTATGGGCGCGAGGGCGTGGTTCCCGTGCTTGCCGCGTTGAGCGCGCACGACTTTCAGCAAGCCGGCGAAATTCTGCAGGGGCCGATGAGAGAGACCTACCCGGCCGTGCGGGCCAACGCGGAAGCCCTCATCGCGTCTCAGCTCAAGCTCGCCCAGTCGGAGTTTGCGGCCGCACAGTCGCGCTTCGTCATGGTGCGCAATATTTCGGTATTCGCGATCGTCGCCGGCGTGCTACTCGCCGGCTTGACTGGCGTGTGGCTAGTACGCGCGATCACGCGTCCTTTGAACCAAGCGGTGCGCATTGCGGAAAGCGTCGCAGCGGGCGACCTCACGCAGAAAATCGAAGTGCAGAGCCAGGACGAAACCGGCCAGTTGATGCAGGCCCTGAAGGACATGAACGTGAGCCTCGCGGATATCGTCGGCCAAGTCCGCCACGGCACCGACACCATCGCCGTCGCCTCGCGCGAGATCGCCTCGGGCAACGCCGACCTCTCCTCGCGCACCGAATCGCAGGCCTCGAGCCTCGAAGAGACCGCGAGCTCGATGGAAGAACTGACCAGCACCGTACGGCAGAACGCCGAGAACGCCCGCCAGGCCAACCAGCTCGTCGTCTCCACCGCCGACGTCGCCGTCAAGGGTGGCGAAGTCGTCGGCCAGGTCGTCGACACCATGGCCTCCATCAAGGACAGCTCGCGGAAGATCTCCGACATCATCGGCGTCATCGACGGCATCGCCTTCCAGACCAACATCCTTGCGCTCAACGCCGCCGTCGAAGCGGCGCGTGCCGGCGAGCAGGGCAGGGGCTTCGCCGTCGTCGCCAGCGAAGTCAGGAATCTTGCCCAGCGCAGCGCCGGTGCCGCCAAGGAAATCAAGTCCCTGATCGAAGACTCCGTCGGCAAGGTCGACGCCGGCAGCAAGCTCGTCGACGAAGCCGGCAAGACCATGGACGAGATCGTCAGCTCGGTCAAACGCGTCACCGACATCATGAGCGAGATCGCCGCCGCGAGCCAGGAGCAGAGCGCCGGGATCGAGCAGGTCAACCAGGCCGTCGGCCAGATGGACGAGATGACCCAGCAGAACGCGGCCTTGGTCGAAGAGGCGGCCGCTGCCGCCGAGAGCCTGCAGGAGCAGGCGGCCAAGCTCGCCGACGCGGTCAGCGTGTTCAGACTCGACGGTGCATACGCGCAGCGCCGGGAAGTTCCGGTGTCGGCCCCGCGCGTCGCCCCGTTGCCGACCCGTCCGCGTCCTGCCTCCGTGCCGGCCGCACGCCCGAAGAAGCTGGCAGCCGCCCAAGGCAACGACGGCGGCGATTGGGAAGAGTTCTAGTCGTTTGCCTCTGAAGACACGCTATCGATGAATCATGCCGGATCCACAATCCGGCTGTGCGGGGCAGGGTCCCGATGCCCACCCTGACGGGCATCCCATTCAGTTCGAAAGGAATTTTGTGAAATTCAGGTCTACACGGCTGGCGGTGGCGGTATGTGCGGCGCTATCGCCTTTTTCACTGGCGCACGCAGGAAGCGGCACTGGCGAGGTCACTCTCATCCACATGGGGGATCTCCATGGCCATCTGATCCCGCATCCGAATGTGCGCAGCGACGGCAACGGCCAGAGCGAGGGCGGCGTGGCGCGCATCGCTACGTTGATCAAGGACATCCGCCGGGCCAAACCGGAGCAGACGCTGCTGGTGAATACCGGCGACACGCTGCACGGCGGCGCCGAGGCGCTGTTCACCCAGGGCGAGGCGATGATCAATGTCCTGAACCTGTTCGGCATCGATGCCTATGCGCCGGGCAACTGGGACTTCGTCTATGGCGCGGACAAGTTCATCGAGTATTTCGTCGGTCGTCCGGCCATGGCCAACTGGAACCCGGTCATTTCGAATCTCTACTACGACAACTACCCCGGCGCCGAAGCGCGGAACGGACAGCACGTGGCGGCGCCCTACACGATCAAGACCGTCAACGGTCTGCGCATCGGGATTCTGGGATTCACCTCCGACCGCGGACCCCAAGCGGGCGACCCCAACATCACGAAGGGTTTGAAGTTCACCAATGGTGCAGCGGAGTATGAAAAATACGTCAAGCTGCTGCGCGAGCAGGACGTCGATCTGGTCGTGGTCATTTCCGAGCTGGGCCTGCACGGCAATTTGACCCTGGCCGACCGGATTCCGGGCGTCGACGTCATTCTGTCGTCCGACAAGCACGAGATCACGGTCAAACCCGTCGTGTCGAAACACGGCACGCTGCTGGTCGAGCAGGGCATGGACGGCCAGGTCGTGGGCGAATTGAGCATCCGTGTGAAAGAGGGTCGGGTCATCGACAAGCAATACGTCTCTCATCGCATCACGGACCGGTTCCAGCCCGACCCCGCGATCGCCGCGGCCGTGCAGTCGGTGCGTCGGCCCTACGTGACCGGACCGCAGTTCCAAGCTGGAAAGATCAAGAATCCGTTCAACGGCTCGTTCCTTCGTTATCCGATCGATACGGTGATCGGCCAGACCAAGGTCCCCCTGTATCGCAGCAATTTCAGCGATGAGGCGATGCCGGCCGTGACCGAAGGCAGCTCCCACGATTTCCTGACCGACGCGTTTCGCGTGATGACGGGCGCGCAGCTCGGCGGCATCACCGGTTTCCGTTATGGCACCACGGTGGGAGCCGGACCGATCAAGCTTGAAGACCTCTATCACTTCATGCCGGTCGGACCGCAGATCGCCAAGGGTGAACTGACCGGCGCGCAGATCAAGAAGACCCTGGAGGGCGCGCCGCAGGAAGAGGCAGGGCGTACGAACACCTGGGTCAACGGCTGGACTGCGGGCTACAGCGGGCTGACCGCGGACTTCGATCCGAAGGCGCCCCAGGGGAATCGCGTCTCAAACATCCGCGTCAACGGCCAGCCGCTGGAGCCGCAGGCCCGCTACACGGTCGCCGGCTACTATTACGATCTGGTGCCGAATCTGATCAACCGCGTCCCGGCCAAAAACATCACCGTGCTGAAGGACGAGGATGGCAGCACACTCGATGGCACCGATGTGGTGAAGCGCTATATCGAATCCTTGCCAGGCAAAACGGTCACCCCTGAAAACCTGCCGCTGAATCGTATCCGGCTCGTCAATCCGCTGCCGGCAGCAGAGCATGGCCTGCGCGAAATGCAACCCTTGGGGTCGGTGACGAAGTAGGCGTCATCCCCCGTCAGGGGCGGCCCCGGGCCGCCCTTGCGCAGGTCCTGTTTGCGCCTCCGCATCGTGCCATCCGGCTGATTTGGAGAAGAGCGACATGGAGTTTCGGGAAATGTTTGTTCGATTCAATGAATTCATTGCAGACGAGGGGCGCAATAGTAATTGCCGGTATTCGCCGGTTTTCAGCGGATAACCGAATTATTCGAACGTTGCCCTTTCATGACGGGTTAACTTTGGAACTGGAATTGTGAAAATTACGAATTTGAAGATCGGCGCTCGGCTCGGGCTGGGTTTTGCGAGTGTCCTGCTGCTGTTGGTCGTGGTGGCGGTGATTGGCGTCTGGCGCCTGCAGACGGTCGGAATGATGACCGACTCGCTGGTCAAGAATGAAATGCACAAGGCGCGCATCATCAATGAGTGGGAAAGCATCATCAATGCCAATGCGGTAAGAGCCCTCGCGGCGGCCAAGACCAATAATCCGGAAACCGAAAAATTTTTCGTGGACGCGAGTGCCGCGGCCAGCAAGGGCGGCATCGCATTGCAGAAACAGCTCGAGTCGCTGCTCACGGACGCGGAATCCAGGGCCCTGTTCGCGGCCATCGCGGACAAGCGTAGCGCTTACCTCGCGGCGCGCGACGCCGCGCTCAAGGAAAAAGCGGCCGGGAATGTTCTGGGCGCAAAGAAGTTCGTCGATGAAGACATGAAGCCCAGGCTGGATGCGTATCTGGAGAGCCTGCACGACCTTGCGCGCTATCAGAAGCAGGCTATCGATGCGACCGCAGGGAATATCCATCGGCAGTATGAAAGCGGCCGGATGCTGTTGATCGGTTTGAGCATCGTGGCGCTCATGATGGGAATCGGCTTCGCGTTCTGGATCACGCGCTCGATCACGCGCCCGATGAACCAGGCGGTGAAGGTTGCGCAGACGGTGGCCGCCGGCGACCTGACGAGCCGCATCGAGGTGGAAGGCAAGGATGAAACGGGCCGATTGCTGCAGGCGCTGAAGGACATGAATGACAGTCTGGTGAAGATTGTCGGCCAGGTACGCCTCGGCACCGACGCCATCGCCACCGCCTCGAGCGAGATTGCGACGGGGAACCTGGATCTGTCGAGCCGGACGGAAGAACAGGCAAGTTCTCTGGAAGAGACCGCTTCCTCGATGGAACAGCTCACCTCGACGGTGAAGCAGAACGCGGACCATGCGCGCCAGGCGAATCAGATGGCGGTCTCGGCCAGCGAAGTGGCGGTCAAGGGCGGAGCGGTCGTCGCGCAAGTGGTCGACACCATGGGCTCGATCAACGAGTCTTCAAGGAAAATCGTCGACATCATCGCCGTGATCGACGGCATCGCGTTTCAGACCAACATTCTGGCGCTCAATGCGGCGGTGGAAGCGGCGCGAGCGGGCGAACAGGGGCGGGGCTTCGCGGTGGTTGCCAGCGAGGTACGCAGCCTCGCGCAGCGCAGTGCGGGTGCGGCCAAGGAAATCAAAACCCTGATAGGCGATTCGGTGGAGAAGGCCGACATAGGCAGCAAACTGGTCGGTCAGGCGGGCGCCACCATGGACGAGATCGTGGCCAGCGTGAAGCGCGTGACCGACATCATGGGCGAGATCACGGCGGCCAGCCAGGAACAGAGCGCCGGCATCGAACAGGTCAACCAGGCCATCGCCCAGATGGACGAAGTGACGCAGCAGAATGCCGCCCTGGTGGAGGAGGCGGCAGCGGCGGCGTCTTCCATGCAGGACCAGGCGGCCAATCTGGCTGAGGCGGTGAGCGTGTTCAGGCTCGCCGGCGTCAACACGCAGCGCCCGGAACAGCTGACATCGAACGAGCGGATCGCGGCGCTGCCGGCCCGGACCCATACGGCCGCGGCACCCGTGGTGCGCACGAAGAAGCTCGCGGCTATCCAGGGTTCAAGCGGCGGCGAGTGGGAAGAGTTCTGACCGTCTCGTGGGCCGAGGCATCCGACGAACGGACTACGGATCGATGGTGCGAATGACCTGCCGTGGGGTATCAAGGCAGACGGAATCGCGCCGATTTCTACTACTGAGGTGTATCTCTCAATGACGACGGGCTACGGGTTGCTGCGGTATCGCTGTTCATCTCCGGCGGGAGGCCGCACGGGGTGGCCTCCGCGAAGTGAAGCCGCTTCCGTATTCCCGGCCCGATGGACAGCAGCTCGGTGCGATCCAGGGCGACTGTCATTAATCAATGAATGAATCAGGGGTTCGATAGAAATGAAGCTGAAGTCAAAAATCGTTTTAAGCATGGGGTTGGTTTTCCTGCTCTTCGGCGTCGCGATCAGCGTCGCACTGATCGGAATGCAAGGAAACAAGGACAGATTCGACCGCTTTGTGGAACAGGATCTCGCGCTGTCGCGCGCCGTGACAAACTTGTACGCGCACGGGCTGCAGATGGGCCAGGCGCTGCGCAATATCGTGATGGACCCGTCCAACCAGGCGGCCTACAAAAACCTTGAAGACTCTGCGGCGGGATTCAAGAAAACGAGCGATGAGGCCTTGGTGCTCGCTGCCGCTTCCCCAGCCGATCTTAAAGTTCTTCAAGAAGTTGTCGCCTTCCGCGAACAGCAGATCCCCCTTCAGGCCAAGATCGTGTCCCTTGCCGCCGCCGACCAGGCGGCAGCGATGACAACGATCCGTGAGGAAGAGACACCGGTATGGCGCAACATCCGTGTTCGCCTCATGGACCTCAACAAGGCGAAGAACGCCGCGGTCGAGCAGACCAAGGCGGAAGTGAACGCCTTCAGTCAGCGCATGCTTACGATCACGCTCGTTCTGGTAGTGTTGGCGCTCGGTGTCGCAAGCGTCATCGTTGTCTGGCTGGTCCGCCACATCATGAAACAGCTCGGTGGCGAACCGGTCTACGCCGTCGAAATGGCGCAGGCGATCTCCGAGGGTAATTTTTCGCGGTCGATCACCCTGGACAAAGGCGATAACTCGAGCCTGCTATATGCCATCAACGGCATGCGCGAAAATCTGACGGTGACGGTCGGCAGCATTCGTCAAGCGGCCGACACCATCGCCGTCGCCTCGCGCGAGATCGCCTCGGGCAACGCCGACCTCTCCTCGCGCACCGAATCGCAGGCCTCGAGCCTCGAAGAGACCGCGAGCTCGATGGAAGAACTGACCAGCACCGTACGGCAGAACGCCGAGAACGCCCGCCAGGCCAACCAGCTCGTCGTCTCCACCGCCGACGTCGCCGTCAAGGGTGGCGAAGTCGTCGGCCAGGTCGTCGACACCATGGCCTCCATCAAGGACAGCTCGCGGAAGATCTCCGACATCATCGGCGTCATCGACGGCATCGCCTTCCAGACCAACATCCTTGCGCTCAACGCCGCCGTCGAAGCGGCGCGTGCCGGCGAGCAGGGCAGGGGCTTCGCCGTCGTCGCCAGCGAAGTCAGGAATCTTGCCCAGCGCAGCGCCGGTGCCGCCAAGGAAATCAAGTCCCTGATCGAAGACTCCGTCGGCAAGGTCGACGCCGGCAGCAAGCTCGTCGACGAAGCCGGCAAGACCATGGACGAGATCGTCAGCTCGGTCAAACGCGTCACCGACATCATGAGCGAGATCGCCGCCGCGAGCCAGGAGCAGAGCGCCGGGATCGAGCAGGTCAACCAGGCCGTCGGCCAGATGGACGAGATGACCCAGCAGAACGCGGCCTTGGTCGAAGAGGCGGCCGCTGCCGCCGAGAGCCTGCAGGAGCAGGCGGCCAAGCTCGCCGACGCGGTCAGCGTGTTCAGACTCGACGGTGCATACGCGCAGCGCCGGGAAGTTCCGGTGTCGGCCCCGCGCGTCGCCCCGTTGCCGACCCGTCCGCGTCCTGC
The DNA here is from genome assembly GCF_000012745.1 of Thiobacillus denitrificans ATCC 25259. Lineage (NCBI taxonomy): Bacteria > Pseudomonadati > Pseudomonadota > Betaproteobacteria > Nitrosomonadales > Thiobacillaceae > Thiobacillus > Thiobacillus denitrificans. Next base: position 1,701,785 of record NC_007404.1, on the reverse strand, counting down.
CTCCGTGCCGGCCGCACGCCCGAAGAAGCTGGCAGCCGCCCAAGGCAACGACGGCGGCGATTGGGAAGAGTTCTGAGCCACGGCCTTTAGAACCCGGCGCCCGTCGTCTGACGTGGCGGGTGCCCCGTGCGAGCCCTCCGCTATGACGTAGCACGGGTCCGCGCTGGGCACCTCGACCTGCCCGGTCAACGACCTCGAACACGTTTTGGACGCTGACGCAGAGCCGGCGTCGAAGCCCGCCACCCGTGCAGTTTCGTTTCAAGATTTCATTCGCCGGCGCTTCAGAACCGCGCTGCGTCCGCCGATATGGAGAGTGAGGGCAAGCGATCGCTCAGTCGCGAGCGGGTCGCAGATCAATCAAAAAATAAGCGTTAACTCTCCCCTGCGGAAGAAAGAAAACGATGCGATCCAATCAACCCGTAACCAACGTCGAATACGTCCTGAAAGATACCGAAACCGTGGTGTCGAAAACGGACCTGCGCGGCAACATCACCTACGTCAACCAGGATTTCGTCGACGTCAGCGGCTTCAGCGAAGCCGAACTGATCGGCGCGCCGCAGAACATCGTGCGTCACCCCGACATGCCCGAGGAGGCTTTCGCCGACCTCTGGCGGACGCTCCAGAGCGGCAAGGTGTGGAGCGGCCTGGTCAAGAATCGCTGCAAGAACGGCGACTACTACTGGGTCGATGCCGATGTGGCACCGCTCATCGAGAATGGAAAGACCGTCGGCTATGCTTCGATCCGCAGCAAGCCGGACCGTGAGCAGGTCAAGGAAGCCGAGCGGGTGTATCGCGCTGTGAAGGCGGGCGACAAGGGCCTTGGGATCGTCGAGGGCAAGGCGATCAAGTGCTCGTCGCTCGACCGCTGCTTCGCGCGCCGTGCGCCGGCGCTCAAGACCCTGCTTGCGATCGCTTCGTCGTCGATGGCGCTCATTTTCGTGGTGATGGCGGTCCTGGCATGGCTTGCGACGACCGAGACCAACGGCCAGTTCACAGGCTGGCTGATGGGGATCGCAGGGCTCGGCGTGCCGCTCGCCGCCTTGTTCGCAGTCCTGTCGTATCGCAGCGTCGTCATACCGCTCGACCGCGTTCGCGCCGACATCGAGCGCATGAGCGCGGGCGACCTCACCGGCCGCATCGTCGCGGGGGGGGCTGACGAACTCGTCAGACTGATGCAGTCGCTGCGCGTGCTGCAGATCAACATGAAGCTCCTGATCGGCCAGATCAAGCAGAGCACAGACCTCGTCGGCAACGGCGCGGCCGAAATCGCCAAAGGCAACGCGGATCTGTCGGCGCGGACCGAATCGCAGGCGTCGAGTCTCGAGGAGACCGCAAGCTCGCTCGAGGAGCTGACCGGCACGGTCAAGCAGAACGCCGAGGGGACGCGTCACGCGAGCCAGCTCGTCACCTCTACCGCACAGATCGCGGCAAACGGCGGCGAGGTTGTCGGCAAGGTGATCACCACCATGGGCTCGATCAAGGAAAGCTCGCGCAAGATCTCCGACATCATTGGCGTCATCGATGGGATCGCCTTCCAGACCAACATCCTCGCCTTGAACGCAGCCGTCGAAGCAGCGCGCGCGGGCGAGCAGGGACGAGGCTTCGCCGTCGTCGCGACCGAGGTGCGCAACCTGGCGCAGCGCAGCGCGGGTGCGGCCAAGGAGATCAAGACCTTGATCAACGACTCGGTCGCCCAGGTCGACGCCGGCAGGAAGCTCGTCGACGAGGCGGGCGACGCGATGGACGACATCGTGACCTCGGTGCAACTGGTCGCCGACATCATTGCCGGCACGGCGAGTGCGAGCCAGGAGCAGAGTACCGGGATCGAGCAGGTCAACCAGGCCGTGGCGCAGATGGACGAACTCACCCAGCAGAACGCGGCGCTGGTCGAACAGGTCGCGGCCGCGTCCGAGACCCTGCAGGATCAGGCGGTCAAACTCGCGGCCATCGTCGACACGTTCAAACTCGTGAGCGGCCGGGACGCGGGACGCCGCCCCGGCGCAGGCCGTGCCCTCGCATCCGGAACGAACACGGCGCTTTCGGGCGGAGCGAGCGGCGCAATGCAAGCGGCGTAGCGAGTCGAGCCCTGGCCGCGACCCGCGGAGGGCGCGGCCCGACCGGGCCGTTGTCCCCTCCGCCCCACGCAATTCCCGTTCCATCTTCGGTGGCGCTGATCGCTTTACCCGTACATGACCGCCCAACCCAAACGCCAAGCCGATAACGTCAAGGTATTCGAATTCACCGCACGCGACTTTGCACGCGTACGAGCGCTGATCTACCGGCAAGCCGGCATCGCGCTCGCCGAAAGCAAGCAGGAGATGGTCTACAGCCGGCTCGCCCGGCGCCTGCGGGCCAAGGGGCTCAATTCGTTCTCGGAATATCTCGACCGTCTCGAAGCCGGATGTGACGGCGAGGAGTGGGAGGCGTTCACCAACGCGCTTACGACCAATCTGACCGCGTTCTTTCGCGAAGAGCATCACTTTCCGATCCTCGCCGAGCACCTGCGCAAGCTCAAAGGCCCGGCATCGATCTGGTGCTCCGCCAGTTCGACGGGCGAGGAGCCGTATTCGCTCGCCATGACCGCGTGCGAGGTCTACGACAGCTTCACGCCTCCCGTGACGATCGTCGCGACCGACATCGATACCAACGTGCTCGCCACCGCCGCCGCCGGCGTCTATCCGGAAGAGCGTGTCAGCAAGCTGGCCCGCGACCGGGTCAAGCGCTTTTTTCAGCGCGGCGTCGGCGAGCGCGCCGGCTTCGTGCGCGTGCGGCCGGAACTGCGCCAGCTCGTGACGTTCAAACCGCTCAACCTCCTCGCCAGCACGTGGCCGATCAACGGGCCGTTCGACGCGATCTTTTGCCGCAACGTGATGATTTATTTCGACAAACCGACGCAGAGCAAAATCCTCACGCGCTTCGTTCCCTTGATGAAGCCCGATGGCCTGTTGTTCGCCGGCCATTCCGAGAACTTTCTCTACGCCTGCGACGCGTTCAAGCTTCGCGGCAAGACCGTCTACGAACTCGACCCGCGCCATCGCCGTACAGGGACGCCTGCATGAACTCGGCGATCGAGGAGCAGCTGGCGACCAACCTGTACTACGACCGCAATTTCGACTGCGAGACGGCCAAGATATTGCCGGGCGAGTACTACTTCACGGCCAAGCCCATGCTCATCGTCACGGTGCTCGGCTCCTGCGTCGCGGCCTGCATCCGAGACCGCGTCTCCGGCATCGGCGGCATGAATCATTTCATGCTGCCCGACGGCGGCGGCGATCCGGGCAACCCGCTTTCGGCATCGATGCGCTATGGCGCCTACGCGATGGAGGTGCTGATCAACCAGCTGCTCAAGGCCGGCGCACGCCGCGAAAATCTCGAGGCCAAGGTATTCGGCGGCGGCAACGTGCTGCGCGGTTTCACGACCATGAACGTCGGCGAGCGTAATGCCCAGTTCGTGCGCGATTTCCTGCGCGCCGAGAACATCCGCGTCGTGGCGGAAGACCTCAACGACGTGCATCCGCGCAAGGTCTATTTCTTCCCCCGGACCGGCAGGGTGCTGGTCAAGAAGCTGAAACAACTCAACAACTACACGCTGGTGAAACGCGAACAGGATTACGCGAGCCGCCTCAAGAGCAACGTCGTCGCGGGCGAGGTCGATCTGTTCTGACCGACCGCGGCTGTGCAGGAACGAAAAATGAAAATCAAGGTACTGATCGTCGACGACTCCGCGCTGATCCGCGGGGTGATGCGCGAAATTATCAACAGTCAGCCGGACATGGAGGTCGTCGGCGTCGCGCCCGACCCGATCGCCGCGCGCGAACTCATCAAGCAAACCAATCCCGATGTGCTTACGCTCGACGTCGAGATGCCCAAGATGGATGGCCTCGAGTTCCTCGAAAAGCTCATGCGCCTGCGCCCGATGCCGGTCGTCATGGTGTCGTCGCTGACCGAACGGGGTTCGGAAATCACGATGCGGGCGCTCGAACTTGGTGCGGTCGACTTCGTCACCAAGCCCAAGATGTCGATCCAGAGCGGCATGCTCGAGTACACCGATCTCATTGCCGACAAGATCCGTATCGCCGCGCGCGCGCGCATCAAGCCGCGGACACCGCACGCGCAGGGCGGGCAAAGCGGAACGACGCTGGCCGCCGTGCGCAATCCGCTCACCAGCAGCGAGAAGCTCATCATCATCGGCGCCTCGACCGGCGGCACCGAAGCGATCAAGGACTTCCTCATGCAGCTTCCGCCCGACAGCCCGGGTGTTCTGATCACGCAGCACATGCCGGAAGGCTTTACCCGCTCCTTCGCCAACCGGCTCGACAAGTTGTGCAAGATCTCGGTCAAGGAAGCGGAGGGCGGCGAGCGTGTGCTGCCCGGGCATGCCTACCTCGCGCCCGGACACTCGCATCTGCTGCTCGTCAGAAGCGGCGCCAACTACATGACCAAGCTCGACCAGGGTCCGCCGGTCAATCGCCACCGTCCCTCGGTCGACGTACTCTTCAACTCGGCCGCACTTACGGCCGGCAAGAACGCGGTCGGCGTGATCCTGACCGGCATGGGCAAGGATGGTGCCGCCGGCATGCTCGAGATGAAAAAGGCGGGCGGTTACAACCTGGCGCAGGACGAGGCCTCGTGCGTGGTGTTCGGCATGCCCAAGGAAGCCATTGCGGTTGGCGCGACGCACGAGGTTGCCCCTCTACATGAATTGCCGCGCCGCGTGCTCGAATTTTTCGCAGCCCACGGCGAACGCGCGATGCGCGTATAAACCGCGTCGCGGCGCGCTTTGCGGCACGGAGCGGCTTAAGTTTGCTATGCTCGTGCCGATTATTTATAAACACGATAAGCCTCACTGACGGAGTACTGCATGGCCGACCCGAACACCAAATTCTTGGTTGTTGACGACTTTTCCACGATGCGACGCATCGTGCGCAACCTGCTCAAGGAGCTGGGATATTCCAACGTCGAGGAGGCCGAGGACGGCGCCGACGGCCTCGCCAAGTTGCGTGCCGGCAGCTTCGACTTCGTCGTGTCCGACTGGAACATGCCCAATATGGACGGCCTGACGATGCTGCAGAACATCCGTGCCGACGCGGCCTTGTCCAAACTGCCGGTGCTGATGGTCACGGCCGAGGCGAAAAAGGAGAACATCATCGCGGCGGCTCAGGCCGGCGCCAACGGCTACGTCGTCAAACCCTTCACGGCCGCGACGCTCGACGAAAAACTCACCAAGATATTCGAAAAACTCGAAAAAGGCGCCTGACGTGGATACGCGATTCGTCGGCACCGATCTGGAGGCCCCGCCGGGGAGCGCCGTCGCGCTACCGCCGGCGGAAAGAGAAAACCGCGAGCACGACGAGATGCTGGCGCGGGTCGGCCAGATCACGCGCACCTTGCACGAGAGCCTGCGCGAACTCGGGCTCGACAAGGTCGTGGAAAAGGCGACCAACGATATCCCCGATGTGCGCGAGCGTCTCAACTACGTCGCCCGCATGACCGAGCAGGCTGCCCAGCGCGTGCTCAATGCCACCGATGCCGCGATTCCGATGCAGGAGCGCATCGACGCCGGCGCCGACGAGGTGCTCAGGGGCTGGCGTGCCACGCTCGCCGCGCCTTTTTCCGAGAGCGGCTACCGTGACATGGCGACGCTGACCATGCAGTGCCTGATCGACATGCGCAACGACACGAGCTCGACCAAGCAGCAATTGCTCGACATCATGATGGCCCAGGATTTCCAGGACCTCACCGGCCAGGTGATCCGCAAGGTGACCGAACTCGCGCACGGCCTCGAGCAGCAACTGGTGCAGCTGCTGCTCGATTATTCCCCGGCGGAAGTGAAGCGCGAAGTCAGCGTCGGCAGCGGGCTTCTCAACGGGCCGCAGATCAACCCGCACAAGAGCGACGTCGTCGCCGATCAGAGCCAGGTCGACGACCTTCTCGACAGCCTCGGCTTCTGAGCCGTCCTTCGGCGCGAGGCTTGCCTCGCGTGTCTCGCTACACCCTTGTTTCAACCCTTTTCCGTGGCGCCTAGTGAGGACGCAGGGTGCGGACGACGCTCGTCGCGGCGTCCAGCCCGCTCGCGATCAGCTGTTCGAACTGCGGCGCGAAGTAGGGCAGGGTCACGTCGAGCATGATCAGGCCGACGCCCAGCGTGATCGGAAAACCGATCGCGAAGATGTTGAGTTGCGGCGCGGAGCGGGTGAGGATGCCCAGCGTGAGGTTGGTCATTAGCAGGATCGCGATCAGCGGCAGCGCGAGTTGCAGGCCGAGCGAGAAGATCGTCGTACCGAACGCCGCGACGTTGCGGAATCCCGCCGCGGCGAGCGGCTCGTGGCTGATCGGCAGGATCTGGAAGCTCTCGACGAGGACGCCGAGGAGCAGTAGATGTGCGTTGACCGCAAGCATCAGCAGCACGGCGAGCATGTTGAAGAAGCGCGCGAGCACGAGGGTCTGGCCTGCGCTTTGCGGATCGAAGAACGACGCGAAGCCGAGACCCATCTGCAGGCCGATGATTTCGCCAGCGGCTTCGACGGCCGCGAACACGATGCGCATGATGAAGCCGATGGCGACGCCGATCAGAAACTGCTGGACCAGGATGAACAGGCCGTGCCAGGAACCTAGCCCGACCGCAGGCATCGGCGGCAGTGTAGGCGCCGCGATCAGCGCGATGAAGATGCCGAGGCCGATCTTGACCCGGCCCGGAACGGCGCGGTGGCCAAACACCGGCGCCACCATGACGAGGCCGAGTATGCGCGTGAGCGGCCAGATGAAACTGATCAGCCAGACGTTGAGCTGCGCGTCGGTAAGGCTGATCATCGCGGCGCGCCTGCGGTGGCGACATGCGGCGGCGAGGGCGGGAGAAGGCGAGCCAAACCCGGGCGCCTCGGCCGCGCGCGCCGCCGGGCGTCTGCCGCCGCCGTTTCGACGGCGTCGCGCACCGCCCGGGTCGAGCCGCTGAACAAGGCAGCTTCGCCCGCCGCCGTCAGCCGACGACGCCGGGCAGTTCGGTCAGCACGCGGCGCATGTAGTCGGTCATTACGGTCAGCATCCACGGCCCGGCGAGCGCGAAGGTCGCGAGCACGGCGAGCACCTTGGGGATGAACGACAGGCTCGCGTCGTTGATCTGCGTCGCGGCCTGGAACACGCTCACGACCAGGCCGACGACGAGCGTGACGAGCAGCACCGGCGCCGAGACCAGGATCGTCATTTCGAGTGCGGTGCGGCCGATGGTCATTACGCTTTCGGGCGTCATTGCGATTTCCTAGTAAAAGCTTTGTGCGAGCGAGCCGAGCAGCAGGTTCCAGCCGTCCACGAGCACGAACAGGATGATCTTGAACGGCAGCGCGACGATCGCGGGCGAGACCATCATCATGCCCATCGCCATGAGGATGCTGGCGACGACCATGTCGATGATCAGAAAGGGGATGAACACCGCGAAGCCGATCTGGAACGCGGTCTTGAGTTCGCTCGTGATGTAGGCCGGAATCAGCACGCGCATCGGAATGTCGGCGGCCGTCTTCGGCGCCGGGCTGCGCGACATCTTAACGAACAGCGCGAGGTCGCTCTCGCGCGTCTGCTTGAGCATGAAGGCGCGTAGCGGCACGGCGCCCTTGTCGAGCGCCTCCTGCATCTGGATGCGGTTTTCCGCCAGCGGCTGATATGCCTCGACGTAGATCTTGTCGAAGGTCGGCCCCATCACGAACAGCGTTAGGAACAGCGCGAGTCCGATGAGCACCTGATTCGGCGGCGACGACTGTGTGCCGAGCGCGTGGCGCAGCAGCGACAGCACGATGATGATGCGCGTGAAGCTCGTCATCATCAGCAGGGCCGCGGGCAGGAAGGAGAGCGACGTCAGCAGCAGCAGCGTCTGCAGGCTGAGCGTGTAGGTCTGGCCGCCGCCGCCCGACGGCGTGCTCGTGAACGCCGGCAGGCCGGCGCTCTGGGCGAGCGCGAACGTCGGAAGGGCGAGCGCGGCCAGCATGACGAGCGCCTGCGCGACGCGGTGAAATAATTTACTTTTCACGACGCTTGTCCCCGTAGGGAGATTTTTCGATGAGCTGTTGCAGGCGGGCGGCGAAGGGGGAGCCGAGTCCGATCCCCGAGCCGGCCTGCGGCGGCACGGTGCCCTTCGGTAGTGTGGCGAGCGCGTTGACGCTGCCCGGCGCGACGCCGACGACAAGCCAGGTTTCTCCGACCTCGACGACGACGACGCGCTCGCGTGCACCGACCGAGGCGCTGCTCACGATCTGCAGCAGGCTCGACGCGCCGGGCCGCGCGACGCCGAAGCGCTTGGCGACCCAGGCGGTCGCCGCGATCAGCAGCAGGACGGCGACGAGGCCGACGAAGACCTGCAAAAGGCTGCCGGCGGCCGATACCGGGGCGTCGGCTGCGCGCGCGAGCGCGGGCGCGCAGAGCGGCAGCGACGCGACGTAGCGGAAATGGGTCACTTGTTGAGCTTCCGGATGCGTTCGGCCGGCGTGATGATGTCGGTCAGCCGCACGCCGAATTTGTCGTTGACGACGACCACCTCGCCCTGGGCGATCAGGCAGCCGTTGACCAGCACGTCCATCGGCTCGCCAGCCAGGCCGTCGAGCTCGACCACCGAGCCCTGCGCGAGCTGCAGCAGATTCTTGATCGCGATCTTGGTGCGGCCGAGTTCGACGGTCAGCAGGACCGGGATGTCGAGGATGAAATCGATGTCGTTGGCGAGGCCCGTGCTCGACGCGCTTCCCGAGAATTCCTTGAAGATCTCGGGGGCGGGGGCGGCGGCCGGCGCGGCCTGCTCGGCCATGGCCGCGGCCCAATCGTCCTCGGCGATCGTTTGCGTGGTGTCTTCAGACATGCTGCTCTCCTGTTTTCGGTTCGACCGCGCTGGTCGACAACAGCTTTTCGACGCGCAGGGTGTACTGGCCGTTGAATTTTCCGTATGCGCATTCCATGACCGGGACGCCGTCGACCTTGGCCTCGATCGTCGGCGGAATGTCGAGCGGAATGACGTCGCCGACCTTCAGGTTGACGATGTCGCGCAGGCTGACTTCGGCGGTTCCGAGGTCGGCGACGATCTCGACCTCGGCGAGCTGGATCTGCTGGCGCATGAGGCGGATCCAGCGTTTGTCGACTTCGAGGTTTTCGGCCTGCAGGCTGCTGGTCAGCAGATCCTTGATCGGCTCGATCATCGAATACGGCATGCAGAAGTGCATTTCGCCGCTGATCTGACCGAGCTCGATCGCGAAGGTCACGGCGACGACGACTTCGTTGGGCGTCGCGATGTTCGCGAACTGGGTGTTCATTTCCGAACGGATGAACTCGAATTCGATCGGGTAGACCGGCTCCCAGGATTTTCCGTAGGCCTCGAACACGATGTTGAGGATGCGCTGGATGATGCGGTGCTCGGTCTGCGTGAAGTCGCGGCCCTCGACCCGGGTATGGAAACGCCCGTCGCCGCCGAAGAGGTTGTCGACCATGAGGAAGACGAGGTCGGGGTTGAAGATCATCAACGCGGTGCCGCGCAGCGGCTTGAACTGCACGAGGTTGAGGTTGGTCGGCACGACCAGGTTGCGGATGAACTCGCTGTACTTCGAGACGCGCACCGGGCCGACCGAGATTTCCACGCCGCGGCGCAGGAAGTTGTAAAGGCCGATGCGCAGCAGCCGGGCGAAGCGCTCGTTGATGATCTCGAGCGTCGGCATGCGGCCGCGGACGATGCGTTCCTGCGTCGCCAGGTTGTATGGCCGAGGGCCTCCCGTGTCGACCGCCTCCTGGGGCGCGTCGTCGACTTCGCCCGACACGCCCTTCAGCAGCGCGTCGACTTCATCCTGCGAGAGAAAATTGTCGGCCATGACGGTTTTACTGGATGACGAAGGAGGTGAACAGGACGTCCTCGATCTGCTGCGGCTTGCCCTTCGGCTCGAAGGGCTGCTTGACCTGCGCCAAGATTTCGGCGGTCAGCTTTTTCTTGTCTTCGGGGCTCATCAGCTCGTCCGGGTGCTTGCTCGACAGCAGGCTCAGCAGCCGGCTGCGCACACGCGGCATATGCAGCTTGATCGCGTCGATCTGCGCCTGGTCGGCGACCTGGAGCGTGATGTCGAGCTGCAGATACTGCTCGCCGTCCTGCAGGTTGACGGTGAAGGTGTCGAGCGCGAGAAAGACCGGGACCTTGGGCGCGGCGGCTTCGGGCTTGCCGGCACCGGTGTCGCGCGTGAAATACCAGGCGCCCGCGCCGCCCGCACCGAGCAGGATGACGAGCGCGCCGACGAGCACGAACAGTTTCTTCTTCGATTTCTTGGGTGCTGGGGTTTCGGCGCTTTCGGCAGGTTCGGCCATCGATACGGTTCCTCTACATGGACAGGGTGGGGATGCTTGCCATTATTGGGAGAAACGCGCGCGGTCGATGCCCTGAAAAGAGGGCGAAAACCGCGCCATATCCTTCGTTGCGCCGCGCTCAGGCGAAGGTGTCGACGAGCCCGCGGCCGCTGCGGGCGGGTGTCGCAAGACCTGCCGCGAGATCGACGCCGTCGTCCGCGCCCCGCGCGAATCCTGCCGCCGCGCGATGCCCCTGGCTGTCGGACGGGTGGCTCTGCTGCTGCGGCGTTTCGGCGCTCACCGTGGCCTGCCCGAGCTGGATCCCGGCTTCGCTCATCATCTCGCGCAAGCGCGGGAAGGCCGATTCGAGCGCCTGTCGCACTTCAGGCTGCGCCGCGAAGAAGTTCGCCGTGGCCTGGTCGTTGGAGACGTTGACGACGATCTGCAACGGACCGAGGTTCGGCGGGTTGAGCGTGAGCGACGCCGTCTGCTGGTTGCCCGACGCCATCCACACCAGTTTTTCGCCGAGCGCCTGACCCCAGGCGGCCGTGCCTACGCTCGGCGCGAGGTGCTTGCCACCGGCCTCGTGCACGGCGGTCGCCTCCGCGGGCGGTGCGGCCACGGCGCGCAGGCCCGGCTGGCTCATGAGTTCCGCGACGCGCTCGCTCGCGCCCGCCGGGTCACCCTGGCGTGCGACGGCCAGGCGCTCGGCGAACGTCGCTGCGGCTTCGGACCCGGCGGCCTCCGCAACATCGGGGGCTGCGGCCGGCAGGCTCGCGGCGTCCTTCCTGGCACCGGCGGCGGCGCCCCGACCCAGTAGGTCGATCGGCTTGCCATCGGCAGAAGCGGTGCGCGCTGCGGTGCCGGGCGTCTCGACCGCGACCGGCGCGGTCCGGGCGAGCGCATCGGGCGTGATCGCGAGGCCGAGCAGGGTGTCGGTCAGCGGCACGAGCGTGTCGGCGGCGGCGTCCGGTTTGGCGGTGGGGAGCGCCCGATCGGCCTCGGCGCCCAGGCCGGCGGCGAGCGCAGCGCCGGCGAGGTCCGCAGCGGGCGATGCGGAGGCGGGAGTCTCCTCGGCGCCGCCCCGCGCCGTGCGCGCGATTTCTCCCGACAGTACGCGGCTGAACGGCACCTCGGCGGCGTGCGCGTCGCCCTGCTTGGCGCCCGGCGCCTGGCCTTGCACGGCGTTGCCGGGGTTGAGGTTCATGGGGGTCGCGTTCATCGCTGCTTCCTGTTCGGGTTCACGTGGGGGTTCGCTTGACGAGCGCGCGGCGCGCCGCATGCTCGTCGTTCTGCTTCTGGTCGCGCCACAGTTCGCGGCGCGTCTCTTCCTTCTTCGCGCGGCCGGCCAGCGTGACGAAGGACATCTTCTTCTGTTCACAGGCCTGCCAGGCGGTGCGTGCGGCCGCGATCTGCGCCTGGACGGCGTCGACGACCTTCTGCTGCCCTGAGATGGCGTAATCGAGCTTCTGCATGAAGACCTGGTAGTTGTGAAGCTGGGTCGTGCTGAGGCCGCCGGCGAGGTCGGCCTGACAGCGCATGCTGTAGTCGTCGCGGTACTGCGTCAGCAAGGCGAGTTTCTCGCTTGCCTCTTCGCCCGCGCGCAGCGCGGCGGCGAGCCGTTTGGCTGCCTCGTCGGTTTCCTTGATGGCGAGGTCGATCAGCGTATCGAGTGCGGAGGGTGCGGCCATTCAGCGATGTGTTCCGGTTCAGGTGGACGGGAAGAGGGTGGACAACGCGGCCAGGCTCTCCTCGACGCCCGCGCGTTCGGGGATGTTCTGCTGGAGGAAGGCCTCGATGCCCTCCTGCAGGCGGATCGCCTCGTCGAGCAGCGGATCGGTCCCGGGGGCATAGGCGCCGACGTTGATCAGGTCGCGGCTGCGCGCGTAACGCGAATAGAGCTTCTTCAGGCGGCGCGCCATCTGCTGGTGCGCCGCGCTCGTGATGCCGTGCATCGCGCGGCTGATCGATTGCTCGATGTCGATCGCCGGGTAGTGGCCGCTTTCGGCGAGGTCGCGCGACAGCACGATATGGCCGTCGAGGATCGCGCGCGCCGAGTCGGCGATCGGGTCCTGCTGGTCGTCGCCCTCGGTGAGCACGGTGTAAAAGGCAGTGATCGACCCGCCGCCCGGCTTGCCGTTGCCGGCGCGTTCGACCAGCGCCGGCAGCTTGGCGAAAACCGACGGCGGATAGCCCTTTGTCGCCGGCGGCTCGCCGATCGCGAGCGCGATTTCGCGCTGCGCCATGGCATATCTCGTCAGCGAATCCATGATCAGCAAGACGTTCTTGCCCTCGTCGCGGAAATGCTCGGCGATCGCCGTGGCGTAGGCCGCCCCTTGCAGACGCATGAGCGGCGGCGTGTCGGCCGGGGCGGCGACGACGACCGCGCGGGCCAGGCCTTCTTCGCCGAGGATTTGCTCGATGAATTCCTTTACTTCGCGGCCGCGTTCGCCGATCAGGCCGACGACGATCACGTCGGCGCTGGTGTAGCGCGCCATCATGCCGAGTAGCACGCTCTTGCCGACGCCCGAGCCGGCGAAGAGGCCCATGCGCTGGCCGCGACCGATCGTCAGCATGCTGTTGATCGCGCGCACGCCGACGTCGAGGATCTCGCTGATCGGGGCGCGCGAGAGCGGGTTCGCCGCGCGGTTGTTGAGCGGTGCTGTCGCCGAGGTATGGACCGAGCCGAGGCCATCGAGTGGGCGCCCGTTGCTGTCGAGCACGCGGCCCAGCAGGACCTCGCCCACGGGCAGGTGGCGCGTGCGATCGCTCGGGCGTCGCCGGGGATGATTGACCTGGCCCAAGCCAGGCAAAGTGGGGATGACTTCGACCGGAAACACCCGGGCGCCCGGGACGATGCCCTCGACGTCGCTCTGCGGCATCAGGAACAAGCGCTCGCCTTCGAACCCGACGACCTCGGCTTCGAGGTGCGAGCCGTTGGGCAGCGGCACGGTACAGGCGCTGCCGACCGGAAGCTTCAAGCCCACCGCCTCCATCACGAGTCCCGCGACGCGCGTAATCCGCCCGGACAGCCGCATCGGCTCGGCGATCGCGAGCAGTTCGGTGCAGTCTTGCAGGTAGGCTTGCCAGCGGGCGGCGTGCACGTGGGTGTTCATCTTTCGTCGGTCAGGCGAGCCAGCCCGAATCCTTGCCGAGCGCCGCAGCGAGGCGATGCCAGCGCGTGGACAATGCGGCGTCGATCTGGTTGTTGGCGGTTTCGACGCGGCAGCTGCCGCGCTCGAGTTCGGCGTCGTCCGTGAGCAGCCAGCCCAGCTTGTCGAGATGGTCGCCCATCTTGTCCCGGACCAGGACCGTGTCCGCTGGATGAAGGTAGAGCAACGCCGCCTTCTGAACGCCCGGCAGGTAGCGCACCGCTTCCTTGACGATCGGGAGGATCAGCTCGGGCTGCACCGTGAGCGCGGTTTTCAGGATCGCGCGCGCGAAGTCGAGCGAAAGATCGAGTACCTGCTGCGAGATCGTTTCGTCGGCGCGGGCGAGCTCGCCGGCAAAGGCCTCGGCGATGCCGCCGAGCCGCGTCGCTTCCAGCGCCGCTTCCTGCATGCCGGCCGCGTAGCCTTCGGCACGCCCGGCCTGGTAGCCTTCCTGGCGCGCCTGTTCCTGGATTGCGCTGATCTGCTCGATCGTCGGCAAGCTGACGTCCGGGTAGTCGGTGGGCTTCACGGCGTGGGGCGTGCTCTCGAAGCTCGCCATCTCCCAGGGCGTGCAGGCAACATCGGAGATGATGCAGCTAGACATACTTCTCCTCCCCCTTCATGCCGAGCGAAATCTGACCTTCGTCGGCGAGGCGACGCACGATCATCAGGATTTCCTTCTGCTGCGCCTCGACCTCGGACAAGCGTACCGGGCCTTTGGATTCGAGGTCTTCGCGCATCATTTCGGCGGCGCGCTGCGACATGTTCTTGAAGATCTTTTCGCGCATGTCCTCCGACGCACCCTTGAGCGCGATGATCAGAGAATCCGACTGGACTTCGCGCAGCAGCAGCTGAACGCCACGATCCTCGATGTCCATGATGTTTTCGAACACGAACATCTCGTCCATGATCTTCTGCGCCATGTCGGGGTCGTAGCTTTTCAGGTACTCCATCGCGATTGCCTCGTTTTCGCCGCTCATGAAGTTGAGGATGTCGGCGGCCGCGCGCGTACCCCCCATCGGCTGTTTCTTGAGAATGTCGCTGCCCGAGAGCAGTTTGGTCAGCACGTCGTTGAGTTCGCGCAGCGCGGTGGGCTGTACCCCGGAGAGGGTCGCGATGCGCAGGAGCACGTCGTTGCGCAGGCGCTCGGTGAAGCAGTTCAGCACCTCGCAGGCCTGGTCGCGCTCGAGGTGGACGAGAATCGTCGCGATCGTCTGGGGATGTTCGTTGTGAATAAGGTCGGCGACCGATTCCGCGTCCATCCACTTCAGGCTTTCGATGCCGCTGGCGTCGCCGCCGCCGCCGAGGATGCGATTGAGCAGCGACGACGCCTTGTCGTCGCCGAGCGCCTTCCTGAGTACCGTGCGGATGTAGTCGTTGGAGTCGAGCCCGAGAGAAGAATTCTGGTCGACGACGACATTGAAGTGGTGCAGCACCGTCTCGACCTCTTCCTGCGGGATGGTCTTCAACGCCGTCATGGCCTCGCCGAGTTTCTGTACCTCGCGCGGGCCGAGATATTTCATCACTTCCGACGCGCCTTCCTCGCCGAGCGCGAGCATCAGGATTGCGCCCTTGGTAATGCCGCTGAGCTCAGTCATTGTTGGCGACCCAGGTCTTCACGATGTTGGCGACGACGCGCGGGTCCTCGTTGGCGAGCCTCTGCGCGCGCGACAGGTTCTCCTGGTAGTTGCGCTGGCCGGGAAGGGCGGCGCGCTCGTCGGTCGCGAGTTGCTCCAGGTGCAGGGGGTGGTTGGGCGCGGCCAACGCCTGCTGCTCGGACATCTTCTTCAGCAGGGGCTTGGCCACTTTCAGGTAGAGCAGGAGCAGCGCGATGCCCATCAGCAGGTACTTGCCCACGTTGCGTGCGATGTCGAAGTATTCGGCGTACTCCGGCTGCTTCCAGAACGGCGGTTGGGGGAGGTCTTCCTCCTGGGCGCTGGCAAAGGGGCTGTTGACGACGTTGACGGTGTCGCCGCGCGCCTGGTTGTAGCCCATCGCTTCCTTGACCAGATTCGTGATCTGGGTTTTCTCGGCTTCGCTCAAGGGCTTCATGGCGACCTTGCCGGCCTTGTCGACGGTCTTCTTGTAGTTGACGACGACCCCGACCGACAGCCGCTTGAGGCCGCCGCCCGCCTGCTGGACGTACTGGATCGTCTTGTCGACTTCGTAATTGACCGTCGCGTCCTTGCGCGTGCTCGTCGCAGGCTGCGCCGCCGCCGCCGCGGGTGCCGGCGTCGCCTGGCCGGGCACTGTGATCGGTGCGGTCGCGGGCGCAGGCGGCTGATTGATCAGCGCGCCGGGTACGCCGGCGGGGTTCGCCGAGCCATTGAGCGATTCGCTCGTCTGCTGGCTGCGGATCGCCATCGCGTCGGGGGTCTGGTTCGGCTTGTACGATTCGACGGCCTGCTCGCTGCGCGAAAAATCGACGTCCGCGGTCGCTTCGGCGCGCACGTTGCCGGGGCCGACGATCGGCGTGATGATCGATTCGATGCGCTGGACGACGTCCTGCTGCAGCTCTTGCACGTATTTGATCTGGCTCGGATCCATGCCGTTGACGCGCGGGGCCTTGCCGGCGTCGGACAGCAGATTGCCGTTCTGGTCGACGACGGTGACGTTCTTGGTCGCGAGTTCGGGCACGCTGCTCGCAACCAGGTGAACGATCGCGCTGACCTGCTGCGGATCGAGGGCGCGGCCGGGGTGAAGATTGAGCAGTACGGAGGCGGTCGGCTGTTTCTGCTCGGAAACGAAAATCGAGTCCTTGGGCAGGGCGAGGTGCACGCGCGCGGCCTGCACGGCCGAGACCGATTCGATCGATCGTGCGAGTTCGCCTTCCATCGCGCGCTGGAAATTGACCTGTTCGACGAATTGCGAGGCGCCGAGCCGTTGGTTCTCCATCAGCTCGAACCCGACGTTGCCGCCCTTGGGCAGGCCTTGCGAGGCGAGCTTCAGACGCGCGTCGTGCACGCGGTCGGCCGGCACCAGCACCGCGCCGCCGCCTTCGGCGTATTTGTAGGGGACGTTCATTTTTTCCAGCTCGGCGACGATCGCGCCGCCGTCGCGGTCGCTGAAGTTGGAGAACAGCACGCGATACTCGGGCTGCTGGCCCCACATCCAGACCGCAGCCATCACCGCGACCG
This sequence comes from Thiobacillus denitrificans ATCC 25259, assembly GCF_000012745.1. Lineage (NCBI taxonomy): Bacteria > Pseudomonadati > Pseudomonadota > Betaproteobacteria > Nitrosomonadales > Thiobacillaceae > Thiobacillus > Thiobacillus denitrificans. The sequence goes on along the minus strand of NC_007404.1, from coordinate 1,685,200 downwards.
ACGCGGCGACGCCGAGCATCAACAGGATTTTTCGCCCGCCGGCCGTGCGGGTAAATTCCATGACGTTGCCCGGAACCACCATTTCACCTGCTACCGCCATCTCGTTGTCCTCGTGTTCTTGTCCTGCGTTCCCCGCGGCGTGCGTTTTCCGGTTTGCTGCCCGTCGCGTCGCCTGCCAGGAATTTCGCTATGTGAACGCATTATCGGCACGGCCCGCACTTTCAATCAGCGGAATAGAAGGCCGTTTTCGGCGCTTATCGGCCTTATGCCTTGATCGGGCGCTGATAAGGTGAGAGCGTGAAAAAACCGCCGATGCAGGCGGCAGGATGAACAAGGAGGTCAGGATGAGCATCGGCGGAATCGACACGAGCCGAATCGAGGCGATGGTGGCGCAGCTCAGGGCGGCGGCGGCCCAGGCGACGCCTGGGGCGGGAGCGGCCTCGCCGGTCGAACAGACGACCAGCCGCGTGAGCTTCGAATCGCTGCTCAAATCCTCGCTCGACCAGGTCAACGAGGTTCAGCAGCAGTCGAGCGCGCTGGCGCAGCGTTTCGCCATGGGCGACAGCACGGTCAGCCTGTCCGACGCGATGATTTCGCTGCAGAAATCGAGCATCTCCTTTCAGCAGACGGTGCAGGTCCGCAACAAGCTCGTCGCGGCCTATCAGGAAATCATGAACATGGGCGTGTAAGCCGGCGTCCGCAAGCCACCCCTCGCAAAACCCCGCATGGCCGCGCTTTTGCGTCGCCAAGCCGGGATCGGTCGGCGGCGCGCCTTTCAGGGCGATCAGCGCGCGGGATTCAAGGCCTCGCGCAAGGCCTCGGCCAGATCCTCGGCGACGAACTTCGCCACGTAGGCGTCGGCGCCGACCTTGCGGACATGCGCTTCGTTGGTCGACCCCGTCAGCGACGAATGGATAACCACGGGGATCGAAGCGAAGCGGTTGTCCTGCTTGATGTTGCGGGTCAGTGTGAAGCCGTCCATCTCCGGCATTTCGAGGTCGGTCAGGACCAGCGCGACGCGGTCGCCCACGGTCTCGCCTTCGCCCTCCGCGGCTGCCGCGATCGCCTGCAGCTGGTCCCAGGCTTCCTTTCCTGTCTTGCACATGATGTAGGGCAGTCCCATTGCATCGAGCCCCTGCTCGATCATCGTCCGCGCGATCAGCGAATCGTCGGCAGCGAGAATCACCGTCCCCGGTTTCATGTCGACGTGCGCGCCGAGCGTTGCGGGATCGATGTCGTTGTCTTGCCCTGGCATGACGTTGCGCAGAATGGTCTCGACGTCGAGCACCTGCGCCAGGCGCTGGCTGTTGTCGCCGTCGAGGCGTGCGATGCTCGTGACCATGCCGCCAGCGGCGCTGCCCTCGGCCGACAGCACCTGGCGCCAGTCGAGACGCACGATGTCTTCGACCGCTTCGACGGCGAACGCCTGGGTGCTGCGCGCATATTCGGTCACGAGCAGAATGTTGAGGCCGGTGCGCGGAACGCAGCCTGCGACCGCGGGAAGATCGATCACCGGCAGGATCTGGCCGCGCAGGTCGACCACACCCATCATGTGCGGCGGCGAACCGGCGACCGCCGTGATCGTCGGCATCGGCAGGATTTCGCGGATCTTGAACACATTGATGCCGAACAACTCGCTGCGGTCGCCGTCGTCGCCGAGCCGAAAGAGCAGTAGCTCGAGTTTATTGGAACTCGTGAGGTTGGTTCTCTCGTCTATCTCTTGCTGGATCGTTTGCATGACCGGCTCCTTGAGTGTTTTTACGGGTGGCGCGGAATTACAGGCGGTTGCGCCGTGCGCGCTCGATATTCATGACGAAGCGCTGCAGGTGCGCGGCCATATCGTTGGGCAGGTCGACGAATTTGCAGCCCAGGCGGGTCTGGAAGCTGCCGTTCTGCAGGCGGATTTGCGCCGAGTTGCGGATCTCCAGGGTGGTGACGACCACGTCGGTTTCGGGGAGCAGCAGCCGGCACCCGCGGAGCAGCCGACCGCTTTCGGTGCCGAGGCGGGCGCCGATGTCGGTCAGCGCGACGCCGCCGCAGCCGATGTCGACGAGGTGCGTCGTGATCTGTTCTTTGCTTTCTTCCCAGGGCGAGGGAACGATGCACTTGACCGGGTTGGCGATTGGCAGCGGAACCCGGAAGTGTTCGCGTCGCTGTAGACGGATCAGCGAGGTCGGCACGGGAATTCGCAGCGCGGGGAGCTTTTCGTACTCGCACAGGCTCACCGCGCCGATGCTGAAGGAGATCGAGACGCCGTCGAGCTGGGCGACGAACTCGGCCCCCTTGCCGGACATCAGTTCGTTGTTCAGCGCGTCGCCGCGGGCGCTGTCGAGAACCACCGTATTGTCGGCTTCGTTCACGGCGAGCACCGAGGTGACGATGATCTGCCGGCTCTCGCTCAGGTCGAGATTCACGAGAACCTTGCGCTTCTGGAGCGCACGCAGTTGAAAAAGGATTTCGGCGCGTGAATGCAGGGTATAACGCGCGAGGAAGTCGTCGCCGTCGCAGTGGCCGAGATCGTGTTGCGGGGGGGAAGAAGACATTGTGCTCAAGTGGGAGGATGCGATAGGCGTCGGTCGCCGGTTTCTTCCAGATGATAGAGCCACGCCAGCAATTCCGCGACGGCGATGTACAGTTGCGGCGGGATGTGGCTGTCGAGGTCGATCTGCATCAAAAGCGCCAGCAGTTCGCGAGACTCGTGGACGTACACGCCCGACGCGCGGGCTTTTTCGATGATGCTGTCAGCCAGGATGCCGCGGCCCTTGGCGACGACGCGCGGCGCCGCGTCCCCGCCGCGGTAGGCGAGGGCGGCGCACGCGCGGGGAGTAGGCCGGGACTGTAGAGCCGCTGTCCCAAGGGATGCCCCTTCGGATAACGCGCCGACATCCCCGCTCGCGGCCGGCTGCGTGTCAGGCGTCGGCATCGTGTTGCACCACAAAAGCTTGAAGCGCACAGCCGGCCGCGGACATCTGGGAAAGCAGGCGCGCCTGGTTATCCTGAAGCAGCGTTTCGACCGCGGGCCGCTCCGGCGTGATCCGGATGCTGAACGCCTGCCGGGCGTCCCGGGCGTCGAGCGTGATGTGCACGGTCAGTTTGCCGAGGCGGGGCAGCGTCAGATCGAGTCGCGATTCCCAGCGCCGCGTCGAATCATCGACGCGCGGGGTGCCGGTATTACCGTGCTTGGAGTCGGGGTCGCTTTCCTGACGCAGCGACCAGGACAGCGACTGCCCCGGCCACAGCTCGCCGCGCCACGCGAACTGCGGCGATTCCAACACCTGCAACTGCTGTGACAGCAAGGCGAGCATGGGACTGAGCGGTTTCTGCTCGCCGTTCGCGCCAGGTTCGGACAACGCCGCCTGTGGACTCGCGGCGCGCGCCGTTTCGGCGGTAGTTGAGCGGTGCTGGGGCTCCTGTTGGGCGGCAGCGGGGCGGTTTTGCGGCTCCTGCATCAGCCCATCGACGCTGTCGAGACCGACCGCCCAGTCGGCGAGATGCGATTCGTAAAACAGGCCGCTGCGGACGAGCGCCGTACGCAGCGCGAGCGCCATCTCGGCGGGCGCTGCACCCGGCCACTCGAACAGGGGCAGGGGCGGCGTCAGCGTGGGCGGCGCGTTGCGCTCGGGCAGGCGTTGCACGAGGTCGCTCAGCAGGCGCGCCGTCGGGCTCAGTTGCGGCGTGTCGCCGGCTGCTGCGGTTTCGGGCGCTTCGAGCAGGAAAACCGCCTGTGGCATGTGTCCGGCGAATCGCAGGCGCAGCGTGTCGCCTGACTGCGCGGTATGGGGCAGGCGCATGGCGACGGTCTGGCCGGCAATTTCGACCAGCGCGACCCCCTTCGCGAGGCTTTTGACCTGGCCGGTCAGGCTCTGCCCGATCGTCAGGTGCTCGAACGCCGCCCGTGGCGCACCGTGATCGCGCTCGATCGCGTCCAGCACAGGCTGGGCGGCCACAACGCGGGACAGCGCTTGCGCCGGATACATGGGGTGCGGGCGTCAGGCCCGCTGCGCTCCGTAGGCGGCCATGCCGCGCTGTCCCACACGTGTCGCCTGCAGGCGCTGTTGCAGCTCGTGCAGCCGTGGCTCGGTGAGCGCGCGGATCTGCGCGTCGTTCTGCAGGATGGCACGGATGATCGCGACCTTGGCCCGTTGCTCCTGAGCGTTCAGCGGGATCGGCGCCGCCTCCATCAAGGTGCCGACGTAACTGCGACAGCGCTGCTCGAGCGTGGCCAGATGCTCCCACTCGCCCTCGCGCGCGGCATTCAACATCGTTCCGGTGAGCTCGGAGAGGGTTTCGTAGGTGCTGAGCATTTCGTTGCTGGTCATGGCAAGTCTCCGGTTCAGGCAGCGATGTGCGGCATGGCGGGGCGGGACCCACCGGCTGCCGAGGCAGCGGCGGGTGCTTGCGCGCCGATCTGGCGCCAGGCTTCGTGCAGTTCGCGTAGCAGGCCCAGTACTTCTTCCAGCGGTGCAGTCTGGTTGTTGATGTTCGCCAGCATCAGACGCTGGTTCATATATTCGTACAGGCTGTCGAGTTGCTGTGCGATCTCGCCGCCCTGCTTGAGGTCGAGCGAAGCACGCAGGCCATCGACGAGGATGTGGCTCGCCTTGCTCAAGGCAGCGCATTTCTTGGCGATATCACCTTCGTTGAGATGCTTGATCGCCATCCGGATCGACAACTCGGCACCCTCGTAGAGCATGACGATCAGTTGGTGAGGGCTGGCCACGCTCACGCCGGTTTCCAAGCCTACGTTGACGTAGGCGCGCGCGGCACTTCTGGGGTTCGTGTACACGTCTTGATTCCTCGCTATGATTTCTGGTTGCCGGGCAGGTTGGCCAGTTGCTGGGTCAGGTAATTGCTGGTGTTGTTCATGCTGGCGAGCATGGAGTCGAGTGCGACGAACTGCGCGCGATAGCGCTTTTCCATGTTGACCAGACGCGCTTCGAATTCGGAGCGCCGCTTGGCCACATCCTTGATGCTTCTGTCGATGCCGTCCGTTCGCGCGGAAATGATGCTGTCGCTGTCCAGGACCGCGCTTGCCCAGCTGTTGAGCGTCGCGGCATAGCCTTGGGAGTAGTGCAGCCTGCCGCGGCTGCCGAGCGTCCCCCCGTTCACCACGATCGCCAGGCCCGTGGCCTCGCCGCTGCTCGCGGTCAAGACTTGGCCGGAGCCGCTGGCCGTCACGCCGGCAATCGTGCCCGCCACGTCGACCCCATCGCTAGGTGCGTCGCCGTCTAGACCCAGCGACACCTCGGCGGTTCCGCCACTGATGAGCACCGTCGAACCCGAACCGTACTTTACGGACGTAATAGTGAGTTTCCCGGCGCTTTCCGAAACCGCGACGGACACACCCGCCCCGGACAAGGCGGCTGCGCCATTGATCTTGGTTTGCAGTTCGGCCGCCAGTGCACCCGCCGTCGTGTAGGTGCCGGGTGAAAGTTCGACTGAGGCGCCGACGCCGTCGATACTGAGGTTGAGCGTGTCGTTGCTGCCGGCCGCAATGACGAGCGGGACGGAGATCGTCTTGCCGACGGTTTTGCCTTGGGTCGCAACCTGCGTGACGTCGAGTGCGTAGCTGCCTGCCTTGGTGCTGCGGGTGCCGCTGCTGAAGCTCACCAGGCTGTCGGTGCTGCTGCCGACCGTGGTGAACAGTGATGCGATCTCGTCGAAGTGATCGGCTATCGCCGTGCTGAGCTTGCCCTGGTCCACTCCCAGGGTACCGTCCTTCTGGAAGGTGATCCCGATACTGGCCAAGGTCTTCAGGTCGCCGGGCGCACCCTCGACCGGTGCACCGATCATCGCCCGCAGTTGCGTTTGCAGCGACCGAACCGTGGCGTCGCCTTGCAGGATCGCCCCCTTCTTGGCGGCGGCATCGTAGGCCGAAACGTTTTTCAGCGTCCCCGACAGCTCGTTGTAGGCTTTGACGAAGCTGTTGATCGAAGCCTTGATCGAGTTCGTGTCGCGTGCGACCGTCAGGCTTGCAGGCGAGCTGGTCACCTTGTTCAGGTTCAGCGTCACGCCCTCGACCGCGTCGGAGATCGTATTCGAGGTCTTGGTGACGGTGACGCCGTTGATCTTGAGATTGGCGTTCTGCGCGGCCGCTGTTTCAGTGAGATTCTGCACGCCGCCCGGGTCGTGTGCGAGCAAACTGTCGATCGCGGCGTCGCCGCTCACCGAAATCTTGAGGCTCTGGTCGACGCCGTTGTGGTCCGCCGCCAGCGCGAGGCGGTATGGCGAACCGCTGCCGTCGTTGACGATGGTGGCGGCGACGCCTATTTTCGCGGCGTTGATCGCGTCGCGTATGCCCAGCAGCGAATTGTTGCTGCTGTCGATGGTAATGCTCTTGGTCCCGTCGCCGTTCGAAACAAAACTCGCACCGCTATAGACCCCGTTGGCCAACGTGCCGCCACTGATGGTGCCAAAATCGAAGGTGACCGTGGTCGCCGTTCCCCCACCGATCGCAGCGCTGCTGCTGGCCTGCCCGGCCGCAACGAGCTTCTGTGGCTGGGCGAGGGTGGCCACCTCGATGGAATAGGTGCCCGGCACCGCGGTGCTGGTGGCCGAGGCGGAAAAAACAGCGCTGTCCGAGGCGGTCGCCGTGACCGACTGGAACTTGCTCGGACTGTTCAGCGCCTGAAGCGCAGCCTGGAAGCTGCTGACGGCGCCCTTGACGCTGCCGTAGGCGGAGAGTCTGGCTTGGTAGCCAGCTTCCCTGGCTGCGAGCTTGGTCAGCGGGCGGCGTTCCACCGCCATCAGCTGACTGACGATGCTGCTGATATCAAGAACCGAACTTGTGGTTGCCATGGTCGCTTTCCTCAGGCCTTCTGCTTGATCAGCAATCCCTGCTGGAAGCTGTCGATCGCTCTGGCGATCGACAAGGCTTCCTCGGTGGGGAATTGCCGAATTACGTCGCCGGTTTCCGAATCCACCAGCTTGACTACGGGATCGTGCGTTTCGCTGTCGACGATGAATTCGAGATTCTTGTTCGCCTGTTGAAGTGTCTTGTTAATGGCTTCCACCACGTTTTTCAGCTGCATGGCTGAGGGTTGCGCTTCGGCAGCCGGATCGGCCGCGGTGCGCTGAAGATTGGGTACTGCAGTCGGCGGTGCCTGGACATTTGAGGCGGAAACAACGGAAACAGGCCCGCCGTCTCCGGCGAGCCTGGCAGGCTGCAAAGCCTGATTTGTATTGTTGACGTTTTGGATGAGCATTTCGCTTCTCCTGTCTCAAAACCCCGGCCGGGTTACCCCGGCCGGGGTTGCCCTGCTTACCGCAACAGCGACAACACTTGGTTCGGCAGCTGATTCGCTTGAGCCAGCATTGCCGTGCCGGCCTGCTGCAGGATCTGGCCGCGCGTCAGGTTGGCGGTCTCGGCCGCGAAGTCCGCATCGACGATACGGCTGCGCGCTGCGCTGAGGTTTTCCGCAGTCGTCTGCAGGTTCGAGACGGTCGAAGCGAAGCGGTTCTGCACCGCGCCCAGCGTGGCACGCTGGCTCGTCACCTGGCTCAGTGCGCCGTCGAGGACCGCAAGCGCGGCGTTGGAGCCGGCCACCGTGCTGATGTCCACCGTGTTCAGCTTGGTCAGCGAGGCGGACACCGAACCGAGGCCGCCGTAGGCCACGTCGGCGCCAGCGACCGTGAAGCTTTCGGGTGAGCTGAGCGTCAGCGTGCCGCGCGTGGTCATGCCGCTGCCGTCAGCCGCCGCCGTGCCGCCGCTGGCTGCGCCCGGCGCGATGGCAGCGGCGTTGGTTGCGGTCTCGGCAATGGCTAGCGTTCCGGTACCGAGCTTGCTGGAGGTCACCACCAGACTGGTCGCTGTCGTTGCGCCGCCTTGGACGGCCGTACGGCCAGCCGCATATTCGGCATTGATCGCGGTCTTCAGATTGGCGATAGCTACCGTTTCCGCAGCGCCGGCGGCCAGTGTCACCGCAACGTTGCCTGCCGCAACCACGCCGTCGATCGTGAACTGGTAAGTCCTTTCACCGATCGTGATGGTGTCGCCGCCGCCGTTCGCGGTCGTGATGCCGCCCGCGGCGTTGGCGTTCGCAACGGCAAAGGTCAGGGTCGCGGTTTCGTTGCCGCTTGCGTTGCTGCCGGCCGATACGTCAAGGCCCGTGGCGTTCTGGATTGCTTGGGCACCGGCGGCGGTCGCAGGCGACGAAGTCAGCTCGATATTGCGACCGTCGGCCGTCGACAAGGTCAGTGCGCCGGTCGTCGCATCGGCAACCGCGCTGACACCGGTCTGGTTGGACACGGCGTTAATCGCGGTAGCGGCGTTGCGCCCCTGCGTCACTGCATTGGTGTCAGCGGCGATCGCGCCGACGGCGATCCCGTTGATCAGCAAGGCGCCGCTGGCGAGGCCCGAGCGGGCGGTGGGGCCCGATCCGGTGACGTTGCTGCTCGCAGTCGCGGTGACGCCGGTTTCGCCGGTTTTCGCGTTGATGGCAGTGGCCTTGGCGGTCGCGCTGTCCGCGGTCACGCCCGCCGCGCTGGTGCCTGCGGAAACGCCGATTTCGACGCCGTTGATGGTGAAGCCCGAGCCATCGAACGCAGCGCTGGTCACTGCGTTGCCGGTGGCCTGGTAGGCGCCGATCAAGTCAGTGGTCGCGCCGGAAACGGTCACGGAGATCGTCTGGTTCGCATTGGCGCCGACCTGGAACTGGGCGTTGCTGAAGGTACCGTCGAGCAGCTTCAGGCCGTTGAACTCTGTCGTGGTACCGACGCGCTGCACTTCCGCGAGCAGTTGCTGCACTTCCGCGTTGAGCGCCTTGCGGTCGGAGGCCGAGTTGGTCGAGTTGGCGGATTGGACGGCCAGTTCGCGGATACGCTGCAGGTTGGCGCCGGTCTCGGTCAGGGCACCTTCAGCTGTCTGTGCAAGCGAGATGCCGTCGTTGGCGTTACGGGCTGCCTGGTTCAGGCCGCGAATCTGGGTGGTAAAACGGTCGGAAATCGCCAGACCGGCCGCGTCGTCCTTGGCGCTGTTGATGCGCAGGCCGGAGGACAGGCGCTGCAGGGACGTAGCCAGCGATGCCTGGGAGCTATTGAGGTTGCGCTGCGCGTTGAGCGACGCGATGTTGGTATTGATCACTGCTGCCATAGTGTTTCTCCTTATGTGCCCCAACGGGGGTCTGAGTGAGTCGAAGTTCCGGCTGATGCCGTCAACGTTGGTCTGCCCGCTGGGGCTGTGTGAACCGCCGTTGTGTGAGGAATCGTCGGGGGTCGGAGAAAGTTAAGGCTGTCAACTCAAAAATCTGCATATCGTCATCCGGCAGCCTGCGGCAGCGCGTCCGGCGCGACGCAGACGCGGTTCTTGCCGCTGTGCTTGGCTTCGTACATGGCGCTGTCGGCGCGCGCAATGAGGGCTTCCTGGGTCTCGCCGGCGCGACGTTCGGCGACGCCGGCGCTGAAGGTGATCAGCACGCGCTCGTTGTTGTCGAGGAAATATTTCTTGGTCAGGCTGCGTTGCAGGCGGGTGACGATCTGTACGGCCTCGGCGACGGGGGTATTGGGCAGGATGATCAGGAATTCTTCGCCGCCGATGCGTGCAATGTGGTCGCTCAGGCGCAGCTCTTCCTTGGCGACCTTGACCAGATGGATCAGCGCCTCGTCGCCGGTGTTGTGGCCGCGCCGGTCGTTGAGTGCCTTGAAGTTGTCGACGTCGAGCACGGCGATGCTGAAAGGCGTGTTAAATCGCTCGGCGCGCGATGCCTCCCGGGCGAACTCGTCGTCGAGCCCGCGCCGGTTGAGGCTGTGCGTCATCGGGTCCTCGCGCACCAGGGCGCTCATCTGGGCGAGTTCCAGTTCGAGCTGCTTGATGTGATTGGCGGCATGCTGGGCGGCGTCGCGTTCCTCGATCATCTGGGCGTGGACGCGGCGGCTGTCGGACTGGGCGCTGCGCGTTTCGTCGAGCAGATTTTCAAGAATGCGGTTCAGCTCGAGCACGTCTTCGGTGCGGCTGATCCGTTCGATGTGCGCGGCGATGGTCTGCTGGTAGTCGTCATTCGCCGCGACCGCGTCGCTCATGTGGCTGACGAAGCTCGTCATCGTCGCCTTGAGCGTCGCGGTCGCCTCGCGCAGGCCGTGCTTGACCAGGCTCTGCTTGTAGATGACCTCCTTGAGGCGTTTTTCCGCCTCGAGCAGCGCCTGGATCTTGAGCGGTCCTGTGATCACGGTCTGAACGACGTCGAGCTGGCCGCGCAGCCAGGTGTCGTCGTCGAGCAGTTCGCCGATGTTTTCCACCAGCAGCAGGAGGAGGCGTCTGAGCGTCTCCTGCTGGTCGTGCGTATGCGAGACATGCAGGTCGACGTCGATCCACATGCTTTTCAGGCCGGACGCGGCCTCGCGCAGGCCGGCGATGCTGTTCGCCTCGCGAACCGCTGCCGCCAGCCGCTGCGTCTTCTCGAAGAGCGTCGGGTTGTGTGAAAGCTGCGTCGCGACGCCGAATTCGAGCGTCTTGACGAGCAGCTCGCGCAACAGGCCCAGGGTGTCGATCTGGCCCGGGCCGCTTCCCCCGCCCGGCTTCAGCTGCAGGACGATCTGCCCGACCTGCTTTCGGCATTGCGCCCAGTCGCTCGCGCGCAGCGCCTGCTTCAGCGCCTCGGCCGAAGCCGCCAAGGCCGGGTGATGCAGCGTGAGGTCCATGGCCAGGCCGGCGAGCACGCTCGTCGCTGTCGCGGTACCCGCCGCTGCGGCGCTCGCGGTCGGCCCGACGATCTCCTCGTAGAGGGTCTGGTAATTGTCGGGCGTCGGCGCGATCCGTCGCATGGCCAAGCGGCGCAGCGTTTCACGCGCGACCTCGGTCGGATCGGGAAGGTTGAGTTTTTCTGTCGGTTCGGCCATTTTAGGCGCCCCGGTCGGGACCTGCTCCATGCTGCGCATGGTAAGACCCGAAGGCGTACGCTTAAGCGCCGATTAGGGCGGTAAAAGCCGGGTATTTCCGTGGACGCCGGGTCTCGGGCGCGGCGAGCCGGCAGAACGGCTGGCCCGGGGCGGGGGGGGCTAGTCGAGCAGGCCGTGCTTGATCGCGTAATGGGTCAGCTCGGCGTTGTTCTTGAGTTGCATCTTGGCCAGGACCCGGCCGCGATACATGCTGACGGTCTTGACCGAAAGCGCGAGCTTGTCGGCGATGCCGCTGACCGTGAGGCCGGAGGCGATCATGCACAGGGTCTGGTACTCGCGATTGGAGAGGCTCTCGTGCGGCAGGCCGTCGCGCTCCCCGCTGACCTGGCTGGCGAGTTCCTGCGCCACTTCGGAGCTGATGTACTTCTTTCCCGAGGCGACGAGGCGGATGGCGTCGAGCAGCTCGGCCGGCGCGCTCTGCTTGTTGAGGTAGCCGGCCGCGCCCGACTTGAGCGCGCGCACCGCGAATTGCGTTTCGCGATGCATCGACAGCATCAACACCTTGATCCCGGGGTGTTCCTTTTTCAGGAGTTCGAGCGTTTCGAGCCCGCCGCGATCGGGCATCGAGATGTCCATCAGCACCAGATCCCAGGCTTCCTGACGCGCCATGCGCAAGGCGCCGCTCGAGCAGTCCGCCTCGCCGCCGACTTTGACGTCATCGACTTCAGCGAGGATCTGCTTGAGCCCTTCACGGACGATGGCGTGGTCGTCGACGATCAGGATGCGGTAAGGTTTTGCGGCGGACACGGGGAAGGCTCTGCGGGGGGTTGGCGCACATTATGCGTCATCCCGCCGCGGCCGCGGGGCCGGACAAGGGGATGCGCAGGCTCAGTTCGGTGCCCTGGTCCGGCGCCGGCCGCACGACGAGCTGCCCGCCGAGGGCCGCGGCGCGCTCGCTCATGCCGAGGATGCCGAAGACCGGCCGCGCCATGCCGTTCGGTGCGGCGGGCAGGCCGCGGCCGTTGTCGGTGAGCGTGAGATGCAGGGTGTCGCGATCGCGGACGAGTTCCAGCCGCACCCGTGTCGCGCGCGCGTGCTTGGCGACGTTGGTCAGGCCCTCCTGGACGATGCGGAACACGGCGATCGCAGCGGCCGAATCGAGCGGGATCTCGTCCGTGGGGGCGCGGAATTCGTAGGCGATCTCGGTATTGCGCCCGAAGCGCTGCAACTGGCTGTCGATCGCCGGTACGATACCGAAGTCGAGTGCCGCCGGCCGCAGGTTGGAGGCGATGCGGTGAGCCGCCTCGAAGGTCTGGTCGACGAGATTGTCGAGATAGCGCACGCGCTCGGTCAGCGGCGTCGACTCCGAGGGGAACTGGCGGGCGAGGCAGGACAGGCCGATCTTGATGGTCGTGAGGTTGCCGCCAAGGTCGTCATGGACCTCGCGCGCGAGGTACAGCCGTTCCTGCTCCTTCGCGGATTCGACGTGGGCGGCCAAAGCGCGCAGGCGCGCCCGCGAATGGTCGATTTCGGCCTCGGCTTCCTTGCTGCGCGTGATGTTGAGCATGATCCCGTCCCAGAGGGTGCAGTCCGCGGTGACGCGCTCGCTGACGCGGATCGTGATCCATTTCACGTCCTTCCAGGCTTGCAGCCAGATCCGGCCTTCCCAGTTGAAACTCAAGTGGCCGCCCGCGGTCTCGGCGAGCCGCTCAAGGTAGCCCGGGCGGTCTTCCTCGAGGATCAGCGCGAAGAAGGCTTGCGGGTCGGCGCACAGGGCGGAGGCGCGGACGCCGAGCAACTGCCGTGATTGCTCGCTGACGTAGCGCAGCACCGGCGCCTCCCCGGGGCGGCGGACGATCTGAAAGGCCATTCCGGGGATGTGCGAGACGATCGCCTGCATGTCGGAGGCCGAATGCGCGAGCGCGGCGCGGGTCGCGTCGCGCTGGCTGACGTCGTCGGCCACGCACAGGAAGAATGGGCGACCGTTCTCGTTCGAATAGACCAGGCGGGCCTCGACCGGATAGCGGGTGCCGTCGGCGCGCTGGCATCGCGCCTTGATCCTGGCGCTGCGTTTCCGGCCGCTGCGCAATTGGTTCAGCAAGGCTTGGAACGCCGGGGCGTCGTCGGGGGTCAGAAACTGCAGCGGGGAAAGTTCTCGGACTTCCTTGAGTCGGTAGCGCAGGTTCTTCAGCGCGGCCGGGTTGGCCTGGACGATCAGCAGCGTTTCGGGATCGAGAACGAGCACTTCACTCGGAGATTCGCGGAGCAGAGCCCTCAACAGTGTCCTTTCGTCGACGGCTTTCGATGCAACCATACTCCCCCGCATGCTGAAACGATGACGACCCCGGTCGTTTGCGCGGAATAGTAGCAGATGCATTTTCAGACAACCGTGTCTTGAAAATCCCGTCCATGCACCGCATCTAGAGAGCTATTGGACCCAAGAGGAACGTCGATGCCGACTGTACGACCCGCCGCCGTCGCGGGGCTTTTCTACCCCGATGATCCCGTCGTTCTGACGCAGACCCTCGACGCGCTGCTTGCCGAGGGGGAAGCGGGCGCGGAGCGCCTGACGCCGAAGGCCGTGATCGTGCCGCACGCAGGCTATATCTATTCCGGTCCGATTGCGGCTGCGGCCTACGCGCGCCTCGGCGATCTCAAAGGCCGCATCCGCCGCGTAGTCCTGCTCGGCCCGGCGCACCGCGTCTTCGTTCGCGGCCTCGCCTTGCCCGAGGCCGAGCGCTTCGTCACGCCGCTCGGCGAGGTGACGATCGACCGCGAGGCCATAGAGCTGCTCGCCGCGCTGCCCCAGGTCACGCGCAGCGACGCCGCCCACCAGATGGAGCATTCGCTCGAGGTGCAGCTGCCTTTTCTGCAGCGCGTGCTCGGAGACTTCACCCTGGTGCCGCTCGCGGTGGGGCAGGCCAGGGCCGAGGAGGTGGCCGAAGTCCTTGATGCGCTGTGGGGCGGAGACGAGACGCTGATCGTGATCTCGTCCGACCTGTCGCATTTCCTGCCGGCGCCGCTCGCCCGCCAGAGCGATCGCGCCGCAGCCGACGCGATCCTCGCACTCGAGCCGCAATTGAGTCACGAGCAGGCCTGTGGCGCGACGCCGGTCAACGGCCTGCTGCTCGCGGCCAGGCGCCACGGCTTGCGGCCGCTCGAACTCGACCTGCGCAATTCGTCGGACACGGCGGGCGACCCGGAGCGGGTCGTCGGCTACGGCGCCTTCGCTTTCGTGAAGGACGACGCGGCGGCGCGACCCCGGGGGAATTCCAGCGCGCAGTCCGAGCCCGACAAGGGGCCGACGCTGCTGCAACTCGCCCGCGCCGAGATCGCCGCGCAACTCGGCCAGCCCGCGACACCGCCTCCGGCGCACGCCTGGCTGCACGAGCCGGGCGCCTGCTTCGTCACCTTGACGCGCCGGGGTGAACTGCGCGGCTGCATCGGCACGCTCGAAGCGCACCGCCCCCTGGCCGTCGACGTGCGCGAGAACGCGTTTGCCGCGGCGTTCCGCGATCCGCGTTTCGGCCCGCTGTCGCGCGCGGAATTCGGAGAAATCCGCGTCGAGGTCTCGCTGCTGTCGCCGACCGAAGCGCTCGCGGTCGCGAGCGAGGAACACGCGCTCGCCGCGCTGCGTCCGGGCGTCGACGGCATCGTCTTCGAATACCGGCATTTCCGCAGCACCTTCCTGCCCCAGGTGTGGGAGCAGTTGCCGGAACCGGCCGACTTTCTCGCCCAGCTCAAGCGCAAGGCGGGCCTGCCGTCCGATTTCTGGGCCGACGAGGTGCGTCTGTCGCGCTATACCGTCACGAAATGGAAGGAAGGGGGCGCCGATGAGCATTCCTGAGTCCCATACGCCCGCACGCTGGTGGCGCGTGCTCGACGACGGTCGCATCGAGTGCGACCTCTGCCCGCGCTACTGCAAGCTGCACGAGGGGCAGCGTGGCCTATGCTTCGTGCGCAAGATGGAAGGCGGCAGAATGGTCTTGACGACCTATGGCCGCTCGTCGGGATTCTGCGTCGACCCGATCGAGAAGAAGCCGCTCAATCACTTCTACCCCGGAAGCTCGGTATTTTCGTTCGGCACGGCCGGCTGCAATCTCGCGTGCAAGTTCTGCCAGAACTGGGACATCTCGAAGTCGCGCGAGACCGACACCATGGTCGACCGCGCGATGCCCGACGAAATCGCGGCCGCGGCCGAACAGAGCGGCTGCAAGAGCGTCGCCTTCACCTACAACGATCCGGTGATCTTCGCCGAGTACGCGATGGACGTCGCCGACGCCTGCCACACGCGCGGCCTCAAGACCGTCGCCGTGACGGCCGGCTACATCACCGAGGAACCGCGCCGCGAATTCTTCGCCAAGATGGACGCCGCCAACGTCGATCTCAAGGGATTCAGCGACGACTTCTACGTCAAGCTGACCGGCGCGCGCCTGCAGCCCGTGCTCGATACGCTGACCTATCTCAAGCGCGAGACCGACGTCTGGTTCGAGATCACGACGCTCCTGATCCCCGGGCAGAACGATTCCGACGCCGAGATCGAGGCGTCGAGCGCCTGGATCATGCGCGAACTCGGCCCCGACGTGCCGCTGCATTTCTCGGCCTTCCATCCCGACTGGAAAATGCGCGACGTGCCCCCGACGCCGCCCGCGACACTGACCCGCGCCCGCGACATCGCGCTGAAGGCGGGCCTCCATTACGTCTATACCGGCAACGTCCACGACACGACGGGCGGCACGACCTTCTGCCCGTCGTGTCACGCGGCGCTGATCGTGCGCGACTGGTACCGCATCGACGACTATCGGCTCAGCGAAGACGGCCACTGCACGCAGTGCGGTGCGGCGATCGCCGGCCGCTTCGGCGCCTTCATCCACCCCTTCGGCAACCGGCGCATTCCGGTCTCCGTGCACCGCGAGCAGCGGACATGAGCACGGCGACGCTCGTTCATATCCCGGCCGGCGGCGCGACCGTCGAGGGCATGCTCGAGATTCCCGATGCGGCCGCGGGCCTCGTGCTCTTCGCCCACGGCAGCGGCTCGTCGCGCCATTCTCCGCGCAACAACTACGTCGCCCGCGTCCTGCGCGACGCCGGCGTCGGCACGCTGCTGATGGACTTGCTGACGCCCGAGGAGGACCGCGACTATGCGCAGCGCTTCGATATCGCGCTCTTGACCGGGCGGCTGCTCGACGCGGCGCGCTGGGCCGCGACAAATGACGCGACCCGCAGCCTGCCGCTGGGCTTTTTCGGCGCGAGCACCGGGGCGGCCGCCGCGCTCGAGGCCGCTGCGGCGCTCGGTGCGTCGGCGCGAGCGGTCGTCTCGCGCGGCGGGCGCCCGGATCTCGCGAGTGAAGACGCGCTGCGCAAGGTCAGCGCACCGACGCTGCTGCTGGTCGGCGGCTACGACGACGGCGTGATCGATCTCAATCAGTACGCCTTCGATCGCCTGTGCTGCAAGAAGGAATTCGTCATCGTGCCAGGGGCGACCCATTTGTTCGAGGAACCCGGCACGCTCGAGGCGGTGGCCGAGCACGCCGCCGGCTGGTTCGCCGAATACCTGCCGACACGCGACGCCTGAAACGGACCGGTGACCCGCGTTGGCCGAGGCGCGGGCGGCGTGGCATGATCGGCGCATGTCCGCCGCTCCCCCCTCCGCCAACGCTGTCTTCGTCGCCCGCGGGCTGACCAAGGTCTATCACATGGGCGAGGTCGAGGTGCAGGCGCTGCGCGGCATCGATCTCACGCTGGAGCGCGGCGAACTCGTCGTGCTGCTGGGCCCGTCGGGCAGCGGCAAGTCGACGCTCCTCAACATTCTCGGCGGGCTCGACGTGCCGAGCGGCGGCGAGGTCTATTACCTCGACCACAAGCTGACCGGTGCGTCCGAAGCCGACCTCACGCGATTTCGCCGCGAGCATGTCGGCTTCGTCTTCCAGTTCTACAACCTGATTCCGAGCCTGACGGCGCGCGAGAACGTCGCCGCGGTGACCGAGATCTCGCCGTCGCCGATGCGCCCCGAAGACGCGCTCGCGCTCGTCGGGCTCGGCAACCGGCTCGACCACTTTCCGGCGCAGCTCTCGGGTGGCGAACAGCAACGCGTCGCGATCGCGCGCGCCATCGCGAAGAATCCGGCCGTTCTGCTGTGCGACGAGCCGACCGGCGCGCTCGACTCGGCAACCGGTGTCGTCGTGCTCGAAGTGCTCGAAAAGGTGAACCGCGAACTTGGCACGCTGACCGTGCTCATCACCCACAACGCCGGCATCGCCGACATGGCCGACCGCGTGATCCGGCTCTCCGACGGCCACATTGTCGACATCCGCAGCAACGCCGTGAAGAAGGCGGCGCGCGAGCTTTCCTGGTAGCGAAACTGGCGATGAAAGCGCTCGACCGCAAGCTCTTCCGCGACCTCTGGCACCTGCGCGGCCAGGTGCTCGCGATCGCCGCGGTGATCATGGGCGGCGTCGCGACCATGGTGATGTCGCTCTCGACCTACGATTCGCTGGTCACGACGCGCGACCGCTTCTACGCCGAATACCGCTTCGCCGATGTCTTCGTCGGCCTCAAGCGCGCGCCGGAGCCGGTCGTCGAACGGCTCGCCGCGATACCGGGTGTCGAGCGCGTCGAGACGCGCGTGCGCGCGGGCGTGAAGCTCGAGGTCGAAGGCTTCTCGGACCCGATCACCGGCCAGCTGCTGTCGCTGCCTGACGTCGGCCCCGAGGTCGGCGCGGCGCAACTCAACCGCCTGCACTTCAAGCGCGGCCGCAGCGTCCAGCCCTGGAGCAGCGACGAGGTCGTGCTCTCCGACACCTTCGCCGACGCCCACGGCTTCCAGCCCGGCGACACGCTGGCCGCGATCATCAACGGCAAGCGCAAACGGCTGACGGTCGTCGGCGTCGCGGTGTCGCCCGAGTATGTCTACCAGATCGCGCCGGGTGCAATGTTCCCCGACTTCAAGCGCTACGGCGTGCTCTGGATGGGGCGCAGCGCGCTCGCCGCCGCCTACGACATGGAGGGCGGCTTCAACCACGCGAGCCTCACGCTCGCGCGCGATGCCAACGAACAGGACGTGATCGACCGCGCCGACGCGGTGCTCGCGAGCTACGGCGGCACCGGTGCCTACGGCCGCGAGGACCAGTTTTCCAACCGCTTTTTGTCGGAAGAACTGAAGCAGCTGAGGACGATGGCGGTCGTCTTTCCGGCGATCTTCCTGGGCGTCGCCGCCTTCCTGCTCAACATCGTGCTGAGCCGGCTGATCGCGCTGCAGCGCGAGCAGATCGCGGTGCTCGAGGCCTTCGGCTACAGCTACGCGGCGATCGGTGCGCACTACGTCAAGCTCGTGCTCGTGATGTCGGCGCTCGGGGTGGCCGCCGGGCTCGCGCTCGGCGCGTGGTTCGGCCAGGGCCTCTCCCACGTCTACACCGAGACGACGTTCCGCTTTCCCTATCTCGACTACCGGCTGGGTCCCGGCATCGCACTGATCGCCTTTCTCGTCGCCGCGTTCGCCGCCGTGAGCGGCACCCTGGTCTCGGTCGTGCGCGCCGTGCGGCTGCCGGCGGCCGAGGGCATGCGCCCCGAAATGCCGATGGCGTATCGCACGACACTGGCCGAGCGCCTCGGCCTGCAGCGCTGGCTCGCGGCGCCTTCGCGCATGATCCTGCGCCACGTCGGCCGGCACCCGCTGAAGTCGCTGCTGACCGTGCTCGGCATCGCCTGCGCCTGCGGCCTCATGATGGTCGGCAACTACCAGAAGGGCGCGATCGATTTCATGGTCGACGTGCAGTTCCGCCAGGCCGCGCGCGAGGACCTCGGCCTCGCGTTCATCGAACCGACTTCGGGGCGCGCACTGCACGAGCTCGCCGCGCTGCCCGGCGTCGAGCACGTCGAGGGCTATCGCAACGTGCCGGCGATCCTGCGCTTCGGGCAATACCGGCATCGTGCGTCGATCTTCGGCATCGAGCCCGAGGGCCAGCTGCACCGCTCGCTCAACAGCAAGCTCGAGCCGGTCGCGGTGCCGCCGGGCGGCGTCGTCCTCACCGATCATCTGGCGAACGAGATTCTGCACGTCAGGCCCGGCGACCTACTGACCGTCGAGGTGCTCGAAGGCAGCCGCCCCGTGCGCCAGGTCCCCGTGCTCGGCGTCACCAAGCAGTTTCTGGGCGTATCGGCGTACATGCAGCAGGCCTCACTCAACGAACTGATGCGCGAGGGCAACACGGTCTCGGGCGCCTATCTTGCGGTGCGGCCCGGCGCCGAGACGGAGCTTTACGCGCGGCTGCACGAGCGGCCGCGTGTGCTCGGCATGGTCGCCAACAAGGCCGCGGTCCAGAGCTTCTACGCGACGATCGGCGAGTTCATCCTGTTCTACAACCTCGTCGCGACGCTGCTCGCTGCCGCGATCGGTTTCGGCGTCGTCTACAACAGCGCGCGCATCGGGCTCTCGGAGCGCGGCCGCGAGCTCGCGAGTCTGCGCGTGCTGGGCTTCACCCGCGGAGAAATCGCCTATATCCTGCTCGGCGAACTGGCGCTGCTCACGCTCGCCGCGATACCGGTCGGTTTCGTGGTCGGCATCGCGCTGGTCGGCATCCTCGTGGTCGCCTTCCAGAGCGAGTTGTACCGGCTTCCGCTCATCCTGACCCCGGAAAATTACGCGATGGGGGCAAGCGTCGTGATCGTCTCGGCGCTGCTGTCGGGCCTGCTGCTGTGGCATCGCCTCGGCCGGCTCGACCTCGTCGCGGTGCTCAAGACACGCGAATAGATCGGACACCATGCGACTGCGCGCAAAAATCGGAATGGCGGTGACGGCAGCCCTCGTGCTCGGCGGCCTCGCGCTCGGCTTCGCGCCGCGTGCGGTGCCGGTCGACCTCGCCGAGGTCACACGCGGGCCGCTCGCCGTCACGGTCGAAGAGGAGGGCAAGACCCGCGTGCGCGAGCGCTACCTGGTTTCGGCGCCGGTCGCGGGCTATCTGCGGCGGATCGGCCTCGACGCCGGCGACGCGGTTGCGCGCGGCCAGGTGCTCGCCGTGATCGACCCGGCACGCTCGGTCGCGCTCGACCCGCGCACGCGTGCCGAAGCCCAGGCGCGGGCGAGCGCGGCCCGCGCGGCGCTCGCCGCCGCCGAGGAAAACGCGCGCGCGGCAGCGGCCTCGGCGCAGCTCGCGCAGCAGGAACGCGCGCGCGCCGAAACGCTGCGTCGATCCGATTTCGTTTCCGAACAGGCACTCGACAACACCCGCACGGCGGAGTCCCAGGCCCGGGCGGCAGCCCGCGCGGCCGAGCACAACGTGCGGGTCGCGCGTTTCGAGCTCGAAACGGCGCGTGCGGCGCTCGCGAGCAGCGCCCGTTTGCAGGGCGGCACCGCCGAGGCGCTCGAGGTGCGCGCGCCGGTCGCCGCACGCGTGCTCAAGCTCGTTCATGAAAGCGAGGGCGCGGTCGCGGCCGGTGCGCCGCTGCTCGAAGTCGGCGACCCCGACAGTCTCGAAGTCGAGGTCGAGGTGCTCTCCAACCACGCTGTGAAGCTCGCGCCGGGGTCGAAAGTGATCCTCGACCGCTGGGGCGGCGAGCGTTCGGTCGCCGGCCGCGTGCGCGTCGTCGAACCGAGCGGGTTCACGAAGATTTCGGCACTCGGCGTCGAGGAGCAGCGCGTCCGCGTCATCGTCGACTTCAGCGCGCCGCGCGAGGCGTGGAACCGGCTCGGCGACGGCTACCGCGTCGAGGCGCGCTTCGTGTTGTGGGAAGGCGAGAACGTGCTGCAGGTGCCGACGAGCGCGCTTTTCAGACAGGGGCAGGGCTGGGCGGTCTTCGTCGTCGACGGCCGCCGCGTGCGCGTCGCGCCGGTCGAAGTCGGCCAGCGCGCCGGGCTCGCGACCGAGGTGTTGGCGGGCGTTGCGGCAGGCGACCGCATCGTCGCGCATCCCGACGAGACGATCGAGGACGGCGTGCGGGTGAAGCCGCGCTGAGGGCTAGGCGGCCCGGTGTGCGCCGGCCTCACGCAGGATTTCGATGACCTCCTCGTCGTCGACCTGTGGAAAATCCGCGTAGAACTGCCCTACGGCCCGGAAGAATTCGGGCGTCGAAAGGCAGACCACCTCGTCGGCGTAGGCGCGGATCTTCTCGACCGTGTCCGCGGGCGCGACCGGCACGGCGCAAACCAGGTGGGCGGGCTTTCTCGCGCGTAGTGCGTGCAGTGCGGAAATCATCGTCGCGCCGGTCGCCAGCCCGTCGTCGACGACGATCACGATGCGCCCGGCCGGGTCGATCGGTGCGCGAAGCGGGGTGTATTGCGCGCGCCGCGCGCGGATCGTCGCGAGCTGCGCCTGCTTTTCCTGTTCGAGATACGCGGCCGTGCCGCCTGCGGATTCCGCATGGTCGGCGACATATGCCCAGCCCGACTCGTCGATCGAGCCGAGTGCGAATTCCGGATTGAACGGCGCGCGCAGCTTGCGCACGAGCACGACGTCGAGTTCGCCGCGCAATTCCTGAGCAAGTGTTTGCCCCATCGGCACCGCGCCGCGCGGAATCGCGAGGATTAGCGGATTCTTGCCCTTGTAGGCGGCGAGCGCGTGGGCAAGACGCTCGGCGGCTTGGTGGCGATTGGCGAACAGCATGGCGTTCCCCTCCTTGTCGAGACCTTCATCTTAGGCCGCAGCGGCCTTCAAGGCTTGCGGTGCCAGATCAGCGCGCCGTCCTTGTAGACCTCGCGCACGCGATGGAAGGGGATATCGCGGGTGTGGCCGTCGGCGTCGCTGACCTGAAAGCTGAAATGCTCGCCGGGCATGGTCGTGATCCTGCTTGCGGGCACGTGGACCACGCGGTCGGCGACGCGATCGTAGTAGCCGAGGACGAAGCCGCCTCGGGCGAACGCCGGGTCCCAGCGCAGGCGGTTGAGGAGCTCGTGAATCGGCACCACGGCGTCAGCGCGTCTCGGCGACGAGATGCGTGACGACCGGCGGCGCGTCGCCGAGGTGGAAGGCGCGCGCCGCTTCGAGCAATTCGCGGTCGGCGACGGTGACGCGCTCGTGCTGGCGCAGGTGCTCGAGCCAGGATTCGACCATGAAACATTCGAGCATGCGCCCCGGCTCGGCGACGTCGCTGAAGAGTTCCCACATGAACGCGCCGTCGCGCCGGCGAATGCGGCGCACGCGCTGGAGGAGCCGGGTGAATTCGGTCGCGCGCGCGGGATCGATCCGGTACTCGACGGTCACCATGACCGGCCCGCGGTCGCGGCCGACGTCGTCGTGGCCGGTCGGGTTCGGCCAGTGCTGCGAGGGCGAGAGGTCGGCGACATCGTGGCGGCCAATGTGGTATCGACGCGTGAGCACGATGCCGGCGAGCGCGCCGATGGCCGCCGCCGTGAGCGCGGTCGGAATGTCCGTCGACGAGGCGACCTGACCCCAGAGCGTGCTGCCGGCGGCCATCCCGCCCGTGAAAAACACCCAGAAAAGCGCGAGTCCGCGCGCGCGCACCCAGCGTGGCAGGGCGGTCTGCGCCGCGGTCATGAGCGAGGAGACGACGCTGATCCAGGCGATGCCGATCAGCACCATCGCCGCGCCCGCGGCGACGAGGCTGCCGCTGTGGGCGAGCGCGAGCAGGGCAAGCGCGTGCAGCACAGTCGCGCCGGCGACGACGCGGTCACGCGAGGCGCGCGCGTGGAGTCGCGGCAGCAGCAGCGCGCCGGTGACCGCGCCGACGCCCATGCAGGCGAGAAAGAGCCCGTAGGTGCGCGGGCCGGCCTGCAGCTCCTGCCTGACGATGAGCGGCAACAAGGCCCAGGCGGCGCTCGCGAACACGAAGAAGGCCGCTTCGCGCACGAGCACGGCGCGCAGTTCGGGCGAGTGGCGGGCGTAGCGCAGGCCCGCGCGCACGGCGCCGAGCAGACGCTCGGCCGGCAATTCGCTCGGCTGCGGCGCGCGCTGCCAGGTCTTCAAGGCGGCGATGACGGCGAGGAACGACAGCGCATTGAGCATGAACACCGCGCCGGGTCCGGCCGACGCGACGATCAGGCCGGCGAGCGCGGGGCCCATCGAACGCGCTGCGTTCATGCCCATCGAGTTCAGCGCGATCGCCGACGCAAGTTCGGATCGCGGCACGAGCTCGGGTACGACCGCGCCCCAGGCCGGCATCATCATCGCCCGGCCGACGCCGAGCGCGAAGGTGAAGAGCAACAGCAGCGCGGCGTTGGTGGCCCCCGCGAGCGTGAACACGCCGAGCAGCGTCGCCGCCACGAGCATCCACAGCTGCGAGACGATCAGGTAGCGGCGGCGGTCGACGATGTCGGCGAGCGCGCCGGCCGGCAGCGCGAGCAGGAATACCGGTGCCGTCGCCGCCGCCTGTACGAGCGCGACCATGAGCGGGTCGGGCGCGAGCGAGGTCATGAGCCAGCCCGCGCCGACCTCGTGCATCCAGGTGCCGATGTTCGACGCGAGCGATGCGATCCACATCATGCGGAAGACGCGATTGCGCAGCGGAGCCCACGGCGAGGCGGGGGCGAGGACGGCGCTCATGTGCGCAGGGTCAGGTGCCGCCGCGCTCGTGTTTGGCGCGATGCAGCGCGCGGCAAGCCGGGAAGCACCGCGGCACCCCCGCTTCGAACGACCACCCGTGCCCCGGCGTCGGCGCGCGTCCCTGCGGCGCTTCGCCGACCGCAGTCATTCGGCGTCCTTGTCACGCTTGAACAGGGTTCCGTGTCCGTGCGGCGGCGCCGCCCAGTATTGCTTGGGCGCGTCGGCGCGCGCGCCGAGTTCGGCCGCCGCGTGCCACGGCCAGCGCGGGTCGTACAGCATGCCGCGGGCGAGCGCGACCAGGTCGGCGTGGCCGCCGGCGACGATGTTCTCGGCCTGGTGAGGGTCGGTGATCAGGCCGACGGCCATGGTCGGCATGCCGGTCTCGCCGCGGATCTGCGCCGCGAAAGGCAGCTGGTAACCCGGCGCGACCGGGATCTGCTGCGCCGGCGACAGGCCGCCGCTCGAAACGTCGATGAAGGCGCAGCCGCGGCGCCGCAACGCTTCGGCGAAGGCGAGGCTTTGCGCGATGTCCCAGCCGCCTTCGACCCAGTCGGTGGCGGAAATCCGCACGCCGAGCGGGACGTCTGCGTGAAGCGCCGCGCGCATGGCGTCGAACACCTCGAGCGGGAAGCGCATGCGGTTTTCGAGGCTGCCGCCGTAACGGTCGTCGCGCACGTTCGACAGCGGCGAGAGGAATTCATGCAGCAGGTAACCGTGCGCCGCGTGCAGTTCGATCACGTCGAAACCGAGTCGCTCGGCGCGCTGGGCGGCGGTGACGAATTCTCCGCGTACCCGCTCGAGGCCTGCTGTGTCGAGCGCGCGGGGGGCAGCGTCGCCGGGCGCGTAGGCGAGGGCGGACGGCGCGAGCGTCTGCCAGCCGCCCTGTTCGGGCAGGATGAAGTGTCCGCCCGCCCAGGGCACGTCGGTCGACGCCTTGCGACCCGCGTGGGCGAGCTGGATGCCGAGTGCCAGCGGTGGCGCGTAGCGGCGGATCGCGTCGACGACGCGGCGCAGCGCCGCCTCGTTGTCGTCCGACCACAGGCCGAGATCGGACGCCGCGATGCGGCCTTCGGGCGAGACCGCCGTCGCCTCGACGAACAGCAGCCCCGCGCCGGACAGTGCGAGATGGCCCAGATGGATCATGTGCCAGTCGGTCGCGCAGCCGTCCTCGGCCGAGTATTGGCACATCGGCGAGACGACGATGCGGTTCTTCAGCACGCGCGTGCCGAGTCGGAAGGGCGAAAACAGTGTGCTCACGGGCGGCGCCTCCTTGTATACGGGTTCGAACGGTTGGGTTACACGGTCGTGCTACCCGGCGGCGGCGCGCACTCGCTTGCGCGGCGGTCGGTCGCCGGGTCATGACTTCCAGAGTAGAGGTGGAAGGATTCGTTCACGCCGTTTGACCCTTCCGTTGCAAAGCGCGCGACCGCCGCGATGCCGGATGCCACGCGATCCGAGTCTACGCCCTCGCGTCGTGGCGTGCCGCGCCGAGGTGAACCGGTTACACTCGCGCAAGGCCTTGCAGCCGCCCTCCGGCCTACGCGATCCCCGTGGAGGCCGGTGCAACGAGACATCGACATCCCAGGCATGACCGTGACGACCCCAGCCAAACCCTGTCCCTTCTGCCAGCTCGAGCCGCACCGCATCGTCGCCGAAGACGCGTTGACGGTCGCGTACCGCGACGGCTTTCCGGTCTCGCCCGGCCACACCGTGATCATCCCGCGCCGGCATTTTGCGACGCTGTTCGAGGCCAGCGACGCCGAACGTCTGGCGCTGTTGACGATGATGGAGCACGCGAAGGCCATCCTCGACCGGCACCACGCGCCCGACGGCTACAACTTCGGCATCAACCACGGCCCCGCGGGCGGGCAGAGCGTGCCCCACCTCCACATCCACGTCATCCCGCGCTATCGCGGCGACAAGGAAGACCCGCGCGGCGGCGTGCGCTGGGTGCTCCCCGACAAGGCGAAGTACTGGGCGTGAGGGCGCCGTGGATTCGCGCCAGGCGCCGGCCCTTCGCCGGACCGCGGTTCGCGGGCGGGGCTACGACTAAAGTTGTATATCCGCGCCCGGGCGTTTCCCCTAAGGTCGCCAATCCAACCCGCCGGATAGACGCGCGACGCGTCGCTCCGGCGTCATAACACCAAACCCGCAACCACAACGGAGGAGCAACACAATGTTTAAACGCAGTCTGATGACCCTGGCCACCCTGACCCTGTTTCCGCTGCAGTCGTTCGCCGCCCTGCAATGCGGGCCAGGGCTCCGGCACGTGAACGTGAACGGCAACGTGACGACGATCAACGTCACCCCCACGAAGCAGGTCGGGCAGATTTGCCTGACGCTGATCGAATCCGCAAGCGGGCGCGAGGCCTTCAACGACTGCGGTGCCCTGATCGGGCGAACCCTGTCGAGCGACCCCGAAACCGGCACCAGCACACACTCGCACACGGCCGTGTTCGATCTTCGAAATGCCTTCGTCACCCAGAACGACCAGGTCCAGATCACCGGCGTGCTCGCCGTCGACGACACCGGTGCGCCGTGTGCGTTCAGCGTCGACGAGACGATCAGCGAGGTCCAGAAGGGGATCGGCATCTTCCGCGGCGGTTCGCTGGCCGTCACCGCCGAGGGCACCGTCAGCGCCTGCCCGAACAAGAACCTGAACACCTTCACGCTGGTCGGCGAGGCCTGCATCCGGAAATAAGCGGTCTTTAACCCGCGCCGAAAAAAGGGGGCGCGCCGGAAACCCGGTGCACGCCATTTTTGCGTCGAGGTGACGCACATGACTCCTTGACGGCGCGACCCGCCATCTCGGCATACCGGTTTTGAACGTACTGATCTAAAACAGAATTTCGCCGGCCGCGGCGCAGCCGGCGGGACGTGCTTGGTTTATAGTGCGCGCCTGACAGATCAAAGGAGAGACAACATGTTCATGATCGACTACAAGGAACTGAGCTGGTGGTACTGGCTCGTCACCGCCTGCCTGCTTACCGCCGGTGTCGCCGGCTACGAAAGCGCGTTCGTGCTCGCGATCGGCCTGACCATCGTCCAACTCGTGCACTTCACGCTGCGCGAGGGCAGCGTCGCCGCCTTCCCGGTCCAGGTCAGGTTCTGGTACCTGATGCTGCTGCTGGTCTCGCTCCCCGAACCGATGCAGTGGCTTTACTGGGTCCCGACGATCGGCACCTGGGCGCAGCTCATTTTGGGCTACTGCACGATGGCGCGCTGCGTGTCGCTGCTGCCGTGGAACCGCAGCGAGCCGTTCTCGCTCGGTCTCGTGGGCCGGACCTTCTTCTCGCGCCCCGTTCCCGGCAACATCCTGCAGGGCCTGCCGACCAAGCCCGCGGAAACCCCAACGATTGCTGAGTA
Source organism: Thiobacillus denitrificans ATCC 25259 (assembly GCF_000012745.1). Taxonomy (NCBI): domain Bacteria; kingdom Pseudomonadati; phylum Pseudomonadota; class Betaproteobacteria; order Nitrosomonadales; family Thiobacillaceae; genus Thiobacillus; species Thiobacillus denitrificans. Next base: position 1,658,507 of record NC_007404.1, on the reverse strand, counting down.
GCCGACGTTCGTCGTTTCAGGCACCCCGAGGCGGACGCGCGCGCCGCCAGTACGGTGCCTGGCGGCGCGCCCAGTCAGCCGAGCCCGAGGAACGACAGAATCGCGATAACAACTACGATCAGACCCACGATGTAGATGATGTTGTTCATTGGTTCTCCTCGTGAAAGGGTGGCTACAGTGGAACGGATTCGATCGACAGCGCGACGCCGCGGCGCCCGCACCGTTCCTTGAGCTTATCCAAATCAAGCCGCGGTTTTGAGCGGAAAGATCATCGGCGTCCTGTAGGTGGATGCCGCTTGGGGGGTCGGAATGGTCCTGCGGGGAGGTTAAGGCTCGGGCTGAGCGGCTTAACGAATGAACCACTGGCCGGAACGTGGTCTGCCGAAAATGAAAAGGCCCGCATCGCTGCGGGCCTTTCTGTATCTGGCTCCCCGACCTGGGCTCGAACCAGGGACCTGCGGATTAACAGCTCATTTGGTCCCAGGCACGTCGGGTTAGGGTTTCACAAAGATCCCTTAAAAACAGTTACTTATTATACACGACTCGCAACTACATGCAAGTGCATGTAGAACAAATTTGGCCCAGATTTGGCCCAAAATTTCCGCACACAAAACGGCTTGCTGTGACCGCGGCCAAATCCGCACCCGCGAAAATCAGGATTCGCGTCGGATACGTTGAACTCGCGATCGCTATACGGGGTATCCAATTACGAAGGAACCGGTATGGACCTCGTCGAACACATCCTCACCACCGAAGACATGATGGCCGTCCTGCGCGTCAGTCGGCGCACCCTGGACGACTACCTGGCCAAGAACAAACTGCCGCAGCATTTCAGGATAGGCCGGCGCGTTTACTGGCACAGACAGGTTGTTGAGGCATGGCTGCGCCAACTGGGCGAGGTCGGCGGTGACTGACGAAGCGCTGCTGACGCGAAGGGTGTCCCATGACTGGCCGAGGCAGAGCCAGTCGTCTTTCTTGAGGGGCGATCAGAGCGGGCCCCACCGAGACCGTAAGCACGATGAAAATATGCCCCTGTGGTGCTGCGACGAATTTGTCCAGTTTAAGTGGACACTCATTGCTCGCCCATTCCATGCAACCAGCCGTTCACTTGGCGTGTTGATACGCAGGCCCTAGAACTAGGGGCCTAAGGCTAGCCTCCCAATTAAGCCGGGAACAACAGCTTGTACGCTCGGACATCCTCCTTGAAGGCGTTACAGCCTTCCAAGGCTGCCGTGAGGTCCTTGAGCGAGGCACCATAGTCGAAAGCGGCTGACCATCCCTGAATATGCGTCATCATGCGCAGGTACCGCTTGTGATGGGTAACAACCTGTATAGCGAATGCAATTCCAAAACAACCGATCGCCGGCCAGACCCTCGATGCACCAGAATCACACGCAAGCCCGAAGCCCGTCGCGAACGGGCAGGAGGGTTCTGTGCAGAATCGAATGTGGATGCCGGGGGCCGCGGCGACTGTCTTTTTCGCGTAAGCGGTGAGCGCCGCTGTCATCCGTGTCGTCCCCGCGCCGAGGTCCTGAATGGGATGACTTTCGCGGTCTTCTGCTCGGAAGGCACAGGGACGGGGACGGTGTTCGGGCTCCCCCCGGGTGGGCGTGTTCCTGCGTACAGCACTTCGTCGAGCGGCAGCCGCGGCGGGGCAGGCGGCTTGCCGCCAGCGAGCTCAAACGCCACATCCTCCGCCTTGTGGTTCACGTATCTGTCGAGCGAGCGGATGTCCTTGTGGCCGCTCACGACCTTGAGCTTAAAAATGTCTTTTCCGAGAATCAGCGCGTAGCGCGACGTACCCTCGTGCCGCAGGTCATGCCAGTGCAGGTCCTTGATGCCGGTTTTTTTGAGGATGCCCTTCCAGCACATGTTCACGGCGTTGGCCGAGAGCGGAAACAGCCGGCCGTCCTCGGAGCGGGGCAGATGTTCGAGCAGGGTGATGGCATCGGGCGCGAGCGGGGCGTAGCGCGGCTTGCCGTCTTTTCCGAGGCCGATGCGCAAGCGACGCAAGTCAAAATCCACGTCCGACCATCGCGTGCTCAGAATCTCCCCGCGGCGCTGCGGGCAGAGGATGACGAAGAAGAACAGCCACGGGAACCAGGGGGCGCGCAAATCCTGGATGGCGGCGACGATGAGGTCGAGTTCCGCGGCGCTGACCCGCCGATCGCGCGCATTGTCGACCTCGGGCTTGCGCAAGCCGGCGAGCGGGTTGCTCATTGTCGAGAATCCCCACTCGGAGATGGCGATGCGGTACACATGCTGGCACAGACTCAGATAGAGCCTGACGGTGTTCGGCTTGCGGCCGGGGCTCAGCTCGTCGCGCAGGTCCGCGAAGTCCATCGAGGTCAGCTCGCCGGCGATGCGCGCGGCGATAGGATGCGCGCGCAGCATGCGGATGCGCTGCATCTCCTGGCGTTGTCCGCGCTTCGTCGGCGTGATTTTTTCCGAATAGCGGTCGAGCAGCTGGCCGAAGGTATGGCGGCGCGCGCGTTCGACGTCAGCGTGTTTGCCGAGGAGCAATTCCTGGCGGGTGGCGACGGCCCAGGCCGTGGCGGCTTCCCGGGTCGGGAAGGTGGCGGAGATGGACTTTCCCTTGACCGTCAGGCGAACCTGGAACTGGCCATTTTTGCGGCGGATGTTGGGCATTTCGGGTCGACTTTCAAGTTAGTGACCCGACGTATAGGTAATGCCGTTTCAATCCTTCCAAAAAGGAAACGGCTTGGCCTGATTTGGCCAAGATTTGGCCCAGGGAGCGGAAACGACAAGGCCCACATCGCTGTGGGCCTTGTGAAATATGGCTCCCCGACCTGGGCTCGAACCAGGGACCTGCGGATTAACAGTCCGTCGCTCTACCGACTGAGCTATCGGGGAATGGGAAGCGCGCATTCTAGAGAGGGCGGACTTTTCGGTCAACCCTTATCCATCATCTTGAGTGCAAAAACGGATGCTCTGCAGCACGACTCACCGCCTGACGGTGAAGCCCGCGGCAAGGACACGGAGCGGCAGCCACGCCGTGCGCGTTGCCCTACGCCGCCCGTTCGGCGTTCATCCGTTCGAGCCGCAGACATAGCGTCGCGATGATGCGGCGCGAGAGCAGGGCGGAGTGCTGCATGAGCTCTTCGAGAATTTGCGGCGGCAGCGCGAGCACGGTGACTTCGCTTTCGGTGACGACCGACGCGGTGCGCGGCTCGTTGAGCAGGTAGGCCATTTCGCCGAAGAGCTGGCCCTGCTGCAGCTCGTTGAGGCGGCGGCGGCCTGCTTCGGTTTTCTTGTACACGGCGGCGTGCCCCGAGCACAGGAAATACGCGGTGTGCGAGGTGTCGCCTTCCTCGATCAGGGCGTGCCCGGCGGGATGGATCTGGCCGTATTTTTCCATCAGCGGATGGCTGTCGGCGAAGACGTAGCGCTCGAGCGGATCGCCGTCGCCGCTATGGCTCAGGAACAGTTTTTCGAGCGCGATGATGTCGGCCTTGCCGTAGGCGTACAGGGCCTGGGCCCAGAAATACAGTAGCAGAAACGCGAAGTAGGCGCCGATCAGGACGAAGACGACGCCGCCGAGCGCGCCGTAGAGGCTCAGGTAGTTTTCGAGTTCGAAGAAGGCGCCGAACAGGACAAGCAGGAGACCAAGGCTGGCGATGGCGCCGAGCGCGAACACCGCGGCGACGCGTGCGGGCGGGTGGCGGCGCGGCAGCCGCCAGTAGGCGGTGAAGAGCAGCGCCCAGACCATGGCGAAGCCGAACAGCGAATTGAGCACCTGCAACACGCGCGCGTTGCCGGTGCCGATGAAGTCGTTTTGCCCGAGAAACGTCAGCGTCACCTGGGCGAGCGCGGCGACACCCATTAGCGCGAACAGGAGCGGCAGGACGACGAGCGGCAGGATCCACGAGCCGACGAAGCTGCGTTTCTCGCGCGCCGGGAAGATGATGCGGAACGCGCCCTGCATCGTGTTGACGAGGCCGCGGGACGACAGCAGCAGCGTGACGAGGCCGACGCTGCCGGCGGTGAGTTCGGTCTGGCTCGGAATGAAGCCCAGCTCGGTCAGGCTGTCGAGTCGCATCTGCTCGTAGAGCGCGGCGAGCAGGATCGTCGCGGGAACCGAATTCTCGGCGATCTGGCCGAGCAGGGTCAGCCCATAGCTGAGCAGCAGCAGCAGCGGAGTCGCCGAGAGCAGGAAATAGAAGGCGGTGGCCGCGGCGTGGTTTTGCAGCCCGTTCTGCGTGAACAGGCGCGCCGTCGTGTAGCCGAGCTGGACGATCCGCGAGAGCGGGCCGCGGACGGGGGGCAGGGCGGGCAGGCGCATGGCGCTAGCCTACCTTCAGCGCGCGCGCCGGGCCAGCGCTCAGCCGGCGATCGCCTGGGCGATCCGCTTGAGCGCCTTGTCGAGGTTGGCCTGCGAGGTCGCGAACGACAGGCGGATGTAGCCCTCGGCGCCGAAGGCCGAGCCGGGAACCACTGCGACGTCGGCCGACTCAAGCAGGTATTCGGAGAAGGCGATGTCGGTGCCTTGCTCGATCACGTCGCGCGCGAGCAGCGCCTGGATCGCCGGCCGCACGTCGGGGAAGGCGTAGAACGCGCCGCCGCTATCGACGCACTTGAAGCCGGGAATCGCGTTGAGCGCGTCGACGACGAAGCGGTGACGTGCCTTGAACGCGTCGAGCATCGGCGTGATGCAGCCCTGGTCGCCGTTGAGCGCCGCTTCGGCGGCGACCTGTGAGATCGAGGTCGGGTTCGAGGTCGATTGCGACTGCACGTTGGTCATCGCGCGCAGGATCGCTTCGGGGCCGGCGGCGTAGCCGATCCGCCAGCCGGTCATTGAGTAGGCCTTCGACACGCCGTTCAGCACGAGCGTGCGGTCGTAGAGGTCGGGGCAGGCGTTGAGGATGTTGACGAAGGGCGCGCCGTCGAGGCGGATATGCTCATACATGTCGTCCGAGGCGATGAGCACGCGCGGATGGCGGCGCAACACGTCGCCGAGCGCGGCGAGTTCGTCCTTCGAGTAGACCGCGCCGGTCGGGTTCGACGGGCTGTTGATGACGAAGAGGCGCGTTTTCGGCGTGATCGCCGCCTCGAGCTGCGCGGGTGTGATTTTGAAGCCCTGCTCGATGCCGGCCTCGACGATGACAGGTTTGCCATCGGCGAGGATCACGATGTCGGGGTAGGACACCCAGTAGGGCGCCGGAATGATGACCTCGTCGTCGGGGTCGATCACGGCCTGGACGAGGTTGAAGAAGCTCTGCTTGCCGCCGCATGAGACGAGGATCTGCTTCGGCGTGTAGTCGAGGCCGTTGTCGCGCTTGAACTTGGCGATGATCGCCGCCTTCAGGCTCGGCGTGCCGTCGACCGCCGTGTACTTGGTGAAGCCGCCGTCGATCGCCTTGATCGCCGCGTCCTTGATGTGTTGCGGCGTATCGAAGTCGGGCTCGCCGGCGCCGAGGCCGATGATGTCGCGACCGGTGGCCTTGAGGGCGGCGGCGCGGGCGGTGACGGCGAGCGTCGGGGAGGGCTTGATGGCCTGTACGCGGCGGGAGAGTTCCACAATGGTTCCTTGGGGGCGCCCGCGACGAAACGGGTGCTACTATCAGTGAGTTTTTTGCCGCGCGATTTTAACCCGAATGTTTCAAGTGAGGATCGCGTCGGAAGTTTTGTTTTATAGGGAATTTTTGCAGGAACGGCGCAGTCTTTCTGCGCGCGCGACCGGGAAAAGTTCCGATGCCGAACGAAAAGCGCCGTCCGGCGCGCTCGCCGGATTCGCAAGCGCCCGGGCGCAGCGCGCCTGCCATCCTGAGGCACGCCAACTCATGAAATATTCGTCCTGATGTTCGTCACCTTTCCCGATAGCCCGTTCCGTCTTTTTCAGCCCTTTCCCCCGGCCGGCGACCAGCCGACGGCGATCGCCCGGTTGATCGAGGGGATCGACGACGGCCTGTCGTACCAGACCCTGCTCGGGGTGACCGGTTCCGGCAAGACCTACACCATGGCGAACGTGATCGCGCGCGCGGGGCGGCCGGCCCTGATCATGGCGCCCAACAAGACGCTCGCCGCGCAGCTTTACGCCGAGATGCGCGAGTTCTTTCCGGAGAACGCGGTCGAGTACTTCGTCTCCTACTACGACTACTACCAGCCCGAGGCCTACGTCCCGGCGCGCGATCTCTTCATCGAAAAGGACTCGAGCATCAACGAGCACATCGAGCAGATGCGGCTCTCGGCGACCAAATCGCTGCTCGAGCGGCGCGACACGGTCATCGTCTGCACCGTGTCGGCGATCTACGGTATCGGCGACCCGTCCGACTACCACAGCATGATCCTGCTCCTGCGGCAGAACGACAAAATGACGCAGCGCGAGGTCATCGCGCGCCTGACGCAGATGCAGTACGACCGCAACGACGTCGACTTCAAGCGCGGCGTCTTTCGCGTGCGCGGCGACGTGATCGACATCTTCCCGGCCGAACACGCCGAGACCGCGATCCGCGTCGAGCTCTTCGACGACGTGGTCGAGACGCTGCATCTCTTCGATCCACTGACCGGCCAGATCCTGCAGAAGGTCTCGCGCTTCACGGTCTTCCCGTCGAGCCACTACGTCACGCCGCGTGAGACGACGCTGCGCGCGATCGAGGCGATCAAGGTCGAGCTGCGCGAGCGCCTTGACTGGTATTACGCCAACAACAAGCTCGTCGAGGCGCAAAGGCTCGAGCAGCGCACGCGTTTCGACCTCGAGATGATGGTCGAACTCGGCTTCTGCAAGGGCATCGAGAACTACTCGCGGCATCTGTCGGGCCGCAAGGCCGGCGAGCCGCCGCCGACCCTGATCGACTATCTGGCGAAGGACGCGCTGATGTTCATCGACGAGTCGCACGTCACCGTGACCCAGGTCGGCGGCATGTACAAAGGCGACCGCTCGCGCAAGGAAAACCTCGTCGACTACGGTTTCCGGTTGCCCTCAGCGCTCGACAACCGGCCGCTGAAATTCGAGGAATTCGAGGCGCTGATGCCGCAGACCGTGTTCGTCTCGGCGACGCCGGCGAAGTACGAAGCCGAACACGCGGGGCAGGTCGTCGAACAGCTCGTGCGCCCGACCGGGTTGATCGACCCCATCGTCGAGGTGCGGCCGGTCACGACCCAGGTCGACGACCTCATGAGCGAGGTCAAGAAACGCGTGGCCGTGGGCGAGCGCGTCCTCGTCACGACGCTGACCAAGCGCATGGCCGAGGACCTGACCGACTACCTCGCCGAGCACGGCGTCAAGGTGCGCTACCTGCACTCCGACATCGACACGGTTGAGCGCGTCGAGATCATCCGCGACCTGCGGCTCGGCGAGTTCGACGTGCTGGTCGGCATCAACCTGCTGCGCGAGGGCCTCGACATCCCCGAGGTGTCGCTGGTCGCGATTCTGGATGCCGACAAGGAGGGCTTCCTGCGCTCCGAGCGCTCGCTGATCCAGACCATCGGCCGCGCCGCGCGCCATCTGAACGGCACGGCGATCCTCTACGCCGACCGGATCACCGATTCGATGCAGCGCGCGATCGGCGAGACCGAGCGCCGGCGCGCCAAGCAGATCGCGTTCAATACCGAACACGGCATCACCCCGCGCGGCGTCGTCAAGCGCATCAAGGACATCATCGACGGCGTCTACGATGCCGACGCCAGCCGCCAGGAACTCAAGGCCGCGCAGACCGCCGCGGAATACAAGGTCATGGACGAGAAATCCCTGACCAAGCGAGTCAAGAAGATAGAGAAGGAAATGCAGGACGCGGCGAAGAACCTCGAGTTCGAAAAGGCCGCGGTGCTGCGGGATCAGTTGAAGGAGCTGAAGGCGTTGCTGTTCGGGGTGGAGGAGCGGGAGTAGCGGCGGAGTTTATCCCGAGCTGGAGCGCGGATCTATTTCGCTACCATCGCCTTGTTATGACCCTTCTGCGAATTACGGGTACCGGGAACAAGCCGAACAGAATTTCGCAGACCCTCTATCCCGCCTCCGTTCCGAATCAGCTTAACCGCGGGCATCTGCGCGTAGTGTTCTATTCCGCGGTCGTCTGTCACATAGAACAGCAGCTCATACGTTACTGATTCGTGTTCCATCGTGGGATACAGACCATGAAGTCGTAAGTCATCGGGAGCAGGGAAAGGCAACTGCAAGAACTCGCCGGACATGGGCTGAACTCTCAGGGGAGAAGCCTGGTTGATGCACTCGCACTCATAGCGGACCCTATGGTTGTCCTTACAGGGGGACAGTAGCCATATTCTTGAGACAGTAATCGGCCGATTCCCCCGATTGCTTATCGACGCCTCTAAGACGACCTTGTCGCCATCTCGTTCGCACCAAAGTACCGATGCGAAAGCTTTCCGCGTTCGTTTCAGGTGCTGGAAATAGAAACCGGAGAAGCTGATTACCAACGCGAGGCACGAAATCGACAATGACCAAAGTGGGCTGATGCTCATTTTTGCCTAACGCGCTTCAAGCCGGAGAATGATTCTCGACGCAGCCTGATGATAAGTAAGCGCAGCATTTTTGCTCCCCTGTTTAATTTTGTCCGCATTTTGTGCGGGCCTGCCCATCCACGCAAGCCGTCCATCCCCACCCGACATACGGGTTGGCCCTGCCCGCAAAACTTCTGCACAATTCCACTTTTGCATCACAGGAGTCCCACATGGCTTCGGGACAAATCCACATCGCCATCCTGAACCCGGGCGTCGAGATCACGCCGCTGCGCCTGCGCGGCTGGCTGCAGAAGGAGGCCGCGGTGATCAACAATCGTGCGAATCCGGGCGACGGCGCGATTCTGCGGCTGTTTCTGACCAAGAAGCTGCGCTACGGCCTGCCGGGCAAGAAGCTCGACGCGATCCTGCAGGCGTTGACCGAAAAATATCCCGCGGTGCTGCGCATCGAGGTGCAGTTGATCGAGGCGCCGCTGACCGAGGACGAGATGGCGGCACAGACGCGCATTGCGAATGCCGACCTGCAGAAATTCCTTAAGCGCGCGGAGGAATACGCCAAGCGCAAACAGGCGGAGGCGGTCGAGAACGTGCAGCCTGCGCCGATCCAGTGGCACAAGCTCAAGAGCGCGCTGGACTGAATTCATTGCGCGCCGGTCCCGGCGCGATTTCAAAATTTGTTGATCGGAAATACACATGGCTGTCAGGGTTCTTTTTGTTTGCATGGGCAATATCTGCCGCTCGCCGATGGCGGAAGGCATGTTCCGCAAGGCGCTACGTGAGGCAGGGCTCGAAAGCCGGGTCGAGATCGACTCGGCGGGCACCCACGCCTACCACGTCGGTTCGCCGCCCGACCCACGCGCACAGCAGGCGATTCGCCAGCGCGGCGAGGACATCAGCGACCTGCGCGGACGCAAGGTGGCGGACGCCGATTTCGAGCGCTTCGACTACATCCTGGTGATGGACCGCGACAACTACGAGCGCCTGATCGAGCGCGCGCCCGCCGAGCACCACGGCAAGATCCGCCGCCTGCTGTCGTTCAGCCGCAAGTGGCCCAACCTCGACGTCGTCGACCCTTATTACGGCGGCGCGCAGGGCTTCGAGGAAAACCTCGACATGATCGAGGACGCGGTGCAGGGTCTGATCCGGGAAATCACGGGCGGAAACCAGGTCAGGATGCGATCGGGAAGCTGAGCGCTTGGACGAAAAAAGGGCCGCTCGAAGCGGCCCTTTTTCATGGCGGCGCGGACTTACTTCGCCTGCGTTTCGACCTGCACCAGCGGTTCCTGCGGTGCGCTCGGCTGCGGGCGCGGGCGGCGACGCGTCGGGTGAGGCCCCGCGGCCGGCGCAGGAGCGTCCACCGGGACTTCGATCGGCGCGCTGGTCTCGACCTGCATCAGGCTCACCGGCTCGGCGTCGGCCTTGACCGACGGACGGCGACGCCGACGGGGCCGGCTCGGCTCGCTTCCATCCGCCGCAGCGGCGGCCGCCGAGCGGGTCTCGACCTGTTGCAGTTCGGCTTCGCCGGCTGCGAGCGCGGCGAGAATTTCCGCGGGCGATGCAGTCACCGCACCCGGGGCCGGTTTGGTGGCCGGGGTAGGCGCATCGAGTTGCAGGGCCTGCTGCGACGGAGCCGGCGCCGCGGCAGGCTCGGCCGCGGCTGCAACCGGGGCTGCCGCGGCCGGCGCCGGGCGGGCGGGCCGCGCAAGTTCGATGACCGCCCGATAGCCGGCGATTTCGATCACGGCGCGCGGGGTCGCGCTGCCGTTCGCCGCTGCTTCGCTGCGGCCTTCGCCACGACCGCGACGACCGCGGCCACGACGGCTGCGCGGCTCGCGCTTTTCCTCGCCGGCGGGTTCCTCGGCAACGGGCGCAGTCGCGGCGCGGGGGGCAACTTCCGCCTCGGGGCGAGGCTTGGGTTGACGCGGCGGGCGCGGCGGTTTCGCCTGCTCGGCGCGCGGCTCGCGCACTTCGGGCTGGCGCGGCTCGGTTTGGCGCGACTCGCCTTGGCGTGCTTCGCCATTGCGGCCCTCGCCGTTCCGACCCTCGCGCCCTTCGCGGCCTTCACCGCGACCGCGGCGCTGCCCCGGCTTGCGTTCACGCTCGCGGCGCTCGCTCGGACGTTCACTGCGCACGATCGCGGGCACCGCTTCTGCCGCGGGCGCCGCTTCTGGCGCGTGCGTCTCGTCGCCGCGTTTCTTGAACCAGCCGAAGATGCGGTCGAAGAGGCCCGCGGGCGCGGGCTCGCTCGCCGGCACGACGGGGCGCGGCGCGACGGTCGGTTGCGGCGGCGGAATCGACTTGACCGCGGCTTCCTGGCGTAAAGGTGCGGCGGCCTGGGCGGTCTGGTAGATCGCTTCGGTTTCCGGCACCAGCGCCATCTTGTAGCTCGGCTCGGCCGCGCCGGCGACGTTCAGTTCGTCGTGGCGCAGACGCGTGATTGTGTAGTGCGGGGTCTCCATGTGGATGTTGGGGATCAACACCACGTTGACCTTGAGGCGCGACTCGACCGTGTGGATGTCGGGCCGTTTTTCGTTCAGCAGGAAAGTCGCGACGTCGACCGGCAGCTGGACGTGCACGGCGCCGGTGTTCTCCTTCATCGCCTCTTCCTGCAGGATGCGCAGGATGTGCAAAGCCGACGACTCGGTGCCGCGGATGTGGCCGGTGCCGTGGCAGCGCGGGCAGGGGTTGTAGCTGGTCTCGCCGAGCGAGGGCTGCAGCCGCTGGCGCGACATTTCGAGCAGGCCGAAGCGCGAGATCTTGCCGGTCTGCACGCGCGCGCGGTCGTGATGGAGCGCATCGCGCAGGCGGTTCTCGACCTCGCGTTGATGCTTGGGGTTCTCCATGTCGATGAAATCGATCACGATCAGGCCACCGAGATCGCGCAGACGCATCTGGCGGGCCACTTCGTCGGCCGCTTCGAGGTTGGTGTTGTAAGCGGTCTGCTCGACGTCGCTGCCCTTGGTCGCGCGCGCCGAGTTGACGTCGATCGACACCAACGCCTCGGTATGGTCGATGACGATCGCGCCGCCCGACGGCAGGTTGACCTGGCGCGAGAACGCCGACTCGATCTGGTGCTCGATCTGGAAGCGCGAGAACAGCGGCACGTCGTCGCGGTAGAGCTTGACCTTGTTGACGTTGGCCGGCATCACGTGCGCCATGAACTGCTGCGCCTGCTCGTAGATGTCTTCGGTGTCGATCAGGATTTCGCCGATGTCGGCCGAGAAGTAGTCGCGGATCGCGCGGATCACGAGGCTGCCTTCCTGGTAGATCAGGAAGGCGCCCGACATCGACGTCGAGGCGCCGTCGATCGCCTTCCACAGGCTCAGGAGATAGTTCAGGTCCCACTGGAATTCTTCGGCAGTCCGACCGATGCCGGCGGTGCGCGCGATCAGGCTCATGCCTTCGGGGATGTCGAGCTGCGCCAGCGTGTCGCGCAGTTCGTTGCGCTCTTCGCCTTCGATGCGGCGCGAGACGCCTCCGCCGCGCGGGTTGGTCGGCATCAGCACGACGTAGCGGCCGGCGAGCGAGACGTAGGTGGTCAGTGCTGCGCCCTTGTTGCCGCGCTCGTCCTTCTCGACCTGGACCAGCAGTTCCTGGCCTTCCTTGAGGTTCTCGGGGACGCGGCCGCCATTGGGCAGACACGAGCGGGCGATTTCCTTGAACGGCAGGAAGCCGTGGCGCTCGCAGCCATAGTCGACGAACGCGGCCTCGAGGCTGGGCTCGACGCGGGTGACGACACCCTTGTAGATGTTGCCCTTGCGTTGTTCCTTGCTGGCGGACTCGATGTCAAGGTCGACGAGCTTTTGCCCGTCGACGATGGCAACCCGGAGTTCTTCCGCCTGGGTTGCGTTGAAAAGCATGCGCTTCATTTATATGACTCCCGCGCGCGTGCATACGGGACAGGCCAGACTGCCGCCTTGGGTCGGCGGCTCATGCGATCACGATGGGGTCGAGTGAAATGGCATGGAGTTGAGACGTCCTGTTCCTGGAGAGTGTCCCCGTAAAGCCGGGGTGGCTTTCCGATTCCCGCTGGCCGAAGCCGAGCGTGAATGCTGATTTCGTATGCTTATGGTCGCGTCGTTGATAACATCGCTGCTTTTGCCGACTGTGCGGGGCGGTGGTTTCGACCGATCGGCCAGCCATATGGACTGGGCGGCGGGAATCCAGACGGGCCGACGGGCGGCGGCCGGTGAGCGTTGTAACCGGCGTGTTCTTTAAAGCGGTCCGGCGATCGAGCCGGCAATCGGTCAGGCAAAGCTGGGCCTGAGCCGGCCATAGTGTATATGAAAAAGAATGACTTAGAGAAAGATTCGGTCCGGCGTCTGAAGATTGACGAGGGCGCCGACGACCAGCGACTCGACAATTATCTGATGGCGCGCCTCAAAGGCGTTCCCAAAAGCCGCATCTACAAGCTCGTGCGCGGCGGCGAGGTGCGGATCAACGGCGGGCGCGTCGACGTCGGCTACCGCCTCAAGGTCGGCGACGAGGTGCGGATTCCGCCGGTGCGGATGGCCGCGCCGGTGATCACGCCGGCGACGCACCTGCCGCAGGGCGGGCTGCGCCTGTTGCCGCTGATCCTCTATCGCGACGACGCCCTGATCGCGTTGAACAAGCCTGCGGGCATGGCCGTCCACGGCGGCAGCGGCATTTCGCGCGGCGTCATCGAGCAGCTACGTCTCGAGCTGCCGGAATGCCGCTACATGGAGCTCGTCCATCGGCTCGACCGCGAAACCTCGGGCGTGCTGCTCGTCGCGCTCAAGCGTCGCGCGCTCGTTGGGCTGCACGCGGCCATGCGCGACGGCAAGATCGAAAAACGCTACCTCACGCTGGTCGCCGGGCGCTGGCCCAATCCGCTTCAGCACGTGAAGCTGCCGCTGCACAAACGCGTCACCGAGGAAGGCGAGAAGCGCGTGACCGTGCGCGACACCGGCCAGACCGCGCACACGATCTTCCGCCGCCTGCGGGGCTACGCCGAGTTCACACTGCTCGAAGCGGAATTGAAAACCGGCCGCACCCATCAGATTCGCGTGCATACCTCGCACCTCGGTTTTCCGATCGCCGGAGACGACAAATACGGCGATTTCGAACTCAACAAGCGGTTGGCGAAGCGCGGACTCAAGCGCATGTTCCTGCACGCCGCCAAGCTCGCGTTCGCCCACCCGATCTCGGGCGAGCGCATGACGATCGAGGCGCCTTTACCCGCCGACCTTGCGACCTTTCTGGACACGCTCGACCATGCCCAAGCAATTTGACCTGCTGATTTTCGACTGGGACGGCACCTTGATGGACTCGGCCGGCGTGATCGTCGATTCGATCCAGCGTGCCTGCGTCGATATCGGCCTGCCGACGCCGACCGAGCACGCCTCGCGCCAGATCATCGGCCTTGGTCTCGTTCAGGCGCTGCAGGCGCTCGTTCCCGATCTGCCCGCCGACGACTACCCGCGTCTGGTTGAGCGCTACCGCAAGCATTACCTCGGCCGCGACGCCGCGATCCCGCTGTTCCCGGGCGTGGTCGACGGCATTCGCGCGCTGCACTCGAGTGGCTTCCAGCTCGCGGTTGCGACCGGCAAGAGCCACGTCGGCCTTTCGCGCGCACTCGACACGAGCGGGCTGCGGCCGTGGTTCTGCGCGACGCGCTGCGCCGACCAGACGCACTCGAAGCCGCATCCGGCGATGGTCCTCGAACTGATTGACGAACTCGGCGCCGACCCGGCGCGCACGCTCGTCATCGGCGACACGAGCCACGACCTCCTGATGGCCGCGAACGCCGGCGTCGCGAGCCTCGGCGTGACCTACGGCGCGCACGAGGCCGCGAGCCTCCACCCGCATGCGCCGGCGGCGTTGCTCGACAGTTTCGACGAGGTGTACGCATGGCTCGACGCGAACGCCTGATCTGCCGCGCCGAAGACCTGGCCGAGGCGGGGCAGGGCGTCCGTTTCGACGTGCAGCGCGGTGACCTTCGCCGGCCCGCCTTCGTCGTCCGCTTCGAGGGGCAGCCCCACGCGTTTCTCAATCAGTGCGGCCACATACCGGTCGAGCTCGACTGGCAGGAGGGGCAGTTCTTCGACGACTCGCGGCTATACTTGGTCTGCGCCACGCACGGCGCGCTTTACCATCCGCGCGACGGCCGCTGTGTCGGCGGGCGCTGCGCCGGCCGAGGCCTGATCCCCCTATCCGTCGTTGAACGCGACGGCAATGTTTACCTGATGGAAGAAGAATGAGCGAACCTCAACCCAACTGGGAACGCGACGTCCTGCAAAAGCTCGCACTGGCCGCGGTGCAGGAGCAACGCCGCAGCCGCCACTGGAGCATCCTCTTCAAGTCGCTCGGCTTTCTGTATCTGTTCATCGTGCTGTTCCTCGTGGCCGGCTGGTTCGGCGACGACGGCGTCGGCATCCCCAAGGCACACACGGCGTTGGTCGACCTGCAGGGCGTGATCGCGTCCGACCAGGCGAGCGCCGACGCCGTGATCACGAGCCTGCAGAGCGCCTTCGAGGACAAGAAGACCAAGGGCGTGGTGCTGCGGATCAACAGCCCAGGCGGCAGCCCCGTGCAGGCCGGCCAGATCTACGACGAGATCCGGCGCCTGCGCAAGCTCCACCCGCAGGTGCCGCTTTATGCGGTGGTCGACGACATCTGCGCGTCCGGCGGCTACTACGTCGCAGTCGGCGCCGACAAGATCTTCGTCGACAAGGCGAGCATCGTCGGCTCGATCGGCGTGTTGATGGATGGCTTCGGCTTCACCGAGACGATGCAGAAACTCGGCGTCGAGCGCCGCCTGCTGACCGCTGGTGAAAACAAGGGCTTCCTCGATCCGTTCTCGCCCGTCAACCCCGAGCAGCAGGCCTACGCCAAGCAGATGCTGGAGGAGATCCACGGCCAGTTCATCGCCACCGTACGCGAGGGCCGCGGCAAGCGCCTGAAGGAGACGCCCGACATGTTCACCGGTCTGGTCTGGAGCGGCGAGCGCAGCATCCAGCTGGGGCTCGCTGACGAAATCGGCAGCCTCGATACGGTCGCACGCGACGTCATCAAGGCCGAGGACATCGTCGACTTCACGAAGGAGGAGAGCCTCGCCGAGCGCCTCGCGGGCCGCCTCGGCGCGACGATGGCCAAAGCGATGGGGTTGACGGATCGCGCGGGCGTGCAGTTGCGGTGAGCGAGACGCCTTACGCGCCCATTCCCTGCGCGCAACACGAGCGTCTCGAGTTCGCCGCGCTCACCGGGCAATGGCTCGAGGTCAAGATCGATGGGCAAAAACAGCGCCTGCGGCCTCTCGACGTCTATACGCGCGAGGGCGCCGAATGGCTGCGCGCCGAGACCGACGGCGGCGAGGCGCTCACGCTGCGGCTCGACCGACTGGTCCTGGCGGAAGACGCCTAGAAGACGGGCCCTTGGTTCGGCCGGCGCGCCGGTCACATTTCAGCGGGTTGATCGGTAGCGGTCGCTGCTTCTCGCCGTGTTCACAGGACTTCGACACTGCGGCTCGCGTCGGCTATAACCCGCCCCGCGCCTCAGCCGCGTGGCAATCACGCCGCGACGGCGAAGACGACCAGGCGATCGCGGAACTCGCCGCTCCGGCCGCGCCAGGATTTGGCGTCAAGCGTTCTGATCAATTGAGACGGCAGGCTCAGGTCGGCGCCGACGCTGATGAGCGTGTCGGGTGCGAGTGTGGCGGCGAGCGCGTCCAGCAGCGCGGCGCTGCGGTAAGGCGTTTCGATGAAGAGCTGGGTAGCGCGGTCGCGGCGCGCAGCTTTTTCGAGTTCGCGAATCCTTTGCACGCGCTCGGGTTCTTTCGCGGGCAGATAGCCGTGGAAGGCGAAGCGTTGACCGCCGAGGCCCGACGCCATTAGCGCGAGCAGAATCGACGAAGGTCCGACGAGCGGCACGACCCGGAACCCCGCGCGATGCGCCGCCAGCACAAGGGCCGCGCCCGGGTCGGCGACAGCGGGGCAGCCCGCTTCCGAGAGCAGACCGAGATCGTGCCCGGCTTGCAGCGGCGCGAGCAGGGCGCCAATGGCGTCGGCCGGCGTGTGCTCGTTGAGTTCGCTGAGATGCAGCGACTGCAGAGGTAGCGGATGGTCCATCGCCTTCAGGTGCGCGCGTGCGGTCTTGGCGCGCTCGACGACGAAATGCTCGAGGCGGCGGGCGACCGCGAGCGTGTCGGCGGGAAGACAGGACTCGGGGCTGACCGGCCCGAGCGGCACTGGGATCAGGTACAGCGTGGCCACGCGGACTACGTCGCCGGCCAGGTGAGAACGTCGACGCCTTCCTGGGCGAGCATCTCGGTCAGCGCCATCAGCGGCAGGCCGATCAATGCCGTGGGGTCGGGACTCTCCATGCGCTCCATGAGCGCGATCCCGAGCGCCTCGCTCTTCGCCGAGCCCGCGCAATCGTAGGGCTGCTCCTTTTTTAGGTAGGCCTCGATCTGGGCGTCGGTGAGCGGGCGAATGTGCACGACCGTCGGCACGTCGCGCGTCTGCACCGAGCCCGTGCGACTGTTGAGCAGCGTGAGCGCGGTGTGGAAGACCATTGCGCGACCCTGCATCTTCTTGAGCTGGGCGAAGGCGCGCTCATGGTCGCCCGGCTTGCCGAGCTGTTCGGTGCCGAGCATCAGGACCTGGTCGGAGCCGATGACCAGCGCATCGCGATGGGTCATTGCGGCGGCCTGCGCCTTGAGCACCGACAGCCGCAGTGCGGTCGCCGAGCGCGTTTCGCCGGGTAGCGGCGTCTCGTCGACGTTCGGCGCGAGCACCTCGAAGGGCAGGCGGAGCCGCGCCAACAGTTCGCGCCGGTAGCGCGAGGTCGAGGCGAGGACGAGCGTGGGGCTCGTGCGCGTCATGCGGGCTGGATCTCGACGAGCGCCATGTCGGGCGTCACCGCGTCGCCTTTCTTGGCGAACAGGTTGATGACGACACCGGCGATCGGCGCCTGGACTTCGCTTTCCATCTTCATCGCTTCGATCACGAGCACGCCGTCGCCGGCCTGGACGGTCTGGCCGACGCTGACGAGAACGTCGACGACGTTGCCCGGCATCGCCGCCGTGACGTGACCGGGATGGCGCGCGCGCGGTTTTTCCCCCGGCGCGGACGCCGCTTCGGCCGGCAATTTGCGCGGCGTGTCGGCGCCGCCCGACAGGGGGACCTCGTTCAAGGGCTCGACCAGAACTTCCTCGGAGACCCCGTCGATCGATACGAAGTAGGGCCGCTGCGCGGCCTCGCTGCGACCGCTTCCCGAGAGCTTGATGTGGTAGGTCTCGCCGTGCAGCGTGACCTTGAATTCGTCGGCGGCGTAGCGGGTCGTGCTCGCCTGTTCGGTCGCGCCCGGCGGCAGCAGCGGCTCGGGCTTCAGGCTTCCGGCCGCGCGCTCCTGCAGCCAGGTCTTGCCGATCTCGGGGAACATCGCGTAGGTCAGCACGTCCTCGTCCGACTTGGCCAGGCCCTCGATTTCGCCGCGCAGCTTGTCGAGCTCGTCGCCGAGCAGGTCGGCCGGACGGCCGGTCGTGACGTCGAGGTCGCCGATGGCCATTTTGCGCACTTCCTCGTTGACATGCCCGGGAGCGCGTCCGTAGCGCCCCTGAAGATAGAGCTTCACCTCGTTCGTGACCGACTTGTAGCGTGCGCCGGTGAGGACGTTGAGCGCCGCCTGCGTGCCGACGATCTGCGAGGTAGGCGTCACCAGCGGCGGGTAGCCAAGGTCCTCGCGTACCCGCGGAATCTCCTCGAGCACGGCGTCCATCTTGTCGAGCGCGCCCTGTTCCTTGAGCTGGTTGGCGAGGTTGGAGATCATTCCCCCCGGCACCTGGTTGATCAGGACGCGGGTGTCGGTGCCGGTGAAGGCGGATTCGAACTGCCAGTATTTCTTGCGCACGTCCTTAAAGTAGGCCGAGATCTCCTCGATCAGCGGCAACGACAGTCCGGTGTCGTAAGCGGTGCCGGCGAGCGCGGCGACGAGGCTTTGCGTCGTCGGGTGACTCGCGCCTTCGGCAAACGCCCCGACGCTGGTGTCGATGATGGTCGCGCCGGCCTCGACCGCCTTGAGGTGCGTCATGTGTGCGAGGCCCGACGTCGCGTGGCTGTGCGTGTGGATCGGCAGGTGCGTCGCTTCGCGGATCGCGCACACGAGGTCGTACGCGGTGTAAGGCGTGAGCAAGCCCGCCATGTCCTTGATCGCGATCGTGTCGCAGCCCATCTCGGCGAGGCCGCGCGCGAGGGTGACGAAGTGCGGGATGTCGTGCACCGGGCTCGTGGTGTAGCTGATCGCGCCTTCGGCGTGCTTGCCGGCCGCTTTGACGGCTTCGATCGAGACGCGCAGGTTGCGTACGTCGTTCATCGCGTCGAACACGCGGAACACGTCGACCCCGTTGTCGGCAGATTTCTGAACGAACGCGCGCACGACGTCGTCCGAATAGTTGCGGTAGCCGAGCAGGTTCTGCCCGCGCAGTAGCATCTGGATCGGTGTGTTGGGCAGCGCTTTACGCAGCTTGCGCAGGCGCTCCCACGGGTCTTCGCGCAGGAAGCGCACGCAGGCGTCGAAGGTTGCTCCACCCCAGGCTTCGAGCGACCAGAAGCCGACCTGGTCGAGCTTGCCGCAGATCGGCAGCATGTCCTCGGTGCGCATGCGGGTGGCGATGAGCGACTGGTGGCCGTCGCGCAGGACGAGATCGGTGACGAATACTTTGTTCATGTCTTGAGGGCCTTCCTACAAGCCCTGGTGGGCGGCGATGGCGGCGGCGATGGCTGCGGCCATCACTTCCGGCGGTTTCTTTTCGACGTACTGCGTGAGTTCGGGGTGCGTCTCGACGAAGCCGGTGTTGAAACGACCGCTGCGGAACTCGGGGTTCTTGAGGATTTCCTGATAGTAGGGAATCGTCGTCTTCACGCCATACACGAGCATGTCGGCGAGCGCACGACGGCCGCGCTCGATCGTCGACTCCCACGAGAGGTTCCACACTGTGAGCTTCGCGCACATCGAGTCGAAGTAGGGAGGGATCACGTAATCGGTGTAGATCGCCGCGTCGACGCGCACGCCCGGACCGCCCGGCGAATAATAACGCGTGATGCGGCCGAGGCTCGGCAGGAATTCGTTCTTCGGGTCTTCGGCGTTGACGCGGAATTCGATCGCGAAGCCGCGGTGCTTGATGTCTTCCTGCTTGTACTGCAGCGGCTGCCCGTCTGCGATGCGGATCTGTTCCTGCACGATGTCGACACCGGTGATCGTCTCGGTGATCGGGTGCTCGACCTGCAGCCGCGTGTTCATTTCCATGAAGTAGAACTGGTTGTCCTGGTCGAGCAGGAATTCGACGGTGCCTGCGTTCACGTAGCCCACCGCCTTTGCGGCGCGCACCGCCAGCTTGCCGATGTACTGCCGCTGCGCCTCGGTGAGCTGCGGGCTCGGCGCGATCTCGATCAGCTTCTGGTTGCGGCGCTGGATCGAGCAGTCACGCTCGAACAGATGAATGATGTTGCCCTGAGTGTCGCCGAGGATCTGCACCTCGATGTGCTTGGGGTGCACGACGCATTTCTCGACGAAGACTTCGGGCTTGCCGAAGGCCTTGCTCGCTTCCGACACGACGCGGTCGTAGTTCTTCAGTAGCTCGTCCTCACTGTCGCACCGGCGGATGCCACGGCCGCCGCCGCCATTGGTCGCCTTCAGCATCACCGGGTAGCCGATTTGGTTCGCGAGCGCGCGCGCCTCGTCGACACTTTCGAGATTGTGGTCGGAGCCGGGCACGACCGGGATGCCGGCCGCGAGCATCGCGTTGCGCGCCTGGATCTTGTCGCCCATGCGGCGGATGACGTCGGGCGAGGGGCCGATGAAACGGATGCCGCGGCGCGCGCAAATCGTCGCGAGATCGGGATTCTCGGAGAGGAAACCGTAGCCAGGGTGCAGCGCGTCGCAGCCCGACGCGGCGGCGAGGTTCACCAGCGTATGGGCATTGAGATAGCCGAGAATTGGATCCTTGCCGACGTGATAGGCTTCGTCGGCCTTCTTCACGTGGAGTGCGTGGCGGTCGGCGTCGGTGTAGATCGCGACCGACTTGATTCCCAGTTCGGCGCAGGCACGGACGATACGCACCGCGATCTCGCCGCGGTTGGCGACCAGTATTTTCCTAATCATGGTCACCGTTTCTTTGACAAAAATAACGCGAAATCATATCATTGCGGGCTAATGTTTAACCGGGTCGCGGGGTAAGGCGACGGGATCAGGTGGTCGACCTTCAAATGCTGCAGCCTGTTGAAATCGATCCCCGGCGTTTTTGCAGGGAGTCCCGGTCCTGGGAAGCGCGGTCGGACGTCTCGGCGTTTCCGCGCCTTGCCCACGAATTTACGCAAGGTGAGTTGTCCTGTCGAGTGGCCGGGCGAAGCGACGCACGCGGCGGCCTGTCGCTGCAGTTGACGGTACGCGGCGAGGTCGAGTTGACCTGTCAACGCTGTCTCAACGGCATGCGGCATGAGGTCGACATCGATCGCGTCGTTCACCTGGCGCGCAACGAGAGCGAGCTCGAGCGGCTGGATGCGCTGCCCGGCAGTGATGCGATTTTGGTCGGCGAGACACTCGATCTCGTCGGTTTGCTTGAGGATGAAGTGCTGTTGAGCCTGCCGTTGGCGGCGATGCACGCGGAAGGTGAATGCCCCGTCTGAGGGGCGCACAATTTTTAAGGAGTAAGAAATGGCAGTCCAACAGAACAAGAAGTCCCCGTCCAAGCGCGGCATGCACCGTTCGCACGACTTTCTGACCAACCCCGCACTGGCCGTCGAGCCGACGACCGGTGAAGCGCATCTGCGTCACCACATCAGCCCCAACGGCTTCTACCGCGGCCGCAAGGTCGTCAAGGCCAAGGGCGAATAATTCAATCGCTCGCCGGGCGCCCGCCCGGCGTATCGTTCCAGCCCACGCTTTCGGCTGTATGAGAAACATCACAGTCGCCATCGACGTCATGGGGGGCGACCACGGTCCCCATGTCACGGTCCCGGCGGCGATCCGTTGTCTTGCGCGTCATCCCGACCTCAACGTCATCCTGGTCGGCCCGCAGGACATTATCGCGGCCGAACTCCGGGCGCACCGGTCCGGCCCGGGGCCGCGGCTCATCGTGCGCCACGCCAGCCAGGTCGTCGCGATGGACGAGGCGCCGGCGCTCGCGCTGCGCGGCAAGAAGGATTCCTCGATGCGCGTCGCCATCGATCTCGTCAAGTCCGGCGAGGCCGACGCCTGCGTGTCGGCCGGAAATACCGGCGCCCTGATGGCGACCGCGCGCTTCGTCCTCAAGACCCTGCCGGGAATCGATCGGCCAGCCATCGCGGCCGTCATGCCGACGGTCAGCGGCCACGCGCTGGTGCTCGACATGGGCGCCAACGTCGACTGCACGGCCGAGCATCTGCTGCAGTTCGGCATCATGGGCGCGATGCTCGTTTCCGCGGTCGAACACAAGCAGAATCCGAGCGTCGGGCTGCTCAACGTCGGCGAGGAAGACATCAAGGGCAACGAGATGGTGAAGCGTGCGGCGGAACTGCTGCGCGACAGTCACCTGAACTTCTACGGCAACGTCGAAGGCAACGACATCTTCAAGGGAACGACCGACGTCGTCGTCTGCGACGGCTTTGTCGGCAACGTCACGTTGAAAGCGTCGGAAGGGCTGGCCAAGATGATTTCGACCGTGCTCAAGGCGGAATTCAAGCGCAACTGGCTCACCCGTATCGCCGGGCTGATCGCCTTGCCCGTGCTGAAAGCCTTCAAGCGCCGGCTCGACCCGCGCCGTTACAACGGCGCCACGCTCCTGGGCCTCAAAGGCGTGGTGGTGAAAAGCCATGGTTCGGCCGACCGCTACGCCTTCGAGCATGCGATCGAAACCGCCGGCGACGAGGTCCGCAACAACGTGCTGAAACGCATCACGGATCAGATCCAACTCCTGCAACGGGTGGCCGCTTGACCTATTCCCGCATTCTCGGCACCGGCGGTTACCTGCCGGCGCGCATCTTGACCAACGCCGACCTTGAGAAGCTCGTCGACACCAACGACCAGTGGATCGTCGACCGCACCGGCATCCGCGAACGGCACATCGCGGCCGACGGCGAATTCACGAGCGACCTCGCGACTGCGGCAGCCCGCGCGGCACTCGAGGCGGCGAATCTCGCGGCCGACGACATCGACCTCCTGCTGGTCGCGACGACGACGCCGGATCTGGTCTTTCCAAGCACGGCCTGCATCGTGCAGTCCAAGCTCGGCATGACCAACGGCAAGCCGGCCTTCGATCTACAGGCCGTCTGCAGCGGCTTCGTCTACGCGCTCTCGGTGGCCGACCAGTTCATCAAGGGCGGCGCGGCGAAGCATGTGCTCGTGGTCGGCGCGGAGACCTTGTCGCGCATCACCGACTGGAACGACCGCAGCAACTGTATTCTGTGGGGGGACGGCGCAGGCGCCGTCGTCGTCGGAGCATCGTCCGAGCCGGGGATCATCGCGACGCATATCCACGCCGATGGCCGGCACAAGGAATTGCTGCGCACGACGACCGGCCCTTCGAGCGGCTCGAAAACACCCGCGCTCATGCGCATGGAGGGCAACGCGGTGTTCAAGATGGCTGTCAACACGCTCGATCGCATTGTTGACGAGACGCTCGAGGCGAACGGCCTCGCCAAGACCGACATCGATTGGCTGGTGCCGCATCAGGCCAACATCCGCATCATCTCGGCGACCGCGAAGAAGCTCGGCATGAGCATGGACAACGTCGTGACGACGGTCGCCGGACACGGCAACACCTCGGCCGCGTCGGTGCCGCTCGCGTTCGACGCCGCCGTGCGGGACGGCCGTATCAAGCGCGGCCAGATCGTGCTCATGGAGGCGTTCGGCGGGGGGTTCACCTGGGGCTCGGCGCTGCTTAGGTATTGATGGCACGGCCACCGAACGCAGCGTGTCGACGTCATGTTCCGAATTCCCGCTGGTGCCGGGGCGCTGCAGTGACTCCGCCGCGCTAGAGGGTCGCACAGTGAAACCCGCTTGTGTTTTACGCGCCGGCATGGCATCCGCCGTGCGGGTATCCACCTTCACTGAATACTCATGGATACAACAATGAAGCTTGCATTCGTGTTTCCCGGACAGGGCTCGCAGTCGGTCGGCATGATGCAGGGCTGGGGCGCGCGCGCCGACATACGTGCCACCTTCGCCGAGGCCTCCGACGCGTTGGGCCAGGACCTTTGGGCACTCGTGACCGAGGGGCCGGCCGAGCTTCTGAACCAGACCGTGAACACCCAGCCCGCGATGTTGGCAGCGGACGTCGCCGCCTGGCGGGCGTGGCAGACCCAGGGCGGGGCGAAGCCGGTGGTGCTCGCAGGGCACAGTCTCGGCGAATACGCGGCGCTGGTCGCTGCCGACGCCTTGAGTTTCGTCGACGCGATCAAGCTCGTGCGCTTTCGTGCCGAGGCCATGCAGTCCGCCGTGCCCGAAGGCGTCGGCGCGATGGCCGCGATTCTCGGTCTGGACGATGATGCCGTGCGTGCGGTGTGCGCCGATGCGGCGGCGGGGGAAGTGGTCGAGGCGGTGAATCTCAATTCGCCCGGACAGGTCGTCATCGCCGGCAACAAGGGCGCGGTCGAGCGTGCAATGGCGCTCGCCAAGGAGCGGGGCGCGAAGCGGGCCTTGCCGCTGCCGGTCAGCGTGCCGTCGCACTCTTCCCTGATGCGCCCGGCAGCCGAGAAGCTGCTGGCCTACCTTGAGAACGTGGCGATTTCCGCGCCGCGTATTCCGGTGCTTCACAATACCGACGTGCAATCCCATGACGAGGCGGCGGCGATCCGCGCCGCCCTCGCCAAGCAACTGCATACGCCGGTCCGGTGGGTCGAAACCGTGCGGGCGCTCAAGGCGGCGGGTGTCGAGCGCGTCATTGAATGCGGCCCCGGCAAGGTGCTGGCCGGGCTCAACAAACGTATCGACGACAGCCTCGCCGCGCTCGCGCTCGTCGACGAAGCGAGCCTGCAGGCCGCACTCAACTAAGGAGAAAAGGATGGAGGAGGGACGCTTCGCACAGCGTGCGAATCTGCAAGGCCGGGTCGCGCTGGTCACCGGCGCGAGCCGGGGCATCGGTCAGGCGATCGCGCTCGCGCTCGGCGAGGCGGGGGCCACCGTGGTCGGCACAGCGACCAGCGACAAGGGTGCACAGGCGATCGGCGACTACCTCGTCGCGGCCGGCGTCAAAGGCGCGGGCATGACGCTCGACGTCACCGACGCCGCCGAAGTCGATGCCGTCATCGCGGCCATCGGCAAGCAGTTCGGCGACATCGGCGTGCTCGTCAACAACGCCGGCATCACCCGCGACAACCTGCTGATGCGCATGAAGGACGAGGAGTGGGACGACATCCTGGCGACCAATCTGACCTCGGTCTTCCGCCTGTCGCGCGCCGTGCTGCGCGCGATGATGAAGGCGCGCAGCGGCCGCATCATCTCGATCGCGTCAGTGGTCGGGGCGATGGGTAACGCCGGGCAGACCAACTACAGCGCGGCCAAGGCCGGGATCATGGGCTTCACGAAGTCGCTGGCGCGCGAAGTCGGCAGTCGCAACATCACGGTCAATTGCGTCGCGCCCGGCTTCATCGATACCGACATGACCCGTGCACTGCCCGACGCCCAACGCGAGGCCTTGCTTGCGCATATTCCGCTCGGCAGACTGGGCGCCGCCGACGATATCGCACAGGCTGTCGCCTTCCTGGCGTCGCCCGCGGCGGGCTATATTTCGGGCACGACCTTGCACGTCAACGGCGGTATGTACATGGCGTGATCCCCGCGCAAAGTTTGGTAAAATCGCGGGGTTAATTTTCCGGGCTTCGATTTCATTCGGGGCCTTATTTCAAGAGAGGATGAGGAATGGATAACGTACAGCGTGTAATTAAAGTCGTCGCCGAGCAGTTGGGCGTGAACGAGGCGGACATCAAGAGCGAGTCCTCCTTCGTTGGCGACCTTGGCGCCGACTCGCTCGACACCGTCGAGCTGGTGATGGCGCTGGAAGAAGAATTCGGTTGCGAAATTCCCGACGAAGACGCCGAGAAAATCACCACCGTCCAGCAGGCCATCGACTACGTCAACAGCCACTCGAACTGATCGCCAGGCAATCCGGCGCCCGCTTCGCGGCACGGACGGCGACGAGCCGCTCGGCCCCCTCTGGTCGCGAGCCGTGTCAGCAGCGCACTTTTTTCAACGTCATTGATCCGGCACATGCAGTGCTCGTGTCGGAACGGGAGACTGCGCCAGAGTCCGCGTCCCCATTCCGGCGTGCCGAATCGGTAAAGAAGGACTGACTTTTGTCCAAACGTCGTGTCGTCGTCACCGGGCTGGGGATCGTTTCTCCAGTCGGAAACACCATCCCGGAAGCCTGGGACAACCTTGTCGCGGGGCGCCCGGGCATCTCCCGGATCACCCGTTTCGATCCCACGCCCTTCGCTTCGCAGATGGCGGGTGAGGTACGGAATTTTGATGTCGCACAATACCTCAATCCGAAGGATGCGCGCCGTATGGATGTCTTCATCCAGTTCGGCATGGCGGCCGGGATCCAGGCGATTCGTGATTCGGGCATCGAAGTCACCGAAGCCAATTCCGATCGTATCGGTATCAACATCGGCTCCGGAATCGGCGGCTTGCCGCTGATCGAGGAGACGCACGGTCTCCTGATGGAATCGGGTCCGCGGAAGATTTCGCCCTTTTTTATCCCCGGTTCCATCATCAACATGATTTCGGGCAACCTGTCGATCCTATACGGCATCAACGGCCCCAACCTCGCGGTCGTGACGGCGTGCACGACGGGCTTGCACGCCGTCGGCCTGTCGGCCCGCATGATCCAGGCCGGCGACACCGACGTGATGATCGCGGGCGGTGCGGAATGTGCGACGTCGCCGCTCGGCGTCGGCGGTTTCGCGGCGGCGCGCGCGCTGTCGACGCGCAACGACGATCCCGCGACGGCGAGTCGGCCGTGGGACAAGGATCGCGACGGCTTCGTGCTCGGCGAGGGTGCGGGCGTACTCGTGCTCGAGGAATACGAACACGCCAAGGCGCGCGGGGCAAAAATCTACTCCGAAGTCGCCGGCTTCGGCATGAGCGGCGACGCCTACCACATGACCGCACCGAGCACGGACGGCCCGCGGCGCTCGATGGTGAACGCGATGCGCGACGCCGGGCTCAACCCCGATCAGATCCAGTACATCAACGCGCACGGCACCTCGACGCCGCTCGGCGACAAGAACGAAACCGAGGCGATCAAACTCGCGCTGGGCGACGCCGCGTACAAGGCCGTGGTCAACTCGACCAAGTCGATGACCGGCCATCTGCTCGGCGGCGCCGGCGGGGTCGAGTCGGTATTCAGCGTGCTCGCGGTGCATCACCAGGTCTCGCCGCCGACGATCAACATTTTCTCGCAGGACCCCGAGTGCGATCTCGACTACTGCGCGAACACGGCCCGCGACATGAAGATCGACGCGGCGCTCAAGAACAACTTCGGGTTCGGCGGCACCAACGGCTCGCTGGTCTTCAAGCGCGTTTGAGCCTGCCTCCCGGCGACGCGAAAACGTGACAGCAGATCGGGGCAGCCAGGCGCGGGCGCCACGTCGGCGCCCCGCCTGACCCGGAAACCGAATGTCCCCCTCTCGCTTCAATGCGCCCGAGATTCGTGAGTGGCCTCATACCCCTGACCTGATCCGCGTTCAGGCCGCTTGGCCCGAGCGCTACCCCGGGCTGCTCGTCAGCAGCGGAGATGCGGGGTGGGACGTGCTCTTCGCGTTCCCGCGTGAGGTCGTGGCCTTTTCCGCCCGTGACGGGGTCGACGCGCTCGCCGCGCACCCAGCGATGCAGATCCGGCCGCGCGCGTCTGACGGAAGCGGCGACAGCTTGCCGTTCACCGGCGGCTGGCTCGCCGGCTTCGCTTACGAACTTGCCGGACTTTTCGAGACGAGCGTCGGTCTTCCCGCGAATGACGATTTTCCCGTCGCATGGCTTGTGCGTATCCCTGCGGCGGTGCTCGTCAACCGCGGCAGCGGACGCTGCGTCATCGTCGGCGAAGCCGGGCAGGGCGCGCTGGTCGAACTGCTCGCTGCGGATCTCGCGCGCGACCTGCCGCCCCTTCCGACCTTGCCCGCGCTGACGGCGCTGGACGAGGACGATCCGGCGGCATTCCTCGGGGGCGTCTTGCGCATCCAGGAATACATACGTGCAGGCGACGTATTCCAGGTCAATCTCTCGCGCGGCTGGCGCGCCGAATTTGCCATCGCGCCGACACCTGCGTCGCTGTTCGCGCAGCTCATGGCGCGCAACCCGGCGCCGTTTTCCGCCCTGTTGCAGATGGGCCCATGGGCGATCGTCAGTTCCTCGCCCGAGCGGCTGGTGAGGCTGCGCGACGGCGTTCTCGAAACGCGGCCGATCGCCGGCACCCACCCGCGCAGCGACGATGCCGACGAAGACGCCGCACTGCGCGCACGGCTCGAAGCCCATCCCAAGGAACGCGCCGAGCATGTGATGCTGGTCGACCTCGAGCGCAACGACCTCGGGCGGGTGTGCGAGCCGGGCAGCGTCGAGGTGGCGGCACTGATGGAGCTTGCCAGTTACCGCCACGTCCACCACATCGAATCGACCGTGCGTGGAAACCTGCGCCGGGGCCTGCGCGTGCTCGACGTGCTGCGCGCGGTGTTTCCCGGCGGTACGATCACCGGCTGCCCGAAGGTCAGGACGATGCAGATCATCCACGAACTCGAGCGCACGCCGCGCCGCAGTTATACCGGCAGCGTGGGCTACATCAACCTCGACGGCAGCTTCGATCTCAATATCCTGATCCGCAGCTTCCTGCTGCAGGGCCGTTCACTGACTTTTCGCGCGGGCGCCGGCATCGTCGCCGACTCGGCCGCGCCGCGAGAACTCGAGGAAACCCGTGCGAAAGCGCGGGGCCTCTTGCGCGCGCTGGAGGCCGCGTGATCCTCGTCAACGGCGAGGCAAACGCCTGCGTCGACGCGCATGACCGCGGACTCGCGTACGGCGACGGCGTGTTCCGCACCCTGCGCACCGAAGCCGGCGAGCCGCTGTGGTGGGCGGACCACTACGCGAAGCTGCGCGCGGACTGCGCGGCACTCGCGCTCGATTGCCCGGCCGAGGACATGCTGCGCGAGGACATTCGCCGGATCGCCCTCGCCGGGAGCGGCGTCGTGAAGATCATCGTCACGCGCGGCAGCGGAACACGCGGCTATCTGCCGGCGCGAGGGGTCGCGACGCGGATCGTGATGTCGGCGCGTCTGCCGCCGCATGCCGCCCCCGGCGCGCCCGTCGACGTGCGCGTCCGCTGGTGCAGCCTGCGGCTTTCGCGCCAGCCGCAGCTCGCCGGCATCAAACATCTGAACCGCCTGGAAAACGTGCTCGCGCGCGCCGAGTGGGACGACCCGGACATCTTCGAGGGGCTGCTCTGTGACGACGCCGGCGCGATCATCGGCGGTGTCATGACCAACGTCTTCTGGGTCAGCGCGGGCGAGCTGTTCACGCCGGATCTCGGCACATGCGGCGTCGCCGGTGTCGCGCGGGCGCGCGTGCTGCGGGCGGCAGCTCGGCGGGGTTTGCGCGCCCGCGTCGAGCGGCTGCCTTCAGCCGCTATACTCGCTGCCGACGAAGTCATGATCTGCAACAGCCTGATCGGCGTGCGCCGGGTCGCGCGCCTCGGCGACAAGACCTGGATGCCTGCTGGCTGGACCGACACTTTGAATGCTGCGCTCTATGAAGATCTGGTTTAAACGCTTGCTCGGATTCGGCACGCTGGCGGCAGTGCTGCTCGCGGCGGGGCTTGCCTGGTATGCGACGCGGCCGCTCGTCATAACGCCCTTGCCGAAAACGGTCAACGTCGCGCCCGGCATGCACCTCAAGAGCCTGAGCGTGATGCTCGAACGGGAAGGCGTCGTCGGCGACGCGCGGGTGTTCTGGCTGCTCGGTCGCGTGCTCGGCAAGGCCGGGACGCTCAAGGTCGGCGTCTACACGCTGGACAAGCCGCTCACACCGATCGAGCTCTACGGCAAGATCGAGCGCGGCGACGTCTCGCAGGCGATGGTGCAGTTCATCGAGGGACGGAGCTGGCGCGAAATACGGACGGTGCTCGCGTCGCAACCGCTCCTGAAGAACGAGAGCGCAGGCATGAGCGACACACAGGTGTTGCGCGCAATCGGCGCGAGCGAGGCATACCCCGAGGGCCTGTTCTTTCCCGACACCTATTTCTACGCGCCGCACACGTCCGATCTCAACGTGCTGCGCCGCGCATATCGCCTGCAGCGTGAAAAACTCACGAGCGCATGGCAGGCGCGCGCGCCGGGGCTACCCTACGAAACCCCCTATGAGGCCCTGATCATGGCGTCGATCGTGGAGAAGGAAACCGGCGCCGCGTTCGAGCGCCCGATGATCGCGGGCGTGTTCCTCAACCGGCTCAAGCTCGGCATGCGGCTGCAAACCGATCCGACCGTGATTTACGGTCTAGGCGAACGCTTCGACGGCAATTTGCGCAAAGTCGATCTTCTTGCCGACACGCCGTACAACACCTATACCCGAACCGGGCTGCCGCCCACACCGATCGCGATGCCGAGCGCGGAGGCGATCCGCGCGGCGTTGAACCCGGCGCAGACCGATGCGCTCTATTTCGTCTCGCGCGGCGACGGCACCCACGTCTTTTCGAGCGACCTCGCGGCACACAACCGCGCCGTCCGCCGCTACCAGAAATGAGCCTTCCCGGAAAATTCATCACCCTCGAGGGCGTCGACGGCGCCGGCAAGAGCACCCACGTGGGCTTCGTCGCCGAGTGGTTGCGCGGGCAGGGCAGGGA
The DNA here is from genome assembly GCF_000012745.1 of Thiobacillus denitrificans ATCC 25259. Classification (NCBI taxonomy): domain Bacteria; kingdom Pseudomonadati; phylum Pseudomonadota; class Betaproteobacteria; order Nitrosomonadales; family Thiobacillaceae; genus Thiobacillus; species Thiobacillus denitrificans. The sequence continues at coordinate 1,628,257 of NC_007404.1, read as the reverse complement.
GGTGATCGTGACGCGCGAGCCGGGCGGAACCGCGCTCGGCGAGACGCTGCGCGAACTGCTGCTGCATCGCGAGATGGCGGCCGACACCGAGCTGCTGCTGATGTTCGCGGCGCGGCAGCAGCACTTGGCCGAACTGATCCTGCCTGCGTTGGCGCGCGGCGCCTGGGTCGTCTCCGACCGCTTCACCGATGCGAGCTACGCCTACCAGTGCGGCGGGCGGCGCATCGCGGCCGAACGCATCGCGGCGCTCGAAGACTGGGTGCAGCGCGGCTTCGCGCCCGACCTCACGCTGCTCTTCGACGTGCCCCCCGCGGTCGCCGAGGAACGACGCTCGAGCGTGCGCGCGGCCGACCGCTTCGAGCAGGAGGCCGGCAGCTTCTTCGCGCGCGTGCGCGACGCCTATCTCGTGCGTGCGCGTGCGGAGCCGCATCGCATCCACGTGCTCGACGCGCGGCAGACGATCGACGCCGTGCAGGCCGAAATCGCGCGGCTGCTGCAGGACTTGACGTGAGCGTGGCCTATCCCTGGCTCGAACCGGTCTGGCAGCGCCTGCTCGCGACGCGGTCCCGCCCTGCGCAAGCGCTGCTTCTCGCCGGTCCGCGCGGCGTCGGCAAAAGCGCGCTTGCGCTCGAGTGGGCGCGCGCCTTGCTCTGCGAGGCGCCTAGACCCGACGGCTCGGCGTGCGGCGTCTGCCCGGCCTGCCACTGGTTCGAGACCGGCGCCCACCCCGACTTCCGGCGGGTGGGTCTGCAGGAAAAGACGAGCAAGGAGGGCGAAACGCGTCTGGCGACCGCGATCGAGGTCGACCAGGCGCGCGACGCGGTCGACTTCGTCCAGCTTTCCACCTATCGCGCCGGCTATCGCGTGGTTCTGGTCGATCCCGCCGACAGTCTCAATCTGGCAGCGGCGAACGCGCTGTTAAAGGTGCTCGAGGAACCGCCGTTAAATACGGTGTTCGTGCTGGTGGCGGATCAACCGCGGCGCCTGCTGCCGACCATACGCAGTCGGTGTACGCGGCTCGATGTCGGACTGCCGGCTTTGGCGCAGGCGACGGCGTGGCTCGGCGAGCAGGGCGTGGACGACGCGCCGACGCTGCTGGCCTTGGCGGGCGGCACGCCGCTCGCCGCGCTGGGATGGTGCGAAGGCGAGGTGCTCGACGAGCGCCGCGGGGTGCTCGAAGGACTTGCGCGTCCCCAAGCGCTCGACCCGGTCACCCTCGGCGAGCGCTGGAAGGCCGTTGCGCCGCAGACCTGGCACGATGTCGCGTACAAATGGCTAGGTGACCTACTGGCTGTGCGTCTGGGGGGCAGCGTGCAGTTCAACCAGGATTTTATCGACGTACTGGCAACGCTCGGCCGTGAAGCCGACCTGGGAAAGCTCCTCGCGCTGGCAAAGACACAGGCCGACGAGGGCAGGACGCTGGCCCACCCGCTCAACCGCAGTCTGCAATTGCAGGCCTGGCTGGTCGAATACCGGCATGTCTTTGATTAAGAGAGTCGATCATGAACGCAGCAGTCAACGAGGTTACAGCGCCGGTCCGCCCCGGTGTGCTGTCGCTGTCGATCAAGGAGAAGTCCGCGCTGTTTGCCGCGTACATGCCGTTCATCAAGGGCGGCGGCCTGTTCATCCCGACGAACAAGCAGTACAAGATGGGCGAGGAGATCTTCATGCTCCTCACCCTGATGGACGACCCGACCAAGCTGCCGGTCTCCGGCAAGGTCGTCTGGGTGACGCCGGCCGGCGCACACGGCAGCCGCACCCAGGGCGTCGGGGTCCAGTTCGCGTTCAACGAAAGCGGCAAGGCGGCGCAGAACAAGATTGAAGGTTTGCTCGGCGGTTCGTTAAAATCGGTGCGTCCCACCCACACCATGTAGCGCCGACCCGCGGTGCTCACCCACCGCATGTACATCGACTCGCACTGCCACATCAATTTTCCCGAGCTCGCCGGCAGGCTGCCCGAGGTGTTCGACCTGATGGCACAGAACGCCGTGAGCCATGCCTTGTGCATCGGCGTCGAGCTCGAGAAATTCCCGAAAATACTGGCCCTCGCCGAGGCGCATCCGAACGTCTACGCCTCGGTCGGCGTGCACCCGGATCACGAGGACTGCACCGAGCCGAGCGTCGAGGGACTCGTCGCGCTCGCCGACCACGCCAAGGTCGTCGCAATCGGCGAGACCGGACTCGACTATTTTCGCCTGACCGGCGATCTCGAGTGGCAGCGTGAACGCTTCCGCACCCATATCCGGGCCGCACGTCAGTGTCGCAAACCCCTCGTGATCCACACGCGTTCCGCGGCCGACGACACCCTGCAGATCATGCGCGAGGAAAACGCGGGGGAGGCGGGTGGCGTGATGCACTGCTTTACCGAGAGCCTCGCGGTTGCGGAAGCGGCGGTCGATCTCGGCTTCTACATCTCGTTCTCGGGCATCGTCACGTTCAAGAACGCGGCCGCGCTGCGCGAGGTGGCCGCCGCGATCCCGCTCGAGCGCATGCTGATCGAGACCGATTCGCCCTATCTCGCGCCGGTGCCGCATCGCGGCAAGACCAACGAGCCCGGCTTCGTCAAGCACGTCGCCGAGGAAATCGCGCGCGTGCGCGGTATCCCGGTCGAGGCCGTCGGCGCGGCGACCAGCGAGAACTTCTTCCGGCTGTTCGCTTCGGCGCGGCCGGCCTGAGCCGCCCCGGCGCGGCACCTAGGTTCCGAAGAAGGATTTCACCTTGTCCATGAAGGACTGGGCGCGCGGGTTGTTGTTGCGTCCCGGGCTCAGCGCCTCGAATTCGCGCAGCAGTTCGCGTTGGCGCTCGGACAGGTTCACCGGCGTTTCGACGAGCATGTGGCACAGCAGGTCGCCCGGGGCGTGGCTGCGCACGCCTTTGATGCCCTTGCCGCGCAGGCGGAACACCTTGCCGGACTGGGTTTCGGCCGGGATCTTGATTTTGGCGTGACCGTCGAGCGTGGGGATTTCGACCTCGCCGCCGAGTGCCGCGGTGGCGAAGCTGATCGGCATTTCGCAGTGCAGGTCGTCGCCGTCGCGCTTGAATACCGGGTGATCCTTGAGGTGGATCACGACGTAGAGATCGCCCGAGGGCCCACCGTTGACCCCGGCTTCGCCTTCGCCAGCGAGGCGGATGCGGTCACCGCTGTCGACGCCGGCCGGAATCTTGACCGACAGCGTCTTGTGCTTCTTGACCCGGCCTTCGCCGTGGCAGCTCGGGCAGGGGTCGGACACCATCTTGCCGGTTCCGCCGCAGCGCGGGCAGGTCTGCTGCACCGAGAAGAAGCCCTGCTGCACGCGTACCTGGCCATGCCCGCCGCAGGCGCTGCAGGTCGTCGGCTGGGTACCGGGCTTGGCGCCGCTGCCGTGGCAGGTGCCGCATTCCTCGAGCGTCGGAATGCGGATCTTGGTTTCGGTGCCGCGCGCTGCCTCCTCGAGTCCGATCTCGAGGTTGTAGCGCAGGTCGGCGCCGCGGTAGACGCGGTCGCGGCGGTTGCCGCCGCCCCCGCCGAAGATGTCGCCGAAGATGTCCGAGAAGGCGTCCGAGAATCCGCCGCCGCCGAAGCCTCCACCGCCCATTCCGGACTGCGGGTCGACGCCGGCGTGGCCGAACTGGTCGTAGGCCGCGCGCTTGTCGGAATCGGACAGGATTTCGTAGGCCTGCTTGGCTTCCTTGAATTTATCCTCTGCCGCATGGTCGCCCGGGTTGCGATCGGGATGGTGTTTCATGGCCAGCTTGCGGTAGGCCTTCTTGATTTCTTCGTCGGAGGCGTTCTTGGCGACGCCGAGGACTTCGTAGTAGTCGCGTTTAGACATGTCAGGGGTCAGGATTCAGGATTCAGGGGGCAGGGTGGGGCAGGCCAGCGGAAAAGGAAAAGTCGCGCGCTGCGCGACTTCCCCTGATCCCTGAATCCTGACCCTCGACCCCTTACTTGTCCTTCACCTCTTCGAACTCGGCGTCGACGACGTCGTCGTTACCGGGACCGGTGCTCTGGTTGCCCGTCTCACCGGCCGGCTGCGCCTTGGCCTGTTCGGCCTGATACATCTGTTCGGCGAGCTTGTGGCTTGCGGTCGCGAGCGCGTTGGTCTTGGTTTCGATCGTTTCCTTGTCGCCTTCGCGCACCGCGTCCTCGGCTTCCTTGAGGGCAGACTCGATCGTCGCCTTCTCGTCGGCCGATACCTTGTCGCCGTACTCGGCGAGCGACTTCTTCACTGAATGGATCATCGCGTCGGCCGCGTTGCGCGCGCCCGCCAGTTCGAAGGCCTTGTGGTCCTCGGCGGCGTTGGCCTCGGCGTCCTTGACCATGCGCTGGATCTCCTCCTCGGAGAGGCCCGAGCTCGCCTGGATGCGGATCTTGTTCTCCTTGCCGGTCGCCTTGTCCTTGGCCGAGACGTGCAAGATGCCGTTGGCGTCGATGTCGAAGGTGACCTCGATCTGCGGCATGCCGCGCGGCGCGGGCGGAATGTCGGACAGGTTGAACTGGCCGAGGCTCTTGTTGCCTGACGCCATCTCGCGCTCGCCCTGCAGCACGTGCACGGTCACCGCGCTCTGGTTGTCGTCGGCGGTCGAGAACACCTGCGAAGCCTTGGTCGGGATCGTCGTGTTCTTCGGGATCAGCTTGGTCATCACGCCGCCGAGGGTTTCGATGCCGAGCGACAGCGGGGTCACGTCGAGCAGCAGCACGTCCTTGACCTCGCCCTGCAGCACGCCGCCCTGAATCGCGGCGCCGACGGCGACGGCCTCGTCCGGGTTGACGTCACGACGCGGCTCCTTGCCGAAGAAATCCTTGACCGCGTCCATCACCTTGGGCATGCGGGTCTGGCCGCCGACCAGGATGACGTCGTCGATCTGCGAAGTCGTGAGCCCGGCGTCCTTGAGCGCCAGCTTGCACGGCTCGATCGTGCGCGTGATCAGTTCCTCGACCAGGCTCTCGAACTTGGCGCGCGTGATCTTTACCGCGAGGTGCTTGGGCCCCGACGCGTCCGCCGTGATGTAGGGCAGGTTGACTTCGGTCTGCTGGCCCGACGAGAGCTCGATCTTGGCTTTTTCCGCGGCTTCCTTGAGGCGCTGCAGCGCGAGCACGTCCTTCTTCAGGTCGACGCCCTGCTCCTTCTTGAATTCTTCCGCGATGTAGTCGATCAGGCGCTGGTCGAAGTCCTCGCCGCCGAGGAAGGTGTCGCCGTTCGTGGAGAGCACCTCGAACTGGTGCTCGCCATCCATTTCCGCGATCTCGATGATCGAGATGTCGAAGGTGCCGCCGCCGAGGTCGTACACCGCGATCTTGCGGTCGCCTTCCTTCTTGTCCATGCCGAAGGCGAGCGCGGCCGCGGTCGGCTCGTTGATGATGCGCTTGACCTCGAGCCCGGCGATGCGGCCCGCGTCCTTGGTCGCCTGGCGCTGGCTGTCGTTGAAGTAGGCCGGCACCGTGATCACGGCTTCTGTGACTTCCTCGCCGAGGTAATCCTCGGCCGTCTTCTTCATCTTGCGCAGGATCTCTGCCGACACCTGCTGGGCAGCCATTTTCTTGTCGCGCACCTCGACCCAGGCGTCGCCGTTGTCGGCCTTGACGATCTTGTAGGGCATCAGGCCGATGTCCTTCTGCACTTCTTTCTCTTCGAAGCGGCGGCCGATCAGACGCTTGACCGCGAAGATCGTGTTCTTGGGGTTGGTGACGGCCTGGCGTTTGGCTGGCGCGCCGACCAGGATTTCGCCGTCCTCGGCGTAGGCCACGATCGACGGGGTCGTGCGCGCGCCTTCGGCGTTCTCGATCACCTTCGGCGAGCCGTTTTCCATGACCGCCACGCAGGAGTTGGTGGTGCCGAGGTCAATACCAATGATGCGTCCCATGATTTTTTCCTTCTAAAAGAGATTCAATTTGATCCGAATATGGGGCGCAGCGCGCCCATTTCAAGGCTCCGCGTTCAGTCCTTCCCCTTGGCGACCATGACCAGCGCCGGCCGCAGCGTGCGGTCATGGAGCCGGTAGCCCTTCTGCAGCACCGTCACCACGGTGTTCGCCGGCTGCTCCGACTCGACGACCTGGATCGCCTGATGCAGGTGGGGGTCGAATTTTTCGCCCAGCGGCTCGATGTCGTGGAGGTTGAACTTGCCGAAGACTGCACTCAGTTGCTTCAGCGTCAGCGTCACGCCGTCCTTCAGGTTGTCCACGCTCGGCGACTCGGCGGCGAGCGCGGCTTCGAGGCTGTCCTTCACCGCCAGGAGTTCGCCGGCGAAGCTCTCGACGGCGAATTTGCGGGCCTTGTCGACGTCTTCCGCCGCGCGGCGCCGCATGTTCTCGGTCTCTGCCTTGGCGCGCAGCCAGGCGTCGTGGTGTTCGGCCGCGGCGAGTTCGGCTGCCTTGAGCAGCTCTTCCATGCTCGGCATGGTTTCCTTCTCAGACCCGGCTTCGGTGCGTGGGGTATCGGTCTTGAATTCGTCCTGCATGCTTGCTCCTCGTGGTCCTCGAGGGCAGATGGGGACGAACGCCAAGGCTTCAAGAGGCCGGCGCGGGTTTTTCTCGCGTCCGCGCGGCGCGGTTTGCCCGGGGGGTGCGCTTCCGGTATGATGCGCGGCTCTCGGAGAGGTGGATGAGTGGTTTAAGTCGCACGCCTGGAAAGCGTGTTCAGGATAATATCCTGACGGGGGTTCGAATCCCCCCCTCTCCGCCAACATATAACGACCACACAACGAGTAATGCCGAAACATGCCTACCACGGCAGGCTTTCCGTGGTCGTACCCGTCAAGAACGAGCAGGACAACGTCGAGCCGCTGGTACGCGAGATCGCCGCAGCGCTGACCGGCAGCGCGACCTTCGAGATCATCTACGTCAACGATGGCAGTACCGACGCGACCCAGGCCCGACTCGAAGCACTGAAGACCGAATTTCCGATGTTGCGGGTGATCCGCCATCGCGCATCATGCGGCCAGAGCCGTGCGGTGACAACCGGGGTCGTGTCGGCACGCTACGAATGGATCGCGACGCTCGACGGCGACGGCCAGAATGATCCGGCCGACATCCCGGTCTTGCTCGAGACGCTCGGCGACCCGACACAGCCCGCCAATCTGGAGCTGATCGCCGGCTGGCGTTCCAAACGCCGCGACACGGCGCTCCGCCGGCTCTCGTCGAAGGTCGCGAACGCCGTGCGCTCGCGCCTGCTGCGCGACGCCACCCCCGACACGGGGTGCGGGCTCAAGGTGTTCGCGCGCGAGACCTTCCTGCAGCTGCCCAATTTCGACCACATGCACCGCTTTCTGCCAGCGCTCGTGATGCGTAACGGCGGCGCCGTGCTGTCGGTGCCGGTCCGCCATCGCCCGCGCGAGCGGGGCACTTCCAAGTACGGCGTGCACAACCGGCTTTGGGTGGGAATCGTCGACCTGTTCGGCGTTGCCTGGCTGCAGCGCCGCGTGCGGCTGCCGCTGATCGAGCCAGACTCCGATCGCTGACCGGCCGCGTCCGCCATGAATGCGCGCGTCGTCGTCAAGGGTCTGGGCTTGATTCTGAGCCTCGCGCTCCTCGGTTACCTGTTCAACGCCAGCGACCTCGGCAACAGCGTCAACGAAGCCTGGATCGACGCGCGGGTGCGCGGCCACGGCGTCGAGGGCGCGCTGATGTTCTTGCTGATGGGGGCGCTGTTCACGGCCATCGGACTGCCGCGGCAGGTCATCGCCTTTCTCGGCGGCTACGCCTTCAACATCGCGCTCGGTACGCTGCTCGGTGCACTGGCCGCGCTCCTCGGCTGCGCAGTGAGCTTCGCGTATGCGCGCTTCTTCGGCAAGGATTTCGTGCGCGCGCGGCTGGGCGCGCGGGCGCGCCGTTTCGACGGCTTCATTCGCGATCACCCGTTCTCGATGACTGTGCTGATTCGCCTGCTCCCGGTCGGGAGCAATTTGCTGACCAATCTCGCCGCCGGTATCTCGAGCATTCGACCGACGCCTTTCTTTGCCGGCACGCTGCTCGGCTATGTCCCGCAGACCTTGGTGTTTGCGCTCGTCGGCAGCGGCGTCCATATCGCCCCGATGACCAAATTGATTCTGGCGATCGGTTTGTTCGTGGTTTCAAGCGGACTCGGTGTGTATCTCTACCAGCATTTTCGGCGCGGACCCGGCCTCGACCAGGAAATCGACGCGGCGCTCGAACCCCGGCGGGGGCACGATGTCACGTAGTTGCGAACCGGGGGGGCGCGGTTATCTGCTGCTGAGCCTGCTGCTACTGGCGGGCCTGACGATGGTCGCGCTGATGACGCGGCCGCTCACGCCGATCGACGAGACACGCTACGTCAGCGCGGCCTGGGAGATGTGGCTGCGCGGCGATTTCCTGGTCCCGTTCAAGAACGGCGAGCCCTACAGCCACAAGCCGCCGCTGATGTTCTGGATGATCCACGCGGGGTGGGCCATGTTCGGGGTCAACGACTGGTGGCCGCGTCTGGTCATGCCGCTCTTTTCTGCACTGGCCCTGCTGCTGACCTATCGGCTTGCACGCCGCCTGTGGCCGGGACACGCGGGCCTCGGCGGCGAGGCGACGCTGGTCCTCGTCAGCGCGCTCTGGTGGATCGTCTTTTCGACGACGCTGATGTTCGACGTGATGCTCGCATGCTGGGCGCTGCTTGGCGCGCACGGCGTGCTGACCGCGGCCGAGGGCAAGCGTCGCGGTTTCGTGCTGCTGGGGATCGCGATCGGAATGGGCGTACTGAGCAAGGGCCCGGTCATCCTGCTCGACGTGCTGCCGGTCGCAGTGCTCGCGCCGTGGTGGAACCCCGGTCTCAAATGGCATCGCTGGTTTGGCGGCGTCGGGCTCGCAGTGCTGCTCGGCGCGCTGCTCGCGCTGGGCTGGGCGATCCCCGCGGGATTCGCCGGCGGCGAAGCCTATCGCAATGCGATCTTCTGGGGGCAGACGGCCGACCGCATGGTCGAATCGTTCGCGCATCGGCGCCCGGTGTGGTGGTATTTGCCGCTATTGCCCGTCCTGCTCTTTCCGTGGTTCGTCTGGTCCGCGTGGTGGCGGGCGCTCGCGCGGCACCGACGCGCCGGCCTCGATCGCGGGCTGCGCTTCTGCCTGGCGTGGATGCTGCCCGTGTTCATCGCGTTTTCCTTCATCAGCGGCAAGCAACCCCACTACCTCGTGCCCTTGTTCCCGCCGTTCGCGCTGTTCGCCGTGCGGCTATTGTCCGCGCATCCGGCACGCGGCGTCGCGCTGCCGGCCCTGCTTGCCGCCCTGCTCGGCGTCGCGCTCGTTGCGGCCGCGAGCGGGCAGATCCCCGCGGTGCGCGACCAGGTTCTCGCGCCGCCGCCGGTGTGGCCCGGCGTGACGCTTGTCGTCGTGGCTATCGCTGCGTGGTTCGCCGGCCGCCGGGGTGTGCCCGCGGTGCCGAACCTCGCCGTGCTCGGCGCGACGACGCTGGCCCTGGTTCAGCTGGTGGTGGGACCGGCGCTCGGCGCGCGCTACGACGTCAAGCCGCTCGCGCAGGCGATCGCCGCGGTGCAGCGGGAGGGGCGTCCGGTCGCGAATCTCGCGACCTATCACGCCCAGTATCAGTTTCTCGGGCGGCTCGAGGCGCCGCTGGTCCAGCTGCGCGGCCCCGAAACGGCGCGCTGGCTCGCGGCGCACCCCGAGGCCTATGCTGTCGTGTATCTGGAGGATGAGAGCGCGCTCGCTTCGATTCCGGCCCGGCACAAGCAGGCGTATCGCGGCGGCGCGGTGGCGCTGGTCGATGCCCATGCGGCGACGGCGTTGCTCGCCGCCCACGTCGAGTAGACCCTCAGGCTTCGGCGTCGCGCTGCGGCAGCACGACTTCGCGCGACGGCGAAATCGTCGAGATGGCGTGCTTGAAAATCATCTGTGCGGCCTGGTCCTGGCCCTTGAGCAGCACGACGAACTGATCGAAAGACTCGATCCGCCCCATCAGCTTGATCCCGTTGACGAGGAACACCGAGACCGGGATGCGTTCCTTGCGCAGGGTGTTGAGAAAAACGTCTTGCAGATGATTGTGTTCTTTGGCCATGTGCGGCTCCCTGTAGGAAAAGGCAGGGCGGGCGAGGCCCTGCTTAATATTAGTAGCGATTACTCGACTTTGGCGTTCGCACGCGCGGCCGTCACGGCATCGCGCACGCGTTGTTGCTGCAGCTGCTTGACGATCTCGTCGCGGACCGCGTTGAGTTCAGGCAGTTTCGGCTGGCGCGTGTCGTCGAGGCGGATCACGTGGTAGCCGAACTGCGTCTTCACCGGGGTCTGGGTGGTCTCGCCCTTCTTCAGACTGGCGAGAGCCTCGGAAAATTCCGGGACGAACGCGCGGCGATCGGCCCAGTCGAGCGCGCCGCCGTTCTTCGCCGAGCCCGGGTCTTTCGACATCTTCTTGGCAAGGGTCTCGAACTTGGCTTTCTTGCCGAGATCGGCGATGACCTTCTTCGCCTCGGCCTCGGTGCTCACGAGGATGTGGCGCGCGCGGTATTCCGGCTCGATCGGCCCTGCCTTCGCCTTGTCGTAGGCGGCCTGGACCTCGGCGTCGGTGACCGGGTGGGCCTTGATGTAGTCCTCGAGATAGGCTTTCGCCAGCTGATCCTTGCGGCGGATATCGAGGGCCGCGGCGAGGCGCGGGTCCTTGTCGAGTCCCTTATCGGTCGCCGCGCGGGACAGCAGTTCGAGGTTGATCAGCGACTCGCGGACGCGCGCGTCGAGCTCGGGCGAGTCGGGCTGGCCCTGGGCCATTTCACGCTTGACCAGTTCGCCATAGAGCGCAGGGATTTCCTTGCCGTTGACCGTGGCGAGCGGTTTGCTCGGATCCGCGGCCGGAGCGGCGGCAGGAGGCATCGTCGGCGTGGGCGTCTGGGAATGGGCCAGCGGTGAAAACGCGAGCAGAATCAGGGTAGGGAGGAGCGCAATACGCATTCGGGTTCCTTTTCAGAGTTCTTCAGGGGTGAGGGCCGTGACGGACAGCGCGTGAATCTCTCGCTGCATCAGTTCGCCCATGGCGTCGTAGACGAGGCGGTGACGGGCGAGCGTGGAAAGATTGCGGAATCGCGGCGATACGATGGTGAGGCGAAAGTGCCCGCCGCCAGAGGCCGCGCCGGCGTGGCCTTTGTGCTGCGCGCTTTCATCGTCCAGCGTGTAGGTTTCGGGCTCCAGCGCCGCGAGCCGCTGGCGGATCAGGTCGGCGGTACTCATGCCGGCAGGACTTTCTTGAAGGGCTTGACGCTGACCTCGCTGTAGACGCCCGCCGCGACGTACGGGTCGGCGCTCGCCCAGGCCTGCGCGTCGTCGAGCGTGCCGAACTCGGCGACGATGAGGCTGCCGGAGAAGCCGGCCGCGCCGGGGTCGAGGGCATCGATCGCAGGGAAGGGGCCGGCGAGCAGCAGGCGGCCTTCGTCCTGCAAACGCTGCAGGCGCTCAAGGTGAGCGGGGCGGGCGGCCGCGCGCTTGGTGAGACTCCCTTCCGCGTCCTGTCCGACTATCGCGTAAAACATTATGGCTTTTCTTCCTTATCCAGCGGGGCTTTATCGAGGTAGCGCGTCAGCATGACGCTTTGACCGATCACGAATACCAGCATCAGCCCCAGGCTTCCGAACAGCTTGAAGTTGACCCAGGCGTCGGTCGAGAAATTGAACGCGACCAGCAGGTTTGCCACCCCCATGAACGCGAAGAATCCTCCCCAGCTCGCGTTCAACCGACTCCATACCGGGTCAGGAAGTTCCATCTGCGTCGCCATCAGGCTTTTGATGACGTTGCGGCCGAAGAGCGCCGCGCCGAAAATGGTGCCCGCGAAGATCCAGTACAGCACCGTCGGCTTCCACTTGATGAAGCTTTCGTCGTGCAGCCAGAGCGTGGCGCCACCGAAGACGACGATGATGCCGAGACTGACCCAGAGCATGGTCTCGACCTTGCCTCCGCGCAGCTTGACCCAGCCGATCTGACCGAAGCTCGCGACGATCGCGACCAGCGTGGCGAGGTAGATTCCCGGTTTCTGATCGCCGCCCGTCGGTTGCGGCAGCCCGAGTCCGCCGAGGAAGGCGCGCGTCGCTTCGGCGTTCGCGTCACCGATTTTGTAGGCGACGAAAAAGACGATGACGGGAAAGAGGTCGAATAGCAGTTTCTTCATTGGTCTTGTGGAGCCGGGGTGGCGCGCCGCCCGGCCGGGTTCGGGCGGAGGCTTATTTTGCTATGATTCCCCCCTTCTGACCAAGCGCTTTTGGGCCTGGTCGCCTGATCCCGTTCCCGATGCTCAATATCGATCTGCATTGCCACTCCGACGTGTCCGACGGCCTGTTGTCGCCGGCCGAAGTCGTCGCGCGCGCGGCCGCGAACGGCGTCGACGTGCTGGCGCTGACCGATCATGACGACGTGAGCGGAATCGACGCGGCGCGCAGCGCGGCGGCAGCCGTCGGCGTCGCGCTGGTCGCCGGCGTCGAGATTTCCGTGAGCTGGGGCGGGCAGACCGTCCACGTCGTCGGCCTGCGCGTCGACCCGCGCAATGCCGTGCTTGCGGCAGGGCTGCAGGAGATCCGGCACGGTCGCCTCGAACGCGCCCGCCGCATGAGCGACGACCTCGCGCGCTCGGGCATCCACGGCGCCTACGAGGGCGCCTACGGCTACGCCGCGAACAAGCAGATGATCGGCCGCACGCACTTCGCGCGCTGGCTTGTCGCCGCCGGACATGCGCCCGACGTGCGCGCGGTGTTTCGCCATTTCCTCACGCGCGGCAACCCCGGTTACGTCGAGCACCAGTGGACGACGCTCGAGACCGCGGTCGGCTGGATCCGCGCCAGCGGCGGCAGCGCGGTCCTCGCCCACCCCGGCCGCTATCCCTTCAATGTGCGCGAGCTTCACCTGTTGCTCGACGCCTTCCGTGCGCTCGGCGGGACCGGGATCGAGGTCGTGACGGGCAGCCACCATCCTTCCGAATACGGCAAGTACGCCGATCTCGCGCGTGCGTTCGGGCTCCGCGCCTCGCGCGGCGCCGACTTTCACGCGCCGGGCGAGGGCGTCGACATCGGACGCCTGCCGCATCTGCCGCATTACTGCAAGCCGATCTGGCAGGACTGGCCCGAACTCGCCGCGCTTCTTTCCCCTTCCCTGGCCTGAGATCCGAATGGCGCAATACTTCAATGTTCATGCCGAGAATCCGCAGCCGCGCCTGATCCAGCAGACGGTCGACATCCTCAAGCGCGGCGGCGTCATCGTCTATCCCACCGATTCCTGCTACGCGCTCGGCTGTCACATCGGCGACAAGGAGGCGGCGATGCGGCTGCTGTCGGTGCGCGGGCTCGACACCGGGCACGACCTCACGCTCGTGTGTCGCGACCTGTCCGAACTCGGCCGCTACGCCCAGGTCGACAACGCGCAGTTCCGCCTGCTCAAGGCCCACACCCCCGGCCCCTATACCTTCATCCTGCGCGGCACGCGCGAGGTGCCGCGCCGGCTGCTGCACAAGAGGCACGACACGATCGGCCTCCGGGTGCCTGCGCATCCGCTCGTCCAGGCGTTGCTCGAAGGGCTCGGCGAGCCGATCCTGTCATCGACGCTGCTGCTGTACGGCGAGGACGTGCCCTTGACCGAGCCCTGGGAAATCCGCGAGCGCCTCGAGCATCAGGTCGATCTGGTCATCGACGGCGGCGCCTGCGGCCTGACGCCGACGACGGTCGTCGACCTGACGGCCGAGACGCCGGCCGTCGTGCGCTATGGCAAGGGCGAGGCTTCGGCCTTCGAAGCCTGAGCCCATGGAACTCACGCTCATCCAGAAAATCGCGGTGTTCGCGCTGCCGGTGATTTTTGCGATCACGCTGCACGAGGCGGCGCACGGCTACGTCGCGCGTTATTTCGGTGACATGACCGCAGCCGCCGCCGGCCGCATCACGCTCAATCCGCTCAAGCACATCGACCCGGTCGGGACCATCCTGGTGCCGCTCGTCATTCTGGTCATGAGCAAGCTGCTCGGCGGCGGGGCGATCCTGTTCGGTTGGGCCAAGCCGGTGCCGGTCAACTTCGCGCAGCTGCGGCGGCCGAAGCAGGACATGCTGTGGGTCGCCCTGGCGGGGCCGGGGGTCAATTTCTTCATGGCGCTGTTCTGGGCGCTGATGATCCAGCTCGGCCATGCGCTCGGCAACGGCTTCGTCAGCGCGCCACTGATGCTGATGGGCGCCTCCGGCGTATTCATCAACGTCATTCTCATGGCGCTCAATCTTCTGCCGCTGCCGCCGCTCGACGGCGGCCGCATCGCCGTGAGTCTCCTGCCCGTCAAGCAGGCCATGCAGTTCGCGCGCATCGAACCCTACGGCTTCTTCATTCTGCTCGGGCTCCTGTTCACCGGCATCCTCGGCTTCGTCCTGTGGCCGCTCATCAGCCTGTTCGTCGGCCTGGCCGCGCTGTTGACCGGCCTCGACCCGGCGCAGCTCGTCGGCCTCATCCAGGTCGTGCTCGCCTGACTTTCCTTTTCTAGCGCTCAAGCCAAAACCATGTATTCCGATCGCGTTCTTTCCGGCATGCGCCCCACCGGGCGTCTGCATCTCGGCCACTATCACGGCGTGCTCAAGAACTGGCTGCGCCTGCAGAACGAGTACCAGTGCCTGTTCTTCGTCGCCGACTGGCATGCGCTGACGACCCACTACGACGCGCCGCAGGCGATCGACCAGAACGTGCGCGACATGGTCGTCGACTGGCTCGCGGCCGGCATCGATCCTGCGCAGGCCACGCTCTTCGTGCAATCGCGCGTGCTCGAACACGCGGAACTGCATCTGCTGCTGTCGATGATGACGCCGCTCGGCTGGCTCGAACGCGTGCCGACCTACAAGGACCAGCAGGAAAAACTCAGCGAGAAGGATCTTTCGACCTACGGCTTCCTCGGCTATCCGCTGCTGCAGAGCGCCGACATCCTGATCTACCGCGCCAACCTCGTGCCGGTCGGCGAGGATCAGGTGCCGCACATCGAGTTCACGCGCGAGATCTGCCGTCGTTTCAACCACCTCTATGGTCGCGAGCCGGGGTTCGAGGACAAGGCGCGGTCCGCGGTCAAGAAACTCGGGTCGAAGAAGGCGCGTGTCTACGAGGAATGCCGCACCGCATATCAGGAGAAGGGCGACCAGGAGGCGCTGGAGTCGGCACGGGCCCTGTTGAACGACGCGCAGAACCTGTCGATGAACGACCGCGAGCGGCTTTTCGGCTATCTCGAGGGCTCGGGCAAGATGATCCTCGCCGAGCCCGAATCCCTGCTCACCGAAGCATCGAAAATGCCGGGTCTCGACGGGCAGAAGATGTCGAAGTCCTACGGCAACACGATCGCACTGCGCGAAGACCCAGACGTTGTGGCGAAGAAGATCCGCACCATGCCGACCGATCCGGCGCGGGTCCGCCGCACTGACGCGGGCAATCCGCTGAACTGCCCGGTGTGGCAGTTCCATCTCGTGTATTCCGACGACAACGTGCGCCAGTGGGTGACGGCCGGTTGCACCAGCGCCGGTATCGGCTGCATCGAATGCAAGCAGCCCGTGATCGATGGCGTGCTCGCCGAGCTTGTGCCGATTCGCGAGCGGGCGCAGTACTACGAGGACAACCCCGACCAGGTGCGCAACATCCTCGCCGACGGTAGCGAGAAGGCACAGGAACTCGCGCGCGACACGATGCGCGACGTGCGCGAGTCGATGGGACTGACCTTCGGCTGAGCGGCGGCACGCGCATCGCGCATGGGCGCTGAATTGCGTCGTCCGCCGCCGGCCGCACTCGCCTGGCTGACCTGGGGCCTGCTCGCGAGCCTCTATTTCGTCGGCTATTTCCAGCGCGTCGCGCCGGCCGTGATGGTCGACGAACTGATGCGCGATTTCAGCATCGCCGCCACCCTGCTCGGCAACCTCTCCGCAATCTACTTCTATACCTACGCCGCGATGCAGATCCCGAGCGGCCTGCTCGCCGATGCCGTGGGGCCGCGGCGGACCGGCGCCGCGGCGGCGCTCGCCGCAGCGCTCGGCATCGTCGTGTTCGCGCGTGCCGACAGCCTCTGGCTCGCGGCGCTCGGCCGCGGGCTCGTCGGCGCATCGGTGGCCGTGGCCTTCGTCGCGTGCATGAAACTCGCCGGCCACTGGTTCCCGGCCAATCGCTTCGCGACGGTGACGGGGGTCGCGCTGCTGATCGGCAACCTCGGCGGCGTGCTCGCCGGCGTGCCGCTATCGGAAGCCGTCGCAGGCATCGGCTGGCGCAACGCCATGCTCGTCAGCGCGGGCGGCACCCTGTTGCTCGCCGCCGCGGTCTGGCTCTGGGTGCGAGACGATCCGGGCGAGCGGAGCTTTGCGACTTATGCCCATCCCGAGGCCTTGAGCGGCGGTGGAATGGCGCCGCTGCGCAGCCTGCGGCTCGTGCTCTCGGAGCGCGACACCTGGCTGCTCTTCTTCGCCGGCGGGATGATCGCCGCGCCTGTGTTGACCTTCGCGGGTCTCTGGGGCGTGCCCTATCTGGTGCAGATCCACGGCATGACGCGCAGCGAGGCCGCGGGCTTCACGACGACGATGCTGCTCGGCTTCGCGTTCGGCGGACTGCTGCTTGGCAGCCTGTCCGACCGCCTGCAGCGCCGCAAGCTGCCCTATCTCGGCGCGGCGATCGTTCACGCCGGCGGCTGGCTCGGCTTTCTGTTTCTTCCGCAGGGGCCGGCGGCTGGCCTCTACCTGTTCTTCGCCGTCATCGGCTTCTCGGCCGGCGGCCTCATCATCGGCTTCGCCTTCGCGCGCGAGGTCAACCACCCCGGTGCCGCCGGCACCGTCGGTGGCGTCGTCAACATGTCGGTTCTGGGTTTTGCCGCGATCCAGCAGAGCGGCGTCGGCTGGATTCTCGACCGGCACTGGGCGGGCGGCGGGCTCGCCGGTGCGCGCGTCTACGACGCCGCGGCCTATCACGCCGCTTTTCTGTGGCTCGCCGTCAGCGCGCTCGGTGCGGTCGTCTGCGTCGCGCTGACGCGCGAGACCCATTGTCGGCTGCGCTTCGACGCGTCGCGCAGGTGACGCCGACCTGAGTCGGCGCCCGCACGTTCAGCTCTCGCTGCCGGGTTTCAGCGTGCGGAGCTTCTTGGTTTCGCCTCGCCGCTGCTTGCCTTCGAGACGGCGCTTCTGCGACGCGAGGGTCGGGCGGGTCGGACGACGCGGCGTCTCGACCTCGCAGGCTTCGCGGATCAGCGCGAGCAGTCTCTCGAGCGCGTCGTCACGGTTGCGCCGCTGGCTGCGGTAGCGCTCGGCCTCGATGATCAGCACGCCGTCCTGGGTCACGCGACGCCCGGCTAGCACCAGCAGCCGGTCGCGCACAGGCTGCGGCAGCGAGGGCGAATGCGCGACGTCGAAGCGCAGCTGCACCGCGCTCGACACCTTGTTGACGTTTTGTCCGCCCGGGCCGGAGGCGCGCACGAAATCCTCCTGGATTTCGCGCTCGTCGAGTTCGATCTCGGCGTTGACCCGGATCATCTCAGCGCGTGGCGTTCACCACTTCACGAGGTGCACGTTGTTGAGCGTGCGCCCGAGAAAGCGTTCGCCTATCGTCTGGAAGCGCAGCGGCACGTCGGTGACGTAGAAGTCGTAGCGCGGTTGCGCCGGCCCGGGATTGGCGAGACTTTTCTCGGCGAGAACAGCCGCGACCTGCTCGGCCATCGCTTCCGCGGAATCGACGAGCGCGACACCGTCGCCCACCACTTCGCGCAGCAAGGGTTTGAGCAGCGGGTAATGGGTGCAGCCGAGCACGAGCGTGTCGATGTGCTCGGCCAGGAGCGGCTTCATGTAATCCTGCGCGGTCAGGCGCGTCACCTCGTTGTCGAGCCAGCCTTCCTCGACCAGCGGAACGAACAGCGGGCAGGCCTGTGAATGGATGCGCGAGTCGGGCGCGTAGTCGTGGATGGCGCGCGCGTAAGCGTTGCTGTTGATCGTCGTCGGCGTGCCGATGACGCCGATCTTTTTTCCACCGCGTGCCGAGGCCGCGCCGGCGTCGATCACGTCGAGGACGGGCACCGGCGACAGGTCCTTGACGACCTGCGCGGCGACGGCAGCCATCGTGTTACACGCGATGACGAGCAGCTTGACGTCCTTTTCCAGCAGGAACTGCGCGATCTGCGTCGTGAAGTGGGCGATCGTCTCGACCGATTTCACGCCGTAGGGCACGCGCGCGGTGTCGCCGAAATAGACGATGTTCTCGTAGGGAAGCCGCTCCATGAGCGCGCGCACGACCGTCAGCCCGCCGATGCCGGAGTCGAATACGCCGATGGGGGAGTGTGCATTCGTGGACATGAGTGGCAGGATGGCGCGATGAGAAAGACGGCATTCTACTCGCCGCGGCCTGCCCGGCGGCGCGGGGTACGGCGCACATGAGCGGGTGCGGCTGCGATTCGGTGTGCGAGGCGCCCGCGCCCGATCCGGGTTACCGGCGGGCGTTGTGGCTTGCGCTCGTGCTGAACGTCCTGATGTTCGTGGTCGAGCTGGGCGCGAGCTTCTCTGCGCAGTCGGTCTCGCTGCTAGCCGACGCGGTCGATTTCCTCGGCGACGCCGGTAACTACGGCGTCGCGCTCTTCGTGCTCGGACTCGCACCCGTCTGGCGCTCGCGCACCGCGCTATGGAAGGGTTGGCTGATGATCGGCTACGGCGTCTTCGTGCTCGGCAAGTCGGCCTGGCAGTGGTCAGCGGGCGTCGTGCCCGAGCCGGTCATCATGGGCTGGGTGAGCCTGTTGGCGCTGGCCGTGAACGTCGGCGTCGCCGCGCTGCTGTACGCGCACCGCCGCGGCGACGCGCAGGCCCGCTCGGTGTGGCTGTGCTCACGCAACGACGCGCTCGGCAATCTCGCGGTCATCGGCGCGGCCGGCGGCGTATGGGTGACGGCCCACGGCTGGCCCGACATCGGGGTTGCCGTGGTGCTGGCCGGGCTGGCCCTGAGCTCAGGCGCCTCGGTGGTGCGACACGCCCGCGCCGAATTGCGCGGCGCCTAGCGTTCCTGCTGGCGCGCGAGGGCCCAGGCGACATGCTCGCGTACCATCGCCGACGGGTGATCGAGGCGTGTGCCGAGCGCGGCTTCGATTGCGGGGGCAGGCCGCGCGTTGCCGAGCGCGACGGCGATATTGCGCAACCAGCGCTCATGGCCGATGCGACGGATCGGCGAACCCGCCAGGCGGTCGTTGAAGTCGGCCTCGCTCCAGGCGAAGAGGTCGACGAGTTGGGCGCTGTCGAGGCCGTTTCTCACCGCGAAGTCCGGGACTGCCGCGGTGCCGGCGAAGCGGTTCCAGGGACACACGAGCTGGCAGTCGTCGCAGCCGTAGATGCGATTGCCGATGAGCGATCGCAATTCGAGCGGAATGCTGCCCTTGAGCTCGATCGTCAGATAGGAGATGCAGCGGCGCGCGTCGACCGAGTAGGGCGCGACGATGGCCTGCGTCGGGCAGGCGTCGAGGCAGGCGTGGCAGGTCCCGCAATGCTCGGCTTCCGGCGCGTCGACGGGCAGCGGCAGGTCGCTATAGATCTCGCCGAGAAAGAACCACGAGCCGTGATGGCGGTTGAGCAGTAGCGTATGTTTGCCGCGCCAGCCCAGACCCGCCCGGGTCGCGAGTTCCACCTCCATCACGGGCGCGCTGTCGCTGAAGACGCGGAAATGATGTTCGCCGGCGGCGGCGCCGATGCGCTCGGCCAGCGTCTGCAGGCGTTGGCGCAGGACCTTGTGGTAGTCGCGGCCGAGCGCGTAGCGCGAGACGTAGGCCGCGTCGGGTGTGGCGAGGATCGTGTCCGGGTCGACCGCGTCGGGTGGAAAGTAATCGAGCCGTGCGCTGATGATGCGCAGCGTGCCCGGAACAAGTTCGGCTGGGCGGCTGCGCTTCGTGCCGTGCGCCGCCATATAATCCATCTCGCCATGAAAGCCCTTGTCCAGCCACGTGTGCAGGCCCGCTTCGGCGGCGCTCAAGTCGGCGTCGGTAATGCCGATAGCTGCAAAACCGAGTTCGCGTCCCCATTGCTTGATCTGCGCGGCGAGGCGGCCGAAATCGCGAGGTGAATCCTGCTCATGCATGCCCCGGATGATACCGCGTCGCCGCGTTGCCACCTTGCCGACGAGGCCGCCACGCTTGCGTTCGGCGCGCGGCTTTCGGCCGGCCTGACGCCCGGCATGACCTTCTATCTGGAAGGCGACCTCGGTGCGGGCAAGACGACGCTGGTGCGGGGCATGTTGCGCGGGCTCGGCTACCTGGGCAGGGTGAAAAGCCCGACCTACACGCTCGTTGAAACCTACAATCTTCCCGCGTTTAATCTGTATCATTTTGATCTATATCGTATGCACGACCCCCGCGAATGGCTCGACGCCGGGTTTCGCGACGTTGCCGCAGGCGCGGTCAGCGTGATCGAGTGGCCCGAGAAAGCGGCAGGCTGGCTGCCGGCGCCCGACGTGATCCTGCGTCTGGCGATCTTGGACGAGACGCGCGAAATCGAATGCGTGGCCGCGAGCGCGTTGGGGGGTCGATATCTGGAGAGGTGCTGCGCGCCGTGTTAAGAATCTTCCTGCTGTGTGCCGTGTTGTTGCCGGGCTGGGCGCAGGCGCTCCAACTTTCTGCGAGTCGGGTCTGGCCCTCCCCGGACTACACCCGCGTCACCCTCGAAGCGCAGGCGCCCGTCGTCCATACCTATTTCACCCTTGCCAAGCCCGACCGGCTCGTGATCGATCTCGAGGGCGTCGAGGCCGGTCCGGCGCTCGACGCGCTGATGACGCAGCTGAGCGCTGACGATCCTTACGTCGGCGCGATCCGCAGCGGCGTGAACCGGCCCGGTGTGATGCGTCTGGTGCTCGAACTCAAGGCCGCGGTCCGGCCCTCGATCTTCCAATTGCCCCCCCTCGGGGAGTATGGCCATCGGCTCGTGATCGACCTGTACCCGGCCGAGGCGCGCGCTGCGGCCGTCAGCCCGGCGGCGCTCCATCCCGAAGGCCGCACGCCGCAGAAGGCGGCCAAGCCCGAAGCGGCCGGGCAGTACGTGCGGCTGATCACGGTCGCGATCGACGCGGGCCACGGCGGCGAGGACCCCGGCGCACTCGGCGCCGCCGGCTCACGGGAGAAAGACATCACGCTCGCGCTGGCGAAGAAGCTCAAGCAGAAGATCGACGCCCAGGAAAACATGCACGCGGTGCTGACCCGCGACGGCGATTATTTCGTGCCGCTCGGACAGCGCGTGACCAAGGCGCGCTCGTTCAAGGCCGACCTCTTTCTGTCGATCCACGCCGACGCCTTCATCAAGCCGCACGCCCGCGGGTCGTCGGTGTTCGCGCTGTCCGAGAACGGGGCGACCTCGGTCGCGGCGCGCTGGCTCGCCAGGAAGGAAAACGAGGCCGACCTGATCGGTGGCATCAACATCGACGTCAAGGATCCGTTCCTCAAGCGTACGCTGCTCGACCTGTCGCAGACTGCGACGATCAACGACAGTCTCAAGCTTGGCCACGCCGTGCTCAAGGAAATCGGCGGCGTCAACACCTTGCACAAGGCGCAGGTCGAACAGGCAGGGTTCGCCGTGTTGAAGGCGCCCGACATCCCGTCAATCCTGATCGAGACCGCGTTCATTTCCAATCCCGAAGAAGAAAAGCGCCTCAACGACGCGGCCTACCAGGACAAGCTGGTCGATGCGATCGTCGTCGGCGTCAAGGATTATTTCGCCAGACACCCGCTGACCGGGCCGTCGCGGCTGACGCGCAATCCATGACCGCGAGCCTGCTCGGCGCGGCGGCCCCGGGATTCGATCGGCCGCTTGAGGTGCTGGAGGCCTGCCATGCGCGCATCCTCAAGCAATGCGCGACCCTCGACAGGCTTCGCGCACACCTGCTCGAGCACGGCGCCGACGCCGAGGCGCGACAGGCGGCGCGCGCGATCCTGACGTATTTCGATACCGCCGGCATGCATCACCACGACGACGAGGAGCGCAATCTCTTGCCGCTGCTCGAGCAGGCAGGTGCGCCGGGCGCCTGCGAGCTGACTGAACTCCTCGCACACGAGCACGACGCGCAGGCGCAGCTATGGCGCCGCCTCCGACAGCAACTCGAACAGATCGCAGGAGGTGCCGCGGCCGGGCTCGACCCTGCCCTGACCCAAGCTTTCGTCGCGTCGCATCGCGCCCATCTCGAATTCGAGAACGCGCGTGTGCTGCCGCTCGCTCGTGCCCATCTCGGGGCCGATGCGCTCGAGCGGCTCGGGCGTGCGATGGCCGCGCGCCGCGGCATCCCCTTCGAAGCCAGGTCGTGAGCATTCAGGTTCTGTCGGATGTGCTGATTTCCCAGATCGCGGCGGGCGAGGTCGTCGAGCGTCCGGCCGCGGCGCTCAAGGAAATCCTCGAGAACAGCCTCGACGCCGGTGCGACCGCGATCGACGTCGAACTCGAGCAGGGCGGCGTCAAGCGCATCCGGGTCAGCGACGACGGCGTCGGCATCCCGCGCGACGAACTGGCATTGGCCCTGACGCGGCACGCGACGAGCAAGATCGCGACGCTGGCGGACCTCGAGCAGGTCGCCAGCCTCGGCTTTCGCGGCGAGGCGCTGGCGTCGATCGCGTCGGTCGCGCGCGTTCGCCTGACCAGCCGTCACGCCGGGAGCGACCACGCCTGGACGATCCACGTCGACGGCGGACCGTTGCAGCCTTCGTCACCCGCAGCGCGCAGCGGCGGGACGACGATCGACATCGAGGATATGTTCTTCAACACGCCGGCGCGGCGCAAATTCCTCAAGACAGAAGCGACCGAGTATGCCCACTGCGCCGAAACCGTGAGGCGCCTCGCACTGGCCTGGCCGCAGGTCGCGTTCACGCTCGTGCACAACGGGCGCGCGCAACTGCGTCTGAAGGCCGAAGCCGCCGCCGCCCGCGTGCGTCACGTGCTCGGCGAGGTGTTCGAGCAGCACGCCATCGCCGTCGACGCCGCTGCCGGCGCGCTGCGCCTGAGCGGGTGGGTCGTCCGCCCGGTCGCGGCGACGGCGAGCCGCGACGCCCAGCACGTCTTCGTCAACGGACGTTACGTCCGCGACAAGCTGATCGTGCACGCGCTGCGCGAAGCCTATCGCGACGTGCTCCACCATCAGCTCAACCCGGCATATTGCCTGTTCGTCGAGTTGCCGCCAGAGCACGTCGACGTCAATGTGCACCCCGCCAAAACCGAGATCCGTTTCCGCGACAGCCGCGGCGTGCACCAGTTTCTCTATCATGCCGTCGAGCGCCTGCTCGCGGCGCCGGTAGCCCCAGCGGCACCGCCATCCGGGCCTGACGCGCGGCCCCCTACCTTCCTGCAGCCGCGGCAGGCTGCGATGTCGCTGCAGGTCGAGGAGGCGATGGCGTTTTATGCGCCCTTCGCCGCGATGGCGCCGGGCGAGGGGGACGAAGCCCGGCACGTACCTCAGGCATCTGCGGCAGGGCTGGCAGGCCGCGCCGGCCCCCCGCGCGCTTTCGCGAGCGACTCCTCCGCGGTGCCGCCGCTCGGCTACGCGCTCGGCCAATTGCATGGCGTCTACGTGCTCGCCCAGAACGCGCACGGCCTCGTGCTCGTCGACATGCACGCGGCGCACGAACGCGTCGTTTACGAAAAACTCAAGACCGCGCTCGACCGCCGCGCGGTGCCGGCGCAGGCCCTGCTGATCCCGGTCGCGCTCACGGCTGACCCGCGCGAGGTCGCGGAAATCGCCCCGCATCTCGACCAACTCCGCGAGATCGGCTTCGAGCTGTCGATCACTTCGCCCAATTCGGTCGCGGTGCGCGCGGTGCCGTCGCTGCTCAAGAACGCCGATCCCGTCGAGCTGACGCGAGCGATTCTCGCCGAAATCGCCGAGTTCGGCGTCGCCCGGCTCCTCGCCGAGCGCCGCAACGAGCTGTTGGCGACGCTGGCGTGCCACGGCGCCGTGCGCGCCCACCGCACGCTCAGCGTGCCGGAAATGAACGCGCTGCTGCGTGAAATGGAAGCGACCGAGCGTGCCGGGCAGTGCAATCACGGGCGGCCGACCTGGTTCCAGCTCAGGCTCGACGAACTCGACGCGATGTTCATGCGCGGACGCTGAGCGGCCGAGCGTTTTGCTATAATCCCGACCATATTAGTCGGGTATTAAACAAGGATTCCTCATGAGCGAGCCGAGCGAGCGCAAAACCATCCCGATTCAGGACATCAACGAGGCGAGCAAGTGCGCAGGCTCCGAGCCCTACGCGCTGATGGTGCTTGGGGATTCGATGATGCCGGAGTTCGAGGAAGGGGAAATCATCGTCGTCGAGCCATCCGGGCTCGTCAAGGACGGCTCCTATGTCGTGGCCTACGTCAACGACGAATACATCTTCCGCCAGATCGTGAAGCGCGACGACGGCTGGATGCTGAAACCCGTCAATCCGCTCTACGAGAACATTCCGGTCGACGATCTCGACGTCGCCAAGGGCGTCGTCATCATGAAGAAGAAGCCCGGCCGCCGTAGCGAGCAGAAGCGCTACATTTGATCCGCTTATCAATGTATTAGATGCGCTTATCCATCTCGCCCGAAGCATTAGAATTTAATTGTTGACTAATATACTCAAGTATCTAGACTGACACCGTAGTTCAACACTTCAAGGAGAGAGAATCATGAGTGGACTGATCGCCAACTTCCCCAGCGACGGCATCGTCACGATCAACCGGGTCGTTCTCAAGCCCGAATACAGCGTCGACGACCTGCAGGAGCGCGTGGCCTTCCTGTGCGAGAACGTCAAGACCTATCACTCGGACACGGGTTTCGTTGGCGGCTTCGTCGCGCTGAACTCGGGCCAGGTGTCGAACGAAGGCTCGACGATCGGCAAGCCCGTCGAAAGCCCGATGAAAGGCAAGGAAGCGCTGATCGTGACCTTCTGGACGGACTTCGACAGCCACGAAAAGTCGCACCGTTCCGAGACCTTCCAGCCCCTCTTCGAGAAAGCGCTTGAACTGTGCGAGAACGGCAACGAGGAGATCGCGTACGAGATGCTGTGGTCGGGCAAGGCTTACGCGCCTGAGGAGATCACGGCAGCGCGCCAGGCGAAGGAACAGTACGCGGCAGCCTGACGGGCATCGCGTACGCAGCAGGACGGCGGGTAATCCCGCCGTTTTTTTTTGCCCCGAGGTGTCAGAACGCGTGCAGATAGCGCACGCCGATATGGTCGAGCCCTTCGTTTTCGCCTTCGACGACCCACTTGTGCGACATGTGGTCGTAGAACAGGCCGATCGATGCGCGCGGGCTGACCCGGTACCCGATCTCCGCGCCGAGCCGCGGCAGGAAGCGGGTGCCGAAGCCGCAATCGCTGAATTGCTCGCAGCGCGCGGGGTCCTTGTGGAGCGGGCCGTCGTGCACGACCGCGCCTATATTTGCGTCGGCGAACCAACGTGCAGCGTGCCAGACGCGGAAGCCGAGCCCGGCGTAGGCGACGCTGGTGTCGCCGGTGAAATTGAGCGTCGCGCCCAGATGAGGACGCGGCGACCCGGGAAAGGCGAGCGGCGCGAACTGCACTTCGAGGTTGAGGTCGACGCCATTCTCGTGATCGTCGCTCGCAAAGCCGCGGTCGTGGGCCATGACGCCGATCGCCCAGATGCCTGGGCCTGCAGCCTGTGCGTCCGCCACGGCGAGGGCTGCAAATGTCGCTGCGAAGGCCGCCAAGTGCCGGACACCGCCGCTCGGGCCGGCGGGCGCGCTCATCCTGCGCTTTCCATTTCGGGCCCGTAGGCGCCGTCGCGCGCGAGGCCGTTGAGTCGCGCGCGTTCGAGTAGCGCGGCCTGGGCCGCGGCGGCGTTGGCTTCGTGTCCGCGCCACGCCGCAAGGACCGGCGCCTGCAGGGCGCGGCCGTAAGAGAAACTGACCTGCCAAGGATGGGGGCCCATCGCGTTCATCGCGCTGAGGTGGGCGGTCGCTTCCTCGGCGCTCTGGCCGCCCGACAGGAAGACGATCCCGGGCACCGCCGCGGGTACGTGGCGCCGCAGGCAGCGCAGGGTCGCTTCGGCGACTTCCTGCACACCCGCCTGACGGGTGGATTTCTTGCCGGCCACGACCATGTTGGGCTTGAGTAGCACGCCTTCGAGGCCCACGCCGTGGGCGTCGAGTTCGGCGAAGACAGCCTCCAGCGCGCGAGCCGTGACGGCTTCGCAACGCTCGACGTCGTGCGCGCCGTCCATCAGCACTTCGGGCTCGACGATCGGGACGAGCCCCACTTCCTGGCAGAGCGCCGCGTAGCGTGCGAGCGCATGGGCGTTGGCGTGGATGCCGAACGGGGAGGGGAGGTCATGGGCGTCGATGTCGATGACCGCGCGCCACTTGGCGAACTGCGCCCCGAGCCCGTGGTATTCGACGAGACGCTCGCGCAGGCCGTCGAGGCCCTCGGTCACTTTCTCGCCCGGACACAGGGCGAGCGGCTTCGCGCCCTGGTCGACCTTGATGCCCGGGATGATGCCGCGTCCGGCCAGCAGCTGCGGGAAAGGCGTGCCGTCGCGCGTGCTCTGGCGCAGGGTTTCGTCGTACAGAATGACGCCGCCGATGTAGCGTTCGATGCTTTCCGCCGTGAACATAATTTCGCGATAGCGGCGCCGGCTTTTCTCGGTCGATTCGACCGCGATGGTGTCGAAACGCTTCTTGATCGTGGGCCCGCTTTCGTCCGCTGCGAGCACGCCTTTCTGCGGGGCGACAATGGCTCGGGCGACAGCCTGGAGTTCGTCTAGGTTCATGGCATTCGGGCCTCCGTAGACAGCGCGTGCTCTTGAGACGGGGCGGCGCTTTCCTTCCAACTCTAGACCGTAATTCGCTCCCGAAAGACCTGCGCGCGGCGCGGACGGCTGCGCGATAATCCCGGGATGTCCACACTCGGCCTTCCTCCTGCCGTTTTCCTCATGGGACCGACCGCTTCCGGCAAGACGGCGCTGGCGGTCAGTCTCCGTTCACGGTTTCCGTTCGAAATCATCAGCGTCGATTCGGCCCTGGTCTACCGGGGCATGGACGTCGGCACGGCGAAGCCCGACGCGGCGACGCTCGCGCGCGCACCGCATCATCTGCTCGATATCCGTGAGCCGAACGAAACGTATTCGGCGGCGGCGTTCTGCGACGACGCGCGCGCGCGGATGGCGGCGATCACCGCGCGGGGCCGGGTGCCGCTGCTCGTCGGCGGCACGATGCTGTACTTCCGTGCCCTGCTGCAGGGACTCGACGACCTGCCGCGCGCCGATGCCGCGCTCCGCAAGCGGCTCGAGCAGGATGCCGCCGAACGCGGCTGGCCGGCGCTCCACGCCGAACTCGCCGCGCTCGACCCGGCGACCGCGGCGCGCCTTGCCCCCAACGATTCCCAGCGCATCGGGCGGGCGCTCGAGATCGTCGAGCTGACCGGACGACCGATGTCGGCGCAGCTCGCCCAAACCCCCCGCGCATTGCCCTACGACGTGCTGCAACTGGCCCTGGTCCCGTCCGACCGCGCCGCGCTGCACCGGCGCATTGGCGAGCGCTTCGACGCCATGCTCGAGGCCGGCCTTGTCGACGAAGTGGAAATGCTTCGCCGCAATCACGTGCTCGACTCGACCATGCCCGCGATGCGTGCCGTGGGCTATCGCCAAGCGTGGGCGTATCTCGACGGCGACATTGATCTGGAGGCCTTGCGCGAACAAGGTGTCGCCGCGACCCGCCAACTCGCCAAGCGCCAATTGACCTGGCTGCGTTCATGGCCGGGGGCGGTGACGCTCGACTGCCTGGCGGACGACCTCGAGTCCCGGGCCGCAGCTCTCGTCGCTGCCCACCTCGGCGCCTGAGTCGCCTATTCGGGCTGCGCCGACTCGACCCGCGCGTGCGCCGCGCCGCGATGGAAACGGATCTCGAGCCCGTCACCGGCGCGCAGCGTCGCGGCGTCGTGGACAACCGCGCCGTTTTCCTGCTGGACGATGCTGTAGCCGCGCGCGAGCACGTTGTCGGGGTTCAGGTGCGCGAGGCTGCTCGCGAGCCGGGCGAGCGTCAGCCCCCGCCCGATGCGCGCGCTCTCGGCCGCACGCGCCGCGCGCGCGCCGAGAGATTCGAGGACCTGCTGCTGGCGCTGGAGCGCGTGGCGCGGGCTCGTGCGCCGCTCGCCGAGCTGTGCGATCCGGAGCTGCTCACGCGTCAGGCGCGCCCGCACGGCGCCGTGCAGACGCTGCGCGAGTTGGGCGATGCCGAGCTGGCGGCGCCTTAGCTGTTGGGCAGGATGTATCAAGCGCCGTGCCAGATAGTCGAGCCGCTGCATGTCGGCCTGCTGGCGCCGGGCGTGGTGCTGACGCAACAGGCGGGCGTGGCGCTCGAGCGCGCGCAGCATCTCCTCGGCGACCGGGCTTGCCAGCTCGGCGGCCGCGGTCGGCGTCGGCGCCCGCAGATCGGCGGCAAAATCCGCGAGCGTGAAATCGGTTTCGTGGCCGACGCCGCTGACGACCGGTATCGGACTCGCTGCAATCGCCCGCGCCACCGCCTCATCGTTGAATGCCCACAGGTCTTCGAGCGCGCCGCCGCCGCGGCAGACCAACAGTACGTCGCATTCGGCACGTGTCCCGGCGGCGCGGATCGCCGCCGCGATCTGGGCGCCTGCGCCGCTGCCTTGCACGGGCGTGGGGTAGAGAATCACCGGTAGGCCCGGCATGCGACGGCCGAGCGCGGTCAGGACGTCACGCAAGGCGGCTGCCTGCGGCGAAGTGACGACGCCGAGACAGCGCGGGAAACGCGGAAGCGCACGCTTTTTCGCCGGGTCGAACAGGCCTTCGCCTTCGAGCTTGGCTTTGAGCCGGACAAAGGCTTCGTAGAGCCGCCCCGCGCCGGCGCGGCGGATCGACTCGGCACCGAGCTGGAACTCGCCGCGTGCTTCGTAGAGCGAGGGGAGCGCGCGGATCTCGACGTGGTCGCCATTCGCCGGCGTGAACTCGGCGAACTGGTTGCGGCCGCGGAACATGACGCAGCGCACCTGCGCGGTCGCGTCCTTGAGCGAAAAGTACCAGTGACCCGACGCCGCACGCATGAAGTTCGAGACTTCGCCCTCGACCCACAAAAGCGGCAGTTGGCTTTCAAGCGCGCGCCGGGCCATGCGGTTGAGTTCGCTCACGCTCAGCACCGGCGGCGCGGGCGGCGGCATCCCAGGGTCTTCGCTCCAGTCCATGCCCGCAGGATATCAGGCTTGCGGCGGCGCCCGCTTCATGCACAGGCGAGACAGCGGGCATAAAAAAATACTGATAACCCTATTGACGGAAGTTTGATTTTTGTAAGTCTATGATTTTTAATAGTTAAGAGATTTGGTTACTTTTTGGGCCGCGACGCTTTCCCCTTTGCGGGCGGGCGTTTGGGACACACCGAGGCAAGTTTCGCACAGACTTATCCCCATCAATTGTGGAGAACTGTCTGGGGTCGCCGTAACTCACTCCTGGCCAAATTGGTGCTTGCCCAAACCCGCGCACGGGCGCTACATTTCGGCTGGTCTTGTTATCGTGGAGTGGGATTCAGTGCTTGCCATCATCGAGGCGGCCGGCTGGCCGGTCTGGCCGTTGATTCTGGCGTCGGTAATCGCCGTGGCCATCATCATCGAACGCGCCTACAGCCTGCGCACCCGGGAAGTCGCGCCCGCGGGCCTGTTGCTGGAGACCATCAAGGTGTACCAGGAACGCGGCGTTTCGACCGAGCTCGTCAGCCACCTGGCCGACAATTCGCCGCTCGGCCGTATCTTCGCGACCGCCCTGAGGAACGCCAACAACTCCCGCGAAATCATGAAAGAGTCAATCGAGGAGGCGGGCCGCGCCGTGACCCACGACCTCGACCGTTTCCTGACCTCGCTCGGCACGATCGCGAGCATGGCGCCCTTGCTCGGGCTGCTCGGCACGGTGATCGGCATGATCGAGATCTTCGGCGCGCAGACCGGCGGTGCCGCGAATCCCGGGCAGCTCGCCCATGGCATTTCGATCGCGCTGTACAACACGGCCTTCGGCCTGATCGTCGCCATCCCGGCGATGATCTTCTACCGCTATTTCCGCTCGCGCGTCGAGTCGCTCGTCGTCGACATGGAGCAGCAGGCGATCAAGCTCGTGGAAATCGTCCACGGTGACCGAAAGTAAGCGCAGCATGAATTTCAGAAAGGGCCGCCGCGAGGATTACCCGGAAATCAATCTGATCCCGTTCATCGACATCCTGCTCGTCGTCGTCATTTTTCTGGCCGTTACGACGACCTACGCGCGCTTCGCCGAACTCAAGATCAACCTGCCGACCAGCGGCGCGGCGCAGACGCCGACGCAGCCCAAGCAGATCGAGGTCGCGGTCGCCGAAAGCGGCCGTTACCAGATCGACGACGCGGCGCTGGGCGACCCCTCGGTCGACGGGATCGCCGCCGCGCTGAAAAAGGCGGCGGCCGGTCAGAACGATCCGGTGGTCGTGATCAACGCCGATGCCCGCGCCGCGCACCAGTCCGTAGTCAACGTCATGGAAGCGGCGCGCCGCGTCGGCCTCGGCCGAATCACCTTCGCGACGCAGACCGCGCCCTGACCGAGGCGCCGGTATCCAGCGTGACGCAGCCGACTTCGTCCGCGCCCGGAAACCGCTGGCCACCGTGTTCGCCCCCCCGTGAGCGCGGCTAGGGCGTCTCGCGTGCTTTCGCTTCCCCGCCTGTGGACGCACACGGGCCCGCTCACCTTATTGCTGCTGCCCGTCGCGTGGTTCTTCGCGAGCCTCGTCACCGTGCGTCGGCTGGCCTTCCGGCGCGGCTGGCTAACGCGTGTCGACGTCGGGATCCCGGTCATCGTCGTCGGTAACATCACGGCCGGCGGCAGCGGCAAGACCCCGCTCGTGATCTGGCTGACGAACTGGTTGCGCGAGCAGGGGCACCGCCCGGGCGTGGTCAGCCGCGGATACGGCGGCAAGGCGCGCCGCTGCGTCGAGCTCGGCGCCGAGAGCACGGCGGCCGAAGTCGGCGACGAGCCGCTCCTGATCCACCGCAAGACCGGTGCGCCGGTCGTGGTCGGGCGCGATCGTCCGGCCGCGGCCCGGGTCCTGCGGGCACGCCACCCCGAGGTCGACATCATCGTCTCCGACGATGGCCTGCAGCATTACCGCCTCGGACGCGCCCTGGAGCTCGCGGTGCTCGACGCTGCGACTGGCTTCGGCAACGGCTGGCCGCTACCGGCCGGGCCCTTGCGCGAGCCGTTCAGGCGTCTGCACGAGGTCGACGGCGTCGTCCAGGTCGTCCGCGGTGGCGGCGCCTGGCGCACCTATCTCGGCCTCAAGACCTGGCGCGCCGACTACCGCGCGGGCGACGCCCGGCGCCTGCGCGCTCCGGAGGAAAGAAAGCCGCTGCGTGCGCTGGCGCAGCGCGAGTGGCTCGCCGCGACCGGAATCGGCCGGCCCGAAGGGTTTTTTGCCATGCTCGAGGCCCACGGCGTGCGGCATCGGCCTCGCGCCTTCCCCGACCATCACGCGTTTCGCCCCGACGACCTGCCGGCGGGCGGCGCCGTACTGATGACCGAAAAAGACGCGGTAAAATGCGCCGACTTCGCCGGCCCGGACTGGTGGGCGGTCGACCTCGAAGTGGTCCCCGAGGCGGGGTTCGTCGAGTGGTTGCGGACACGGCTCGGATCCTGAAAGAGCCGGAACTGGGCAGGGAGGAGGCAGCATGGCAATGCACCATTCGGACCGGGGCGAACGCGCCTGCCGCCGGAAAACCGACGAGGAGGATGGCGCGTTCTGGGCCCCCGACCGCGGCGAAATCGTCATCCAGTATTTCACCCGATATCTGTTTTTTTCGCTTTCGGTCGTCTACTTCTCGACCGTCGAAACCCTGCCGTCCGGGTTTCTCGACATCGAGCAGTTGCTGCTCGCACTCGGCGCGTATTTCGTTATCAACAGCTGGCTCTTTCGTCAGGCGCTGCAAGGTCTCACGCTGCTGAAGATACGCAGCGCGATGAGCGCCGACCTCGCGATCGTCACGGTCTGCGTCGTCCACGACCCCAATCTCATCCCGCCGTCGGCGCTGGTCTATCTGATGGTTCTGCTCGGCAACGGCATGCGCTACGGCATGCGCGTCTTCGCCGAAGTGCTCGGCGCCTCGTTCGTCTGCATGGCGTTCGCGTTCGCGCTACGCTACCGCTTTGGCGGCTTCGTCGTTACGGCCGGCGACGTGTTCTACGGCATCTTCTGGGTGACACTCGCGCTGTACGCCTACATCCTGACGGGCCGCCTCGAGGGGCAACGCCGCGAGCTCGACCGGTGCAGCCGCGTCGATGCCTTGACCGGCTTGCTGAACCGCCACGGACTGCTCGCCGCCGCCGACCGCCTGCTCGGCGGTGCCGGCAACGCGCAGCCCGCGACGGTGTTGTTCGCCGACCTCGATCAGTTCAAGTCGGTCAACGACCTTTACGGGCACGGCGCGGGCGACCGCGTGCTCGCGCAGTTCGCGCAGATCTTTGCCGAATGCGCCGAGGAGGGCGTGTGCGGACGCTGGGGCGGCGACGAGTTCGTCGCGATCCTGCCGCCGCGCGACGCCGCGGCCGTAGCGAAGATCTTCGAGCAGATCGACGCCCGCATCGACGCCTGGAGCAGGAGCAATGCCCTGCCGCTGGCGGCGAGCCTCGGCGTCGCCCAGGCGCCGCAGGACGGCCACGACCTCTTGACCCTGCTGTCGGTTGCCGACATCCACCTTTATCAGAGCAAGTCACGGCAGCCGGCTCAGGCTGGCGTGCCTGCATTTTTCAGGACCGCGATCAATGAACCCCAAATTACTTGAAATCCTCGTCTGCCCCGTCTGCAAAGGCCAGCTCGAGTGGAAAAAATCGGCGCACGAGCTCGTCTGCCCGGCGTGCCGCCTCGCCTATCCCGTGCGTGACGACATTCCGGTGATGCTGCCTGAGGAGGCGCGCGCCGTCGGCCCCGACGAAGTTCACGGTCAGGCCTAAGGCGGCCATGCACTTTCGCGTCGTCATTCCCGCGCGCTACGGGTCGAGCCGCCTGCCGGGCAAGCCGCTCGCCGACATCGGCGGCAGGCCGATGGTGCTGCACGTGCTCGACCGCGCCCTGCAGGCCGGCGCCGAGTCGGTCGTCGTCGCGACCGACGACGCCCGGGTGCAGGCGGCGGTCGAAGCGGCTGGCCATCAGGCGCTGCTGACCTCGCCCGATCATCAGTCGGGCACCGAACGTCTGGTCGAAGTCGCCGAAACGCTCGGCTGGCCGGATGACACGCTCGTGGTCAATGTGCAGGGCGACGAGCCGCTGATCGATCCGGCGCTGATACGCGAGGCCGCGCGCCAGCTTGTCGTGCACACCGACGCCGTGATGGCGACCCTGGCACACCCGATCCACGACCACGCCGACTTCGTCAATCCGAACGTCGTCAAGGTCGTCGCCGACGAAGCCGGCTACGCGGTCTACTTCAGCCGCGCGCCGATCCCCTGGCCACGCGACGCCTTCGCGGCCGAGCAGCCGATGCCGCACGAAATCGGCGCGCTACGTCACATCGGTCTCTATGCCTATCGCGCGGGTTTTCTGCGCACCTACGCGAGCCTCGCGAGTTCGCCGCTCGAACGCTGCGAGATGCTCGAGCAATTGCGCGTGCTGTGGCACGGCTACCGCATCAGTCTCGGCGTCACGCCGACCGCGCCGGCCCCCGGCGTCGACACGGCGGACGACCTGGCGCGCGTCAGGGCGCTGTTCGCGGCTGTTTAACAGCCTCTTGAATCCGGCAATAAAATTTTTTAAGTGTTGCTCCCCGCGCGCTTGCCTTAGGCTAGCGCGCTTTGGGACATTCATATCAATTTAGGGGAGACTCGCGATGCGTCTGATTCTGTTGGGCGGCCCTGGCGCCGGCAAAGGCACCCAGGCCAATTACATCAAGGAAAAATACGGCATTCCGCAAATCTCCACCGGCGACATGCTGCGTGCGCAGATCAAGGCGGGCACCGAACTCGGCATGAAGGCCAAGGCGATCATGGACGCCGGCGGCCTCGTCTCCGACGACATCATCATCGGCATGGTCAAGGCGCGCCTGCAGGAGGCCGACTGCAAGAACGGTTACCTGTTCGACGGCTTCCCGCGCACGATCCCGCAAGCCGAGGCGATGAAGGCTGCCGGCGTGCCGATCGACTACGTCGTCGAGATCGACGTCGCCGACGAGGAAATCATCAAGCGCATGTCGGGCCGCCGCGTCCACGTCGCGTCCGGCCGCACCTACCACGTCGTGTTCAACCCGCCCAAGGTCGCCGGCAAGGACGACGTGACCGGCGAGGACCTGATCCAGCGCGACGACGACCAGGAAGAGACCGTCAAGAAACGCCTCGACGTCTACCACGCACAGACCGAGCCGCTCGTGAAGTACTACGGCGACTGGGCAGCACGCGGCGAAGCCGGCGCGCCCAAGTACGTCAAGATTTCGGGCGTCGGCAAGGTCGAGCAGATCCGCGATTCGATCTTCGCCGCCCTCGGCTGAGCCCGCGCGGAATCGAAGACGGGCCGCAACGACGATGCCGCACGCGATCGCCCCGATGACCGAGACCGAGCGCTGGATCGTGTCCAGCGCGGTCAAGGAGCGCTATGGCCGGGAGGTCGAACTGCAGGACGTCGAAACCGAGATCCGGCTGCACATCGACGACCGTGAACTGACGCTGTGCCCGGGCCTGTACTGGAACGAGCATGGCTGTCACTTCGTGCTCTCGAAAACCGGCGATTCGCGCTATCGCAGCATGTTCTTCTATCGCATTCGCGACCGCTTCAGCACGGGACGCGAGGAATACGACGATATCGGCGACTGCGTCACGACGCTCTTGAAAATGCAGGCCGACGAGGAGGCCAAGCGTCTGGCCGACGGCGAGACCGCCGGAAACAGTTGACAGAGCAAAGCCAGCCGGGAAACCCGCTGGCTTTTTGTTTGCGAACGAATACGGAAACAATCAGGAGATAGCACCACCATGGCGAAAAAAATGAACGCCTTCTACGCGCAGTCCGGCGGCGTCACCGCCGTCATCAACGCGTCGGCC
The DNA here is from genome assembly GCF_000012745.1 of Thiobacillus denitrificans ATCC 25259. Taxonomy (NCBI): domain Bacteria; kingdom Pseudomonadati; phylum Pseudomonadota; class Betaproteobacteria; order Nitrosomonadales; family Thiobacillaceae; genus Thiobacillus; species Thiobacillus denitrificans. The sequence continues at coordinate 1,593,341 of NC_007404.1, read as the reverse complement.
TGCGGCGTGATCGAGACCGCGCGCAAGAACAAGGACAAGATTGGCAAGGTCTACGCCGGCCGCAACGGCATCATCGGCGCGCTGACCGAAGACCTCATCGACACCAGCAAGGAATCCGACGCCGCGATCGCGGCGCTGCGCTCGACGCCGTCGGGCGCCTTCGGCTCGTGCCGCTTCAAGCTCAAGTCGCTCGAAGCCAACAAGCGCGAATACGAACGCCTGATCGAGGTGTTCAAGGCGCACAACATCGGCTACTTCTTCTATAACGGCGGCGGCGATTCGGCGGATACCTGCTTCAAGGTCAGCCAGCTGTCCGAAGCGATGGGCTATCCGATCCAGGCGATCCACGTGCCGAAGACCGTCGACAACGACCTGCCGATCACCGACTGCTGCCCGGGCTTCGGCTCGGTCGCCAAATACATCGCCGTGTCGACGCTCGAAGCGAGCTACGACGTGCGCTCGATGGCCAAGACCTCGACCAAGGTCTTCGTGATCGAGGTCATGGGCCGCCACGCCGGCTGGATCGCGGCAGCGGGCGGTCTCGTCGAGGACCACGGCATTCCGGTCGTGATCCTGTTCCCCGAAATCGAATTCGATCAGAAGAAATTCCTCGCGCTCGTCGACAAGAAGGTCAAGGAATTCGGCTTCTGCACCGTCGTCGTGTCCGAAGGCTGCCACTACCCGGATGGCAAGTTCCTCGCCGAACAGGGCACGCGCGACGCCTTCGGCCACGCCCAGCTCGGCGGCGCGGCGCCGGTCGTCGCCAACATGATCAAGGATGCGCTCGGCCACAAGTTCCACTGGGCCGTCGCCGATTACCTGCAGCGCGCCGCGCGCCACATCGCCTCGAAAACGGACGTCAAGCAGGCCTATGAGCTCGGCAAGAAAGCCGTCGAACTCGCGATCCGCGGCCACAACTCGGTCATGCCGACCGTCGACCGGCTCTCCGACAAGCCCTACAAATACAAGATCGGCGTAGCCGATCTCAAGGATGTCGCCAACGTCGAGAAATTCATGCCGCGCGACTTCATCACCAAGGACGGCTTCGGCATCACCGACAAGTGCAAGCGTTACCTCACGCCGCTCATCCAGGGCGAGGACTATCCGAAGTACAAGGACGGCTTGCCGGTCTACGTGACGCTCAAGAACGTCGCGGTGGCCAAGAAGCTGGCGGAATTCAAGCTCTAGAAGCTTCGAGGGGAGCAGGGAGACATCAGAAGATGACGCTCGACCGCGCGCGGCAACTGCTCAAGGTCCAGGCGGACTTTGGCGGCTTTTACAACGGCAATTCGGCCAAGCTGATTTTGTCGGAAGTGCAGCGCGAGCATGGGCAAGCGGCGGTCGATCAACTCATCCTCGATTTAGAGCTCAACCGGATTTTCGGGTTCGAGCCGGGCACGCGTTTCGAAGGCGGGCTCGCGATGGGCAGGGATCAGTAACCGACGGTAGCGAAAGCTGCCGTTTTTTTTTGTTTTTTGAGGAGAACGGATAATGAATGAAGGCTTGCTGTTCGCTCTCGTGGCGGCAGGGCTTGCCCTGCTCTACGGGATCATATCGATCAAATGGATCCTGGCGCTCCCGAGCGGCAACGACAGGATGCGTGAGATCGCGGCGGCGGTGCAGGAGGGTGCCTCCGCCTATCTGAATCGGCAATACACGACGATCGGGATCGTCGGCGTGATCCTGCTGATCGCCATCTTCCTGTCGCTCGGCTGGCAGACCGCGGTCGGCTTCGCGCTCGGCGCCGTGCTCTCGGGCCTGACCGGCTACATCGGCATGAACGTCTCGGTGCGTGCCAACGTGCGCACCGCGCAGGCCGCCACCAACGGCCTCAACGCCGCGCTCAACGTCGCGTTCAAGGGCGGCGCCATCACCGGCCTGCTGGTCGTCGGCCTCGGCCTCTTGGGCGTCGCCGGCTACTACGCCGTGCTGACGCTGGTGCTCGGCGAAAGCACCGAGGCTGCGACGCACGCGCTCGTCGGCCTCGCGTTCGGCGGTTCGCTGATCTCGATCTTCGCGCGTCTCGGCGGCGGCATCTTCACCAAGGGCGCCGACGTCGGCGCGGACCTCGTCGGCAAGGTCGAAGCGGGCATCCCCGAAGACGACCCGCGCAACCCGGCCGTGATCGCTGACAACGTCGGCGACAACGTCGGCGACTGCGCCGGCATGGCGGCCGACCTGTTCGAGACCTACGCCGTGACGATCATCGCGACGATGCTGCTCGGCGGCCTGTTGATCACCGGCTCGCCCGAAGCCGTGATCTATCCGCTCGTGCTCGGCGGCTTCTCGATCATCGCTTCGGTCATCGGCACCTTCTTCGTCAAGGCGCGTGAAGGCGGCAAGATCATGAACGCCCTGTATCGCGGCCTGATCGTCTCCGGCGTGCTCGCCGCGATCGCCTTCTATCCGATCACGACCTGGATGATGGGCGAGGGCGTGACGATCGGCGGCGAACTCGTGACCTCGCTGAACCTCTACTTCGCCTCGCTGATCGGCCTCGCGCTGACCGCGGCGATGGTGTGGATCACCGAGTACTACACGGCGACCGAATTCAGCCCGGTCCGCCACATCGCGCAGGCCTCGACGACCGGCCACGGCACCAACGTGATCGCCGGCCTCGGCGTGTCGATGAAGTCGACCGCAGCGCCGGTGCTCGCCGTCTGCGCCGCGATCTGGGGCGCCTATGAACTCGCGGGCCTCTACGGGATTGCGATCGCTGCGACCTCGATGCTGTCGATGGCCGGCATCATCGTCGCCCTCGACGCCTACGGCCCGATCACCGACAACGCCGGCGGCATCGCCGAAATGGCAGGCCTGCCCGACAGCATCCGCGACATCACCGACCCGCTCGACGCCGTCGGCAACACGACCAAGGCGGTGACCAAGGGCTACGCGATCGGCTCGGCCGGCCTTGCCGCGCTCGTGCTCTTCGCCGACTACACCCACGCCCTGTCCACCCACGGCGGCCCGGCGCTGAGCTTCGACCTGTCGAACCACATGGTCATCATCGGCCTCTTCATCGGCGGCATGGTTCCTTATCTCTTCGGCGCCATGGGCATGGAAGCGGTCGGTCGTGCGGCCGGTTCGGTCGTCGTCGAGGTGCGTCGCCAGTTCAAGAGCATCCCCGGCATCATGGAAGGCACGGGCAAGCCGGAATACGGCACTTGCGTCGACATGCTGACCAAAGCCGCGATCAAGGAAATGATCGTCCCGTCGCTGCTGCCGGTCGCGGTGCCTATCATCGTCGGCCTCGCCCTCGGCCCGCAGGCCCTGGGCGGCGTGCTCGTGGGCACGATCATCACCGGCATCTTCGTCGCGATTTCGATGACCACCGGCGGCGGCGCCTGGGACAACGCCAAGAAGTACATCGAGGAGGGCAACCACGGCGGCAAGGGTTCAGAAGCGCATAAAGCTGCCGTTACTGGGGATACCGTCGGCGATCCGTACAAGGACACCGCCGGTCCGGCCGTCAACCCGCTGATCAAGATCATCAACATCGTAGCGCTCTTGATCGTGCCGCTGATCATGTAACACAGCCAGCTGAGTACGGCCATCTCACGCCCGGGGCCAGCGCGCCCCGGAACGACAACAATATATTGAAGAGAGGAATTGACGATGGCTAAAAACATGGGCGGCACCGACCGCATCATCCGTGCGGTGGTCGGCGCCGGACTGATTTATTACGCGATGTCCAACCTTCCCGGCGCGGACAGCTGGATGGTTCCGGCGGGTCTCGTGGGCTTCATCCTGATTCTCACGGCAATCTTCGCGCGTTGCCCGGCCTACATGCCGTTCGGCATCTCGACCTGCAAGACGAAGTAGAACCCGGCCTTTCGAGATCAAAAAAGTGCGCCCTTGAGGCGCACTTTTTTTTGCGGGCGCTTCGAAGACCTGCCGGCCGGCGCGTCAAAAAAATCCAATCCTGGCACGAAAAGCGCATTGACAAACGGCGTGGTTTGCGAATGGAGGTTAAAGAAGCCCCCTCGACTGCCGTTACCTGGGGACGGTCGACGATCCGGAACGGGCCCGACCGAACCCGCTGTTCCACCCGCTGATCACGCATCATCAACATCCGGCACCGCCGATCGTGCCGTTGATAAGTAAGGGAACGCATGGATCGGCTGATCGGGGAAGGGCGCTCTTTGCCAGTTGTCACGGCCCTCGGGTGCGAGCGGATATTTGCCAATACCAAAGGAGAACGAAGATGAGCAATATCGGAATCCACGAACGTCTTGCCCGCGCGGCGATTGCATTTGCCCTGTTGTACTGGGCGATGACGCCGCTCGGCCCGACGCTGGCGGCCGGCTATGGCGGCCTGTTTCTGCTGGCCACCGCGATCGTCGGCTGGTGCCCGTGGTACAAGTCTTTCGGCAGCAAGACCGCAAAGCAGCAGTAAACTTTCGCAGTCCCGCAAGGTCTGCCTAGTGCGCCCGCGTGGCGCACTTTTTATTTCCGGAACCGAAAAGCCATGCGTCCACTTTTCCTGCTGTTTGCGCTTGTCCTGACCCACGCCGCCCACGCCGGCGGCGTCGAGCGTCTGAAGGCGTTCATCGCCGGCGCCAAAACGGCCGAGGCCGACTTCACCCAGACCGTCGCCGACCGCAACAACCGCGTGACCCAGGAGGCGAGCGGAAAAATGGCGTTCGCGCGTCCCGGCAAGTTCCGCTGGGATTACCGCGCGCCCTACGAGCAGGTCATCGTCGGCGACGGCGCCAAGCTCTGGCTTTATGACGCCGACCTCGACCAGGTCACGGTCAAGCCGCTCGGCGAAGTCATCGCCGGCACGCCGGCCGCGCTCCTGGCCGGCGACGACGCGATCGAAAAATACTTCAGCCTGAAGAACGCCGGCGAATCGGGCGGCCTCGAATGGCTCGAAGCGACGCCAAAAAGCCGTGACACGAGCTTCGAGCGCATCCGCATGGGCTTTAAGGGCGACGTGCTCGTGCAGATGGAACTCTTCGACACCTTCGGCCAGCGCACCACGCTCAAGCTTTCGAACTTCGCGCGCAACCCGCGCATCGCGCCGTCGCGCTTCGTCTTCACGCCGCCGAAGGGGGCCGACGTTATCGGCGAGTGACAGGCGGGCGCTGCTGACGTTCACGCCATGCCCGACGCCTGAAATCGCGGCACAATAAGCCTCGCGCCCAACCACCATGTGCCCCCAGGACCTCTTCTCGACCGAACCCGCCGCCGCGCCTGCGCCTGACCCGCACGCGCCGCTCGCCGAGCGCCTGCGCCCGCGCACGCTCGACGACGTCGTCGGGCAGAGTCACCTGCTCGGCCCCGGCAAGCCGCTCAGGCTCGCGTTCGACTCGGGCAAGCTGCATTCGATGATCCTCTGGGGGCCGCCCGGCGTCGGCAAGACCACGCTCGCCCGGCTCACTGCGCAGGCCTTCGGCGCCGATTTCATCGCGATCTCGGCCGTGCTCTCCGGCGTGAAGGACATCCGCGAGGCGGTCGAACGCGCGCGCATGAACCAGAAGCTCGGCCGTGCGACGATACTCTTCGTCGACGAGGTCCACCGCTTCAACAAGTCGCAGCAGGACGCCTTCCTGCCGCACGTCGAATCGGGCCTTTTCACCTTCATCGGCGCGACCACCGAGAACCCCTCGTTCGAGGTCGTCGGCGCGCTCTTGTCGCGCGCCCAGGTCTACGTGCTGAAATCGCTCACGCCCGACGAGCTCGGCCGCCTCATGCAGCGCGCGCTGCAGGAACTGCCGTCGCTCAAGCTCGCCGACGGCGTCGACAAGCTGCTGGCCGCCTACGCCGACGGCGACGCGCGCAAATTGCTCAACCTGCTCGAGCAACTCGACACCGCCGCGCGCACCGCGCAGGTCGAAGAAGCCGACGCGGCCTTCGTCGAGAACGCGCTCGCGCAGTCGCTGCGCCGCTTCGACAAAGGCGGCGAAGCCTTCTACGACCAGATTTCGGCGCTGCACAAGAGCGTGCGCGGCTCTGACCCCGACGCGTCGCTCTACTGGCTCGTGCGCATGCTCGACGGCGGCGCCGACCCGCGCTACCTCGGCCGGCGACTCGTGCGCATGGCGAGCGAGGACATCGGGCTGGCCGATCCGCGCGCCTTGAGACTGGCGCTCGACGCGGTCGAAACCTACGAACGCCTCGGCTCGCCCGAAGGCGAACTCGCGCTCGCCGAGGCCTGCCTCTATCTGGCCTGCGCACCCAAGAGCAACGCCGCCTACGTCGCCTACAACGCCGCGCGCGCGTTCGTGGAGGCCAACCCGTCGAACGACGTGCCGATCCACCTGCGCAACGCGCCGACCAAGCTCATGAAGGAACTCGGCTACGGGCGCGCCTATCGCTACGCTCACGACGAGCCCGAAGCCTACGCCGCCGGCGAGCGCTACTTCCCCGACGACATCGCGGAACAGCAGTTCTACGAACCGACCCCGCGCGGGCTCGAAGGCAAGATCGCCGAGAAGCTCGCGCATCTGCGAGAGCTCGACGACGAGGCGGAAAAGTAGGGGTAGACGGCGCCGCGGCCTGCCGTAAAATGCCGCGACGATACCAATAAGATCCGTCGTGACAATGCTAAAAAAAATCAAGGCCGCCGAGCTGCGCCCCGGCATGCACCTGCATGAATTGTGCGGCGCGTGGATGGCACACCCGTTCTGGCGAGCCCGCTTCACCCTGACCGACCCCGAGGACATCCGACGCATACTCGACTGCGGCATCGCCGAGGTCTGGATCGACACCGCCAAGGGCCTCGACGTTCCGGGCGCGATTCGGGAAGCGGTCGATCCCTCGGTCACCGAAACGCTGATGGCGGCCGGGGCCGCGCAGCACACCGAGCCGTCCACACGCGCGTCGATGAGCGAAGAGCTGCGACGTGCCGCGACGCTTTGCGCCAAGGCCAGAAACGCCATGTTTTCCATGTTCCAGGAAGCGCGTATGGGCAAGGCCGTCAGCACCGAGAACGCCGGCGAGCTGGTCGAGGAGATTTCGCTGTCGGTGATGCGCAACCCCGGGGCGCTCATCAGCCTCGCGCGGCTCAAGCGCGCGGACGACTACACCTACATGCATTGCGTCGCCGTGTGCGCGCTGATGGTCTCGCTCGCGCGGCGACTCGGCCTCGACGCCCGCGACGTGCGCGAGGCGGGGATGGCCGGCCTGCTGCACGACCTCGGCAAGGCGCGTATGCCGGGCGAGGTCCTGAACAAGCCGGGCAGACTTTCCGACGACGAATTCCGGATCATCCAGCGGCATCCGGTCGAAGGTCACCGCATGTTGGGCGAATGCCAGCAGGCCAGCGACATCGTGCTCGACGTCTGCCTCCACCACCACGAAAAGGTCGACGGCAGCGGCTATCCCGACGGCCTCGGCGCCGACGCGATCAGCCTCTTCGCCAAAATGGGTGCGGTCTGCGACGTCTACGACGCGATCACTTCCAACCGCCCATACAAGGCCGGCTGGTGCCCCGCCGAGTCGGTACGCAAGATGACCGAGTGGAGCCGCGGCCACTTCGACGCGCGCGTGTTCCAGGCCTTCATCAAATGCGTCGGCATCTATCCGATCGGCTCGCTCGTGAAGCTCGATTCCGGACGGCTCGGCGTGGTGATCGAGCAGACCGACAAGTCGCTGCTGGTGCCGCGGGTCAAGGCCTTCTTCTCGACCCGATCGCAGACTTACATCGTTCCCGAAGTCGTCGACCTCTCGCGACCCGGCGCGAACGAAAAAATCCTCGGCCACGAAGACCCGGCCAAGTGGGGGATCAAGGACCTCGACGCGCTCTGGGCGGGCTGAAGCTGCTGTGGCCTCCGGCTCAGCGGCTCCCACCGCCCGAAAGCACTGTAAAACGGCCGGGACCGTACGCCTCCCACAACCCCGCCCCGAATTTGCCGCAAGTCCACAAATGGACTATATTTCAATCGAAGTTCATTCTGATCCTGGAGGGGCCGCGATGCAGCACGCCGCCAACGCCGTCAAACCTGCGCACAAGCCTGTCGGGCGTGACCTTTCGGCCGCCGGCCTGCGCGCCTTCTTCAACATCGCGCGCGACTGGGCGCTCAACACCGAGGCACAGATGGTGCTCCTCGGATCGCCGGGCCGCTCGACCTTCTTCAAGTGGAAATCCGCCCCCGAGTCGGCCGACCTCAGGCGCGACACGCTCGAGCGCCTGTCGTATCTGCTCGGTATCTACAAGGCGCTGCAGATCCTGCTGCCCGACACCGCCGCCGCCGACGCCTGGGTCAAAAAACCCAACAGCGCGCCGCTCTTCGGCGGCAAGAGCGCGCTCGACCGCATGCTCGGCGGCAACGTCGCCGATCTCGTCGCGGTGCGCCAGTACCTCGACGCGCAACGCGGCGGCTGGGCTTGAACTACCCGACCACGCGGCTCAACTGGCCGCGGGCCTGGCGCGTTATCCCGAGCCGCTTTCCCGCCGTCGGCCTGTTCGAGCGCGTCGCCAGCCCCGACGATTTCGACGCGCTCTACGCGCTCGAAGCCATGACCAACGACCGCCTGCGCGACGAGGTCGGCGACATCAGCCTCGTCCCGCCCGAAGAACGCCTCTTCGGCCCCGGCAGCACCTGCATCATGGCCGCGTTCACCCACCTCAACCCGCAGGGCAGCCGCTTCAGCGACGGCAGCTACGGCGTCTTCTACTGCGCCCGCAAGCGCGACACCGCGATCGCCGAGACACGCTACCATTCGGCTCGCTTCATGCAGGCCACGCGCGAGCCGCCGATGCGATTGCAGATGCGGCTCTACAGCGTGCAAGCCCGCGGCGAAGCGGCCGACCTGCGCGTCGCCAGTAAGAGCGACCCGCGCATCGTCGCCCCCGACGACTACAGCTACCCCCAAGCCATCGGCCGCAGCCTGCGCGCAGCAGGCGCGCTCGGCATCGTCTACCCATCGGTCCGCCACTCCGGCGGCGGATGCCTCGCGGCGCTGCGCACCGGCATCGTCAAAAACTGCCTGCACGCGGCGTATCTGGAATACAACTGGAACGGGGAGGGCATCGATGCGGTGTTCGAGGTGAATCGGGTGTTGTGAAGGCGCCGGTGGGCGCGCGACAACGGCTCAAGCATTCGGGGTACTCGCGGTGACGCAATCCAACGACCATTACGCCCGACTGCCGCGATCCCTTCGACCAGCCGTTCCTGCAACTCACTATCTCCGGCAAGGCCGACTCCCTCCTCAGCGGCGACCAGGATCCGCTGAGCCTGGCCGCGGAGTTGAAATGCCTCGTCGTTACAGCCGAGCAGTTCCTGAAAGCCATTGGTCTATGAAGCGGTTGCATAGGAGCAGCTGCATATGCAGGCTGGGCAGGGCAGCGGCGGCCGCGAAGCTCCAGGGCCAGCGGGCCATCGCTTGATCTACAGCTACCGCATCACTCACCTACAAATCACCGAGAACGAAATCCATGCTGCTCGATATCGGCAGCCCGATGAGTTGTATGGGTGAGTCGTACCAGCCGGTAGAGCCACACACGCTGCGGCCGAGAGGTGCGCCGATGTGCGAAGATTCGCCTGATAACAAGCACAAGGAACATTCTCGTTCTATTGATATATGGCCCTCCATCCTGAATTGCCTGAGTCGCCCTATGACGAGTTGCTGCCCGACCAGCGGTGGTTTCCTGCCGCCGAAGAGTTGCGCAGCACAGCTTACGAAAAGCTATTGCCTCCCTTGGTTGCCAAGATTCGTGAAGAAATCAAGGCGTGGAGAGACGCAAACTATGCTGGCGCATCTGGCACTTCCCGCGCGTTACTGAACTGGTGGTTTGGAACCGGGCACTTGCTCGAACAGGCAGACGGTAGCCTATCGCCGTACCGCTATTACTTCGCACAGCGCGAAGCCGTGGAAACCGTGATCTGGCTGCACGACGTGCGGAAGGTGCGGGACAAGTTCGATTTGTTGCGCTTCGATGCGTCGGGTGCTGCATCCTCCGGAATGTTCCCGGAGGACTGGCCCCGGTATGTCGTCAAAATGGCCACCGGCGCAGGCAAGACCAAGGTGCTCTCCCTGCTCATGGCCTGGAGCTACTTCCACAAGCTCTACGAAGCAGATTCGCCGCTTTCACGAAATTTTCTGCTGATCGCACCCAACATCATTGTGCTGGATCGTTTGCGTGCGGATTTCGATGGGCTGCGCATCTTCTTCAACGATCCCATTCTTCCGGACAATGGTTTCGAGGGCCAAAACTGGCGCGACGATTTCCAGATGACGCTGCATATTCAGGATGACGTACGCGTCCAACGCGATACGGGCAATCTGTTCCTGACCAACATTCATCGGGTCTATCTCAGCGACATTCGCGAACCAACGCTGGAAGACGATGACCTGCGCGATTATTTCCTGTCGCCCTTTGGCTCCAAGCCCTCCGGAAAGACCACGGATAGCAGGGCTGACCTGGGTGAAATCGTTCGCGAACTGGATGAATTGGCCGTGTTCAACGATGAGGCGCATCACATCCACGATGATCGCCTTGCCTGGTTCAAAAGCATCCAGGACATTCATCACAGGATGCTGCAGAAGGACGGCCGTCTGGCGCTGCAAGTGGACGTAACGGCCACGCCCAAGCACAATAACGGTGCGATTTTCGTGCAGACCGTTTCGGACTATCCGCTGGTCGAGGCCATCCACCAGAATGTGGTGAAGCACCCGGTGCTGCCCGATCCGGCAAGCCGTGCCCGCCTGCAGGAGCACAAAAGCGCGATCTTCACCGAGCACTACGCCGATTACCTGAACCTCGGCATCGAGGAATGGCGCAAGAGCTATGCCGAACACGAGGCGCTGGGCAAGAAGGCGGTGATGTTCGTCATGGTGGACGACACCAAGAACTGCGACGAAGTCGGCGCCTGGCTGGAAAAAACCTGCCCCGAACTGCAAGGCGCTGTGCTCGTCATCCACACCAAGAACAACGGCGAGATTTCCGAATCCGCCACGGGCAAGAACAAGGAAGAACTGGAGCGCCTACGCAAGCAGTCCAACGAAATCGACTCCTGGGCCAGCCCCTATAAAGCCATTGTTTCCGTGCTGATGCTCAAGGAAGGCTGGGACGTGCGCAACGTCACCACCATCGTCGGCCTGCGCGCCTACGCGGCGCAAAGCAACATCCTGCCCGAGCAAACTCTGGGCCGCGGCTTGCGCCGCATGTATTTCGGCTCCGACACGCCCGAAACCGTTTCGGTCATGGGCACGCCCACCTTCATGGAATTCGTCGAATCCATCCAGAGCGAAGGCGTCCAGCTCGAATATCGCCCCATGGGCGGCGGAACCAAGCGGCAGGATTCGCTGGTCGTCGAGGTGGAGGCGCAAAACGCCGACAAGGATCTGGACGCGCTGGATATCGAACTCCCTCGGCTGACCCGTCGCTTCAACCGCGAATACCAGGATATCGACGCGCTCGATCCGGCCAGGCTGGGCAACGCCAAGCTGAAGCTCAAGGATTTCACCCCCGAGGAAACCCGCGAGATCGTCTTCAAAACCATGCTGGATGCCGAAATCCACCACACCATCCTGCTCGACGGTGCCGGGCCGGCCGATTACCGATCAGTGGTCGGTTTCTTTGCCCGCCAACTACTCAAGGAACTGCGCCTCGTCGGCGGTTACGACGTGCTCTATCCCAAGGTCAAGACCTTCATGGCCGAGCACCTGTTCGCCGACTCTCCGGTAAGCCTCGATGATCCGGTGGTGCTGCGCAATCTCTCCGAGCCCGATGCCGGGAAAGTGTTGTTCGACGCATTCAAAAAAGCCATCAACACGCTTACGGTCCAGGACACCGGCACCTGCCGTATTGAAGATCGCATCCGCCTGCGCGACACGCGCCCCTTCCGTACCGAAAACCGCCCCTATTTCGCCCCGAAGAAATCGGTATTCAGCAAGATCGTCGGCGAGCCGCATGCGGGCGGATTCGAAATGGCCTTCGCCAGCTTTCTCGACGACGCACCGGATGTTGTCGCCTTCGCCAAGAACTACCTCGCCGTCGGGTTCAAGATCGATTACGTCAAGGCCGACGGCGATTTATCGAATTACGTGCCGGACTTCCTGCTGAAAACCGCCGACGGCACGGTCTGGATCATCGAAACCAAGGGGCGCGCCGAACTTGACCTGCCGCAAAAGATGGCCCGCCTGCGCCAGTGGTGTGCGGATGCAACCCAGGCCAGCCAGGCCGAGGGGGGGGCGGCCTACCGCTTCGTATACGTGGACCAACAAGGCTATGAGCGCAACCCGCCTAAGACCTTCGCCGCGCTCGCCGCGAGCTTTACCGAATTTCAGGAGATCTGAACATGGCCCGCCAGCCCAAGGAAGCCTACGACCTGACGGACGCCGAAAAGCGCGATCTCATACAGTTGATTCAGGAAGGCAAAGCCTTGCCCGAGAAATACCGCTTCATCCTGTTCGAGGACAAGCGCGAAGTGGAACTGGTGTGGAACGGCAAGAGCCGCGAGGTCTGCACCACCGTGCTGCCATTTCAGTCGCTGGAGCATGTGGACGAGCCGCGTCTGGAAAAACCGGAACTCGGTACCATGGACCTGTTCGACACCCGCGGCCGCCAGCTTAAGGGCTGGACCAACAAGCTCATCTGGGGTGATAACAAACTAATTCTTTCATCGCTTAAGAGCGGCGCGCTACGCCAGCAGATCGAGGATGCAGGTGGCTTGAAGCTGATTTACATCGACCCGCCCTTCGATGTGGGAGCCGATTTCTCTATGGACATCGAGATCGGCGGCGAGACCTTCCACAAGGAGCCCAACCTGCTGGAACAGATAGCCTACCGCGACACTTGGGGGCGCGGGGCGGATTCCTTTATCTCGATGGTCTATGAGCGCTTGATTTTGATGCGGGATTTGCTGGCGGACGATGGCTCAATATATGTACACATGGGAAAGACTGTTGCTCACTATGTCAGGCTTGCTTGTGAGGAGGTGTTTGGATCAGCGAACATCGTCAATGAGATTACGTGGAAGCGCTCTCATGCACACGGAGATACTGGCCAGGGGGCGTCCCATTTTGGAAGGACTACCGAGACAATTCTTCTTTTCCGGAAGAGCGAAAAAGGGATATGGAATCCACAACACAAACCCTACACGGATGACGTGCTCGCTAGGGATTACAAATACACGGAAGAAAAGACTGGCGAGCGGTATCGTCTGATGCCAGTCGATGGCCCTGGCGGGGCGGCAAAAGGTAACCCTTATTACGATTTTCTGGGCGTTAAGGGCTATTGGCGGTATTCATTTGAAACAATGACCAAGCTTTATGAGCAGGGTGAGATCGTACTTTCTTCAACCGGGAAGAGTCTTAGTCGTAAGAAATTCCTCAAAGATGCGGAAGGCACGCCGGTAGTCGATTTATGGGACGAAGTGAACCGCATCAGTCCAACTTCGTCGGAGAGACTAGACTACCCCACCCAAAAACCAGAAGCTCTGCTCGAACGTATTATCAAAGCCAGTAGCAACGAAGGTGATTTGGTGGCGGACTTTTTTTGTGGCAGTGGTACGACCGCTGCAGTGGCAGAAAAGCTAGGCCGCAAGTGGATAGCAACCGATCTCGGCAAGTTTGGTGTTCACACCACGCGCAAGCGCATGATTGGGGTGCAGCGGCAACTGAAGGACTCCGGCAAGCCGTTCCGCGCCTTCGAGGTGTTGAACCTGGGTCGGTATGAGCGCCAGGCTTATCTCAATGTTGGTGGGCGCTTGAACGGCCATCAGAAGGAACAGCTACTGGCACAAAAAGAGCGCGAGTTCCGTGATCTCATCCTGCGCGCCTACAAGGCCCAGCCGCTGGAGGGCGAAAGCTTCTTCCATGGCAAGAACGCGGGGCGGCTGGTCGTGATCGGCCCCATCAACCTGCCCGTGGGCCGGCTGTTCGTGGAGGAAGTCATCACCGAGTGTCGCAAGCGCGGCGCCTCGCGCGTGGACATGCTCGCCTTCGAGTTCGAGATGGGCCTGTTCCCGGCAGTGCTGGAGGAGGCCAAGCAGAAGGGTATCGACCTGGTGCCAAAGCAGATTCCGCCCGAAGTGTTCGACAAGCGCGCGGTCGAAAAAGGCCAGGTGGTGTTCTTCGATATCAGCTTCGTCGAGGCCACGCCGCGCTACGCCAAGAAAGACAAGTTCACGCTGCAGATCGAGCTGACGGATTTTTCCGTCTACTACACCCAGGGCGCGGCCGAGGCCGCTGCCGCTAGCCTGAAAAATGGCAAGAGCCAGGTTGTTTGCGAACAAGGCCAGCTTATCAAGTTGAGCAAGGACAAGGACGGCGTCGTCACCCGCGAGATTCTTACCAAGAACTGGACCGACTGGGTGGACTACTGGGCGGTGGACTTCGACTACATGAGCCGCAAGGAAATCATCAAGGTCGCCAAGGGCGCAGGCATTGACGGCAGCCTTCCCGGCTTCGAGCCGCCGCAGGGCGAGTTGACCCTGCCGGAGTTCGAGGAACGCTGGACCGGCGGCTACATCTTTGAAAACGAGTGGCAGAGCTTCCGCACCCGCAAGAGTCGCGACCTGGAAATGATTTCCGCGCCGCACACCTACACCCAGGCTGGCCGCTATACCGTGGCCGTAAAGGTGATTGATATCTTCGGCAACGACACCATGGTGCTGGTGCCGGTGAGCGTGGGCTAAGCGCCATGGCGGTGCCAAATCCTGTCCGCCTGTTTCACATCACGGCAATTGCCAATTTGCCGGCAATTTGTGCGGCAGGCGCGTTGCTGTCCAAGAATCAGGGCGCAACGAATGGCATTGCTTACCAGAATATCGCCCATCAAGGTGCGCAGGGTGCCCGCTCCATCAAGTCAGTGCCTAACCCGCCGGGCGGGCTGGTTCACGACTTTGTGCCGTTCTATTTCGCGCCGCGTTCGCCCATGCTTTTAGCCATCAACGGCGGGCGTGTCGCTGGATGTGACTGGCGGCAGGCGGATATTGCCCATTTTGAAACGACGGTGGAACATGTGACGGCAGCGGGGGAAGACTTTGTGTTCTATGACCTCAATGCAACGCTGGCCTGGAGCACACCGTATACGGGCTTGGCCAACCTCGACAAAGTGGCTTGGGATTTGATCTGCGAGTCGCCCGCCCTGGATGGCTACTGCAAGTATTGGCAGAGCAAACTGGACCATGCACGTTATAGCGACCGAATGGAGCGGCGGCAGGCCGAGTTTCTGGTCAAAGGCATGGTGCCCTTGGTCAGATTTACGCGCATCGGCGCGATCGATCGAGGCCACGCCGACGTGGTACGTGCGATTCTGGATCAGGCAGGCGTAAAATTGCCGGTGGTGGTTAAACCCGAGTGGTATTTTCTGGGGCAATAGACGTGACAATCACGATTAAACAGGGCGATTTGTTACGGCAGGACGATGTGGATGCCATCGTCAACACGGTGAATTGTGTTGGCGTGATGGGCAAAGGCATTGCGCTCCAGTTCAAGAACAAGTGGCCGGCGAATTACAGCGCCTACGAAGCGGCGTGCAAAGCCAAACAAGTTCGTCCGGGAACCATGTTTGTCTTCGACTCCGGCGGCTTGGTCAAACCCAACTACATCATCAACTTCCCAACCAAGGACCATTGGCGCGGCAAGTCACGAGTTGAGTTCATTCGTGATGGGCTGGTTGATCTGGTTGCACAAGTCAAACGGCTTGGCATTCGCTCCATTGCCATTCCACCGCTTGGTTGCGGCAACGGCGGGCTGGAATGGGATGAAGTGCGCCCGCTTATCGAACAGGCATTTGCCGTTCTGCCAGACGTGGAAGTGCGACTATTCGCGCCTGCTGGCGCGCCTGATCCGAAGAGCATGGAAGTGAAAACCTCACGTCCAAAGATGACGGCGGGTCGCGCAGCTATCCTCAAGGTACTCGATACCTATCGTTCTCTGGAATACGGTTTGTCTCGTATCGAAGTGCAGAAGCTTGCTTACTTCCTGCAAGAGGCTGGCGAGAGCCTCAGTCTGTCATTCGTCAAGAATCAATATGGACCCTATTCCGATCAACTGCGCCACGCGCTGAACCGGATGGAGGGCCACTTCATACGTGGCCTTGGCGATGGCGTTGTGGATGCTGAAATCGAACCGCTGGAAGACGCACTTGCCGAGGCAGAGCAGTACGTCAGTGCAAGCGGGCACGCTGCTTTGGCCCGGCACGTTGAGCGTGTCGCGAATCTGATCGAGGGTTTTCAGACGCCATACGGAATGGAATTACTGGCTACGGTTCATTGGGTTGCAACCCATGAACCGACCGCGCATTCATTCGATCAGGTAGTCAGCGCCGTACATGCCTGGAATGAGCGCAAGGCAAGGATCATGCAGCCTGCGCATGTGCGGGCTGCATGGAGTCGGCTAGACGCTCAAGGGTGGCTATAAGCTTAACTCTAGGAGTCGTGGAAAGGTCAGACGCGATACTCAAATCGTAGGTTTGTACCTGTCCGCGTAACCCGGTCAAAGCTGAATACATGTTCGTCCGGGCTTTCCTGGCACCGTCCCACAAGCCGCCCATGGAATTCCCGCCCGCCACTTTCCACTTGAACCTTTGCATTGCAGACAGGGCAGGTTGCGGCATAGCGCACTAGGCCTAGCCGGCTGGCAGAGCAGGGAGCGGTGTCGAGTCTGGTGAGTTCAAGTTGAACACCGTATTCATGAAAGCCAATCAGGATATCCGGCGCCATGGTGATGCGCTTGTCACCCAGCCGGCCTACGGCCATGACCATCCGCCAGGCAACCACGCCGATCAGGGCGGCGGAGGTAACCAGAACCAGAATACGATTGGTTGGAATCGCTTGCTGATGGGACAGGGTTAACCACACGGCGAGGATGACTACGACCGCGAAAATCAGGGAAACGATAGCCGGGGTCACGAAGAGGGCCTTTCGCCAGCCCGTCAGGTGGAATTCCCCGGAAAAGAACCGGCGCGCCCACCAGACGGGCTTGGGGGTCGTTTCGCGGATGTAGTGGATGTCGGCGTTCGGTGTAGCCAAGGCTGGCCCCCTGACCAGCGGCCGGACTTCGACTGCGTAAAGGGATGAGCGGCCCGCGCCGCCTTTGCCATCCCCTCTCTTTTCCGGCCAGGGATAGACGTTGAGGCCGTAGTTTGCGGCGAAGTCTTGCAGACCGCTTAAGCGTTCATCCCGTTTTCCTTCCCACGCTTTCCACGCCTCGCTGACCCAGCGGGTGGCCTTGTCGGTTTCGGTGTCGATCTGCGCGGCCAGATAGATGGCCTTGGTCCCGATCTTCCCACCCCCGTTTTTTTTCAGTTGATCCAGCGTCTCTTTGGCCAGGGCTGCCAGCAATCGAAACGCCTTGCTGCCGTCGTCATGGGCGGCGACGTAGTCGCGCAGGCAGTGGGCAACGGCTTGGGCGCTCGGCGTCCCATCGAGCGGTTTGGTTTCATGAGCAACCGTCGAGGCGGGTTCGTCGACGGTTTCGGGCTGTTTTACGAGCATGCGGTGGTCCAGATTGGGCTCTGTCTTTTTATTAAAACGGAGTTTTGATCATGCCACACGAATCCGAAACCATGACTTTTGCGCGGGCGGCCGATGGGCGCACGGTGCATATCGACGAAGTAGCGAATGGCCTGGGGTGCGGGTGCGTCTGCCTGAAGTGCGGGGGAAAGCTCCTGGGGCGGCACGGCGATGTGCGCCAGCATCATTTTTCTCATTACTTGGCTATCGAGGGGTTGGGGTGTACCGAAACTGCGTTACACAAGGCCGCCAAGGAAATTATTCAACAGGAAAAGCGCGTGGCCTTGCCGCCTCAGCTTGAGGGAATCGGCTTACACCTCGGCAGCGAGGTTTGTTTCGAGTCGGTGTCCCTGGAACACCGGCTTGGAAGTGGCGAGCTGGCTACGGAAATCGTTGCCGATGCCTACGGCCAGGGTTTCGTAGATATGGTCATCGAGATTGCAGTGCACCATCGGGTGGATCAGGACAAGGCCGAGAAAACCCGACGCCTTGGCCTGCCTGCGGTGGAAATCGATCTTGGCAATGCGATGTCGCAGCATTTGGATTGGGCGGCGCTGCGTTATGCAGTGATGGTTGATCTGCATCGCCGGCGTTGGATCAACCTGCCAGTTCCAGAACCCGCTACAGCGAAGCAAATCGACATCGCATCAGCGCCACCGATATGGCAGTTCAATATTCGTGGCACCCCCGTCGTCGCCCGCAAACTGCCAATTAGAAATGTATCGGTCTGGCATTCGTTTGACCCGCGTGTCCGCGGGATTGTCGAGGGTGCTTGCCGCGGGCGCGGTTGGTGGAATAAGAAATATCGCAATTGGGTGGTATTCGATCGGTTCTGGCCGGAGGTCTTTGCCACCTTGCAGGCTTTGGACCAACAGATAAATTAGGCCGGAAGTGATTTACCTGCTCCAAGCCCAAGGCGCTATTCTCACTCCAATACCCGTCGCCCGGTTAGGTGGAGGGAAGAGGAGTTGTGTGTTTGCCGCAAGGCAAGCTAGATCGATGGGTTGAACAATAAAGTCTTATTCGATGAGCGCTGTGTCCGATCCCTACGCCCGCATCTTCCTCCTGAGCCACATGCGCGCCTTCACCAGTTTGGCGGGGCACATTCTCGGCTCGCATCCGCAGATCAATGGCTACTACG
Organism: Thiobacillus denitrificans ATCC 25259; assembly: GCF_000012745.1. Lineage (NCBI taxonomy): Bacteria > Pseudomonadati > Pseudomonadota > Betaproteobacteria > Nitrosomonadales > Thiobacillaceae > Thiobacillus > Thiobacillus denitrificans. The sequence continues at coordinate 1,574,789 of NC_007404.1, read as the reverse complement.
AAATGCACATCAGCTATGAGGATGCCTTGGCGGTGGACAGGCAACTCGAGCTGTTCCGACAGGGCGATGTGCTCAAGCCAGACAGCCGCTATCTGTTCGACAAGCTGTTGCATAACGACTATGTGCTGAAGCCCGAGCGGCTGGCTCCGGCCGAACTCAAGATCCTGGTTTCCCTGGCGGAGCCGGCGCGTACGATCGGGAGCATCGTGCATCTATTCCGGCAGAAGCCCGACCCGGACCTTTATGCATCGCCTTTAGAGGCGGCGAACTACTACGTCGCGCGGCTCAAGGCGCTCGCCGACTTTTGCGGCACGGCCGAGCGGGGCTATTGCTACTTCGATGCGGAGCTGTTGCAGGCCGCGCCGGAGCGGCTGCTGCCCCGGCTGTCACACTGGCTCGAACTCGATTCGCCGCTGAGCGAGCGCTACCAGACCTTCAGCCAGACGGGCAAGGCGGGCAGGGGGGATTCGTCGGCGCGGATTCATGGCGGGCGCATCGACCGCACCCGGGTGGATTACTCGCACGTCGCGGTTCCGGAAGATGCGCTCAGCGCCGCGCAGACGGCATATCGGGAATGTCGGGAACAGATTGTTTCCGGCGCGGCGGATTCGATTCTGAACTAGAAGAGGCTGTCCCAGGCGTCCCGCTCGGCGCGGTAGTTCATCAAGGCTTCGACGATCTGCCGTTTGCGTGCCGCGCGATGCTCGGCGGACTGGATCTGGCGCCAGGCCTGCGCCTCCTCGCCGAAGTTGCGGTCGATGTTGTCGATGAAGGCGCGTACCTGCCGCAGCGCAGGGGCGAGGCCGGGCGCCTGTTCGCTGGCCCGTAGCCACCAGTGGCCGACGTCGAAGACGAGCGCGCTCAACTGCCGGTTCCTTTCACCGATCGCGTCGTGCTTCTGCTGGTATAGCGCGAGCAGTTCGACCTCTTTTTGTGCGACGACGGCTTCGATCGCGTCCTGCGCGAAGGGCCGGGTCACGTCAGTCTCTTTGACCAGCGCTTCGGTGGAAAACAGCATCAGGTCGCCGAAGAACTGGCGCTCGAATTCGTTGGAAACGTCGACGCGGGCGGCGTCCGCTTCGACGCCGGGGCGGAAGTCGTCGCCCGGCCCGGTCTCGGTGGTGCGGCGGTGCAGGTTGGGCATGTTGAACGAGGCGAAGCGGTGGCCGATTTCGGCCGCGATGAGCCGCCCGGCGGTGGGGCCCGACATGCGCAGCCGCAGGTGGCCGAAGGGGATGACGTATTTGAGCCCGGCGTAGTTGACGATGTAGTTGCCGGGGTAGACCGTGCGCGCCGGGGCGAGCGCCGTGTAGCCGCTGCCGTAGGCGAAGCCGGTCTTGCGGGTGAGGTGCTCGCCGAAGAAGAAGGCATTGAGCCGCTGCGCGAAATCGTTCAGGCAGGCGACGTGGTCGTGTTCGCCGGCGAGGCGGCAGGCATAGGGAAAGGTCGCCGGCTGGTTCTCGAATCCGAAAAGCTTCGCCATGTCGTGATAGGCGGCGTCGCCCACCGGCTCTTTTGGCAGGGCGTGGAACTGGCAGGCCTGCTCGGCATGCAGCGTGGCGAGCCGGGCGAAGAAGGCGGTCACGTCGTCGAGAAAATTCGCCGCCATCACCGCGGGCGACACGGGCGGGTCGCCGACCATCTTGCCGGTGAGCATCACGGTGTCGGTGTCGTGGAAGATCCTGTCGATGGCGTGGAAGTAAGGCAGCGCGTAGACGGCTTCCTCGCCGGCGGCGGTCTGCCGGTTCACGCACAGCGACTGGTCGCTGTCGATCAGGTAGTAGAGCGTATTGCGCGTGTCTTCGGTGAGCTGCAGGAACTTGAGGTAGCTGAGGTTGCGGTTGGCGGCCTGGCCCTTGAGGTAGAAGCGATCCCGCGGCTGGGTGGTGAGGAGCGTGCCCAGGCGCTCGCGCTGCTGCGAAGGCAGCGCGTGCAGCAGCTCGTACTGTTCCGCCAGCCCGAAGTGCACGACGCGCAGGCCTTTTTGCCGGTATTCCTCGACCAGTTCGATATGCCGGCGCACGTTGGCTTCGTCGCGGCTGTCTTCGCTGACGACGACCTGGACCGTGTCCCAGCTGCCGGATTCATGACCGCCGTAGTCGAACACGGCGCAGACCTGGTAAATGCTCTCGAGGCAGGCCTTGAGATGCAGCGGGCGATCCGCAACCGGAATGCCGAGGATGAAGTGGTGGCGGACGTCGCCGCGCAGTCGGCGCAGCGCTTCCTGTTCGCGGAACAGCGCCTGATAGTCGGTGAGCAGGGCATGGAAATCCCCTGATCCGGACCACATCGCCTGTTCCAGCAGCGCGGCGCACTCTTCATGGAGCGCGATGAGCGCGTCGAGCGGGGAGCCTCGCTCGTCCGTCGGCGCACGCGGGGCGGCAAGGCCGGGCGGTGCGACGCGTTCGCACAATCGCCTGCCGAGATCGGCGAGGTCAGGAATCCGGTCCTGATGGCGCGCGATGCAGCCGAGCAGGTTCGCAGCGGCGGCTTCGCCCGAGGCTGCGATGGCTGCGGGAAACTGAACGGAGAATGCGTTCGCCGGAATGTTCATCGACGTTGGGCCAGCACGAGGCGCGTGCTTCGAAGCAAAGGCCTTATAGTAACCGTCGATGCCGCATGCCGGAGGCTGCATGGGCACCTCGCGTCCGGTAGCGAAGCCCCGAGTTCACGCCATGGTTAAACAGCGCTCATGCCCGGGCACCGGCGCGAAGTCGCCACGCCGATCGGAACCACCCCGCTGATGAGGACGACGATGAAGTTACGCTTTTTGCTCCTGATGCTCGGTACGGGCCTGACACTCCCCGCGCTCGCGCAAGACGCTGCCCGCGGCAGCGCGTTATTCCAGACCCAGTGCAGCCGTTGTCACCGCGACGGCGCGGCGGCGATGCAGACGCCGCTGACCGAGCTGCCGACCTTTCTTGCCGGCAAGTCGGTGCGGGTGCACCGTTTCCGCTTGAGCGAGACCGAGGTCCAGGACGTCATCGCCTATCTCGCTTCCGAGCGGCCGGCGCAATAAGCCGGCCGCCGCTTTCAGTTCCTGAGCCGTACCCGGCGTTCCACCGTCAGCACGTCGCCTGACGCGTCGACCACCGCGTACAGCCGGGGCTGCGGGCGGCCGGCGCAAGAAGGCCCGGGGCTGGGGCTGTCGAGGTAGACCACTTGCGCGCCGTCGAGCTGCTTTTCGACCTGACCGTGGGCGAGGAGGTCGTTCAGGGCAGCGATCGAAATGCCGCGCTGCTTCATGCGGCTGAAGGCGAGGGGGCTGATCTTTCCGAGTTTCATCATGCGGGTCTCCTGCGATGCACGGCAGCCGGGCCACCGTGCCTTGGCGTTTTTCGGGTTGGGTACTTATACTGTACGGACATACAGTAACGTACTGTACATGCATACAGTATCCGGAGGAAGCCCCATGCGAGACCTGACCCCGCGCCAGGAAGAAATCCTGAACCTCATCCGCGAGTGGATCGACACCACCGGCTCGCCGCCGACGCGCGCCGAGATCGCGCAGCACTTCGGCTTCAGTTCGCCGAACGCGGCCGAGCAGCATCTCAAGACGCTGGCGAAGAAGGGCGCGCTGGAACTCGTGTCGGGGGCCTCGCGCGGCATCCGCCTGCCGGGCGGCGGCGGCCTTGCGGTCGTCGGCCAGGTCGCGGCGGGCAGTCCGATCCTCGCGCAGGAAAACATCGAGCGGCATGTCCAGGTCGACACCGCGCTGTTCAGCCCGCGCGCGGACTACCTGCTCAAGGTGCGCGGTCAGAGCATGAAGGACATCGGCATCCTCGACGGCGACCTGCTCGCCGTGCACCGCAGCGCCGAGGCGCGGGCCGGGCAGGTCGTCGTCGCACGCATCGGTGATGAGGTCACGGTCAAGCGCTTCCAGAAACGCGGCCATACCGTGCAGCTCCTGCCCGAGAACGCCGACTTCGAACCGATCGTCGTCGACCTCAAGCGCCAGGAGCTCGTCATCGAGGGTATCGCGGTCGGCGTGATCCGCAGCGGCAGGAGCCTCTAACCGCGGCCAGCCCTACCGCGGCGGCTCCGCTTCGCGCGAGGCGCCGGGTTGACGCTGCTGGCCGTGGCCGCGGGGCGACGGTTTCCGTCGGCGCGGTAGCCCCTTGGGCGCGAGCCCGGCTTCAGAATTTCGGAATGTGCAGGGTCCGGCTGATCATCAGCGAGCCCGACAGCGCGAACATCAGCACGAGCGGGTGAAGGTCCCCCGGGCCGAGGCCGACGACGCCGAGCCACAGGCGCTCGCCGGTCGCGCCGGTCCAGACCGCGGCGGCCATCACGAAAACGAGCAGCAGCGACGTCGGGATCGGCGTGCCCTCGAAGTACTTCACTTTGTCGCCGCCCTGCGCCAGGGCGTCCGCGGTGATGTTGAAGCGGGCGAGGCGGCTCACGCCGCAGGCGACGAAATAGATCAGCACGAGGCGGTCCCATAAGCCGTTCATGCCGATCCCGTAGGCGATCGCCGCCGGCGCGACGCCGAAGGAGATGATGTCGGCGAGCGAGTCGAGTTCGCGGCCGAGCAGTGAGCTCCGCTGCCGCCAGCGCGCGACGCGGCCATCGAAGACGTCGAGCACGAAGGCGACCACTACGAGCGCGGCGGCGAGCAGCAATTGTTGCGGCGCGCTAGCCTGAAGATGGCTCATCACGGCGAATACCGCGGCGACGCCGCAGCCGGCGTTGCCGAGCGTGAGCCAGTCCGCGAGGTGGAAGCCGCGGATCATCGAGAAATGCCTGCCTTGTTTCATGGTTTGCCCTCGAGCCGGGATTGCTCAGTCACTATAGCCGGCTGGATTCATTTGCCCGGCGCGATCAGGCCGGCCGCGATCCTGAGGTCGGCGATGAATGCGTCCATCTCCCGCTGCCGGTCTTCGTGGCTGCGCTGGCGCAGGATGGCCGAGGGATGGATCGTCGCGACGACGTGGGGCGCGAGCGGGGACGCGACGAGCTGGCCGCGCTGGCGCGTGACGCGGAAGTCGCGCCCGAGCAGGGCTTGCGCCGCGGTCGCGCCGAGGCAGACGATGAGGTGCGGGCGCAGCAGCGCGATTTCCCGCTCGAGCCACGGAAAACACGCGTCGATCTCGCGCAGGTTAGGTTTGCTGTGCATGCGCCGCTTGCCGCTCGGCTCCCACTTGAAATGCTTGACGACGTTGGTGACGTAGGTCGCCGCGCGGTCGATCCCGGCTGCCGCAAGGCCTTCGTCGAGCACGCGCCCGGCGGAGCCAACGAAGGGGCGGCCTTCGAGGTCTTCGTCGTTGCCGGGCTGCTCGCCGACAAGCAGCACGCGCGCATGGCTCGCGCCTTCGCCGAAAACCGTCTGCGTCGCATTCCTGTAGAGGGCACAGCCCCGGCAGCCGCGCGCGGCGCGACGCAGCGCGTCGATCGAGCGCGTCTTCGGCACGAAGGGGGCCGCGGTGGGCGGCGTTTCGTCGTCGGCCTCGGCCATTTGAGCCTCCTCAGGGTGGGCAGCGCGTCGGGCGGGGCGGCAGTGCGCGCGCTGCATCGGTTGCCTGCTCGGCCGCGGCAGACACGATCCGCGGCCGTAATGGCTGCTGACCTGAAAATAGGCGGATTTTTATCGCGGGGGTAGGTCTTTCCCATGCGCAAAAACGGGTTTTTCATTTAATCTTGCGCTTGCCGGCCGCCTGGAAGCGAGTCCGGCAGGACCTACAGCGATATCAACAAGCATTGCGGAATCTGACTTCACAATGAGTTGTGAACGCGGGCGGCGACAGCCTCCTGCGCGAGTGAAGTGCTATTTGAGGATTTCGATTTGATGAATCAAGACAGCCGGACGAGACTCGGTTGGCCGGCGCGCGTTGCGCTGTTTGTTGGTGTAGCGACTGTTTTAGGTGGGATGGCCGGTGCGAGCCTGGTGCAGGACACGGGCCTGGCGCGGTTTTTCGACAATCTGCACTGGACCGCGAGCACCATCACCGCCGCGGTGCTCGCCTGCTTCGCGGCGGGGTCGCCGCGTTCTCCGGAAAGCGCGCGCGGCCTGCGCTGGATCGCGGCGGGCCTGACGGCCTACGCGATCGGCCAGCTCGTCTGGGACGCGCAGGCCTTGCTAGGCTACGCCGACTTCCCATCCCCCTCCGATTTCTTCTATCTGCTGCTCGGCCCCCTGGTCGCGACGGGGCTCATGTTCGAAGCCTTCCGCGTCGGCGACGCCGCGGAGCGCAAGACGCTCCTGCTCGATTCGATCGGCCTCGCGATCGGCGTCACGCTGCTGGTGCTCGTGCTCTATCTGCCGGCCGGCGGCCAGATCAAGCTGCTCAGCGTCGCGGTGATGCTCGCGTATCCCGCGAGCCTGATCGCCGCCGCGTCGATCGGACTGGTCGCCGAGCCGACGCTGCGCCTCCGCTTCTCGTGGAGCTACTGGCTGTTCCTGCTGTCGCTCGTCGGCAGCGCGACCGTCTGGATGATTTGGAATACCTGGGCGCTGCGCGGCGAAACCGTCGCCAACATCAGGGTCGACGCCGTGTTCTCACTGACGGCGCTTGGAATGGGCGTCGCCACGCTTTACTGGCAGGTCGGCGCGTCGCCGAACCTGCACTGGGAGCGCTGGAGTCAGGCGATCGTGCGCGTGCTCCCCCTCGCGACGGTCGTCCTTGCGGGCTCGGCGGTGGTGTTGCTGGGCGACCGCACCGACGTCTCCGCTACGTCGCGCACGGCCGTCACCATCGCGTCGCTGACCGTCATCGTCCTCGCGATGCTCAGGCAGGGCATGCTGCTGCGCGAACACGCCCAGCTCAAGATCGTCACCCGCAACCTCGAGGAAAGCGAGCGGCAGAAGAACCTGATCCTGCATACGCTGCCCGACCTCGTCTGGCTCAAGGACGCCGACGGCGTCTACCAGATGTGCAATCCGGCCTTCGAACGCTTCACCGGCAGAACCGAGGCCGAAATGCGCGGCAAGACCGACTTCGACATCGTCGGCCCCGAACTCGCGCGCAAGTTCCGCAACGAGGACGCCCAGGCCATGCTGGCGGACCACCCGCTCACGAGCATGCACGCACTCCAGGCGGTGGACGGGCGCGACGTCCAGATCGAGTCGGTGAAGACCACGCTGCGCGACCGCGACCGCAGGGTGCTCGGCATCCTCGGCATCGCGCGCGACGTCACCGAACGGCAGCGCGCGAGCGAGCAGCTTGCCCTCGTGAATTTCGCGCTCAACCACGTCAAGGAAGCGGCCCTGCTCGCCGACGAGAACGCGCAGTTTCACTATGTGAACGACGAGGCCTGCCGCTCGCTCGGGTGGACGCCCGAGGAACTGCTACGGCTCAAGGTCACCGACATCGACCGCGACCTGACCGGACGCGGCCAGTGGCGCGCGCTCTGGGAGCAGATCAAGGTGCTTAATTCGATGACAATCGAAGGCCACTACAAGACGCGCAGCGGCAGGACTTTCCCGGTCGAGGTCAGCGTCAATTATTTCGTCTACGGCGGCCGGGAATACGTGCTGAGCCTCGTGCGCGACGTCACCGAGCGCAAGGAGGTCGAAGCGCAGATCCGCAGCCTAGCCTACTTCGATTCGCTGACCGGCCTGCCCAACCGCCGGCTGCTGCTCGACCGCCTGAACCAGGCGCGGCTTTCGAGCGAACGCACCCGCGAGTATGGCGCGCTGATGATCCTCGACCTCGACCGCTTCAAGACGCTCAACGACACGCAAGGCCACGACGTGGGCGACCGCCTGCTGATCGACGTGGCCCGTCGCCTGACCGCGAGCGTGCGGCAGAACGACACCGTCTGCCGGCTCGGCGGCGACGAGTTCGTCGTCGTGCTCGAAGGCTTCGGCAGCGACGAGGACCAGGCCGTCACCCAGGCCGAAGCGATCGCCGAGAAGGTCCGCGCGGCGCTCAACCAGCCGTATTCGCTCAGCGGCAACGGCTCGCGCTTCCACAGCACGACGAGCGTCGGACTCACGCTCTTCTGCGGGCACGACGCCACCGCCGACATGTTGCTGAAGCAGGCCGACGTCGCGCTCTACCAGGCCAAGGACGCCGGGCGTAACCTCGTGCGCTTCTTCAACCCGGCGATGCAGGCGGCGATCGATACGCGCATGGCGATGGAAGCGGCGCTGCGCCAGGCCTTGGAGCGCGATGAATTCCATGTCTACTACCAGCCCCAGGTCGACCAGCGCGAGCGCGTGATCGGCGCCGAAGCCCTGTTGCGCTGGCGCCCGCAGGGCAACGAAGCGATTTCACCGCTCGAGTTCATCCCGCTCGCGGAGGAAACCGGCCTCATTCTGCCGATCGGCAAGTGGGTACTCGACGTGGCCTGCGCGCAGCTCAAGGCCTGGGAGAGCGACCCGCGCGCGGCGCATCTCAAGATCGCCGTGAACGTCAGCGCGCGGCAGTTCCACGAGCCCGATTTCGTCGCGACGGTGCAGGACAGCCTCGCGCGCAGCGGCGTAGACCCGACCCGGCTCCAGCTCGAGCTGACCGAGAGCGTCGTGCTCGAGAAAATCGAGACCGTGGTCAGTCGCATGGAGGAACTGAACGCGCTCGGCGTGAGCTTCTGCCTCGACGACTTCGGCACCGGCTACTCGTCCTTGTCCTACCTCAAGCGCCTGCCGCTCGATCAGGTCAAGATCGACCAGTCCTTCGTCCGCGACGTCGTCGACGATTCGAACGACGCCGCGATCGTCCAGGCGATCATGGCGATGAGCCGTTCGCTCGGCCTGAACGTCATCGCCGAGGGCGTCGAGACCCACGCGCAGCGGGACTTCCTCGCCGGAAAATGCCTCGGCTACCAGGGCTTCCTGTTCTGCGAGCCGATTCCGATCGAGCAGTGGGAGCGCGTGCTGAAGTAGGGCCCCGCCGCGGACGCGCGCGGGACCTGCGAACCGCTATTCATCCATCTCGAAGCCGCCGACCGGCTCGGCGTCGTGCATCTGCGGATGGGCTGTCCGCAGCCAGCCGGCCTCGCTGCCCCAGAAGACCGGCTTTTCGGTCTGCAGCATGTGCAGCAGGTTGCGGTAGTCCTCCGAGCCGAGGTTGGTCAGGCGGAAGAGGTCGCTGATGCGGGTTGCGCTGCGCAGGATGATGCGGCCGCGGCCGGATTTTTCGGGCGACCCCGACGGCATCCATTCCGCGTAATAGTGGCCGATGTTGACGACTGCCATCTCGATTCTCCTTCGCTGGACGACCTTCTAAAAATAGGCGTTTTCGTGCGCCACGCTTGCCCCGCCCCCCGGCCTGCCTAGAGTGATAAACGGGGTGCGTGTCGATGCCGAAGTCCGCAAGAATTCTGCTCGCCTGCCTGCTCTGCCTGGTCGTCATCGCCGGCGCGGTCTGGGTCGTACGTAGTTTCACAAGCTGAAAAGCCGCGCAGGCCGGCGCGCTGGATGTTCTATAAAACAGTTGGCGGCGCACCGCGCCCGCCACTCACGCCCGCCGGGCGACACCCAACAGGCAATAAAAGGAGACGTGCTTTGCAGATCGACAGAGGCGGCCACCATCCGGACGCATTGAGGCTGGCCTGGGCGGGGCGCGAGACCGTCGGACCGGTTCTCGACGCCGTGAAGCAGGGCGGCAAGGTCGAAATTACCTTGCCGCAGAGCCTGCATCACGCCCTGTTCAGGCGGCTCCACCCTGGGCCGGACACCGGTGTGGCGGAGATCGTCGATCAGCGGGGCGGTCGCGAACTGGCCGAAATGCTCGCGACGCTCGCCGGGCTCGACGCGCTCGCGGAGCTCATTGAGCCCCTTGCCGACGCCGGCTACCAGCTCCACGTCGTCAGCCCCGCACCGGTTCTCTCGCTGCTTCCACCCGAGGCGGCCTAGCCGCCGCGAATTGAAGCCGGCCCCGCCCGGGGCCGGCCAGCTTCCATGACCGATGTGCTCGCCTTGATCGTCTGGCTCGTCCTGCTCGCCCTCGCGGTTCCCTACGTGCGGCGTGCCAAGCACCCGCGTGCGAAGACCCTTGCCGCGACGATGCTGTTCGTGCTGCTGTTCTTTCTCGTCAGTTCGGCGCTCTTCTTCGGCTTTTCCCGGCTGCTCGTCGCACTCGGCCGCGGCGACGTGCTCGACAGCGCGGGGTGGGCGAGCGTTTTTCTCGCGCTCGTTTTCGTGCCGGCCTTTCTGTTCGCACGCTGGATGATCAAACGTCCGCCGTGGGACAGGCCGGCGCCGAAGTGAGCCGGACGCGCATGACAGCCCGCAAGCAGGTCTTCCGCATCGGCATCGTCGGCTCCTACGGCGGCATGAACCTCGGCGACGAGGCGATTCTGCAGAGCATCGTTCAGCAGATTCGCGCCTCGGTCAAAGCCGAGATCACCGTGTTTTCGCGCGACGCCGCGGACACCCGGGCGCGTCACGCCGTCGACAGGACCGTGTCGACGCGGGACGCCTCGCGCGCCGAGTTGCTGCCTTTCATCGAACCGCTCGACCTGCTGCTCGTCGGGGGCGGCGGCATCCTGTTCGATTCCGAGGCGCGCGTGTTTCTGCGCGAGGCGATGATCGCGCGCGAGGTCGGCGTGCCGTTCATGGTCTACGCGATCGGTGCGGGTCCGCTCGAGGACAGGGCGACGCTCGAGGCCGTGCGCGAATGTCTCGAGGACGCGAAGATCGTGACGGTGCGCGAGGCATCGGCGCGCCAGGTGCTCGAGGCGGCAGGGGTGCGCCGCGAAATCATCGTCACGGCCGACCCGGCCTTGCTGCTGCGGCCCGAGCCGCTGCCGCGCAGCGCGTTGCCGCGCGAGGCAGTTGAGTGGAAGGGGCCGGTCGTCGGCATGTCGGTGCGCGAACCGGGCGCGGCCGCACCCGACCTCAGCGAGGACATCTACCACCAGCTCCTCGCCAACGCGGCCGACTTCATGGTCGACCGCTACGGCGCCGAAGTCGTGTTCGTGCCGATGGAGCGCGGCGTGCTCGACATGCAGCACAGCCACGCGGTCGTCGCGCGCATGCTGCGCCCGCAGCGCGCCTCGGTGCTGAAAGGCGAGTACACCCCGGGCCAGCTGATGACGCTGATCGGGCGCTTTTCGTTCGCCGTCGGCATGCGGCTGCACTTCATGATTTTCTCGGCGCTGCAGCGGGTGCCCTTCGTCGCGCTGCCCTATGCCGCCAAGGTCGGCGGTTTCATCGACCGCATCGGTGTCGGCGCGCCGCCGCTGCAACTCGTCAACGCGGGGCGCCTGATCGCGCACATCGACCGCTCGTGGGACCGCCGCCGCGCGCTGATCCGGCAGATCGACCGCGCGCTGCCCACGCTGCAGGGCGCGGCGCGCCAGACCCACGAACTCATGCTTCGCGTACTGCGCGGGGAAGACTGAAAGGAGCCTCGCAATGCCCGTGTTGCATCGCCCGGAGCAGGCGCTCACCGTGACCCTGCCGCCGCGCAGCGCGCAGGTGGCCGCCGATTGCGACGTGCTCGTCGTCGGCGGCGGCCCGGCCGGCATCGGCGCCGCGCTCGGCGCGGCGGCGGCCGGCGCGCGCACCGTGCTGGTCGAGCGCTACGGATTTCTCGGCGGCAACGCGACCGCGGCGCTCGTGATGCCGCTGATGTCCTTCCACACGAGCCGACCGCAGATCGAGCAATCCGGCGCGCATACGCTCCTGCCGACCGACCACGGCCCGGGAACGCCGGTCATCGCCGGCGCGGTACGACAGTTCATCGCGCGCCTGCTCGCCCACGGCGGCGCGGTGCCGCCGGATCTGAGCACCGGCTACACGGTGCCCTTCGACCCCGAGCTGTTCAAGCTCACTGCGCTCGAACTGCTCGACGAGGCCGGCGTGTCCTTCCTCTTCCACGCCTTCGCGTCGGGCGTGCTCGGCGAGGGACGCTGCGGCGGGGTCGTGTTCGAAACCAAGGGCGGCCCGCAGGTCGTGCGCGCGCGCATGATCGTCGACGCAACCGGGGACGGCGACATCGCGGTGGCGGCCGGCGCGCCTTACGAGATCGGGCGCGAGGCCGACGGCATGGTGCAGCCGATGACGCTGATGTTTCGCGTCGCCGATTTCGAGCGCGTCGGCTTCGAGACCTATGTCGCCGCGCACCCCGATCAATGGCGCGGCGTGCACGGCTTGTGGGATCTCGTCGCACGTGCGACCGCGGCGGGCGACCTCGACCTGCCGCGTGAAGACATCCTGCTGTTCGCGACCCCGCATCTGCATGAAGTCAGCGTCAACAGCACGCGCGTCACGGCCCATGACCGAAGGCTGCTCGGCAGCGACCCCTTCGACCTCAGCTACGCGGAATGGGTGAGCCGCGGGCAGATGCGACAGGTCGCCGCATTCCTGCGCAAGTACGTGCCGGGGTTCGAGGAGTCGTACGCGGTGCAAAGCGGCGTCCAGATCGGCGTGCGCGAGACGCGGCGAATACGCGGCGACTATCGCCTGAGCGCCGACGACGTGCTCACGGCACGCAAGTTCGGCGACGTCATCGCGCGCAGCACCTATCCGATCGACATTCACAACGCGACCGGCACGGGCACGGTGTTGAAGCGCCTGCCGCCGAACGAGGCCTACGACATTCCGCTGCGCTGCCTGCTGCCGCAGGGGCTCGACAACGTGCTGACCGCCGGGCGCTGCATTTCGGGCGACAGCGAGGCGCACTCGTCCTACCGCGTGATGGTCGTCTGCATGGCGACCGGGCAGGCGGCCGGCGCCTGCGCCGCGCTCGCGGCGCGCGGCAAGACGTCGACACGCAGCGTCGACCCGGCCGAGGTGCAGCGCGAGCTGCTGCGCCAGGGCGTCAACCTGCGCGAGCTTTCGCTTTTTTGACGCCCGCGGCCGCGCGCGTCCGGGAACCTTGGCGCAGAAAGACGTTCTCGCTAGCTATAGTGAATCGACAAAGTTCATAAGGAGGGGAGGATGCGTGCGTGGCGCGCACCCGGGCAATGGGCAGGCTAGTCGAAGGAAAAAACTGCTGGCGTTACGAACATGCGAACCGAGTCGCCTTCCTCGTCGACGGCGCGGCCTACTTCGACGCGTTCGGCCGTGCTGCGTTGCGCGCGCAGCGCTCGATCCTGATCGTCGGCTGGGATTTCAACAGCCGCACGCGCCTGTGGCACGACGACGCGCCACGCGGCGTGCCGCCGGTGCTCGGCGACTTCCTGGATTTTCTCGTCAAGCGCAATCACGCGCTGCAGGTCCACATCCTCGACTGGGATTTTCCGATGATCTACGCGGTCGACCGCGAGGCGCCGCCGCTCTTCGGACTCGGCTGGCAGCCGCGTCATCACATCCATTTTCATTTCGACAGCCATTTCCCGGTCGGCGGATCGCATCATCAGAAGATCGTCGTGATCGACGACGCGGTCGCCTTCGTCGGCGGCATCGATCTCGCGGCGGACCGCTGGGACACGCCCGAGCACCGCGCCGACGACCCGCGCCGCATGCGCGGCGACGCCGCCTACGGCCCGGTGCACGACGTGATGATCGCGGTCGACGGCGACGCAGCCGCTGCGCTCGGCGATCTCGCTCGCACGCGCTGGCTGCGCGGAACCGGCGAGCGGCTTCATGCCCACCCCGGCGAAGGTGATCCGTGGCCGGCGGAACTCGCGCCCGAGCTCGTCGACGTGCACGTCGGGATCGCGCGCACCGAACCCGAGTACGACGGCCTGCCCGAGGTGCGCGAGGTCGAGGCGCTGTATCTCGACATGCTCGACGCGGCGAAAAAGCTGATCTACATCGAGAACCAGTATTTCACGTCGCTGCGCGTCGGCGCCTGGCTCGAGGAACGGCTGCGCTGCGAAGACTGCCCGGAAATCGTGATCGTGCTGCGGCGCTCGTCCGACGGCTGGCTCGAAGGGCCGACGATGGGCACGCTGCGCAGCCAGCTGCTCGAACGCCTGCGCCGCGCCGACCACCATGGCCGGCTGCACGTCTACTATCCCGACGTGCCGGGCCTCGGCGAGCGCAGCATCAACGTGCATGCCAAGCTGTGTATCGTCGACGATGAGATCGTGCGCGTCGGCTCGGCGAATCTCAACAATCGCTCGATGGGTTTCGACACCGAATGCGATCTCGCGATCGAGGCCGAGGGCAATGCGAATGTGCGTGCGGCGATCGCCGCGTTCCGCGACCGGCTGCTCGCCGAACATCTCGACGTCAGCCCGCGCGAGGTCGCCGCCGCGTTCGAGCGCGAAGCGACCGCGGCCAAGGCCGTCGACGCGCTGGCACACGGCGAGCGGCGCCTGCTGCCCTTGAGCTCCGACGTCTGGTCCAGTTCGCTCGCGCCGCTCGCCGAACTTGCCGATCTCGAGCGACCGGTCGCTCCGGAAGAGCTGATCAGCCAGTTCTCTCCTGACGCCCCGGTCGACGAAAAACGCGGGCGGCCGCTGCTCGGCGTGCTCGTGGTGCTCGTGGTTTTCGGCGGCCTGTTTGCGCTCTGGCGCTGGACCCCGCTGTCCGAATACGTCACGCCGACTGCCGTCGCCGGCTGGGCCGACCTGCTGGCGGCCGAGCCGGCCGGCCCCTTGATCGTGATCGGCGCCTACACGCTGGCGACGTTCACGATGTTTCCGCGGCCGTTGATCACGCTCGCCGCGGTGCTGGCCTATGGCCCCTTGCAGGGCTTCGCCTATGCGATGGCCGGGATGCTGACCGCGGCGATGGTGACGTATTACGGCGGGCGCGCACTGAGCCGCGACACGGTACGGCGCGTCGCCGGCGCGCGGCTCAACCGCCTGTCGCGCGAACTGCGGCGGCGCGGCCTGCTTTCGGTCGTCGCGGTGCGGCTCGTGCCGATCGCCCCGTTCATCGTCGTCAACATGGTGGCGGGCGCGGCGCGCATCCGCGTCGACCATTACTTCATCGGCACCGCACTCGGCATACTGCCGGGTGCGCTCGTCGCGACGATCTTCGGCGGGCAGCTGCACAGTGCGCTGCGCGATCCGTCGAGCATCAACTACGCGCTGGTCGGCATCGTCGTCGCGGCCGCGCTCGTGGCCTTCTTCGTCCTGCGCAAGTGGTTGCGCAGGCAACTCGCCGCCGACGGGAAAGCGGACGCCGATGTGGGTTAGCCGCAAGGGTCACAGCTTCTCGGTGGCTTCCTACAACATTCACCAGTGCGTCGGCGTCGACCGCCGCCGTGATGCCGCACGCATCGCAACGGTGATCCGCGACCTCGACTGCGACGCGATCGGCCTGCAGGAAGTCGATTCACGGGCCGGGCCGCACGCCGACTCGAAACAACTCGAATATCTCGCAGAGGCGACCGGCATGCAGGCGCTCGCCGGGCCGACGATCCTGCGCCACGACGGCGATTACGGCAACGCCCTGCTGACGCGGCGGCCGATCCTCGCGGTTCGCCGGCACGACCTTTCGTTCCGCAGCCGCGAACCGCGCGGCGCGCTCGACGTCGACCTCGACGTCCACGGCCATCGCGTGCGCGTCATCGTCACCCACCTCGGCCTGCGTCCGGCCGAGCGGCGCTACCAGGTCAAGCTGCTGCTCAAGCTCCTGCATCCGGTCGAGCCCGGCCAGCCCGTCGTCGCGCTCGGCGACATCAACGAATGGCTGCCGCTGAGCCGGCCGCTGCGCTGGATGCACGGCCTGCTCGGGCCGCCGCCCTGGCAACGCACGTTTCCGACCTTGTTGCCGATGTTCGCGCTCGACCGCGTCTGGGTGCGGCCGCACAGCGCGCTGGTCGATCTGCGCGCGCACCGGCGCAAGCCGGCGCGCATGGCGTCCGACCACTATCCGCTCAGGGCGGTGATCGCGATGCCGGAGCCATTCGACCGCCCGAGTGCGCAGGCGAGAGGGGATGGCGGGGGCGAGGCGGAACGGTGCGCGAGCGAACCGGTCGTGCGCGAAACACAGCGTGAAACCTAACGCGGTAGCGGCTGCGGTGCGGCGAAGAGGGCGTTGAGCGATTCGGCGAGCGTCGGGTGGGCGAACACCGCGTCGTGCAGGCGGGAGTAGGGAATGCGGCCCATCATCGCGAGTTGCAGCATCGCCATCAGTTCGCCGCCGTCGGCCCCGAGCGCGGCCGCCCCCAGGATCTCTCCGCTGTCGGCATCGATGAGCGCCTTGACGAAGCCGCGGGCCTCGCCCGTCTCGATCGCGCGCGCGACCTGGGCCATCTGCAGGTGCGCGCGCAATACGCGGCGCCCGCTCTGCCGGGCCTCACGCTCGCTAAGACCGATGCGTCCGAGTTGCGGATCGGTGAATACCGTGTAGGGAACGGGCCGGTCCGCGACGCTCGCGCCGCCGTCGCCGAGCAGATTGGTCTTCAGCACGCGCGCGTCGTCGTAGGCGATGTGGGTAAAAGCGGGTCCGCCCTTGACGTCGCCCAGCGCATAGATGCCGGCGGCACTGGTTTCAAGCCGATCGTTCACGCGGATGTAGCCGTCGGCACCGGTCTCCACGCCGGCGGCGGCGAGATCGAGGTCGTCGCTATTGGGCCTGCGGCCGGTGGCGACGAGAAGGTGCGAGCCGAGCAGGCGCAACGGGCCGGTAGGCGTCTTGAGGTTGAGCGCGATGCTGTCGCCGTCGCTGCTGCGCCCCCGGTCGGCGTCGAGGATTTTCGCCTCGAGGTACACCTTGACGCCGTCTTCCACGAGCATTTCGCGCAGCGCCTCGGCGACGTCGGGGTCTTCACGTGGCGCGAGTTGTTCGTCGCGCTGGATGAGGCTGACCTCGCTGCCGAAGCGGCGGAACATCTGCGCGAATTCGAGCCCGACGTAACCGCCGCCGATGACGAGCAGATGCGGCGGCAGCGTCTCGAGCGCGAGCAGCGCGTCGTCGTGCAGCAGCGGCAGCCGCTCGAGGCCGGGTATCGGCGGCAGCGCCGCGCGGGTGCCGGTGTTGATGAAGACGTGCGCTGCCGCGAGCGTGCGCGATTCGCCGTCCGGGCGCCGCACGATGAGCGTGCGGGCGTCCTGGAAGATGGCGTCACCGAAGATCAGTTCGACATTGTCGGCGCCTGCGAGCGAGGCCTCGAGGCGACGACGGAAACGCGCGACGATCGCACGCGCGCGTTGCATTACGGCCGGAAAATCGACCTCGACCGTGCCAGCCCGCAGGCCGAATTCGGCCGCCCGGCGCGCGAGGGCGGCGACGCGTGCGCTTGCAGCCATCGCTTTGGTCGGCGTGCAGCCGAAGTTGATGCACGAGCCGCCGACGTGCCGGCGCTCGACGACGGCGGTCCTCCAGCCGGCGGCGCCGAGCGCGACGGCGAGCGGCGCCGCGGCTTGTCCGGCGCCGACGATCACCGCGTCGAAGTTGTCGTGGTCGGTCTCGGAACCCATCGCACCTCCTGTCACTGCGCGCCGCTTTACCCGTGATGGCCGTGGCCGCTCAGAGCAGATAGCGGCTCCACGCCCCGTAGTGGTTGTCGATACGACCGCGCGGCATGCTGAGCGCGATCAGCAACAGGCCGGCAAGGATGCCGGCCGCGTCGGCGACGAGACTGCCGCCGTCGAACATGAAGGGGGCGAACATCAGCGCGATGCCGAGCAGTGCATTGACGAAGCGAAGCGGGCGTGCGGCTTCGGCGAGCGCGCTGATCGATGCCGTGATGACGAGTGCGCCGAGCAGGTGGTCGCTGTCGGCCTGCGCGCCCGCGGTGTCGAAGACGAGCCGCGTACACATCATCCAGATGCCGAGCGCTGCGCTCGCGAGCAGGGTCCACGGCGCGTTGACGCCGCCGCCGAGCATGTCGCGGAGCACCTCGCGCGCCGGGCGCTCGAAGTCGTCGCCGGGCGTGCGCGCACCGCCTTCCATCGTGTCGCCGCGGAAAAAAGCGAGGATCAGCGACTTGCCCTGGCGCCGGCGGTCGAGCAGAAACTGGCCGCTGGCGACGAGTTCGTCGAGCGAATACGGAATCTGCAGCAGCATGGCCGCGGCGGCGACGAGGCACAGCGTGCACCAGGTGCCGATGACGATGGGCTGGATGATGATGAAGAACAGGCTGATCGCGCCGAGCGGCACGATCATGACGCCGAACAGGACGACGAGCCAGGGCATGGTGCGCCAGCGTGCGCGCCCGCCGATGATGCCGGTGAGGATTTCGAGCATGTAGGTCGTCGCGCCGAGGCCGGCGTCGGGCACCGGCCAGGCCTGCGACACCTCGGAGGTGATGATGCGCTCGGTGCCCTCGCCGAAGAAGGGGTCCCAGGCGCTTTCGGTATGGCCGAGCTGGTAGGCCGCGAGATAGCGCGAGATCGCGAGGCCGACGAAGGCGAGCGCGATGATCGGAATGCGCTGGGTCCAGCCCGAGGGCGTGTAGTCCCATCCGGGCGGCACATCGGGCCCGGTCGTCCGCGCCGCGACGCCGACGCCCGGCGTCGGCGGGACCAGCATCGAAAAGCCGATCACGAGCGCGCCGACGAGCGTGTCGTTGAGATATCCCGCGGCCGTCGGCGCCCAGAACACGAGCGGCGCGAACAAGAGCCATACGCCGACGCTCGCGGTGACGACCCGTGCCCAGGCGAAGTGCCGCGACAGCGAAAGCGTGCCGAAGATGAGGACGAGCGCGCCGCTGATGACGTCGTTCAGCGTCATCGCCTGATCCGGATAGCCGAGGATCGGCGGGCTCGACATCAGCCACAGGCCGAGGCCGATGTTGAGAAAATGCGCCCAGAGATACTGCGCGTGCTGGCCTCGCGCCGTCGTCTCGGCGTTCTCGAGCAAGGCGTGCGCGTCGTCGGGATGCTCGGTCAGGGTCTCGAGCCACTCGGGCGGCGGGATCTTGTTGGCGCGGTACCAGTCGAGTGGATCGGCCTTGAGCGCGGCAACGATGCCGGGCAGCTCGTCGCGCAGGCTGTGGCGCGGCGTCCACCCGAGCAGCGCGTGCGCGCGCGAGACGTCGAGTTCGTAATGGTCGTCGGCGAGTTCGACCATGAAGGGTTTGACGAAGGGCTTCTCGCCGCGGTCGACCGAGTCGGGAACGACGGTCTCGAGCGTGCGCTGCAGCATGGCGCCGGCCTTGGCCAAAGGCTTGGGCAGGGTCTCGGTCTCCCAGTGTTCGCCGTGGATCAGCGTGCCGAGCCGGTTTTGCGTCGCGTCGTAGCTCAGCGGAACGGGCTCGCCGACCAGCAGCGCGAGGTCGGGCGGCAAGCTGGTCCGGCGCTGCACCACGCGCACCAGCGCGTCGCAAAGATCATCGATGTGGATGAACGACTGACCGTGCGAGGTCTCGCCGGGGAAGAGGCGGGCCTCGAGCTTGCGCTCGTAGATCCAGCGGATCTGGTGGGCCAGCGTCGGCGGCTGGACCGCCGACGTGTAGACGCCGGCGATGCGCAGCAGCACGTAGGGAATCGCGCCGTGCGCCTCGGCGACGACGGCTTCGGTCTCGAGCTTCGATTGCGGATAGGCCCAGCGCGGCGCGAGCGGCGACGATTCGTCGATCGGCACCCCCGGCGTGGTCGGCGCGTGCACGAGCATCGTCGAGGCGTAGACGAATTGTTCGACCTCGAATGCCTGCAGCGCCTTCAGCAGGCGGCGCGTGCCGTCGACGTTGACCGCGCGATAGAGCGGGTTGGCCTCGCCGCTGAAGTCGTAATAACCGGCCAGATGGACGACTGCGGCGATGCGCGTGCCATGACGTTGCTTCACCTCGCGCAGCGCGGCGTCGACGCTCTCGTCCGAAGTCAGATCGCAGCGCAGGCTTTCGGCGTGGGCGAGTTGCTTGGGCGTGCGGTCGAGGCAGACGAGCGTATAGCCCGCGGCTGACAGCGCGGCGCTGAGCGCGCGGCCGAGAAAGCCGGTCGCGCCCGTCAGCAGGACGAGGGGCTTGGTCGTGGCCGAATCGGCTACGTCGTCCGCGGGGTTGCTGATCGCCTCGCCCATGCTCCTCCCGTTCTACGGTTCTGCACACCCACGCCCGGACGCGCGCGGTTCTTCGCTAGCGACCGCGCGCCGGCGCTACGGTTCCGCATCGCGCAGAAACGCGCCGAGCGCGGCCTTCGCGCCGCCGATCCACGGCGCGCCGTGGGCGAACAGCAGGTTGTCGAATTCGCGTTCGCGCAGGTGCTCCTGAAACGCCTTGCGCAGGCCGCGCTTGACTGTTTTCGGGCTGTCGCCCATGTAGGCATCGGGAACGAAGCTGAGCTTGCCGCGCTGGCGCACGACCGCGTCGCCGACGCTCATCATGCCGCCGTGGAGCGGCAGGTAGAACGCGGTCTCCTCGGGGCACAGGGCACCGACCTTGAGCGCCATGACGCCGCCCGGAAGCTCGCTGCCGTGGGCGAATCCGCTGACCTTTTCGCCCGCCGTGAATTCGTGCAGTCCGTCCTTGTGGCACCACACGCGGGTGCCGAGGCGTGCGGCGAAGCGCCCGCTGTGGCGATAGTGGTGACGGTTCGTCAGGTAGGCGTGGCCGGGTACGCCGTGCAGTGCGAACCAGTCGAGCCCCTGTGCGGGAAGCCGCGGATCGATCACGAAGGCCGGTTCGGTCGCGTTGACGTAATAGGAATGGACGTAGGCCTGTATGCCCTTGTGGAAGGTCTTCCAGTGGAAGACGCCGGGCAGGATTTCCTTCATGCGCGTGTCCTCGGATGCAATCGTAGAACTCAGTTAAGACGATGCCTCGCGCAAAGTGAAGCCCGACGCGGCTTCGCGCGCGGTTGTCTATCCGCGGTCTATAAAGATTCCATGACAGCGAGACCACGACGATGCGACCCCGCCAGACCGTCCTGATCACCGGCGCGAGCCGGGGCCTCGGGCTCGAATGGGCGCGGCAGTATGCCGAAGACGGCTGGGGCGTGTGCGCGACCTGCCGCCGCCCGGAAGAGGCGCGCGAACTGACGGCGCTCGCGGCGCAGCATCGCGATGTCAGCGTGCACCGGCTCGACGTGACCGATGCCGAGCAACTGCGCACGCTGCAACTCGATCTCGAAGAGGCGTGCATCGACGTGCTGCTCAACAACGCGGGCGTCTACCTCGACAAGTTCCTTGGCGACTTCGGCGGCATCGACTACGAAGTCTGGTTGCGCAGCTTCGCCGTCAACACGCTCGGTGCCGTTCGCGTCAGCGAGGCGTTCGCCGCGCAGGTCGCGCGCAGCGAGAAGAAGCTCGTCGTCGTGACCACGAGCCACATGGGATCGATCACCGACATCAGCGCGCCGGGCAGCTACGCCTACCGCTCGAGCAAGGCGGCCTTGAACGCCGCGATGAAGGGCATCGCGCCGGCACTCGAGCCGCGCGGCATCGGCCTCCTGCTGCTGCATCCGGGCTGGGTCAAAACGCGCATGGGCGGCCGCGACGCGCCGTATACGCCCGAACAGAGCGTTCGCGGCATGCGCCGTCTGGTCGAGAAATTCGACCCGTCGATGAACGCGCGTTTCTTCCGTTTCGACGGCAGCGAAATGCCCTGGTAGTCAGTCGCGCACCACAACCACGAGCGGGACCCGCATTTCTGCCGCCGACGCGCCGCCGTGCACGCCGAGATGGGCATGGCGCACTTCGCCGAGCAGCCAGTCGCGCAGGATCGCGCGCCCGCGCGGCAGCAGGAGGTAGTCGCCGATGCGGTCGCCGAGCGCGGGATGGGCTTCGCCGGGGCCGAACCAGCCGTCGTGGACGAGCGACGCGCTCCGGTACACGCGCACCCGGTCGGCGAGTTCCGCCGCGAGATAGGCCTCGAATTCGGCCTCGCGCCCGGCGCGCACGTAGGCGTAGGCGGCGCGGGCTTCGCCGCATAGCGGCAAGAGCAGCGTCGCGCGCAGCGCGGGGTGATCGTCGAGATCGATCGTTTCCCCGGGTGGTGAATCGATGAAGCCGTGGTCGGCGGTGACCACGATGACGCAGTCGCGCGCGGACTCGATCAGGCGCGTGAACGACGCATTGAGCGCATTGAAGGCGTCGACGACTTCGGCGCTGTCGACGCCGTGTTCGTGCGCGAGGCTGTCGAGCCGCGGCCAGTAGGCGTGGATGTAGCTCGGCGTGGGCCGGCGCAGCAGGTCGGCCAGCACCGCAAACATCTCCTCGAGGCTGTCGTAGCCGTAGCGCTGCGCCGGCCCCGCGAGCGCCACGTTGAAGTCGGAATGCACGATGTTCTCCGGGCTGACGACGTGGCTCGCGCGCGTCAGCCGGGCGAACAGCGGCGTGAGTCCGAACAGCGAACCCGGCGAGACGCCCGCATCGCGCAGCGCCTGGCGTCCGGTGCGCAGACGGAACGGAAGTGGCGCGACGACCGCGCCGATCTCGCGGAAGTACATGTGCCAGCCGGTCAGTCCGTGTTGCTGCGGCGCGAGCCCGGTCAGGAAGGTCGGAATCGCGCTCGCCGTCGTTGACGGAAAGACCGACGTGAGCTCGGCGCGCATGCAGCGCCGCAGCGGCCCGCCCTGGCGCGCCAGAAAGGCGCTGCCCAGCCCGTCGACCACGAGCATCAGCACGTGCCGGGCGGCGGCGAGCGTCTCGGGCGGCAGCGCCGTGAGTGTCGGGTAGGGGCTGCCATCCGCGAGCGCCGTCGTGATCGAACTCATGAGGTTGACCAGACCCCCGCCGGCGTAATCGGGTAGTACGAAATCCGGGTCGGGTGCCGCCGCGCGCCTCGCGTCCATGTCGAAAAACGTTCCTCGCCGGCGTTCAGCGCGAGCGGGGCAGTGCGGGCCGGTGCGGCGCGCCCGTCACACGGCCTCGCCGGTGAACTGCGGGCGGGCGCCCGTTTCCTCGCCCGGGCGAGCGCGACCGAACAGGTAGGCCGCGACCAGCACGACCACGGCCGTCGCCGCAGGCAGCCAGTAGACGAGGCCGCTGCGATAGCCGTCGTAGTCGAGGAAGCGTTCGCTGCCGACGACGACGAGCGAGACGCCGAGGATGACGAGCCCCGACGCCAGCAGCCAGGGCCCGCGCAGCGCCGCGACAAGTCCGCCGTAAAGCAGGAAGGGCGTCAGCACCGCGGCCAGCGGCAGGCCCTTGAGCTGGTAACCGACGTCATAAAAGGGGACGAGTGCCGCGGCCAGGGCGAGCACAGTCCCGGACGCGACGATGAGGTAGGCCGCTCGGCGATAGCTTTGGCCGCGCATGGCATTTCTCCCGCGAACTGCAATGATGGAATAGTAGACTGCCGCCGCGCGTCGGCAGTTTCGTTCTTTTCGCGAGGGCGCAGGCGATGAGGATGTTCTTCACCTACGGAATCAAGCATTCGGCGCAGGCCGTTGAACGCATGGCATTTTTTTCGCGGCGCGGGCGGCGGTTCCGGCGGGACCCGCGGCCGCCCGGGGCCGGCTACTAGATCATGCTCGTTTCCGCGCACAGGCCGCTGCCATCGTTCGCCGACAAGGTCGGCTTCCTGCGCGACGCCGCGCATTACCCGGCGCCGACGCGGCGGGTCGTCACGGTGGAAACGCATGTTTCCTGGGTCTTTCTGACCGACAGTTTCGCCTACAAGCTGAAGAAGCCGGTGCGTTGCAGCTATCTCGACTTCAGCACCCTCGAGGCACGACGCCGCGACTGCGACGAGGAGGTGCGGCTCAACCGGCGGCTCGCGGCTTCGGTCTACCTCGGCGTGCTGCCGCTGGTCTGGCACCGCGAGGGCGGGCTCGGCCTCGGCGGCGAGGGAGAGACTGTGGAGTGGCTCGTCAAGATGCGACGGCTGCCCGCTTCCCGCATGCTCGACAGCCTGATACGCGAGCGGGCGGTGAGCGAGGCGCAGATGCGGCAGCTGGCGCGCCTGCTTGCGGCCTTCTATGCCGGCATCGTCCCCGAACCGATGGGCGCAGCGCGCTATCGGGCGCGGCTGGCGCAGCAGATCGCCGAGCCGCTGCACGAACTGGGTGACGTCGACTTCGGCGTGCCCCACGCGCGTGCGGTGGGTGTGGCCGACGCGCAGGCCGAATTCGTGCGCCGCGAAGCCGCGCTGCTCGACGAACGCGTCGCGCGCGGCCGCATCGTCGAGGGCCACGGCGACCTGCGGCCCGAACACGTGTGCCTGCTTGCCGATCCCGTCGTCATCGATTGCGTCGAGTTCAAGCGCGACTTCCGGATTCTCGACCCGCTCGACGAACTCGGTTATCTCGCGCTCGAATGCGAGCGTCTCGGCATGGCGGAAATCGGCCCGTGGCTGTTGATCGGCTACGCCGAAGCGAGCGGCGATACGTGGCCGGCGCCCTTGCTGCACTTCTACCAGAGCTGCCGTGCGATGCTGCGCGCCAAGCTCGCGGTCTGGCATCTCAAGGACGATGACGGCCGCCATCCGCCCGCGAGATGGCCGGCCCTCGCGCACGACTATCTCGAACTGGCCGAGCGCCACATCGCCAGGGCGACGCTGCGCTAATCGCCGAGCAGATCGCCGAGCGAGCGTGCTTCGTGCAGCCGCCGGATCGCCTCGGCGAAGAGCGGCGCGATGTCGAGGATTTCGACGCGCTCGCCCAGTGGCGGCGGCAGGTGCGAGGTGGGGATGCTGTCGGTGACGACGAGCGCGTCGAGCGCACTGTCACCGAGGGTGCGCACGGCATCGCCGCCGAACACGCCGTGCGTCGCGACGGCGAGGACGCGTGTGGCGCCGCGGCTACGGCAGGCGGCGGCCGCGCGGGCGAGCGTGGTGCCGCTGCTGACGAGGTCGTCGACGATGAGGACGTGCTTGCCGTCGACGTCGCCGACGACGGCTTCCCCCGAGACGATGCCGCCGCTGCGGTATTTTTCGATGAACGCCATGCCTGCGGGACGCCCGATGCGGCGTGAAAGGGAGGCGCGCAGGGCCTCGGCGCGCTTGGCGCCGCCGACGTCGGGCGAGACCACCACGACGTCGTCGTTTGCGAACGCCGGGGCGAAATGCGCGACGAAGAGCGGCCGCGCTTCGAGATGTTCGACCGGGATGCGGAACGCGTTCTGGTAGGCGGCGAGATTGTGGACGTCGAGACTCACGATGCGGTCGGTTCCGAGGCTCTCGAACAGCTGCGCGACGTAGCGGCTGCCGACCGGATCACGCGGTTTGCTGCGACGGTCCTTGCGCGCGTAGGCGAGGTAGGGGACGACCGCCGTGACGCGTGCGGCCGAGGCGTCCTTGAGCGTCGCGATGAAGAACAGCAGCCGAATCAGCTTGTCGTTGGCGCTAGAACCCGGTTCGCCATGGAGCGACTGCACGACGTAGACGTCGCGGCCGCGCACGCTCTCGAGCGGGCGTGCCTTGTGTTCGCCGTCCTCGAACTCACGCTCCTCGTGCTCGGCCAGCGGCTGGCCGAGCCGGGCGGCAATGCGCTCGCCGAGGCCGCGGCTCGCGTTGAGGCTGAACAGGCAGAGTTCTTCGCGTCCCATGGCTTTTTCCGACGGGAGACTGGCGGTACTTTCATCGTATGCCAAGCTGAGAGCGGGCGCGCGAGGGGAGGGGTCGTGGACCGAAAGCGCAGGGCTCGGAGATGTCCATCGGTGGACAGAGGGGCAGGCTGGTCGGCGGGCGTTCACCGTGGCGTAGCATTCAGGGGAGGCGACGCATGATCCTTTTTCTCTGCGGCGACGTGATGACCGCGCGCGGCATCGACCAGGTGCTGCCGCATCCGGGCGACCCGGCCCTGCACGAAGGCTACGCGACGTCGGCAAAGGATTACGTGCGGCTGGCCGAGCGAGCCCACGGCCCGATTCCGCGGCCGGTCGGATTCGACTACGTCTGGGGCGACGCGCTCGCCGAATGGGCCCGCGTGGCGCCCGACCTTCGCTTCGTCAACCTCGAGACCGCTGTCACCGCAAGCGACGACTGGCAGCACGGCAAAGGCATTCATTACCGCATGCACCCCGGCAACGCGGGTTGTCTCACGGCCGCCGGCATCGACGGCTGCGCGCTTGCCAACAACCACGTCCTCGATTGGGGCGTGAGCGGCCTGGTCGACACGCTCGACGCGCTGCATGGTGCCGGGCTCGCGACCTGCGGGGCAGGGCACGACCTCGCCGAAGCGGCGGCGCCCGCGCTGCTGCCTTGCCCGGGGGGCGGCCGGTTGCTGGTGTTTTCCTGCGGCCTCTCGAGCAGCGGGGTCCCGGCCGCGTGGGCTGCCGCGGCGGACGCGCCGGGCGTGAACCTGCTGCCCGATCTCTCGGCCGCGACGCTGCGCGGAATCGCGGCGGACGTTGCGGCCGTCAAACAGCCGGGCGACATCGTCGTGGCGTCGATCCATTGGGGCGGAAACTGGGGCTACGGCATACCGGCCGCGCATCGTGCCTTTGCGCGCGGGCTCATCGAGCGTTGTAGCGTCGACGTCGTTCACGGACACTCGTCGCACCACCCGATCGGCATCGAGGTCCATCGGGAGCGGCCGATCCTCTATGGGTGCGGCGACTTTCTCAACGACTACGAGGGCATCACGAACCACGCCGCGTATCGCAGCGACCTGTGCCTGATGTACTTTCTCGAGATCGACGGGGCGAGCGGCCGTCTGCGGGGACTGGAAATGACGCCGATGCAGATCCGGCGCTTCCGGCTTGGCTTCGCTGCGGCCGACGACGCGGCGTGGTTGCGCGGGCGCCTGGATCGCGAGGGGCGGATGCTCGGCACCCGCGTGGAACCGGGACCGGACGGCCGCCTCGAACTCCGCTGGTGAGCCCGGAAGCGGGTTCCGAAGGGACTTAGTTGTAGCGGCGGGCGACCGTGGGTCTCGGCGCCTGATGGGCGTCCTTGTGGCGGAAGTTGATCCTGCCCTTGGTCAGGTCGTAGGGGGACATCTCGACCGTGACCTTGTCGCCCGCGAGAATGCGGATGCGGTGCTTGCGCATCTTGCCGGAGGCATAGGCCGTGATCTCGAAGCCATTGTCGAGCGTGACGCGGAAGCGGGTCTGCGGCAGGACCTCGTTGACGACGCCTTCCATTTCGATAACTTCTTCTTTTGCCATTGCGTGTTCCTCGTGAAGGGCGGCGCGAGACGCTGCCCGGGCAGGTGCGAAAGTTCGCGGTGCCGGTGGTGCGGCCGCGCTGACGCGCGGTGGAAAGCCAGTGAGGAGAACCGACGGATGCCCGTGCGGGCACGGAAGGGACTGACTGAAGACCGCCATTATGCCGCCTCGGGCCGTTATTCGGCAAGGCGGCCAGCGCTCAGGCCGCGTCGGCTGTGGGCGCTCGCGGCTCGGACGAGGCCGGATCGAGGGTCGATTCGATGTGCAGGCTGCGCGTGGGATAGGCGATCTCGGCGCCGTGGGCGCTGATGATCGCGCCGATTTTCAGCAGCACGTCCTGCTTGACCTCGTGGAAGTGAATCCACTCGACAGTGCGCGTGAAGGTGTAGACGAAGAAATCGAGCGACGACGCGGCGAAGGCGTTGAAGCTGACGATCAGCGTCGTCTCGCTGTCGATTTCGGGATGCGCCTGCAGCATGGCTTTCACCTCGGCGACGATCGCCGCCATCTTGTCGAAATCCTGATAGCGGATGCCGATCGTTTCCTTGATGCGCCGATTGGTCATGCGGGTCGGGTTTTCGACGACGATGTTGGTGAACAGCGCGTTCGGCACATAGATCGGATTCTTGTTGAACGCACGCACCCGCGTGTGACGCCAGCCGATGTATTCGACGGTGCCTTCGATCTCCTTGTCCGGCGAGCGGATCCATTCGCCGACGACGAAGGGGCGGTCGAGGTAGATCGTCAGCCCGCCGAAGAAGTTGGCGAGCATGTCCTTGGCAGCGAAACCGACCGCGATGCCGCCTATGCCGCCGAAGGCGAGCACGCCCGAGACGCTGAACCCGAGGGTTTGCGCGACGACGAGACCGGCAAGAACGACGATGCTGATGCGTCCGAGCTTCGACAGCGCGTCGACGGTCGTCAGATCGACCTTGCACCCCGGTTCGAGCGCGCGTGCCCGCATGCCGCGCGCCGCGTTGCCGATCAGGCGCAGCAGGAACCAGGCGAAGGCGGCGATGACGACGCTGTCGCGCGCGAGCGTGAGGCCGTCGGGGAAGCTGCGCTCCTGGTGCGCGTAGATGACGCGGGCCGCGTAATACGCGCCGATCACCCAGAGCGCCAGCGTCGCCGGCCGGCGCGCCGCCTGAATCAGGGCGTCGTCCCACACCGCGGCGGTCCGGCGCGCGGCTTTTTCGAGGTAGTGGAGAACGGTGTAGGCGACGACGTTGACCGTGACGACGGCGCCGGTCACGAGCAAGACTTGCGGCAGCCACGACGAGGCGATGAATGATTTGCCAAAGTTTTCCAGAAGATCAAACATTTACGTGCTTTCCGTCAGGTGGATTCGAGGTGGAATCGGCGCCCGAGGCAGTTCTCCGGAGGGGCCTGCGGGGCCGACAGTTTCCTATATCGGTCCGCCAACGCCAAAGGACTCGCCAGATTGGTCGAGGATCGTGGTCGGCGCCAGCGTGAGTCGAAGGTCGTTACGCCGCGGACGGAAGCCGCGGCAAGGCGCAACACGGAGTGACGGGGAAGGCAGATCGGGACGAGGCGCGCAGCCGACCGGCCGTGCGCGAAGACGCGACGGATCCGAAGGCGCGCGCAGGGCGCGTTGGATCGGTGCGAGCAGAGAGGCTCAGGCCGAGTGGGGCCTAGACCTCGGCGATGAGGTGGAGCAGGTCGTTGACAGCCGCCTCGTCGTTGCGAACGAAGCATGCAAGGTCGCCGGCGCCACAGACCGACAGCAACTCGCCGTTCATGACCCAGCCGCGCGGCGCCCATCCGTCCTTGCCGGAAAACGTCATCAGCATGTCGCTGTTGTGATGCATGAAACGGCCGTTGGCGTAACAGAGTTCGGCGGCCAGCTCGACGTCGATCTGGTCGAGGTCGCCGACCGCTTCGGCCGGTGTTCCGTCGTCGTTGAAGCGCAATGCCGCGACGACGCCGGGAAGCAGCACGAGACGCTCCAGCTCAATCATGGACGGCCTCCTCTCAGGGATTTGCTTCGATCGCTGCGTTGAAACGACGGTAGGCGAGGTCATAGTCGAATTGCGCACGATGGGCGAGCACGGCCTGGCCGTCCCTGCCCATGAGCACGTGGTCGAGCGTCATCAAGGCGAAGCCGCGTTCGGGGAGGAAGCCGCCCTGGCCGGTCAGCTGCGTCCAGCCGGTCGCCTGCATCCGGTAGATCGCCATGTTCGCGGCGCACATCTGCGCGAGGATGCGGGCGAAGTCGGGCTCGATCTCGCCCCGGGTTTCACCCAGTTCGCCCGTGCACGAGAATTCGATCGCGCCGTAGACGCCCGGTAAATCCATGAGTTCTTGCAGCACCGGCATGAGTGTCTCCTAGAGTGAGGGCTGGATGATCTGCTCGGCCGCCAGGGATTCCATGGCATCGATCAGACGCTTGAACGGCACCTCGGCGGCGCGTGCGATGCAGGCGCTGTCGCGCACGGCGAACACCGATTGTTCCGGTCCCCACATCATCCACCCGCAGCAGTTCTCCCAGCCCGGACGGTCGCTCATGCGTGCGAGCATCCGGCCCTGCATTTCCACGGTCATCGTGATCGCGGCGCAGAGCGTCGCCATTTCGGTGGCCGCCGCTTCGCTCAGGCCGGCGAATTCATCCGGGTAGCCCTTTCGGGAAAACAGCGTGGCGGCGCTCACGCCGGGAAACTTCATCAATTCCGTCGTTCTCGACATGGGTTCCTCGCAAAGCGGATGTCTGTTCGAATGGTAGACGGTCCGCGCGAATCGCCAATGTGAGGCCGGCCCCGGCGCCGGCGATTTTCGAATCGTGGAGAAGCGGGTGCCCGGTCCGCGGCGGCTCAGGACGCCGCGTCCACGGCCAGCGCCTGCTCGTCGGCGGCGAGCGGTTCGGCGCTTTCGAGTTGGCGGGCCAGCACGCCGAGGTCGGCTTCGGATGCGTCGGTGAGCGCGCGTGCACGCGCTTCGACGCGCTCGCGCAGGACGGCAGGCGGGAGCTTGAAGTCGAGGATGCGGAACGCGACGCCGCGAGACTCGGCCACGGTGCGCAAAAGGTCGCGCTGCCAGCGCGCGCCGAAGGTAGCGTCGACGACCACGGGCCAGCCGCCATCGAGCAGGTCGGCGGCGAGCGTGGCGAGCCGCGCATAGGTCGCGCGCGTCGCGTCTTCGGCGTAAAGCGCCTCGCCGACGCCGGCCCCGCTGCGGGCGAGCGCCGGCAGGCCGGCAAGCCGCTTGCGCTCGACGTCGGAGCGCAGACGGATCGCGCCCGGTGCCTGCATCAGGCGGTCGGTGACGGTCGTCTTGCCGGCGCCCGAGGGGCCGTGGGTGATGTCGAGTCGCGGCGCAGGCGATTCGACGAGCGTCTGCGCCAGATCGAGCAGGGTTCGCACCTGCCGCCGGGGGTGTGCTGCCGCGTCGTCGTGTTGCGCGCCGTCGACGGCGGCGACCTTGGCACGCACGAGTGCGCGATAGACCGCATAGAAGCGCAGCAGCGCGAGGCCGGCGTAGTCGCCGGTCTCCTCGAGCCAGCGGTTGACGAAGCGCCACCCCCATTCGGCATGGCCGCGCTGCAGCAGGTCCATGTAGCAGAACGCGATCTCGGACTGGATGTCGATCCAGCGCAGTTCCGCGTCGAACTCGAGACAATCGAAGGCCAGCAGGCCGTCGTCGACCCAGGCGAGGTTGCCGAGATGGAGGTCGCCGTGGCATTCGCGCACGAAGCCCTCGCGTTTGCGCGCGGCGAGCAGTGGCACGAGACGCCGATGCTCGGCTTCGCTCCAATCCTGCAGCCGGTCGAGCAGCGCCCGTTCGTCCGCGTCGGTGAGCCGCGGCGCGAGCTGGGCAAAGTTCTGCGCCATCGGCGCCCAGACCCCCTCAGGCTCGCCCCATGCGCTGTCGGCACCGGCGCGCGCAGCGTCTTCGAGATGAAAGCGCGCAAGCGTCGTCGCGATCGCGTCGACGTGCCCGGCGGTCAGCCGGCCCGCGGCGTCGAGCCGGTCGAGCGTCGCGTCGGCGTCGAACTGCCGCATCTTCACCGCGAACTCGAAGGCTTCGCCGCTGCCGTTGATGCGCGGATCGGCGGGCGTGCCGCTGATCGCGACGACGTCGAGGTAGATGTCCGGCGTGAGCCGGCGATTGAGGCGCACTTCGTCACAGCACGCATGCAGGCGCGCCGAGACCGTGCTGAAGTCGAGGAAACCGAGGTCGAGCGGTTTCTTGATTTTGTAGGCGTAGTCGCCGGTGAGCAAAACCCACGAGATGTGGGTTTCGATCACGCGGACCGGCGCGATGGGATGGTCGTAGCAGGCCGGATCGTGGAGGGCGCGAATCAGCGCCGTGCCCGGCGCCGGCGTATCGAGTGCGGCGGTCATCGCGCCCTGCCGCAGCGCGCGCTCACAGCTGGCGCGCGTAGTCCTCGAGGCGCCGCTTGGCCGCGTCGAAGGCGTCGCGGACGGCGACGTAGACGTCCTCGTTGGCCTGCTTGTCGCCGGGTTCGGCGTTGAGGATCGCGATACGGTGCTGCTCCCCCGAATTTTCGAGTTCCTCGCGCACTTCCTGGCGCAGCGCCTGCCGGTTGGCGCGAAGCTGGTCGGTGAGCTGGTCGAGCTGCGGCTTGGTGAGGGCGGTCATCGATCCTCCTTGAGGCGTGGCGGGCACTCCTGAACTGAGGATAGCAACTGGGGGTCCGGATGGCGACCGCGCCTGTCGCCGCTTCGTGTCGGCATGCCGCCCCTCACGCGGCCTGCTGCTCGCGTATGTAGGCAAGCGCGCGCTCTGCCGGCAGCGGCGCGCTGAACAGATAGCCCTGCATGAAGTCGCAGCGATGCGAGGCGAGCAGCCTGCGCTGGGTCTCGGTCTCGATACCTTCGGCGACGACCTCGAGACCGAGACTGTGCGCGAGCGCGATCGTCGCCGCACAGATCGCGACGTCGCTGGGGTTGAACTCGATCTCGCACACGAAGGACTGATCGAGTTTCAGCGTGTCTATCGGCAGCAGCTTGAGGTAACTCAACGACGAGTAGCCTGTGCCGAAGTCGTCGATTGACAGATGAATGCCGAGGTCGCGCAGCGCCTGGAGTTGCGCGATGCTTGCCGTCGTGTCGCGCATGGCGACCGACTCGGTGATTTCGAGACAGAGGTCGGCGCCCTCGAGTCCGTGGTTGCCGAGTGTGCGCGCGACCATGGGAATCAGGGCGGGCGAGTGCAACTGATGCGCCGAAAGATTGACCGCGACGGTCAGGTCGGTGATACCCGCGTCGCGCCAGAGCCTGAGTTGGCGACAGGCCTCGTTGAGCACCCACTCACCAAGCGGCAGAATCAGTCCTGTCTCCTCGGCGATCGGAATGAATTCTGCCGGCGACACCAAGCCCTCGCGCGGGTGCTGCCAGCGAACCAGCGCTTCGACCTTCACGACCCGGCCGCTCGTGCTGTTGATCTGCGGCTGGTAATGCAATTCGAACTGGCCTGCTTCGACGGCCACCCGAAGATCGTGGTCGAACTGCAGGCGTTTGAGCACCGACTGATTCATCTCGGGCGTAAAGAACTGCACGTTGTCGCGACCTTGCGATTTGGCGTGATACATCGCGGTATCGGCGTTCTTCATCAAAGCGTCAGCGTCGTCGCCGTCGTGCGGATAGAGCGAGATCCCGATGCTCGCGGTGGTGTGCAGCGCGTGCCCGCCGATCCGGTAGCGCGGAACCAGCGCGCCCAGCAGCTTGTCGGCCACGCGCGCCGCGCCTGCTGCGTCGCCCACTTCGGTCAGCACGACGACGAACTCGTCGCCGCCGAGGCGTGCGACGATGTCGCTGTCGCGTACGTTGTCGCGCAGACGACGGGCGACCTCGACGAGCAACTGGTCGCCGAGCGCGTGACCGAGGCTATCGTTGATCGACTTGAAGCGGTCGAGGTCGAGGAAGACGACCGCCAGGGTGCGCTGTTCGCGACGCGCCAGCGCGAGGGTCTGGTCGAGTTGCGTCTGAAGGCTGAAGCGGTTGCTGAGCCCGGTGAGCGGGTCGTGATAGGCGAGATGTTTGATCTGTGCCTCTGCGAGCTTGCGCTCGGTGATGTCGGTGAAACTCGCGACGTAATGGGTGAGGACGCCGTCCGCATCGCGCACGACCGATACCGCCATCCACTTCGGATAGAGCGTCCCGTCCTTGCGGCGGTCGATGATTTCGCCCTGCCAATAGCCAGTTTGCTCGAGCGACGCCCAGGTGCTGCGATAGCTCTCTTCGGACGCTTGCCCCCCGGCAAGAATGGTCGGTTCCTCGCCGCGGATGTCGTCGAGCGCATAGCCCGTCAGGTTGGTGAACGCAGGGTTCACCGCGATGATGTGGCGCGCCTGGTCGGCGATCAGGATCGCTTCGCCGCTGTGCTCGAAAATGCTCGCGTAGAGCCGCAGCGCGTCTTCCTGCTTCTTGCGGGCCGTGATGTCCTGCACGGTACCGCAGGAAGCGATCGGATCGCCGTTCTTGCCGTAGCGTGTCTCGCCGCGCCCATGCAGCCATTTGACCCGGCCGTCCGGCAGAAGAAGCCGGTGGACGAGGTCATAGGGCGTGTGGTTGGTGACCGAATGCATGTAGGCCTTGTTCACGTGCTCCCGGTCTTCCGGATGGAGTGCATCGAGGAAGGCCTCGTACGACTGGCCGAACGCCGCCTCGTCGGTTTCGAAAATGCGAAACATCTCGTCCGACCAGATCAATTTACCCGTGACGAGATCGAGCGCCCAGCTGCCGACCTGGGCGATACGCTGCGCCTCTTTGAGCCGGCTCTCGCTTTCCTTGAGCGCGGCTTCGGCCCGCATTTTATCGGTGACGTCGTTGCCCACGGCGACGACGAATTCGACTTTGCCCTGCGCGTCGTGCAACACGGAATTGGACCATTCGATCAGACGGCGACCTCCGTCGCGCGCGACCCAGTGATTGGTGAGCGTGCTCCGGGACTGCTCCGGATCGTTGAAGAGGACCGCAAACGCCTCGTCCTGCACGATCCGTCGTTCCTCGGGCGGGATGAAATCCCATACCTGGCGGCCTTCGACCTCGGAAAACGAATACTGCGTCAAAGCCTCGCACGCACGGTTGAAGCGGCGGATGCGGCCCTCGCGGTCGAGGACCACGACCAGCGCCCCCGCGTGCTCGAGGATCGCGCCCTGCAGCGCGGAAAGTTCGCGCAATTCGCGCGAGCGTTTTTCCACCTCGGCTTCGAGGTTGTCATAGGACGCCGCCAGCGTGTCGGCCATGCGATTGAATGCAGCGGCCAGACGTCCGAGTTCGTCGCCTCCGTCCTGCGGCACGCGCTGACGCAGATCGCCGGCGGCGATCTGGTCCGCGACGCGCGTCATCGCGCGAATCGGGCGGGCGAAGCGGCGGCCGAGCAAAAAGGCGGTTGCAGCCGAGAGCAGTAGAAACAGCGCGAGCGCCACGTAGGTCAGCTGGCGCAAATGGTGCGCGGGCGCGAGCGCCTCGTCGGCGTCGATTTTCACGACCATGCCCCAGTCCAGGGCCGGAAGATGACGCCACGCCGCGACCGTCTCGATCCCGGCGTAGTCGCGCACGACCCCGTCGCCATTCCTGCCGGCGAGCGCCGCGATCATCGGGGCAGCCCCCTGCTTGAGCGGCACGCGATAGCGGTAGGCGGCGTCACGCACGTGGCGCAGCGGGCCGGTGTAATACGCCTCGTCCCCGTCGCGTTGCGCCAGAACCGTTTCGCCAGTGCGTCCGAGGCCGATGCGGTCGACCGTGACCGTCATGAGGCGCTGCACGTCGAGCTGCAAGGCGAGCGCGCCGTGGACCTCGCCGTCGATGCGCAGGGGCGTCACGTAAAACGCCGTCGGGCGGTTGTCGGATGGCGCGTAGGGCGCAAAGCGCGTGAGCAGCGGCTTGCCGCTCCGCATCGCGCGCGCGTATCCCGCTGCGAGTTCGGTGTCGCGGTAGGGGCCGTGGCGCAAATTCGAGAGCAGGTCGGGCTCGCGCTTGAGCGTGAACAGCACGTTGCCTTCGGCGTCGACCAGCAGCAGGTCGTAGAAACCCGACGCGGCTCCGCCATCTTCGAGCGCCCGCCGCAGTTGAAGCGTGGCGTCGAGATAGGCCGGCGCAGCGGGGCCGCCCGCGCGAAACGCGCGCGTGAGTTCGAGCAACCCGTTGCGGACCGCGGGGCGCAGGGCGAGCTGGGCGACGTCCTCCGAGCGCTCGCGCAGGTAGCTGTCGATCTGCGCGGCTTTCTTGTCGGCGACGCTCGCCATGTTCGCGAGCACGGTTTGCGTCAGCGAGGCCTCGAACGAGGCGAGATAGAACGCCGCGAGGCCGGCAAGCGGCAGCACGGCGACGAGGAGGTAGCTCAACAGCAGTCGAGTCGAGATCGGAAGATTCGTCACCGGGCGCGGGCTGGGTTGTTGACGTTTCTGATTGTAGGCGGCGGACGGCTCCGAACGCGAGCGCCGCTTCAGAGCGCGTCGCCGAGGGTCTCGATCAGGGTTTCGCGCAGCGCGCGCCACGCGCGGCCACGCGCGAAAACGTATTTCTGGTTGACTTCGAGTTCGACGCCCACGTACTGCGCGGGTCCGAACCGCTTGCGCAGGTAAGCGGTCAGGCCGTCGGAGCTGCCGGTATAGGGGTAGTTGCGGCGCACCTTCCAAGCTGGCGCGCGGGCCTCGATGGCGCGCTGCCAGCCGCGGCACAGTGCGACCTCGCCGGGACGCCACGGGTCGTAGAGCAGGCCGACATCGGCATGGCGCACCTCGCCGTCGAGCACCGGCGTGAAGCTATGCGACGCGATGTGGACGAGACGCTCGCCGTTTTCGATCACGCGCGCCACGTAGGCTTCGATACGCGCGCGATAAGGCAAGTAATAGCGTGCGAAGACTTCGCGCCGCGCGGCGGCGGGTAGCCCGCGGGTCATCGGCGAATACAGGCGGGGATGGCCGGGCGAGCGGTTGAGGTCGACGAGCAGGCGACTGACCGTCGACTGGATAAGTGGCGCGCCGAAAGCTGCGGCCATCTCACGTGCGAGGGCAAGCGCGCCGGGATCGTGGCCGCGATGGCTGCGCAGCAGCGCGTCGTGGCCGGCAAACAGGCTGCGGTAGGGCGGTGGAATGCGCCTGCCGCCATGTTCGCAACTGATCAGGAGCGCGGGTCTCCCGGGCATCGTCACGGCGTGAACATCCGCCCGGCATCGAGGCAATCGCAGAGCGCTTCGTAGACCGCATGCTGGCGCTGCCGCGTCGCATCGGCCCCGAGGGCGCGCAAGATCCGGCGCGCGAGCGGTCCCTGCTGCTGCATGCATTGCAGCGGCTCGCGCCAGGGCGCGGCGCGACCGACGCCGGTGGTTTCGATCAGGTGCTGCCAGACCTCGGCCGCCGCGACGGGGTGGGCAGGTAGTCCGAGCAGCCGCAGATAGGGCCCGTCGTCGATCAGTGCCGCGTCGCCGTACCGCACGCAGGCGTGCATCAGCCGCGTGAGGACGGGGGTCGCGATCGCCTGTTGTTCGGACAGCGACGACCAGGTCGCGTCGTAGAGCGCGCGCACCGCCGCCGCGGTCGCCGCGGCGATCGCGAGGTCGGCCGCGGGGCATTCCTGCATGTCGACCACGCGGATTTCGATCGCGTCGCGTTCAAAGCGCGGAATTGCGCCGCGCGCGTTGAGCCATTCGTGCTGCAGCACACCGTCCGGGTCGAGCGGCGCGATCGCGCGGTACATCGGCGCGAGCACCTGTTCGACATAGTCGGCGCGGCCGGTGGCCGTGTCGGGCACGAGTTCGCCGATCACGGCGGGAACCCGCGCGACGGCGCCGGCGTAGGCGGCCATGCGCGCGTCGAGGTGGGCGGCCGGACGGCCATCGGCCAGGGGCGAGCTCGCGGCGATCGCGGGCAGGATCGGAAGGACGAGCCGGATCGCGGCGTGCAGGCGGGCGAATTGCGTGTCGTCGGCGAAGGGCAGGTTGAGCTGCATGCTCTGCAGGTTGGCCTGGCCGTGGCTGTGGCAGTCGAAGATGCGGTCGTAGGCGCGGTAGATGCCGGCCGGATCGTCCGCCCAGAGGCGGGTTTCGCGCCGCGGGTCCATCCACGGATGCATACCGGTCGGCATGAGGCGCGCGCCGAGCGGCTGCAGAAATTGCCCGATCGCGGCGACCTCGGCCTGAAAGCCGGCGGCGAGCGGCGCGAGCGCCGGGGCGGGCGCCTGATTCTTGATCTCGACCAGATGCAGGACGATTTCGTTGCACCAGCCGAAACCGCCGCGCACGACCGCGCTGGCCGCGCGGCCGGCGGCGCTCGCGAGCAGACGGTCGGCGATCGGCAGCACGGCGAGCGTGTCGCGCGCGACGACCATGTATTCGAGCTCGACGCCGTAACCCGCAAAGGCGTCGAGCGCAGGCGGATTCATTGGGGATGACCCAGCTTGCGGGCCTCGAGGCGACGCACGAAGGAGCCCATGATTTCGCGGTAGAGCGCGTCCTTCAGCACGCCGTCTTCGTTGCCGGCGTCGATGTTGGGGTTGTCGTTGACCTCGATGACGTAGCAGCGATTGCCGACGACCTTGACGTCGACGCCGTAGAGCCCGTCCCCGATGAGGTCGGCCGTCTGCAGCGCGATCTTGATCACTTCCTCCGGCACCTCGGCGACCGCGACCGCCTTGACGCGGCCTTCCTGGTAGCCCTTGCGGCCGGGCTCGCGCTTGACGATCTGCCAGTGGCCGGGCGCCATGAAGTATTTGCAGACGTAGAGCGGGCGGTGGTCGAGGACGCCGATCCGCCAGTCGAAGGCCGTCGGCAGCCATTCCTGGGCGACGACGAGTTCGGACTTGCGCAGCATTGTCCTCACCTTGGCGAGCAGCTCGGGCTCGGTGTCGACCCGGTCGACGCCGAGCGATCCGGAACTGTCGGGCTGCTTGAGCACGCACGGCAGCCCGAGAGTCGCGACGATCGCGCCGATGTTGCCCTGGTGCACGACCAGCGTTCGCGGCGCGGGAATGTGGTGGCGGACGTGCAGTTCGGCGAGATAGACCTTGTTGTTGCATTTGAGGATCGAGTCGGGGTCGTCGATCACGACCAGGCCCTCGGCGGCGGCCCGACGCGAAAAGCTGTAGGTGTAATGGTTGGGATAGGTCGTGTCGCGGATGAAGAGGGCGTCGAAGCGGGGCAGGCGCTCGAGGTCGTTGCGTGTGATCAAGGCGACCTGGAGGCCTAGCTCTTCGGCAGCCTTCTCGAAGCGGCGCATCGCCCGCGCGTTGGACGGCGGCTCGGGATTGGCCGGGTCGTGCAGGATCGCGAGATTGAAGCGCGGCGCCGCGCGCTTGCGCGTGATGCGGCGATGGCCGGTGAAATGGGCCGTCGCCGCCTCGACGACGAACTCGCGGTGCGGGACCGGGATTTCGCTCGCCGCGATGGCCTGCACCTCCGCGAGCCGCCAGTCGCCGTTGCGGCGCTCGAAATATGCACGCAGCAGCGGTGCCTGCAGGCGGGCGAACAGCTGCTGGCTCAAGGCGTCGTAACGGCTCGCGACGTTGCGGCCGAAATAGATGCTGAGCTCGAAGCTCTGCGACTTGATCGGGGCCAGCGCGGTCTGCACCAGCGCGTCGAGGTCGCCGACCAGGAGCGGCAACAGCTTCGGCGAGGCGAGGTCCTCGATCGTGCCGACCCGGGGCAGCGGGCGGTGCCCGCGCGCTTCGGCGAGCAGCGAGACGTAGTAGCCCGTGCTCTGGTAGCGGTAGGAGCGGCAGAGGTTGAAGACCTTGACCGAGCGGTCGTCGCCGTAGGTCGGGTCGGTCAGATAGGCCTCGGCCGCGACGACCCCGATGCCGGGGATGTCGAGGGGCCAGTCGGGCGGGTCGTCGACGACGATGAGGACGCGCACGTTCAGGCCCGCGGCAACGCGCGCGGCGGATAGATGAACAGCAGGTTGGCATCGTGGGTGACGATGCCGAGCAGCACCGCGCCGATGACGCGGTCGATGCTGACCCAATACTCGTGCGACGGCGTGTAGGGGTGGCGCGAGTAAGGGTCGGCGACGAGCAGGGTATGGCGCTCGCGGTCGTAGCCGGCGATCACGACGAAATGGCCGGACGGCAGGCCGCGCAGATCGTCAGGCTGGTCGTCGGGGCCGTGTTCGCGCATCGCACGGTAGAGGTAGGTCGAACTGAGCCCGGTGATGATCGGCAGATTGCGCCGCAGGAGGCCCTTGATCAGCGGTCGCGACAGGTCGGTCAGGCGCAGCTTGCCGCCCAGTCTGAGGAATTCGAGGTAGCCCTCGGTGACGTGCTGGAGCCGCGTGTCGTGCTTGAGCTCGCGCTGGCGCGCAAGCCGCTCGGCGATGTCGACGCCGGGTTTGAACCAGCTCGGGTCGAAGACCGTGAGGTTGTAGGTGTAGATCGTCGCTTCATAGCCGTGGCGCAGCGCGTCGCAGGCCAGAAAAATCGCGAAGGTGCCGCCGTGTTCGAGGCGGTGCGTGCGGTCGATCACCGCCGAAAGCGGGACGTCGTCGCCCCAGTAACGGTAGACGGCATGCAGGCAGGTCGGCCCGCAGGTCGTCTCGTCCGGCTGCGGCAGGATCTTGATCGGCAGGCGGAAGGTGATCGGGTGCATCGGACGGATCCTTGCCTCGTGTTGAATGGACGCGGCGCTCGCAAGCGCGCCGTGCGGGGTGCCGCGCTGCGGCAGGCCCGGGGCGGCATCGCGCGCATGGGCCGCCAAAGGAAGAGAGAGTCGGGTGCCCTAACGTTCCCACACGACGCGCAGCAGGTTTTCGTTTTCGTTGTAATGGAATTCGAGTTCGCCCTGGTAGGCGTGGTGAAGCGCCTCGCCGATGCCGCGGGCGAGATGGATCTCGGTCGTCGTCACGAGGATGCCGTCGGCGTCGTCCTCGATCTTCATGATGCGCTTCAACGGGTGCTCGGCCTTGGCGCGCTCTTCTTCGTTGCGGATCAGGTTCATCAGTTCGTCGCGGTTCTGCTGGAAGAAGGGCCCGCCGATAGAAACGAAACCGGCCGGGAGTTCCTCGGCGATGCGCCGGCACGCGGGGCACAATTCCTCGTGCGCATTCGCCGGCTTGGCGATCCACTGCCAGCGGCCCTCGTGGAATACCGCGCTGCATTGCGGGCACACGGTCGGCTCGGGCGGCTTGCGGGTCGCGCGGTAGGGATCGATTCGGGCTTCCTCGATCAGACGGTCATGGCGGACAGGGGTGAAACCGTTGAAGGTTTTCATCGGGGGGCTCCTTTCAGGTCGAAGAACCGGCTGGGCAGGCGGCCGCGCACGCCGCAGGGCATGAATCTGCCCCTGACGCAGGCGGCGCAAGGGTGTGCTTTCATACTAGGACGATGAATCCACGGCTGCCGTGCCTCAGCTGCGGCGCTCGAGCACGACGCCGGCGAGTTCGAGCAGCACGCCGAGCGCGAGCACCACGACGCCGCCGGCCCAGGCCTCGGGGGCGAGGTAGAGCAGCGCCCCGCCGGCGACGATCAGCGCCACCGCGAGCGCGCGGCGGGTCCGCGTGTTTCTCAGCACGGAAGTCCCCCCGCGCCGTGCTCATTCATAGCGCAGGCACTCCTCGGCGGAAGTGTTCTCGCCGAACTGCTCGATCAGCGCGTCGATTTCGGCAAGCAGCGTGTCGTCCTCATCGTCGTCGAGCACGCCTTCGCCGATGAGCCGCGCGCCGAGACCGTCGAGCAGGGCGGCGCGCACCTGGCTCAGCGTCGGCGGATTCTCGTTGTTTTCGTCGTCGAGCATGGCCTCGATCACGCGCGACAAGGCCTCGCTCGCCGACGCCTGGGCGAAATCGAGGGCGAGCGCATTCTGGTCGAATTCCTCGATCAGCGCGTCGAGCTCGTCGAGCAGCGATTCGCTGACGTCGAAGCGATGCAGCCGTTCGGCCTCGCGGAAGTCCCGCGGCAGCAGGTCGGCCAGGAAGCGCCGCACCGCGATCAGGGTCACCGGCTGTTCGGTGTCGGGGTCGTTGATCCGGCTAAGCAGAAGGGCGGTCAGCCTGGGGCTGACGCGGCTCGAGACATCGATGGAATTGGGAATCATGGCTGTTCCAGAAACGGTGAGCAGGATGGAAACGCGCTACGCGTTTTTTTTATAGCAGCCGTCCCCGTCGCTGCCCGCCGGGGCAGAGCGAAAAATCTGTGCCAGACTGGAAGCACGCGTTCGAGACGAAAGGCGGGCAGACGACATGCAATCGAGGGAGTGCTTGCACAACGGGCAGTTCGGCTACTGCTGGCTCGAGAAGGAGCAATGGATGTTTCAGGCCGTCGTGATCGCGGAGCATCCGGTCCGTGAGCAGCCGGTCGGGGAGCCGACCGCCGTCGCGCTCGAGGATCTCGTCTTCCACCACGACGAGGACGAGGAACTCCATTGAGCCGAACCCCTCCGGCCTGAGCACCGCCCGGCCGGGACGAGGGGCCATCGCGCGCCATCTCCGAATCTCAAAGCAAGGACGAGACGATGAAGACACCGCTGCAGATCACATTCCGCGACATCGAGCCCTCCGAAGCGCTCGAGGCGCACATCCGCGAGAAGGCCGACAAGCTCGAGACGTTTTTCCAGCCGATCATGTCCTGCCGCGTGGTGCTCGAAGTGCCGCACCAGCACAAGCATCAGGGCAAGGTATTCAAGTTGCGGATCGATATCGGCGTGCCGGGAAGCGAGATCGTCGTCAACCGCGATGCGCACGAAGACGTCTATGTCGCGCTGCGTGACGCGTTCGACGCCGCGCGGCGCCAGCTCGACGACTATTCGCGGCGGTTGCGCCGTGAGACCAAGACCCACGACCGGGAGTTCATCGGCGAGGTCGTCCGTCTCTATCCCGACGAGGGCTACGGTTTTGTGCGCCGCCCGGACGGCGAGGAGCGGTATTTCAGTGCCGCCAACCTCGTGAATGTCAGGCTCGAGCAGCTCGGCGAGGGCGACGCGGTCAAGTTCATCGAGGACATGTCGGCAGCCGAAGGCCCGCAGGCCAAGCGCGTGAGCGTCGGTCACCACCAGCTGCC
This sequence comes from Thiobacillus denitrificans ATCC 25259, assembly GCF_000012745.1. NCBI lineage: Bacteria > Pseudomonadati > Pseudomonadota > Betaproteobacteria > Nitrosomonadales > Thiobacillaceae > Thiobacillus > Thiobacillus denitrificans. The sequence goes on along the minus strand of NC_007404.1, from coordinate 1,533,104 downwards.
GCCCGGCGGGCCCGAGGCGGAGTGACACGCGCGCTGCCGGGGCTGCGAGCCGGCTGACGCCGCTCTGCGTCAGTGGCGGCCGAAAAGCCGCGCAGGCGCCGGCTTACATCGTGCGCTTCAGCAGCGGTCTCAGCGCCGCGAGCGGTCGGGTGTTGAGGACGTCGTCCTTCTCGAGCCAGCCGCGGCGCGCCTGCCCTATCCCGTAACTGAGGTTCGCGAAGTCGAAGCGGCTGTGCGCGTCCGAGTTGACGCTCACGAGCACGCCTTCCTCCTTCGCCATGTGGCAGTGGGTGTCGAGCAGGTCGAGGCGTTCGGGATGGGCGTTGAGTTCGAGAAAGCAGCCGCGGCTTTTCGCCTCGCGGATGATGCGCAGCATGTCGACGTCGTAGGGCTCGCGGTGCTCGAGCCGGCGCCCGGTGGGATGCGCGAGCAGCGTGAAGTGCGGGTGTTCCATCGCGCGCAGGATGCGGCGCGTCTGCCGTGCGCGCGAGAGGTCGAATCGGCTGTGCACCGCGCCGACGACCAGGTCGAGGCGGCCGAGCACGTCGTCGGGGAGGTCGAGATCGCCGTTTTCGAGGATGTCGACCTCGATGCCCTTCAGCAAGGTGAAGCTGTCGAGTTCGGCGTTGAGCCGGTCGATCGCGTCGCATTGCCGCGCGAGTCGGAGCGGGTCGAGTCCGCGTGCCACCGCGAGACGGCGTGAGTGTTCGGTGATCGCGAGATACTCGAGGCCGATCGCCTGGGCTGCGCGCGCCATCTCGCGCAGGCTGTCGTGGCCGTCGGTCGCCGTGGTGTGCGCGTGGAGGTCGCCGCGCAGGTCGGCGCGCTCGACCAGCCGCGGCAGATGGCCGGCGCGCGCGGCCTCGATTTCGCCGCGGTCCTCGCGCAGTTCGGGCGGAATCCAGGGCAGGTCGACGCTGCGGTAGACCGAGCTCTCGTCCTCGCCGGCGATGCGCTCGCTGTCGCGGAACACGCCGTACTCGTTGATCTTGAGGCCGCGCCTTTGCGCGATCCGCCGGAGCGCGATGTTGTGGGCCTTGGATCCGGTGAAATAGTGCAGCGCCGCGCCGAACGCCTGCTCGGCGACGACGCGCAGATCGACCTGCAGGCCGCTCTTGAGGACGACGCTTGCGCGGGTGCTGCCTGCCCCGAGGACGGTCGCGACCTCGTCGTAGCCGGTCAGCCGCGCGATCACGGGGCTGTCGGCGGCAGCCGTCGCGACGATGTCGAGGTCGCCGACGGTCTCGCGCATGCGCCGGAAGCTGCCGGCGACCGCGACCTTTGTTACCCCGGGCTGGGTCTGCAGGAATGCGCTGAGCGCGTCGGCATACTGGGCGGCGACGGCGAGCTTGAAGCGCTGCGTCTTGCTCGCGTGTGCCTCGATCGCCTCGATGATGTGAAGCTCGGTTTTTTCGCCGAAACCGGGCAACGCGCGGATGCGGCCGTCGCGCGCCGCGCGGTAGAGCTGCTCGACGGTCTGTACCTGCAGATCGTGATAGAGCGCGCGGACCCGGCGCGGACCGAGACCGGGAATGCGCAGCAACTCGGTGACGGCCGGCGGCAGGTCGCGCCGCAGGCGTTCGAGCAGATCGCAGCGGCCCGTGTCGACGATTTCGCTGATCTTGCTCGCCAGGTCGTCGCCGATGCCGGGGATGTGCCGCAAGTCCTCGCCTTTGGCGAGCATGCCGCGCGCGTCCTGCGCGAGCTCGCCGAGCGTCAACGCCGCGTTGCGGTAGGCGCGGATGCGAAACGGGTTGGCGCCCTGGATTTCAAGGCGGTCGGCGATTTCGGAAAAGACCGCGGCGATATCGGCGTTGTGCGTGGGCATAGGCGGCGTCAGGGGGCGCCCTATGGGTATAGAACACGGCGCTGCGCGGGGTGCGGGGACCGCGCGGGTGAACGCGAGCCGACGCGCGGTGTCCCAGCAGCGCCGCACCTTTTGGCGACGGCTCGACTAATCTGAAACAGCTCTACGACGAAAGGACACTGTCATGTTGCACACGCTGAAACAAGCCGGAAAGAACATCGGACGCGAACTCAACCGCGCATGGGAAAGCCTCGCCGAAGGCTGGCGGGAACTGCTCAGCAGCAGCGGCAACGCGCTGACGCACTTTGCGCGCGACAAGGACAAGGACGAGGCCGAACAGGGCGGGCCCCTTGATTTTCCGCATTGGGCGCTGCTCGCGGGCGAAGTCGAGGAAACCGAGAAGGACGTGCTCGTGCGCCTCGAAGTGCCGGGCATGAAGAAGGAAGAGTGCACGATCACGATCGAGGGCAACACGCTGAGGCTGTCCGGCGAGAAACACTTCGCACGCGAGGCCCACGACAGCACCTATCACGTCATGGAGCGGGCCTACGGCGTGTTTCACCGCAGCGTTCCCCTGCCGCGCAACGTCGACAGCGACAAGGCAGAGGCGAGCTACAGCAACGGCGTTCTGACCGTGCGCCTGCCCAAGCTGCCCGGCGAACAGGCGCGCTCGGTGCCGATCAGCTGAGCCACTGCCGGGCGCAAGCCGGCGCCGCGGCGTTTATTTCCGGGTTTATTCGCGCGCCGGCGCTTCCGCCGGATCGATGCCTTCGATCTGCGGAATCGCGCGTCGCGGGCTTTTCCTGATCGCGCGCTTGACCGCGTCGTCCTTGCCGGCGCTGCGCGCGCTTTGTTGCTGGATTTCGGGCTCCTCGTCCGCCGCCGGCAGGTCGCGGCCCTGCTTGTCGACCGCGAGTTCCCATTCGCCGGCGAAGAGCGCGGCCTCGGCGGCGAGCCAGTCGTCGAGGTCCTGTCCATCGCTGTAGCCGCGGCGCACATAGCGGTAATAGGCCGCCTCGCGGATCATGCGTTCACGTTCGTCGTTGGGCATATCCCAGCCGCGCACCGCCTCCGAGGGCTGGGTGCGGGGGGTCGAGGTGCTGGTCCTTCTGGCCATATGTGGGTCTCCGTGGTCCTGGATGAAAAGACTCACTATAGGCAAGCGCCGCGCGAGCCCCAAGCCGGCCGTCGGCTTCGGTTGAACGCCTTACATCACGGCTTCGATGGCCGGGAAGAGTTCGCGCTCCTCGAAGCGCACATGGGCCGCCAGCGTGTCGCCGAAACGGGCGAGCGCCGCGGCGTCGTTCTGCCGCAAGCCGTCGAGCAAAGTGCGCAGCGCACGGTGCTCGGCGAGCGTGCGTCGCACCAGCGCTTGCCCCGCGTCGCTCTGCAACAGCGGCAGCAGGTGCCGCTCCTCGAGATCGAAATGGGCTTCGATCTGTGCCGCGTATTCGCGCATGGCACGCGCACAGGTCGCGGCGACGTCGTCGGCGTTTCCCGAACGGCCTGCCCGCTCGCAGGCGCGCGCCAGCACGAGCGCGGCATGGTGTTCGCGGGAAAGCGGCTGCAGGAAGGGGCTGCGTTTCATCGCGGGTATCCGGGCTCGATGGGGGCGTCCATGCGCCCTGAGCCGTCCAGCGCCGGGCCGGGCGCGCCCGCCGCGTCGGGGAATGCGCCGTCGGCACGCGGCGCGGTCGGCGGGACGAAGACGAAGCGCCACTCGGCGTAGCTTTCGGCATCGCTGAAGTCCTGCTCTTCGGGCGGGAAGCCCGCCTGCTTGAGTGGACGGCCGGGCGCTGCGCTCATCATGCCGACGATGCCTTCGCCCTCCGCCACGATGGACTGCATTTCCCTGCCGGTGATCGGATCGCGGTAGGCCCGCCGCAGATGGCGTACCGGCTCGGGCCGGCGCCGGTCCTCGAGCAGGTCGGCGACGCTTTGCGGCAGCCGCGGCAGGCCCGGGTCGAGCGTGTAGTAGCTCTCGATGGCCTGGCGGTACTGCGCGCCGACGAACAGCAATTCGGCTTCGTTCGCCCGCCGTGCCTCGGTGCGCCAGACCGTGCCCGCCGCAGCCAGGCCGAGGCTGACGAGCGCGATCATCAGCAGCACGTAGAGATAGGTGAAGCCGCGTTGGCCGCGCTCACCAGTCGGCATAGCTGCTCCCGTCGCGCGCCGTGCCGGGGGCGCCGCTCCTGACGTCGTACACGCCGCCCGATTCGGGGTCCGGGGGGGGCAGCGGTTGCCAGGTGTCGGCGCGTTCGGTGATCGGGTCGACCGGTACCGCGCGCAGATAACGGGCCTCGACCAGGGTCTCGAGGCTTTCGGGGTAACGGCCGGTGTCGCCGTTGTATTTGTCGATCGCGTCGCGCATCACGGCCAGATCCTGCCTGAGGATCGTTTCGCGCGAACTTTCGAGGTGGCCGAAATAACGTGGCATGGCGAGAGTCAGGAGCAGCGCGACGATCGCCATCACGACCAGTAGTTCGACCAGGGTGAAGCCGCGGCGCCGCCGCATGTCGTCACCACTCACGGTAGGGCACGCCGTTGAGGCCGAGCGCGGGCGAAAGCGAATAGACGTCGAATACGTCTTTTCCGGCGGCCGGGGCGTCGGGCGGACTCGCATAGCTGCGCAGGCCCCAGGTCGACGCGGGCGGCGCCGCCGCGTCGGGGAACAAGGGATCACGCGGCAGACGACGCAGGAAATAAAGCTTGCTTGCGTCCGGCTTGGTCTTGTCGGCGACGCCCTGCCAGAGCGCGTCGAGATCGGGCGGATAGCCGCTCGCGTCGGCCGGCGCGTCGACCCGGCCCTCGCGCACGGCCTGGCGGTAGGCGTCGAGCGCGCCGCGGATCTCGCGCAATGCCTCGCGCAATTCGACCTCCTTCTGGCGTTGCAGCGCAAGCTGGCCATAGGGCAGCGCGACGCTCGCCAGGAGCGCCAGCACGGCCAGCGTGACCATGAGTTCGATCAGGCTGAAGCCTGCGGGCGCGCGGGCCATCGTCAATCGGCCGCGTCCGGCGGTGCGGGAATCTGTGGGACAGGCACGCTCGGCGTCCCGAACGTGTCGGGCGCCGGCGGGATCTCCGACTCGGGCGCGGGTGCAATCGCCGACGGCGAGGTCGGGCCTTCGTCGGGCAGCGGCGGCTGCGACGCTTCGGGCAGGGCCGGCGCGCTGAACGGCACGGCGCCGCCGCCGCCGATCGCGTTCTCGGTGCCGCCCCGGAATTCGGTCAGTGCGGGCAGCCGCGTCGCGTCGCTGCGCAGCACCCGCGGCGTGATCAGAAGCACGATTTCGGTCTTGTTGCGCTCGTCGCGCTGGCTCGAAAACAGGCGGCCGATCAGCGGCAGATCGCCGAGCCCGGGAATGCGGCTCGCCGTGCTGCGGTCCTCGTCCGAGATCAGGCCGGCGAGCACCTGGGTCTCGCCGTCCTTCAGGCGCAGCGTCGTGCCGGCGTTGCGCGTCCCGATCTGGTAGGTCAGCGTGCCGTTGCCGCTGCGGATCTCGCGCACGATGTTGGAAACCTCGAGGCCGACGCGGATCTGCACGTCCTCGCGCATCAGCACGCTCGGTTCGACGTCGAGCTTGAGGCCGACGTCGAGATACGACACCGATTCGGAGACGACGCCGGTCGACGTCGTGTTGGACGTGATCACCGGCACCTTGTCGCCGATGTGGATCTTGGCCTTTTCGCGGTTCTTCACGCGGATGCGCGGATTGGCGAGGATGTTGACGTCGCTGTCCTGCTTTCTGAGGTCGACGCCGGGCGTCGGGCTGATCGCGATCTGGCTCGCCGTGATGTTCTTCAGGCTCTCGACGGTCAGCACCGATGGCGGCGGGGTCGTATTGGTGACGACCCCGCCGGGGCCGATGGTCGAACTCGTCGCCGGCGGCAGGTTGAGCAGGCTGAAATTGGTCGGGTACTGGATGCCGAGGTCGAGCAGGCGCCCGCGCTTCACTTCGAGCACCTCGACCTCGAGCATGACCTCGGGCTCGGCCAGGTCCTGCACGGCGACGATGCGCTCGGCGAGACGGATCGCATCGGGCGTGTCGCGCATGACCAGCAGGTTGAGCCGTTCGTCGACGTGCAGGTCCTTCGCCTTGACCAGCGTGCGCAGCATTGCCATCGTCGCCTTGGCGTCGGCGTTGCCGAGGTAGAAGCTTTTCACCATCAGCTCCTGGTAGGCCTTCTGCTTCTGCGGCTGGTCGGGATAAATCAACAGCGTGTTGGCGTTGACCACCTTTTTCGACAGCTGCCCGGTCATCAGGAGCATGTCGACGGCCTCGTCGATCGGCGTGTTGCGCGCGAACAGCGTGGCCTTGGTGTCGAGACGGACATCCTTGTCGAAAACGAAGTTGAGGCCGGACTGGCGGGCGATCATGTCGAAGACGTTGCGCAGCGGCGCGTCGCGAAATTCCAGCGTGATCGGTTTGTGAAAGGCCGGGCCGAGCCGGCGCATCGCGAGTTCGTCGGGCGCGTGCGCGGCCTGGGTCTGCCGCAGCAGGGCAAGCGCGCCGGCATGCCCCGGCGCCTGCGCGAGGATCTCGCGCGCAGCCTGCGCGGCCGCGTCGACCTTACCCGCGGCGAGCGCCTTGTTCGCCTGCTGCAAGGCCGCTTCGTGGCGGCGCGCCGTCTCGAGATTGGCGCGCAGGGCGAGCGCGCGCGGATTTTCCGGATGCATTTCGAGCACGCTGTCGAGCTTGGTTTCGGCCGCGTCGAAGCGTGCGGCGTGGACATCCTGTTGCGCCCGCACCAATAGTTCGCTGGCGATGCGCTCGCGCTGCGTATGGTAGTAGGCCTTGAGCTTGATGTTGTCGGGTTCTTCGGCCAGGGCGGTGCGCAGGCGCGCGATCCCGGCCTCGGGCTGCCCGGCGTCGATCAGCTTGCGGCCCTCCTTGAGACCGGTGCCTGCGCACGCGGTCAGGCTGAACGCGACCAGCGCGGTGAGCAAGGGCGACGGATGGAAGGACAACTTATTCTCCTGTTTGCAGACTGCGCGTCTGGTTCAGCGGCAGGTAGGTGAAACTGAGCGTGCGACCCGTGGTCGGTTCGAGGCGCCAGACGCCGTCCAAAACCTCGCCGGGGCGCACGCTCACGGGTTTGGCGCCGCCGCGGGCGAGGTAGTAGGTGACGGTGCCCGCTTCGTCCCAGCGCCCCATGTAGGCGAACGGCAGCGCGGGCGCCTGCGGGGGCGGGGGGGGCGGCGGCGCGGGCGGTGGAGGCGGTGGCGGAGGCGGGACGTACCAGGTCTGCTGCGGAAAGAGGTCGGCACGGGCAAGTTCGAGCCGCGCCTTTGTTACCGGCTCGGCCTTGGCGCTGGCCGCGGCGGCTGGCGCCGCGGCGCGCGGGGCGTCGGCGCGGACGCGCGCGGGCTCCGCGAGTTCGATCGCCGCGTCTTCCGCGTCAACCGCCGCCTCGTCGAGTGCAAGCCGGCTCGACCAGCCGACGACTGCGGCGAGTGCGACGAACAGGAGCAAACGCCGGCGTTTATCGTTCATGGCTTGGCCTCGACGAACAGGCTCAGGCGCAGCTCGGCCTGCAGTTCGGGGGACTCGATCCGCTCGCGCTTGAGCTTGAATTCGTCGAGCGTCAGGTTCGGCGAATGCGCGAGCGCGGCGACGAGAAAGGCATGGAGCGGCGCATAGCTCGCTTCGACCGGGAGCACGAGTTGCCAGCGCAGGAGCGGCGTGCCGCTCAGGGCCGAGACGCTGTACTGGCCGCGCGGCAGCTCGAGGCCGTGGTCACGTGCGAGCCGTTCGAGCTCGCCGATCTGCCGGGAAGCGCTGCCCTTGGCCGGCAATCGCGCCAGCGGATCGACCGGCGGGGGCGCCGGGTGCGCCGCGCGCGCCTGCGCGGCGACGCGCAATTGCGCGAGCCTTGCCTCCTTCGCGGCAACCGAGGCCTGCGTCGCTGTCACCGCGGTCAGCTGCAAACCGAGCGCGGCGGCAAGCAGGGCCAGGCCAACAAGGCCGGTCGCACCGAGGCGTCGTGCACCCTGCCGAAGCCGCCACAGCAGCGCGTTCACGACTCGAGCTCCACGACGATGCTGACGCGTACCGGCTGCTGCGCGGTGTCGGCCTGCACCTCGTGCTGGAACAGCGCGGCGCGCTTGACCGCGGGCTGTCGCTGCAGCGCGTCGACGAAGTCGACGGCATCGGCGAGCCGGCGCGCTTCGGCGACGAGCTTCAGCTGGCTTTTCGCCTGCGATCCGTCGAGTGCGACGAGCGCGATCTTGTCGCTGCGTGCCGCGGCCAGTGCTGCGAACGCCGGCTGCCACGAATACGCGAGCTGGGCGAGCACACGGGGGATTGCCGCGTCTTGCGCTGCGGCCTGCCGCGCCACGGGGCGGAGCGGCGTCCGTTCGAGTGCGGCGATCTGGAGGTCGAGCCCGGCTTCGCGCATGCGCGCGGTCTGCAGCGCATTCCACGACAGCCCGAGAGCCAGCACGCCGGCAAGCGCGAGCACGATCGCGATGTTTCCGGGGCGACGCGTCCGGGCATGGAAGTCGAAGTCGAGGCGGGCCACGCTCAGATTCCCGCGAGCGCCAGCGCGCCGTATGCCGCATCGTCGTGCGCGAGCACCTGCCACGCGGCGTTGGAGGCGGCGGCGACCGCGCCGACCCCGACCGGCTGTACGCAGACCGCGGGGGGCGCTGCGCTGTCGGCGTCGCGTGCGGTGAACTCGGTGAGCGCCTCGGGCCACGCGGTGTCGACAGGCTGCGCCGCGGTCGCTTCCCAGATGCCGCGTCGCAGTCGGAACAGGCTCATCCAGCCCGGCTCGATCAGCGCCCACCAGCCGTTGAACTTGCGCGGCAGGCGCGGCGCGGCGACGGCGCACAGCGGACGGATCGTGCTTGCGCGAAAGCCCTGCGCGGCCAGGAGTGCGTCGAGGCGCTGCACGAAGGCCGTGTCGACCGCGGCGCCGACGAGACCATGGTGCGGCGGCTGATCGTGGACCGCGACGGTCCAGGCCGCGGCCTCCTCGCCGTAGATGTCCTCGAAGCCCGCGCTGACCAGCGCGTGCGCCTCGTCGCGCGCGAGCGCGGCGAGCGGGGGCGGTGTCGTGACGTGGCGGACGAAGTGCTGCGACAACACGACGTCCACCGGACCTCCCTGCCAGGCAGGATCGGCAAGGGCTTCGGCCAGCGGCGCGAGCAGCGCGCCCGGTCCGCGTTCCGCGGCGCGCAGCCGCAGGGTTTGCGCGCCGCGCCGCAAGGCTGCTTCGCCCGGGGAGAGTCCGATGCGAAGCCGTTCAGCCGACCAGCGTGACACGGTTGATCTCTTCGAGGGTGGTGTCGCCGGCCTTCACCAGCGCGAGGGCTTCGTCGCGCAGGTTGCGCGTGCCGCCGCGTGTCGCGGCTTCCTTGATCTGGCCGATCGGGGCGCGGGCGACGACGAGTTCGCGCAGGGTGTCGGTGAGGAGCAGGATCTCGGCGACCGCTCGGCGGCCCTTGTAGCCGCTGCCGCGGCAATGGCCGCAGCCCGCGCCCTGGCGGAAGTTGTAGTCGCGCGTGTCGTCGACACTGAGCCCGGACAGCTCGAGCAGTTCCGCGTTCGGCGTCGCGGCTTGCGCGCAGTGCTGGCAAGTCATGCGCACGAGCCGTTGCGCGACGATGCCGTTGAGCGCCGAGACGAAGCTGTAGGGGTCGACCCCCATGTGGATGAAACGGCCGATGACGTCGAAGACGTTGTTCGCGTGCACGGTCGTGAACACGAGGTGCCCGGTAAGCGCCGACTGGACGGCGATCTGGGCCGTGTCGGCGTCGCGGATTTCACCGACCATGATCTTGTCGGGATCGTGGCGCAGGATCGAGCGCAGGCCGCGCGCGAAGCTGAGCCCCTTTTTCTCGTTGACCGGAATCTGCAGGACGCCCGGGAGCTGGTATTCGACGGGGTCCTCGATCGTGACGATCTTGTCGCGGCCGTGGTTGATCTCCGAAATCGCGGCATACAGGGTCGTCGTCTTTCCGGATCCCGTCGGGCCGGTGACGAGCAGCATGCCGTAGGGCTCGGCCGCGAGCTTGCGAATTCGGGCGAGCGAGGTCCCGGCGTAGCCGAGGCCTTCGAGGGTCAAGCCCGCCAGTTCCTCGGACAGCGCCTGACGGTCGAGGATGCGCAGTACCGCGTCCTCGCCGAACACGCTCGGCATCACCGACACGCGGACGTCGACTTCGCGGCCTTGCATCGCGACCTTGAAACGGCCGTCCTGCGGCACGCGGCGCTCGGCGATGTCGAGCTCGGACATGACCTTGATCCGCGAGACCGCCTGCTCGGCGACGTCTGTTCCGGCGATCTGCGCGACGTGCGAGAGTACGCCGTCGATGCGGTATTTGACCGTGAGCCCGCGCGCGTCGGTCTCGAGGTGGATGTCCGACGCGCCGGCCTTGAGCGCGTCGTAGAGCGTCGAGCGCACGAGCCGCACGACCGGGCTCGCGTCCTCGGCGATGCTGGCGAAAGACAGCGACTCGATGCCGGGGTCGGCGGCGTTCTGGACTTTGCCGCCGCCCACGCCCTCCATCGCGCGCAGGCCGTCTTCGTGGCGAGCGAGCAGCGCGGCGAGATCGGCGGGGTGCGCAAGGCCGGTCCGGAAAGGCTCGCCGAGCACGTGCGCGGCGTACGCCGAGGCCGCGCTGTCCCAGGGATCGGTCAGCAGCAGCCAGAGCTTCGACGTCCCGTCGCGTGCCGCGACGCAATGCCGCCGTGCGGCCTCGCTGAAGCCCAGGCGGTTGAAGTCGGGGGTGAGCGCATTCAGTGCCGCCATGTCGAAGGCCGGCAACCGGGTCTGCGCGGCGACCATGCGCAAGGCCGTGTCGGCGTCGAGGCCGAACTGCTCCTGCACGCGCAGCACGATGCTCTGGCCGGCCGCCTGCGCCTCGCGACGCAAGCCGGCGAGCACGTCGGCGCTGAGCGGCGTTTGCGGCGCGTTCATTCGAGCGACCCCGCGAGTTCGAAAATAGGCATGTAGAGCAGGACCACGATCGACCCGATGACGAGCCCGATGAACACCATCAAAAGCGGTTCGAAGAGCCGGGTGAACCAGTCGACCCAGCGCGCCATCTCTTCGTCGTGGAAGACCGCGATGCGCTCCATCATCTCGCCCATGCGGCCGCTCTTTTCGCCGACGCGCAACAGACGGGCGGCGACCGGTGTCGTCAGGTCGCCAAGCGCGAATGCGGTCGAGATGCTTTGCCCGCGGCGCATCGCTTCCATCGCCGTCGTCGCGCCGACGCGCAGTTGCGCCGAGAGCAGCCCCGACACCATGCCGAGCGCCGAGACGATCGGGATGCCGCCGCTCAGCAGCATGCCGAGGCTGCGATAGAAGCGCGCGAGGTCGAAGGTGCGCAGCCGTTCGCCGAGCGCAGGAACACGCCAGGCGAGGCGGGTTAGCGCCGCGCGGCTCGCCGGCTGGGCGAGCGCCAGCACCAGGCCGCCGCCGAGGGCGAGGGCGGCGAGGGCGATCAGGCCGCCGTGGCTGTCGACGGCCTGTCCCCAGCGCAGCAGCATCTGCGACATCCAGGGCAGGTCGCGGCCGGTGTCGGCGTAGACGGTGGCGAAGCGCGGCACCACGTAGCCGAGCAGGAACGCGACCACGAGCGTGCCGACCGCGATGAGCAGCATCGGATAGATCGCCGCCGAGACGACCTTTTTCTTCACCGTGTCGATCTGGCTCTGGTAGCTGACGTAGCGGGCGAGCGCGGGCGAGAGGTCGCCCGTGCTCTCGGCCGCGCGCACCGTTGCCGCGTAAAGCGGCGGGAAGGCGTCCTGGGCCGCAAGCGCGGCAGAAAACGGCCGGCCTTCGCGCATGCTGGCGAGCAGGCGCTCGATCAATTGCCGCGACTCCGCGCGGTGCTCTTTCTCGGCCAGTGTTTCCAGCGCTTCCGACAGGGTGAGCCCGGCGTCGAGTAGTGCGATCAGCTCCTGCGTGAACAGCAACAGCGGGAAACGTGCGCGCGGTCTGAGCCAGGCGGCGCGCGCGGCGGCGACGGAAATCACCTGTAGGCCTTCGCGCTGTAGTCGCGCGCGCACCTCGGTCTCGTCGAGCGCCTCGAGCGTGAGGGCGCTCACGCCGACCCCCGGGCGCAAGGCTTTCACCCGGTAGCGCATCTACCAGTTGCCGATGTCGGCGCCTTCGCCGCTGCCGCCGGCGACACCGTCACGGCCGAACGAGTACAGATCGAGTTCGCCGTGTTCGCCCGGCGTGCGGTACTGATAAGGCTTGCCCCAGGGGTCGTTCGGCACGGCCTTTTTGAGATAGGGGCCGTCCCATTTTTCCTCGTCGGCGGGCTTCGCGTTCAGGGCGGCGAGTCCCTGCTCGGTGGTGGGGTAGTGGCCGGTGTCGATGCGGTATTGGTCGAGCGCTTTTTCGAGCGCGCCAATCTGCGCCTGTGCGGTCTTCACTTCGGATTTGCCGACTTGCGAGAAATAACGCGGTGCGACGTAACCCGCGAGCAGGCCCAGGATCACCATCACGACGAGCAGTTCGAGCAGCGTGAAGCCGCGCTGCCCCGCGGGGCTGGCGTTCAATTTGGTTGAAGGCACGATCACACCTTTTAAGCGAAGGACGCGAGCGGGCGCGTCCGGCTGGATGCGCCCGTGAGGCGCAGGGGCGCCGCTCGGCTGCAGAATTGGAACAGAGATAGATGACAGATTTATTGAACGCGGCCGCAGCGTCCCCAGGCGGGCGCGCCAGGCCGGAAAGGGGGCGTGCTGAAACAAAAGGGCGATAGGGGTCATTACAGGCGGGTCTCCTCCGCTGCGTCGGTCGGTCACGACTTGTTCTCCGCATCGCCCCGCCGTCGATGCGACGGGGTCTGATTGTGACGATGAACTTACACGCCGGGTTTTGAGCGGTCAAGGCGGCACGGCCTTTCGAGCCGCATCGCCGAGCGAAGCTATTCTGAAGCAGCGAGGCGATCGTTCATACCTGGGTCGGCAGCAGCGCACCGCCCTGCGAACGCCCTCGTACCCGCACCCGTACCCGTACCCGTACCTGGACAAGGACTGCTCATGGAATTCAAGGACTACTACAAGATCTTGGGCGTGCCGCGCGACGCCACGGCGGACGACATCAAGAAGGCCTTCCGCAAGCTCGCGCGCAAGTATCACCCCGACATCTCGAAGGAAGCCGGCGCCGAAACGCGGATGCAGGAGATCAACGAAGCGAACGCGGTGCTGTCCGACCCCGAGAAGCGCGCCGCCTACGACCAGCTTGGCAAGGGCTACCAGCCCGGACAGGAATTCCGCCCGCCGCCCGATTGGGACGCGGGCTTCGAATTCTCGGGCCGCGGTTTCGGCGGCCAGGAGACCGCAGATTTTTCCGATTTTTTCGCCGAACTGTTCGGCGGGCTCGGAGGCGGGCGCGGCAGTCCTTTTCACACCCGCGGCGGACGCGCGGGCTACCAGGCGCGCGGCGAGGATCATCACGCCAAGGTCGTGCTCGATCTCGCCGACGCGTTCACCGGGGCGACGCGGCAGGTTTCGTTGCGCGCGCCCGAGGTCGACCCGCAGGGGCACGTCGTGCTCAAGACCCGCACGCTCAACGTCAAGATCCCGAAGGGCGTGCGCGAAGGTCAGGTCATCCGCCTTGCGGGGCAAGGAGCGCCAGGAGCCGGCGGGGCGGCGGCCGGCGATCTATTGCTCGAGATCCACTTCAAACAGGATTCGCGATTGCGCGCGGTCGGGCGGGATCTCTACCTGACGCTGCCGGTCGCGCCGTGGGAGGCGGCGCTCGGCGCGGTCGTCGCGGTCGAGCTCCCGGGCGGGGCGGTCAAGGTCAGGATTCCCGAAGGCGCCCAGAGCGGCAAGCAGCTGCGGGTGCGCGGCAAAGGCATACCGGGCGAGCCGCCCGGCGACCTGCTGCTCGACCTTCGCGTCGTACTGCCGCCCGCCGACACGCCGCAGGCCAAGGCATTTTATGAATCCATGGCGCGCGAGTTTGCCTTCGATCCGCGCGGGAGGAACTGATCGTGAGCGAGAACGAAGTCTTCGTTGGCGTCCTGATGGACGATTGCTGGCTGACCGTGGAACAGGTCGCCGCGGCCTGTGTGGTTGAGCCCGCGTGGCTGATCGGGCACATCGAGGCGGGTCTGTTCCCGGAGGCCGAGAGCGTTGCCGGGGTGTGGCGCTTTTCGGCCGAGGCGCTCGTGCGCGCCCGCCGGATGCGGCAGATCGAGCGCGATTTCGACGCCGTGCCGGAACTGGCGGCGCTCGTTGCCGACGTGCTCGAGGAAGTCGACAGCCTGCGCGCGCGGCTGCGCGGCGCGGGTCTCGTCTAGAGACGTGTGCGCGGCGGCGGGGTCACGCCAGCCAGGCCTCGACTTTCCTGCGGTCGGGCACGCCGCCGGCGTGCACGACCTTGCCGTCGATCACGACGCCGGGGGTCGACATCACGCCGTAGCCGAGGATCGCCGCCATGTCGTCGACTTTCTCCAGATTGATCGCGACACCGCGCGCCTGCGCGACCTCCTCGATCAGCTTCAGCGTGGTCTTGCAGTTGGCGCAGCCGCTGCCGAGTACCTTGATGTCTTTCATTGTGTTCTCCTTCACGCGGCCGGCTTGACCGCCTCGATGGTGGCCGAGGCGATGTAAGCCTCGACGCCGCGGCCGGGCGCCCAGTTACGGATGAATTCGCGACTGGCGTCCTTGGGGGCGATACGGATGTCGGCGAAGCCCGCATCGGCGAGCATCGCGGTGAGTTCGTCGACGCTCGCCGCGCCGGCGACGCAGGCGGTGTACAGCGCGACTTCGCGCTGCATGGCCTCGGGCAGCTCCGCGGTCGTAACGATGTCCGAGAACGCCAGCCGGCCACCCGGCTTCAGCACGCGGAAGGCTTCACGAAACACCTGCACCTTGTCCGGTGACAGGTTGATGACGCAGTTGGAGATGATGGCGTCGACCGTGGCGTCGGCTACCGGCAGGTGCTCGATCTCGCCGAGGCGGAAGTCGACGTTGGCATAGCCGCCCTTCACCGCGTTGGCTCTGGCCTTCGTCACCATGTCGGGCGTCATGTCGACCCCGATCACGCTGCCCTCGGCGCCGACCTGGCGCGCGGCGAGGAAGGCGTCGAAGCCGGCACCGCTGCCGAGGTCGAGCACGGTCTCGCCCGACTGCAGCGCGGCGATCGCCTGCGGATTGCCGCAGCCGAGTCCCAAGTTGGCGCCTTCCGGCACCGCGGCGGTCTCCTCGGCGCTGTAGCCAATGCCGCGCGACAGCAACTCGGCGACATTCTCATCGGACGGCGCGCAGCAACCCGTGCTCGGCGCGCAGCAGCCGGCGGATTCGGCGCGCGCGACAGCGCCGTAAGCGTCACGCACCTGTTGGCGGATCTGGTCGTGTTCGTGTGCACTCATGATGGTCTCCTTTCAGCAGCAGGACTTGCCCGAGGGCGTGGGGGTGCAGCAGGCGCCGGCGTCAGCCACCGCGATCGACGCGAGCTTCGCGGTCGCCTTCGGCGCGAACTGCGCCGCATAGGCCTCGTCGAATTTCGCGTCGAGCTGTTGCGCGGCCTCGTCGCGGATATGGCGGGCGATCTCGACCACCGTGTCGATCTGCGCGCGCGACACGCCGTAGCCCTTCAGGCGCTCGATCTGGCACAGGCCCTGTTTGGGATGATTCGCCGCGATGTTCGCCGCCAGCGAAACCAGCGCGACGATGGATGGATGCAGTTCGGAACTCATGCGGTGACACTCCTCAAGGCGTTGAACAGGACGCCGACCAGCACGAAGGCGGCGGCGAGATAGGCGGCGAAGATGCCGAGCAGCGGCCATTTCACGACCTTGCGCAAGATCAGCATTTCCGGCAACGACAACGCGATCACGGCCATCATGAAGGCCAGCACGGTGCCGAGCGGCACGCCCTTCCCCAGCAGCGCCTCGGCCACCGGAATGATGCCGACCGCATCGGAATACATCGGCACGCCAACCAGAACGGCGACGATGACCGACAGCACGCTGCCGTCGCCGGCGATTTTTGCGACGAAGTCGGCCGGCACATAACCGTGGATGAAGGCACCGATGCCGACGCCGATGAATACATATTTCCAGATGCGGCCGACGATCTGCCGCACCTCGTTCCAGGCGTAATCGTGGCGGGCGCGTAGGCTGTTATCGCGTTCGGTCTCGAGCGCCGCCTCGCCCATGTGGATCTTCCATACGTAGTCCTCGACCCAGCGCTCCAGCTTGAAAGCCTGCAGGACGTAGCCACCGACGAAGGCGACGGTGAGGCCGGTCGCCACGTAGATCAGCGTCGTCTCCCAGCCGATGACGCCCGCCAGCACCACCACCGCGACCTGGTTGACCATCGGGCTCGCGATGAGGAACGACAGCGTCACGCCGAGCGGGATGCCGGCCTCGACGAAGCCGATGAAGAGCGGGATCGACGAGCACGAGCAGAACGGCGTCACCGCGCCCAGGCCCACCGCCACCAGGCGTGCACCGGGGCCGGAGCGGCCGCGCATCATCGCGCGCACCCGCTCCGGGGTGAGCAGCGCGCGCAGCCAGCCCATCAGGTAGATCACCGTGGTCAGCAGCGCCAGGATCTTCGCCACGTCCATGACGAAGAAATGCAGCGCTTGGCCCAGCGGCGTGCCCGGCGTCAGGCCGGCGAGGTCGAAAACCAGCAGGGTGGCGAGTGCGTCGAACACGATTGCGCCTCAGCTCAGGCCCGTCCCGCTGGCAGGCCGCGCTCGTACCAGCGCTTGCTGCGGTTGACGAGCTTCACCACCAGCAGCATCACCGGCACCTCGATCAGCACGCCGACCACGGTCGCCAGCGCCGCGCCCGACTCGAAGCCGAACAGCGCGATCGCCGCCGCCACCGCCAGCTCGAAGAAGTTCGACGCGCCGATCAGCGCCGACGGGCAGGCGACGGCGTGCTTCTCGCCCACTTTTCTGTTCAGCCAGTAGGCCAAGCCCGAGTTGAAGAAGACCTGGATCAGGATCGGCACTGCGAGCAACGCGATGATCAACGGCTGCGCGAGGATCTGCTCGCCCTGAAAGGCGAACAGCAGCACCAGCGTCGCCAGCAGCGCGAGGATCGAAGCCTGGCCGAGCTGCGCCATCACCCGGTCGAACACCGCCTGCCCGCGCTTCAGCAGCCGCTTGCGCCAGACCTGCGCGAGGATCACCGGAAGCACGATATAAAGCGCGACCGAAATCATGAGCGTGTCCCACGGCACCACGATCGCGGAAAGGCCCAGGAGCAGCCCGATGATCGGCGCGAAGGCGAAGATCATGATGGTGTCGTTGAGCGCCACCTGCGACAGCGTGAAATATGGATCGCCGCCGGTCAGGCGGCTCCACACGAACACCATCGCCGTGCACGGCGCGGCCGCGAGCAGGATCAGGCCGGCGACGTAGCTGTCGAGCTGCTCGGCGGGCAGCCAGGGCGCGAACAAATGGCGGATGAAGATCCACGCCAGGAGTGCCATCGAGAACGGCTTCACCGCCCAGTTGACGAAGAGCGTGACGCCGATGCCGCGCCAGTGCGATTTCACCTGATGCAGCGCGCCGAAGTCGATCTTCATCAGCATCGGGATGATCATGATCCAGATCAACAGGCCGACCGGCAGATTGACCTGCGCCACCTCCATCCGCCCGAGCGCCTGGAATGGCGCCGGGAACAGTTGCCCGAGTGCCACGCCGGCGACGATGCACAGCGCGACCCACAGGGTGAGCCAGCGCTCGAACACGCTCATCGGCGCCGGCGGGCCGCCCATGGCGGCCGCGCGCTTGGCGGTGACTTCACACTGCGCACTCATGGACGTTCAGGCCGCGGCCGCGAGGCCGAGTTTCTCGCGCACCGCCGCGACGAGGCGCGTGCGGATGTCGTCGCGTACGGCGATGAAGCTCTCGAGCGGTTCGCCGTGCGGGTCATGGAAGGGAAGATGGATCGCCGGAATCGGCTTGGGAAAGA
Source organism: Thiobacillus denitrificans ATCC 25259 (assembly GCF_000012745.1). Lineage (NCBI taxonomy): Bacteria > Pseudomonadati > Pseudomonadota > Betaproteobacteria > Nitrosomonadales > Thiobacillaceae > Thiobacillus > Thiobacillus denitrificans. Next base: position 1,515,390 of record NC_007404.1, on the reverse strand, counting down.
TCGGGCAGGCCTCCTTCGCGTTGTCGCACACGGTCACGACGAGGTCGATGTCCTCGTGCATCACCGCATCGACGTCCTTCGGATGGAGACCGTCGGTATTCAGTCCGGCCGCTTGCAGCGCCGCGATCGCCCCGTCCGCGACCTTCGGTTGCGGCCGGGTGCCGGCGGAGAGTGCGCGCACCTGGCCCGCGAGGTCATGGTTGAGCAGCACCTCGGCCATTTGCGAGCGGCAGGAGTTGCCGGTGCACAGCACCAGCACGGTCAGGGGTTTGGTCATGAGTAGTCCTTGTCGAAACGTGATGAAACAGCCGGAGCTTGGCCGCGCGGTGTGACGTGAATTCGTTACGACGACCCGCCGCCCGTGCAGGCGGGCGTGTCGCTCGCGCCGCAGGGTGTCCCGCCGCAGCAGTTTTCGGTGAGATAGGCGAGCAGGCGATTCATCGTCTCGAAGCGCGCGCTGTATACGACGAAGCGGCCCTCCTGGCGGGACTCGGCGAGCCCGGCATGGCTCAGCTCCTTCAAATGAAACGAAAGCGAAGACGGCGGTATGGCGGCGATTTCGGCGAGCCGCCCCGCGTTGAGCCCGGCCGGACCGGCTTCGACGAGCGTACGGAAGATGTTCAGCCGCGTGGCTTGGGCGAGCGCGGACAGGGCGATGACGGCGTCTTTGGATTCCATGTTTCCAGCATACTGGAAGCGTGGAATACGTTCAAGCAAAAAATCGCCGTGCGCGTGGGCACCGGCTCCCCTGCGGTTTGCACGCGACGCCACCGAATCCGAGAATGGCAGCCGAGCCTGCGCTGGGCGCGCCGACTTCATCAAACCATCACAGGGGCGACACACAAGCCGGGAAGAATGCGCGGGCGGTACGCAGATGCCGCCTCATCATTGAAACCAACCCGGGAGATCCGACCCATGAAGTATTCCGCCCTCGTCCTGACGCTGGCAGCCGCTTTCGCGGCACAGGTCCACGCCGGTTCCGCCGTCGAAGGACCCATGGCCTTCACCCCCATCGCCGCGTCCGCCTATGGCATGGACGCCGATCCCAACATCGCGACCGAACCCTGGCTTATCCCTGAGGGCTACGTCCAGTCCATCGTCTCTGACGAAAGCGCGCTCGACCTCTATCTGGCGAACGACTGGAATGACATGAACACGGCCAACGAAACCGGCAAGCACGCAGGCCGCTACCTGTATCGCACCCACGAGGTCCGCGGCGCGAACTCGGCGCGTGTCGACGGCGGGAGCGGCGGCGCGGTGTCGGTGGTCGATCTGAAGACCGGCGTCGCCAAGGAAGTGGTCGGACGCGCCGACTGGGAAGCGCTCGACGGCATCCTGTGGACGCCGTGGCAGACCCTCCTGTTCGCCGAGGAAACTGGCGCGGCCGCGCTGCCCGACCCAGCGCACCCGGCGGCGACGGCCGGCCTCGTCTATGAGCTCAAGCTCGATTCCCATAACCCTGCCGTCGCCGAGCGCGTGACCGTGCGGCCGCTGCTCGGTGCGCTCGCCCATGAGGGCATCGAAACCGACGCCGAGGGCAACGTGTACGTCATCGACGAGGACCGCAAGGGCGCGATCTACAAGTTCGTGCCGACGAGCTACGGGGACCTCTCGGCCGGCCAGCTGTACGCCTTGCGCGTCCGGAACGGCGCGAAGACCGGCGAGGCCGACTGGGTCGCGCTCGACATGAACCAGGTGCAGATCAAGGCGAACGTCGCGGCGCGCGCGGTCGGCGCCACCGAGTACTGCCGTCCCGAAGACCTCGAACGCATCGCCGGCACGCTCTACGTCGCACTGACCTGCGAAGACGTCGATGACGCGGCGAACACCAACGGTCGGGGCGCGGTCATGGCGATCGAGCTCGGCGACAAACCGCGCACCAGCTATGTCGTTTCCGCCGGCAAGAATGCGCCGATCGAGGATCAGACCACGGGCCTCACCGGCTTCAAGGGCCCGGACAACCTGGCGAACGGGCCGGACGGCAAGCTCTGGATCGTCGAGGACAACGCCCACAGCGACATCTGGGTCTACGACCCGCGCTCGAAGGATGCCAACCGCGACGGCTACCGTGATGGCGTGCATCTCTTCGCATCGCTGAAAGACAAGCCCGCCGAAGGCTCGGGCATCTACTTCGGCAAGGACCCGCACACGCTCTATGTCAGCGTGCAGCACTCCGGCACCGGCAACGACAAGACCGTCGCGATCACGCGCCAGATCGGCAAGGGGCAGCAGCACCAGGACTGAAGATACGCAGCCCGGCAAAAGCCCCCGCCGCGGCGGGGGCTTTTTTGTTTGTGCAAGATTGACGATCTAGTGGAGGTGCGTGGGCCCCGCGTTGTGCAGGCACATTTCGACCTCGCGCGGCAACAGGCGGATGGGGACCGGCGAAGGGCAGCCGATCAGGTCGCCCTGCGCGTAGCGGATGCCGAGGTCCTTCAGAAGCCGTAGGTCGCCGCGGCTCTCGACGCCGTGGGCAAGGAGCGGAAAGCGTGCGCTTGAGACGGGGTGCGGCGGGCGACCGCCGGTCGGCCCAGCGGCGAGAGGGTGCCGCTGACTGGTCACGCAGCGCATCCTGGCTTTGACGAAGAAAGGCCGGAATTCCCTCCAGCCGGCGAGGTCCGCGGCCGCGTCGTCCGCGCCGTCGACGGCGACTTCTATCGACGTGGCCCGCAGGCGCGATACCGCACGGTCCAGCGCAGGGAAATCGAGGCGGGCCGACTCCTCCGCCTGCCGGATCACGACCACGAGCCGGCTGCGGGCGATCCTGGCGGCGTCGAGCGCAGCCGAAACCGTGTCGGGATCAAAGCGCGCGTCGAGCAGGCTCGCCGGTGAGACGTGAAGGAGCAGGCGGCCAGCGAGCTTGAGCCGAGCAAAGGTTCTGATCGCGCCCCGCATGCAGGCGAGGTCCAGTTCGGTGAGCAGACCGGAATGGACTGCAGCGGCGACGAGCGCCTGGGGCGCGTGCAGGGGTGTCGAGGCCGGGCCGTGAGACAGCGCTTCGTAGCCCGTGATGAGGCCCTCTTCGAGGTCGAGCACCGGTTGAAGCAGGGTCGTGAAACGCGGGCGAGCGAGGATGTCTTGCAGAAGGGTGCGCATGGCATGGTCTGGTCCAGGGGGGAAGACATGGCGACGGTAGCGCGTGGGCGTTACGCCCTCATGAACACCGTCCGGGACGGAGGCGGGGCGAGGGGTGTCGTTCAGGCAGCCGCGAGCAGCGCGGGCGTCCTGGGTACGGCGGAATTGGCTGGACGTGTCGCCGAGCGCAGCGCGCACGGCGGCGCCGGGTGCCCGAGATCGCCGAGCAGTCGCGCGGCGTGTCGGCGCAGGTGCGCCATCAGTTCGGCCGTGTCGTCGGTAAGCGCCTCGCGCCCGAGGTGCCAGTCGACGCGCCCGCCGCATTCGTCGGCGACCAGCGGCGCGGGCTCGGCGACGACGTGGATCACGACGACCAGGCTCGGCAAGTTGCCGGTGGCCGGCGCACGATCGCCCGCTTCGTGCGCGACTTCGATATCCAGCCGACCGCGCGCAAGTGCGTCCATGCAGCGCGCGGCCTGCTCGGCGACGCGCGGATTGCGCCCGCTCACGAAGCGGACACGCAGGCGCAAGGGTCGGGGTGCGGCGTCCACGGCCCCCGCCGCGACGTGTTGCCGTTCTGTGTTTGCGCCGGCCGATCCAGTGTGCATTGCCCGTCCTGTTGTGCAAAGAATGGCGGCACCTTAGTGTGGTGGAATGAATGGCCCGTGAAGCGGGCATGAAGCTTCGGTGAAGAAGCAGGGGACGACCGTAGTCCCGCACGTGCATATCGCCCGATGTGACTGAAATATTCCTGTAACACCAGATCCTTAGTATCCCCGGCGTCGACCCTTTCGGGTTCGATCCACACATCTCGGGAGACTTCTTATGTTCGGTTCGAAACACCTGTATTTCAAGCTTGCCGGGGCGGCGGCCGCCGTCGCGATGAGCGTTGCGGCCTTGCCGGCGCTGGCCGTCGACATCACCGGCGCGGGGGCGACCTTCCCCTACGCCGTCTACACTAAATGGGCGGAAGCCTACAAGGCCGCTTCCGGCAACCAGGTCAACTACCAGGGCATCGGCTCTTCGGGGGGCGTCAAGCAGATCAAGGCCAAGACCGTCGACTTCGCAGGCACCGACGCGCCGGTCAAGGAAAGCGATCTCGATGCCGCGCATCTGGTTCAGTTTCCTACCGTCATGGGCGGCGTGACCATCGTCGTCAACCTGCCTGGCGTTGCCTCGGGGCAGCTCAAGCTCGACGGCGCCACCGCCGCCGACATCTTCCGCGGCACGATCACCAAGTGGAACGACCCGCGCATCGCCAAGCTCAACCCCGGCGTCAAGCTGCCCGGCACGGCGATCACGATTTCGCATCGCTCGGACGGCTCCGGCACTACCTTCGTCTTCACCAACTATCTCGCCAAGCAGTCGGCCGATTTCAAGCGTGACGTCGGCGCCGGCAACACCGTCAACTGGCCCGCCAATGCCGTCGGCGGCAAGGGCAACCCGGGCGTCGCGGCGAACGTGATGAAGATCCCAGGTGCGATCGGCTACGTCGACATCGCCGACGCGATGAAGAACAAGATGACTTTCGTTGCGCTGAAGAACAAGGCCGGCAATTACATCGTCCCGAACCAGGACGCGGTCGCCGACGCCGCTGCGGGCGCGAACTTCCACGTCCGCGGCATGGCGCCCGACCTGCTCGACCAGTCGCACAAGAACGCCTGGCCGATCACCTCGGCGACCTACGTGCTCGCCTACGAGCAGGCCGACGCGACGAAGCAGAAGGCGGTCGTCGATTTCTTCAAGTGGTCGCTCAACAATGGGCAGAAAATGGCCGAGGAACTCGGTTTCGTCGCCTTGCCGCCGAACGTCGTCAAGATGGTCGAAGCCGAAATGAAGAACATCAAGTGATCGCATCCCGGGCTCGCCCGGGTGTCGAACGATGCCCCCGCTTCGGGGGCATTTTTCTATGTGTCGCGCCGACCGCGGGGCGGCGGTTGCGGCGCCTGGGAGAGCAGGTCGCCGACCATGCGCCGGAACATTTGCACGACGACATCGCGGTCGATGTCGGGGTTGCGGATCGCGCGTATGCGCAGGCCTTCGAACATCGCCGAGATCGCCTCGGCCATGCCCGCGAGCGTCGCCTCGCTGTCCTGATGCCCGGCGGCCCGTCGCAGCGTTCGAATCGTCTGCAGCAGGCTTTCCCGACACTGGCGGTCGGCCGCGCGCACGATGTGCGCAATGCGCGGATTGCGTGCGGCTTCGGCGACGACCTCGAGCTGCAGGCCCGCGTGAGCCGGATCGAGATTCTGCTGCACGCCTTCCACGGCGCGCTCGATCATCGCGGCCTTGACGTCGCTCGCAGCGCGCAGCTCGGCGGTCAGCGTCAGCAAGCGCTCGAGATCCTGGGCAACGATCTCGGCGATGATCGCTTCCTTGTTCTCGAAATAGTGGTAGATGTGGCCCGTGCTCATGCCCGCGGCCTTGGATATTTGCGCGATGCTCGTGCCGTGGAAGCCATGCTGCCGGAAGCACTCGGCCGCGGCCGCACGGATCTGGCTGCGGCGGGCGTCGGCGCGCGTGGCGTCGGGAATCGGGGGGGCGGCGGTCATGCGGGTCTCCGGATTCATGGGCGTGGCGATTCGAGAAGCGCCGAATCTTGCGCCGGAAGGCCTTCTAGTATAGATTGAACGTTCATTCTAGAACAGTGCTTCGCCCAGTCACCGGCCTTCGCGGTTTCCGCACGCCGGTTTTCACCCGTCCCAACGCTTGCAAAGGTCACCATGCCCACTCGCTGCAATCTGCCTTCCCCCTCGCTGATCGTCGCGCTCGCGGGCAGCCTGTTTCTTGCCGCGTGCGGCGGCGACAACGAAGCGCAGAAGGGCGGCCCCGGCGCCGGCGGCCCGGGCGCGCCCGCGGTGACGGTGCTCACGGTGCAGGCCGAAGCCGTGCCGCTCGCGACCGAACTGCCCGGGCGCACGACGCCTTACATGATCGCGGAGTTGCGGCCGCAGGTGACGGGCATCGTCAAGGCGCGGCCATTCAAGGAAGGCAGCGAGGTCAAGGCCGGCCAGGTCTTGTACCGCATCGACCCGGCGCCTTATCAGGCCGCGTACAACAGCGCCGTCGCCAACCTTGCGCGCGCCGAGGCCAACGTTGCCGCGGCGCGGACGAAAGCCGAGCGGTACGCCGAGCTGGTCAAGATCGAGGCCGTGAGCAAACAGGCCAACGACGAGGCCGTCGCGGCGATGAAGCAGGCCCAGGCCGAAGTCGGCGCCGCGAAGGCGGCGCTCGAAAGCGCGCGCATCGATCTCGGCTTCACTCGCGTCGCGTCGCCGATTTCGGGACGCATCGGGCGCTCTACCGTCACGCCCGGCGCGCTCGTCACGGCGAACCAGGCGCAGGCGCTGGCGACAGTCCAGCAGCTCGATCCGATCTATGTCGACCTCACCCAGTCGAGCGCAGAACTGCTGCGCATGCGTCGCGATTTCGCCTCCGGCAAGCTCAGGCGCAGCGGCAGCGACAGCCTGCCGGTCGAACTCGTGCTCGAAGACGGCAGCGTCTACGGCGCGAAGGGCAGGCTCGCGTTTTCCGAGGTCGCCGTCGACGAGGCCACCGGCAGCGTCACGCTGCGCGCGGTCTTTCCCAACCCCGACGGCGAGCTGCTGCCCGGCATGTACGTGCGCGCGCGGCTCTCGCAGGGCGTGCGCGAGGACGCGATCCTCGTTCCGCACGCGGCCGTCACGCACGACCCGCGCGGCAACGCGACGGTCATGCTGGTCAATCCGAAAGGCATCGCCGAGGCGCGCGTGGTCAAAGCCGAGCAGTCGATCCAGGACAAATGGGTCGTGACGGAAGGGCTCGCGCCCGGTGAACGCGTCATCGTCGAGGGACTGCAAAAGGCCCGGCCGGGTACGCCCGTCCAGGCCCAGCCGGCGGGTCGAGCAGCGCCCGCCGCGACCACGCCGCCGGCAACGAAGGGGTAGTCCGAGATGGCGCGCTTTTTCATCGACCGGCCCATTTTCGCGTGGGTCATCGCCATCGTCATCATGCTCGCCGGCGCGCTGTCGATCCTGACACTGCCGGTTTCGCAATATCCGGCGATCGCGCCGCCGACGGTCGCGATCAACGCGAGCTATCCGGGCGCGTCCGCGAAGACCGTCGAAGACTCGGTCACGCAGGTCATCGAACAGAAGCTGACCGGCCTCGACAACCTGCTCTACATGAGTTCGCAGTCCGACTCCTACGGCCGGGCGACGGTCACGCTCACCTTCGACGCCGGCACCGACCCCGACATCGCTCAGGTGCAGACGCAGAACAAGCTCCAGCTCGCGCTGCCGTTGCTGCCGCTCGCTGTGCAGCAGCAGGGCGTGCAGGTTGTGAAGTCGACGCGCAACTTCCTGATGATCATCGGCTTCGTTTCCAAGGACGGTTCCATGAGCCGGACCGACCTGGCCGATTTCCTCAATTCGACCGTGCAGGAGCCGCTGTCGCGCGTCACCGGCGTCGGTGAGGTCCAGGTGTTCGGCGCGCAGTACGCGATGCGCATCTGGGTCGACCCGGGCAAGTTGAACAAGTACCGGCTGACCCCGGGCGACGTCGAGGAGGCGATCCGGGAACAGAACAACCAGGTCTCCGCCGGCCAGCTCGGCGGCACGCCCGCCGTGCCGGGCCAAGGGTTCACCGCGTCGATCACGGCGCAGAGCCGGCTGCAGACCGTCGACGAGTTCGAGCGCATCCTGCTGCGCAGCTCGGCGCAGGGCGGCGAGGTGCGGCTGAAGGACGTCGCGCGCGTCGAGATCGGCGCCGAGAACTACGGCATCGTCGGCCGCTTCAACGGCCAGCCCGCCTCGGGCATCGGCATCAAGCTCGCCGCGGGCGCCAACGCGCTCGACACCGCCGAAGCCGTGAAGGCCAGGATCGAGCAGATGAAGGCCTATTTCCCGGCCGGTCTCGAGACCGTCATCCCCTACGACACGACGCCCTTCGTCCAGATTTCGATCATGAACGTCGTGTACACGCTGATCGAGGCGATCATCCTCGTGTTCCTGGTGATGTATCTGTTCCTGCAGAACTTCCGCGCGACGCTGATTCCGACGATCGCCGTGCCGGTCGTCCTGCTCGGCACCTTCGGCGTGATGGCGGCGTTCGGCTTCTCGATCAACACGCTCACGATGTTCGGGCTCGTGCTGGCGATCGGCCTGCTCGTCGACGACGCGATCGTCGTGGTCGAGAACGTCGAGCGCATCATGAGCGAGGAGGGGTTGTCGCCGAAGGAGGCGACCCGCAAATCGATGGGGCAGATCACCGGTGCGCTCGTCGGCATCGGCCTCGTGCTCTCGGCCGTGTTCGTGCCGATGGCCTTCTTCGGCGGCTCGACCGGCGTCATCTACCGCCAGTTCTCGATCACGATCGTCGCCGCGATGGCGCTTTCGGTGCTGGTCGCGATCATCTTCACGCCGGCCCTGTGCGCGACGATGCTGAAGCCGGTCGAAAAGGGCCATGGCCACGGTGAAGGCGGCTGGTTCTCGGGATTCTTCGGCTGGTTCAACCGCATGTTCGCGCGCAACACCGAGCGCTACGAGTCCGCGGTCGGCAAGATCCTCGGCCGCAGCCTGCGCTTCCTGGCGATCTACATCGCGATCGTCGGCGTGCTCGCGCTGCTGTTCTTCCGCATGCCGACCGCCTTCCTGCCGGAGGAGGACCAGGGCGTGATGTTCACCCAGGTCATCCTGCCGGCGGGCGCGAGCCAGGAGCGCACGGTCGAGGTCCTGAAAAAGGTCGAGCACCAGTACCTCGAGAACGAGAAGGGCAATGTACGCTCGATTTTCGCCGCGGCCGGCTTCAGCTTCGCCGGCCAGGGTCAGAACATGGGCATCGGCTTCGTCAACCTCGAGCCCTGGGACCAGCGTCACGAACCCGAACAGGACGTGAACTCGATCGCCGGGCGGGCCATGGGCGCGTTCTCGCAGATCAAGGAGGCGATGGTGTTCGCCTTCGTGCCGCCCGCCGTGCTCGAACTCGGCACCTCGAGCGGCTTCAACGTGCAACTGCAGGACCGCGCCGGCCTCGGTCACGACGCGCTGATCGCCGCGCGCAACCAATTCCTCGGCATGGCCGCGCAGGACAAGCGTCTGGTCGGCGTGCGGCCGAACGGCCAGGACGACGTCGCCGAGTACCAACTCGACATCGACTACGCCAAGGCCGGCGCGCTCGGCGTCTCGGTCGCCGACATCAACGACACGCTGGCGACCGCGTGGGGCGGCACCTACGTCAACGACTTCATCGACCGTGGGCGGATCAAACGGGTCTACCTGCAAGCCGACGCCGACGCACGCATGAAGCCTGAAGACCTCGCGAAGTGGTACGTGCGCAACACGGCGGGCGAGATGGTGCCGCTGTCGGCGTTCACGCGCGCGCACTGGGCCTACGGCTCGCCGCGCCTCGAACGCTTCAACGGCCAGCCCTCGGTCGAACTGCTCGGCCAGGCGGCGCCGAGCCTGTCCTCGGGCGATGCCATGGCGGCGGCCGAGGAGATCATCGCCAAGCTGCCGGCCGGCATCGGCTACGAATGGACCGGCACCTCGTTCGAGGAGCGCCGCAGCGGCTCACAGGCGCCGGCGCTCTACGCACTGTCGCTGCTGGTCGTGTTCCTGTGTCTCGCCGCGCTCTACGAGAGCTGGTCGGTGCCGTTCGCGGTGATGCTCGTGGTGCCGCTCGGCGTCTTCGGTGCCATGCTCGCCGCGAGCGGACTCGGATTGTCGAACGACGTGTATTTCCAGGTCGCACTCCTGGCGACGATCGGCCTGTCGTCGAAGAACGCGATCCTGATCGTCGAGTTCGCCAAGGCGCAGATGGAGAAGGAGGGCCGCGACCTGATCTCGGCGACCCGCGAGGCCGTGCGCATGCGTCTGCGGCCGATCCTGATGACCTCGCTCGCCTTCGGCTTCGGCGTGCTGCCGCTCGCCCTTGCCAGCGGCGCGGGTTCGGGCGCACAGAATGCGGTGGGAACCGGCGTCCTCGGCGGCACGATTGCCGGCACGCTGCTCGGAATCTTCTTCATCCCGCTGTTCTACGTGGTTATCAAGCGGGTATTCAAGGACAAGCCGCGGCCAGGCAGCGTCGCCGCCGCCCCCGTGCCGCAGGAGCTCAAGTGATGTCCCGCCTTCCCAGCCTGAGCGTGACGCTCGCCGCAGCGTTCTTGAGCGCGTGCAGCATGATGCCGCGCTACGAGCGGCCCGCCGCGCCCGTCCCGGACGCCTTCCCCGGTTCTGCGCTGGCGAGCCCGGCGACCGCCGACGCACCGCCTGCGGACGCGATCGCTTGGCGCGACTACTTCGCCGACCCGCACCTGCGCGAGGTGATCGCACTCGCGCTCGCCAACAACCGCGACCTGCGCGTCGCGGCGCTCAACATCGAGCGCGCCCGTGCGCAGTACCGGATCCAGCGCGCCGATCTGTTTCCCGCAGTCAGTGCCGACGGCAGCGAAGTCGCGCAACGCTTGCCGCGCACGCTCAGCACGACCGGCGACGCCACGGTGGTGCGCCAGTACAGCGCGACGATTGGTTTTTCGGCTTACGAGCTCGATTTCTTCGGGCGCATCCGCAGCCTCAACGCCGAGGCGCTCGAACGCTACCTCGGCACCGAGGAAGCGCGCCGCAGCGCCCAGATCAGCCTCGTCGCCGAAGTCGCCAACACCTGGCTGTTGCTCGGTTTCGACCGCGAACGCCTCGCGCTCGCGCGCAACACCTACGAAACCCGGCAGAAGTCGCACGATCTCACGCGCCGCAGCTTCGAGGCCGGCGCGGTCTCGGCGCTCGACCTCAACCAGTCGCAGACGCTGCTGCAGACGGCGCGTGCGGACGTGGCGCAGTTCAGCGCCTTCGTCGCGCAGGACGCGAACCTGCTCGCGCTGCTCGTCGGCGCGCCGGTTCCCGACACGCTGCAACCGGCGCGGCTGCCGGACGGTGTTAGCGCGGTCGCCGAGCTGCCGGCCGGCGTGCCGTCGGAGGTGCTGGCCCGCCGGCCGGACATCCTGCAGGCCGAACGTGCGCTGCGGGCGGCGAACGCGAGCATCGGCGCCGCGCGGGCGGCGTTCTTCCCGAGCATCAGTCTGACCGCGGAGGCCGGCACGGCAAGCAGCACGCTCGACGGCCTGTTCGAAAGCGGGTCGGGCACCTGGCGCTTCATCCCGCAGATCCGCATCCCGATTTTCGAGGCCGGGCGCCTGCGCGCGAGTCTCGACGTCGCCGAGGTCCAGCGCGACATCAACGTCGCGCAGTATGAACGCGCGATTCAGGCCGCCTTTCGCGAAGTCGCCGACGCGCTCGCCGAGCGCGCGACGCTCAGCGAGCGTCTCGACGCGCGGCAAAAGCAGGTCGAGGCGACGCGCGCGGGCTTCGGCCTGTCCGAGGCGCGCTACAAGAGCGGCGTCGACAGCTACCTCGGTCTGCTCGACGCGCAGCGCAGCCTCTATGCGGCCGAGCAGGCGCTGATCGCCGAGCGGCTCGTCGACGCGACCAATCGCGTGACGCTCTATCGCACGCTCGGCGGAGGCTGGCGCTGACAGTGCGCGGTCGTGAAGGGCAGCCGCGCAGACGCTATACAATTTCGAGGCTTACTTTCGAACCATCGGGCAGCTCCTTGAATAAGCAGCCATTTCGCACCGACGGCCGACGCCGCGAGACGATGAAGACGCGGTCTTTCGTCGCGCCCGCGCTGTTCGCGTTCGTCGTGCTGGCGCTCACGGGCTGCGTCACGGTCGGCCCCGGTCACGTCGCGCCCGAGCCTTCGCTTCCCGCGCACTGGGCGACACCCGACGCGCAGCCGCACGCGGGATACGTCGCCCGGCAATCCGATCTCGGTCAGTGGTGGCGCAGCCTCGGCGATCCGCTCCTTGTCACGCTGGTCGACGAGGCGTTGCGCACCGGGCCCGATGTCCGCAGTGCAGAGGCGCGCCTGCGTGCTGCGCGCGCACGCCGCGCCGTCGCCGGGGCCGACCGCTTTCCGAGCGTGAACGCATCGGGCAGCGCCCGCCACAGCGACTCGAACGCGCAGGTCGGCAGCGGCTCGATGCAGGATCTCTACAGCGTCGGCTTCGATGCCTCGTGGGAACTCGATGTCTTCGGCCGCGTGCGCCGCAGCGTCGAGGCGGCAGGTGCCGACCATGAATCGTCGCAGGCCGAGCTTGCGAACGCGCGCGTCTCGCTCGCCGCCGAGGTGGCGCTGACCTACGTCGAAGTGCGCGTGTTGCAGATCCGCCTCGGCATCGCGCGCGCCAATCTCGCGAGCCAGACCGAAACGCTGCAGTTGACCGACTGGCGCGCGCAGGCGGGGCTCGTCAGCAGCCAGGATTCGGAGCAGGCGCGCGCCAACCTTGAGCAGACGCGGGCGCAGATTCCGAGCCTCGAAACGAGTCTCGCCGAGGCGGCGTACCGGCTCGATCTGCTGCTCGGCGTGCCGCCCGGCACGCTCACGCCGCGCCTCGCAACAGGCGGCGAACTGCCGGCGCTTCCCGCGGAGGTCGCCGTCGGCATCCCTGCCGACACGCTGCGCCAGCGACCCGACGTGCGCGCCGCCGAGCGGATGCTGGCGGCAGAAACCGCGCGCGTCGGCGTCGCCCAGGCGGCACGCTTTCCGTCGTTCAGTCTTTCGGGCTCGATCGGCCTCGAGGCGCTGACGCTCGGCGGGCTGAGCGACAGCGGCGCGACGCGTTCGCTGCTCGCCGGGATTACCGCGCCGATCTTCGACGCCGGGCGCTTGCGCGCGCAGGTCGACGTTCAGGACGCCGTGCGGGAACAGGCGCGGGTCGCGTACGAGCGCACGGTGCTGACGGCGTTGCAGGAGGTCGAAAGCGCGCTGGTCGCGCTCGCGCGCAACCGCGAACGCAGCGAGGCGCTGGCCAAGGGCGCGGCCGCGGCGCGCAACGCGGCGGATTTCGCGCGGCAGCGCTACAGCACCGGACTGATCGATTTCCAGTCGGTGCTCGACACGGAACGCAGCGTGCTCGCGCTCGAAGACAGCCTCGCGAGCACCCGCGCGGACGGCGTTCTGGCGCTGATCCGGCTATACAAGGCACTCGGCGGCGGATGGTCGCCGGCCGCATCCGCTTCGCAAGAGGGCCCCGCATGACCCACCCCAACACCGCGCCGGGCGAGCGCAGCACCGCCGTGAAGGCGCTCGTCGACGCGCGCTCGACTCCCTGGACGCGCCGGCTCATCGGCGCGGCGCTGATCTTGCTCGTGATCGCCGTGGGCGCGTGGCTGCTTCTCGGGCTCGACGACGATGAAGACGCCGCGCGCTACAAGACCGCGCCGGTAACCCGTGGCGAGCTCGTCGTCAGGGTGTCCGCGACGGGCAATCTGCAGCCGACCAACCAGGTCGAGGTCGGCAGCGAGCTGTCGGGCATCGTCGAACGCGTGCTCGTCGACGAGAACGACCGGGTGAAGCGAGGCCAGGTGCTGGCGCGGCTCGACGTTTCCAAGCTGCGCGACACGGTGACGCGGTCGCGGGCCAACCTCGCCGCGGCGGAGGCACAGGTGCTGCAGGCCCGGGCGACCGTCGCCGAAGCACGCGCGACTCGCGCGCGCTACCAGCAGGTCGCCGAGCTCTCGGGCGGCAAGGTGCCATCGAAGAGCGAGATGGACACGGCCGAGGCCAACCTCAAGCGCGCCGAAGCGAACGAGGCGAGCGCGCGGGCGGCGGTCGTGCAGGCGCGCGCGACGCTGCAGTCGGACGAGACCAACCTCGCCAAGGCGAGCATCCGCTCGCCGATCGACGGCGTCGTGCTCGCACGCAAGGTCGAGCCGGGCCAGACCGTCGCGGCGTCTTTCCAGGCGCCGGTGCTGTTCACGCTCGCCGAGGATCTCGCGCGGATGGAACTGCAGGTCGACGTCGACGAGGCCGACGTCGGTCAGGTCGAGATCGGCCAGAAAGCGACCTTCACCGTCGACGCCTGGCCGGGACGGCTATACGACGCGGTCATCACCCGCGTCGGCTACGGCTCGCAGGTGAAGGAGGGCGTCGTCTCCTACCTGACCGTGCTCGAGGTCGACAACGACGATCTGAGCCTGCGCCCCGGCATGACCGGGACGGCCGAGATCACGACGCTGCGGCGGGCCGACGTCTTGCTCGTGCCGAACGCCGCGCTGCGTTTCACGCCGCCGCAGGCGGGCCCCGCCGAGGAAGGCCAGAGCCGGGGCGTGACAGGCCTGCTGATGCCGCGCCTGCCACGGCAGACGCCGAAGCAGAAGGAGACGCCCGCGGGCAGTACGCAGCGCGTATGGGTCCTGCGCGACGGCCGGCCGGCTGAAATCGCCGTCAAGGTCGGCGCGACCGACGGCCGCGTGACCGAAGTCACGGGCGGCGACCTCAAGCCCGGCATGGAAGTCATTACCGAGGCCGAAAGCGCGGCGCGATGAACGACGCGCTGATCCGGCTTGCCGGCGTCACCAAGACCTACGGCCACGGGCCCGCCGCGTTCGAGGCGCTCAAGGGAATCGATCTGACGATCGACGCCGGGGAGTTCGTCGCGATCATGGGCCCGAGCGGCTCGGGCAAGTCGACCGTGATGAACATCCTCGGCTGCCTCGATACGCCGACCGCGGGCAGCTACCTCTTCGAGGGCGTGCACGTCGAGCGTATGACGCGCAACCAGCGCGCGCTCTTGCGCCGCAACTACCTCGGCTTCGTCTTCCAGGGCTTCAATCTGCTCGCGCGCACGACCGCGCTCGAGAATGTCGAACTGCCGCTGATCTACCGCGGCGAGCCCGCCGCCCGGCGCCACGCCGCAGCCCGCGCCGCGCTTGCCCAGGTCGGCCTCGAGGGCTGGGAGCACCATACGCCGGCCGAACTGTCGGGCGGCCAGCAGCAGCGTGTGGCGATCGCGCGCGCGATCGTCACCGCGCCCGAGGTGTTGCTCGCCGACGAACCCACCGGCAACCTCGACACGCAGACGAGCAAGGAAATCATGGACCTGATCAGCGCGCTCAATCGCGACCAGGCGATCACGGTATTGATGGTGACGCACGAGCCGGAGATGGCAGCGTACGCGCGCCGCGCGATCCGTTTCGTCGACGGCCGTGTGGCCAGCGACGGCAGCGGGCACGGGGACGCCTGATGCTCTGGAACACGCTGCTGCTGGCCCTGCGCGCGATCCGGCGCAACCTGATGCGCTCGTTCCTGACCGTGCTCGGCATCGTGATCGGGGTCGCCGCCGTCGTCATCATGGTGACCCTCGGCAACGGCGCGACGCGTTCGGTATCGGACCAGATTTCGAGCATGGGCAGCAATCTGCTGATGGTTCGGCCGGGGCAGCGCTACGGCCCCGGAGCCGAAGCTGCACCCAATTTCAAGCTCGCCGACGCCGAGGCGATCCGCAACCAGATCTCGGCGGCCGAGGCGGTCGCACCGGTCGTCAGCATGAGCGTGACCGCGGTGTACCAGGTGCGGAACTGGTCGACGGTCGTCACCGGCTCCAACAACGATTATTTCGCCGCGGGAAACTGGGAAATCGCAGCGGGCCGCAGCTTCAACGACGCCGAGGAACGCGCCGGCAAGGCCGTCTGCGTGATCGGCGAGTCGGTGCGCGAAAAGCTTTTCGGCGGGCAGAACCCGGTCGGCAGCGACATCCGCATCAAGCAGTTTTCCTGCGAAGTCATCGGCCTTCTGAAGCCCAAGGGCCAGTCGGCGATGGGCTCGGATCAGGACGACACGATCGTGATGCCGCTGCGCACGGTCCAGCGCCGCCTCGCGGGCAGCCAGGACGTCAATCGCCTGAGCGTCTCGGTCCGCGCCGGTGCGTCGATCGATGTTGCCAAGGACCAACTCACGCTGCTGCTGCGCGAACGGCGCGGCATCGCCGACAACGAGGAGGACGATTTTCGCGTGATGGACACGCGCCAGATCGCCGAAACCCTGACCGGCACGACGCGGGTGCTGACCATGCTGCTCGGCGCCGTCGCCGCGGTGAGTCTGCTCGTCGGCGGCATCGGCATCATGAACATCATGCTCGTGTCGGTCACCGAGCGCACGCGCGAAATCGGCATCCGCCTCGCCATCGGCGCGCTCGAACGCGAAGTCCTGCTGCAATTCCTGATCGAAGCCGTGGTGCTGGCGAGCCTCGGCGGACTCGTCGGCATCGCGATCGCGACGGCCACCTCGATCTTTCTCGCCGGCATGATGGGCATCCTCTACCTGTTCGATCCCGCCATCAACCTGTTGTCGTTTTTCTTTTCGGCCGCGATCGGTGTGGTCTTCGGCTACTTCCCGGCACGGCGTGCCGCGGGCCTCAATCCGATCGACGCCTTGCGCCACGAATAGCCCCGCCACTTGCGGGAAGTCCGATGCCGATTGGAATTTCTTTGGAAACATGGCGTTGGAACGGTATTCTTTGCAATCCGTTTGAGTGTTCAGGCGGGCCGGCGACGCCGGGCCAGGACTCCACATACGCTGCTCGCCGTTCGACGTTGCAACTCGAACGTTTTGTTGTTCGGGTTATCAGAATCTGCCTACAGTAAACGTGAAAGACGGGACGTATGATGCCCCGTCATTAGGGGCATAAGAATGACCAGTAAACCCACGATGAGCAGCGGCCACGCACTTCCGTCACCGGCTGCTCTGCCCCGTACGCGCCGGCCCGATACGAGCGACGTGCATGCCCAAGCGGGTTTTCTGCTTCGCATCGCGGCTGCGCTGGGCGCGCAGCCATGACCCACGACGTTCACCGGGGGGGACTTCTCGACCATCAGGCGCTGGCGTGGGTCGTGCTCGCCGTTGCGCTGCTGTTCACGTTCGCGACCTGGCAGCATTTCGACGCCGCGCGTGCCCACCACGATCAGGACCGTTTCATGCGCGCCGCGGAAAAGCAGCGGAACATCCTGACCAATCGCATCCACGACTACGAGCAGGTTCTGCGTGGCGGGGCCGCACTGTTTGCGGCAGGTGGCGTGCCCAGCCGCAGCGAGTGGCGGACCTATGTCGACGAGCTCGACCTCGAGCGCTCGCTGCCAGGCATTCTGGCGACCGGTTTCGCGCTCATGGTGCCGCCCGAAGCCAAGGCGGCGCACGAGCAGTCCGTCCGCGCGGAGGGGTTTCCGGATTACGCGATCGTTCCGCCCGGCGAGCGCGCCATGCTGAGCAGCATCGTCTACATCGAGCCGTTCAGCGGGCGCAACCTGCGCGCCTTCGGTTACGACATGTATTCCGAGCCGACGCGCCGCGAAGCGATGGACCGCGCGCGCGACAGCGGCCAGCCCGCGTTGTCGCGCAAGGTCACGCTCGTGCAGGAAACCCGCACGGGCGTGCAGCCCGGCTTTCTGATCTACTTCCCTGTTTACCGCAGCGGCCAGCCGATCGACACTGTAGCGGCCCGGCGCGCGGCCCTGCTCGGCTTCGTATACAGTCCATTCCGCGCCTACGATCTGCTCGACGGGGTGTTTGACACCCCCACCCAAATCCTCGAGATCGAATTGTTCGACGGCGGCGCATCGCCCGAGAACCTGCTTTACGCCACCGAAGGCGCGACGCGCGACGCGCGGCTGATGACCGAGATGAAGCTCGAGGTCGGTGGAAACATCTGGGTCGCGCGCTTCCGCAGCAGCGAACGCTACGAGTCGCTCGAAGGAATCATGCAGCCGACGATGGTCCTCGTCGGCGGGGTCGCGCTCGACTTTCTGTTGTTTTCCGTGCTCTACATGAATGCCCGCCACCGGCGCAAGATGCGGATTTCAGCGGCCAAGCTCGCTCAAAGCCTCGACAGCTACAAGGCGCTCGTCGAAAACATCCCGGGCGCGGTGTTCCGCTGCGAGGTCGGATCGCCCGCACCGCTGAGACGGCTGAGCAGCGGCATTGCGCCGCTGACCGGCGAGGCGTCGGAGCGTTTCCTTTCTGGAGACGTGTCCTACCAGGAACTGATCCATCCCGACGACCGGGCCGCGGTCGCCGAGGCGGTTGCCGAAGCCGTCGCCAAGCGAAGCACCTACAACGTCGAGTACCGGATCAAGGCCCGCGACGGCTTCACGCGTTGGGTCAGCGAACGCGGTCAGGTCAGCTCGGATGCCGCGGGACGCGCGCAGTGGCTCGACGGAGTCGTCCTCGACATCACCGAACGCAAGGCCGCCGAGATCATGATCCGCGACCTCGCGTTCAACGACACCCTGACCGGACTGCCCAACCGGCGTCTGCTCCTCGACCGCCTCGAACAGCAGCTTGCCGCGAGCGGCCGCGCCGGTCGCCACGGCGCGCTGCTGTTCATCGACATGGACAACTTCAAGACCGTCAACGATACGCTCGGGCACGCGGCCGGCGACCAGGTTCTCGTCGAGGTCGCGGCGCGCCTGCTTGCGAGCGTCCGGGAAAGCGATACCGTCGCCCGTCTCGGCGGCGATGAATTCGTCGTGGTCATCGGCAATCTCGGCAATACCGCCGAGGCGGCCAAGGCCGAAGCCGCCGAACTCGGTGACAAGATTCTGCTCAAGCTGTCGCAGCCCTACCGGCTCGGCGCGCACCTGCACAACAGCACGCCGAGCATCGGCATCACGACCTTCTGCGGCCACCACGTCAGCGCCGGCCAACTCCTGCGCCGCGCCGATCAGGCGATGTACCGCGCCAAGTCGGCGGGCCGCCATCAGGTCAAGTTCTACGAGGAAGACACCGCGCCCGCTGTGCGCGTCGCCTGAGCGTCAGGGCGCGAGGGGCGCGCCGGGACCTACCCGGATCACCGTACCTTCGCGGCGCGGATCGGCGGCGCCGTACTGCGCGCCACTGGTCAGGTCGACGACGACCGCCTGCACCGAACCGATCCTCCCCTGACAGCCGTCCGTCCCGGCTTCTCCCAGTCCGACGTGTCCGAGCGCGCGAAGGCGGTCCTGCACCGCGATGCTCAGGCGCGGCTGCATGAAATCCTCGCCGCCCTCGCAGGCGACTTTGCCTGCAGCGCTCGTGACCGAGACGCGCGGCGCGGCGATCGCCTGACCCGGCGTCATGCCGTGGTCGACGAGATTGAGCGTCATGTTGAGCACCGAGTTGATGATCGTCGCGCCGCCCGGCGAGCCGTAGGCCGCGACCGGACGCCCGTTTTTCAGAAGCAGCGTCGGTGCCATGCTCGATCGCGGACGTCTGCCGGGCGCGACGTCGTTGGCGCCGGGATTGCCGGTCGCGCTGTCGGCGCTCGGCACGAAATTGAAATCGGTCAGTTCGTTGTTGAGCAGAAAGCCGTAGCCCGGCACGGTGATGCCCGCGCCCCAGGTGTATTCGATCGTGCTCGTATAGCTCACGACGTTGCCCCAGCGGTCGACGATCGAGAAATGGGTCGTCTGCGGACTTTCCGCCCTGCTACGGATGCGTTGCGGCGCCTTGGTTGCCGCGGGGGCCCAGCGTGTCGGGTCGCCGGCGCTTGCCTGTTCGATGCGTCGCGCCGGATCGATGAGCGCGGCGCGTGCGGCCTGGTACTGCGGATGCAGCAGCGCGGCCTGGGGCAGGGCGCGTGCGTCGTCGTCGCCGATCCAGACGGCGCGGTCGGCGAAGGCGAGGCGCATCGCTTCGATCATGAGGTGCACCGTTTTCGCGCTGCCGAAGCCGTAACCCTGTGTCGTATCGCCGAGCGGAAAGCGCTCGAGCAGGCCCAGCGTCTGCAGCAACGTCAGGCCGCCCGAGGACGGGGGTGGCATGCTCGCCACGGTCCAGCCGCGGTACTGCCCCGTGAGCGGACGCCGGATCGCGGCCGTGTAGTCGCGCAGGTCGGCGATTGCCATGCGTCCGCGGCCGGGCTCGCCCAACTCGCCGCGTGTCCGTTGCTGGGCTTCGACGATCGCGCGCGCGAGCGGACCCTCGTAAAAAACCTTTGGCCCACCTGTCGCAATGAGTCTGAGCGTGCGCGCAAGATCGGGCTGCACCAGCCAGTCGCCCTCGGCCAACGGCACGCCGCCGGGCCGAAAGATCGCAGCGGTTTCCGGATGGATGGCTGTCCGCCCGCCGTCGTCGGCGATGTCGGCAGCGAGAAAGCGGTTGACGCGAAAGCCGCCCGCGGCGAGTTCGATCGCGGGGGCGAGCGTGTCGGCGAGCGCCATCGTGCCCCAACGGCGCAGCGCCGTGTCGACGCCGCGCACGGTACCCGGCACGCCGACCGCAAGCCCGCTCGTCGAGGCGAGCGGAAACGCCATCGGCGCGCCGCCGGGCGCGAACATGTCGGCGCGGGACGCAGCCGGTGCGCGCTCGCGCGAGTCGACGATGACGGTCTCGCCGGTCTTGGCGAGATGAATCAGCATGAAGCCGCCGCCGCCGATGCCGGACGACTGCGGCTCGACCACGTTCAACGCGAACTGCACCGCCGCGGCGGCGTCGACGGCGTTGCCGCCCGTGGCGAGCATGCGCGCGCCGGCGGCGGCCGCGGCCGGATGGGAAACGGCGACGACCCCGTCAGGCGCGGCGCGCAGCGGGGACGCGACGAGGCTGAGGAGCAGCCAGAGCAAAAAGCGGTTCATGGGCATCGGCGGCGAGGCAGAAGCCCGAGCGTGCACCGGTTGCCGCCGGCGCGTCAAATGCGCGGCGGGTTCAGCCCGGCTTGCCGTCGACGCGGGGGCGCAGCAGCATCGGCGCGTAGACGGCGGCGAACAGGCCGAACGCGGCGATCCACACGAGCCCGGCTGCGGTCATGCCCGGGAGGTGGAAGGCCGGAAAAGCCAGCGGCAGAGCGACGCGGATGAGCGCGGCGAGGTTGATCGCGACGAAGGCGAGCGTCATCACCGGCGGCGGTTCGAGCATGCGGCCGGTGTGGCCAAGCGAGACCCGCGCCATCATGCCGAGCGTCAGTACGCCGATCCCGCCCGCCGTGAAGGCGTGCAGCGCGCTGCTCGCGGCCCCCGGTAAGCCGGCCGCGGCCAGCGCGAGCAAGGCGAAGCCGAGCGCGATCCACGCGTAGCCGAGGTGCAGGATCCAGAGCAGCGGCACGGACCAGAACTTTGGGGTGTACCAGCCGGCGAGACGCACGAAGTGCACGCTGGCCGCGAGCGCTGCGAGCAGCGCGGTGACGGTTCCGGACGGGGCGACGAGCGCGGCGAGCAGGGCGACAAGCGCAGACAACGGCGCCAGCAGCTCGATCGTCTTCCAGCGGCGCGCGCGCGTGCGCAGCTTGTTGTCGGTGAAGCTCGGAATGACGCGGCCGCCCATCAGAACGATCATCATGACCACGACGTACACGGCCAGATGCAGGCCCAGGTTGACGCTGGCCGTGATCCAGCCGAGCGCCGCCAGGTGCACCAGCGCGTTCGCGACCGCGAGCGCGAGCAGCAGAACCGGAAACGGATAGTTGTGCAGCTGCCGGGCGCGGTGGACGGGCAGCGCGATCGCGAGCGCGAGCGCGGGCAGGAAGCTGACGTCGATCGCGGCGACCAGCGGCGCAGGCAGGCCCGGGACGAGGAAGCTCAGACGCCCCGCGAGCCACAGCACGAACAGCACGACGAGCGGCCGTCCCGACGGCATCGCGATGCCGGTCCAGTTCTGCGCCGCGGTAAGCAGGAAGCCCGCGATCACGGCGACGGCGAAGCCGAAGACCATCTCGTGGCCGTGCCAGGCCGCCGGCGCGAGCGCGCCGGGCGTCAGGTGACCGGACAAGACCGCGAGCCAGAGCCCCATCATGAGCACGGCGTAGATGCCGGCGGAGAGGAAGAACGGGCGAAAGCCGAGGGCGAAGGGCGCAAGGCCCGCGCGAGACGAAGGTCGGGTCGGGGTTTCGATGTCACGTAAGGGAGTCGCCATGATGCATGTCTGAAAAATAAAAAGGGCCGGGCAGTGCCCGACCGATGAGTATAGGCTGCGTGACGCCGCCATGCGCGGCGCCAGTCCGATGCGAGGTCAGCCCGTGCTCCAGGCCCGTGGCCGTCTCATGCCTGCGATCTTGCAGGCCTGCTTGACGTAGCCGTAGGGGAAGAGCTCGAACAGCTTCTTCTGCGCTTCGCGCCCATAGCGTTCGGACAGGTGCTTGATGACGAAGCGGGCGTCGGCCGCGATCTGGTGTTCGTCGTAGTACTCGCGCATGAAGCGGATCGCGTCCCAGTGATCGTCGTTGAGTGCGATGTTCTCGTCCCGCGCCAGGGCGCGCGCAATGTCTTCGTTCCAGTCGCCGGGCTCGATCAGATAGCCTTCGGCGTCGCGTTCGGGCAACTCGGTGATCATGTTCGCTTTCCTTCAGGTGGGTGGATTCGGAATGGACTCGTAAAGATGTATTTCAAGAATATCTTAATATCGGTCGGCCCGACAACGTTGTAGTCGCATTGCAGCGCCTCAGGTTCCCCCGCGGCGTTCCGCACCGGGCTCGCGCTCGGGCAGGTCTTCCACCAGCAAGTGGCGGCGGGCGCGGGCCATCGCGTCGACCGCGGCAGGGTCGAGGTAGGACTTCGCGTCGGACACGGCAGCCGCGAGCAGTTCGCCGGCCAGCGCGTCGGGTGCGCGGCCGAGCGATTCGGCGAGGGCGCGCAGCTCGACGCCAGGGCCCTGCGGCAGGCGGACTTGCCAAGGCTTGCCGTTCCCCGCGAGGTCCGCTCCGGCCGGGCCGTCGTGCCCGCCGTTCTTGCCGGCAAGTGCCCGCGTCATGAGGCCGGCGATGCTCGAGGCGGCCGCGGTGACCTCGTCGGCTGGATGCAGGCGGATCGTGTTGACGAAATATTTCTCGAAATCGACCTTCGCCTGGTGTACCCAGCGCCCCTGCCGCATCCAGTTGACGTCGCGCAGCGGCACCTGCGGCTCGGACTGATACGCGGCGCCATTCGTCCCCATGTCGCTGAGCCAGCGCGCACGCTGCGGGACATGGCTGACCGGCGGCGCGCCCGCCAGGTCGGCGAGGATGTTCTGCACCGCGATCTCGCCGGCCTTCTGGATCGAGTAGACCGATTCGGGGGCGCCGACGGCGACCGGCGTGGCCTCGACCGGCGCGCGCGCGACACAGGCGCCGAGACCGAAGACGTTGGGGTACTCGGGGTTGCGAAGATATTCGTCGACGACGACCAGGCCGCGCGCGTCGACGAGATCGCTCGCGCTGCGCACGCCACGCACGCCGCCGAACGCGGGCCAGTAAACCGAATAGGCGGAGGGCAGGGCATGGGTCCGCTTGACGCTGCCCGTGGCAGTCACTTCCGCGACGTGGATCGTGTCGCGGTCGATGCGGGTCGTAAGCGCGTTGCAGATCACGCGGATCCCGGTGTCGGCCAGTGCCGCGGTGACGGCGCCCCGGCTCGTTCCTTCGCCGCCCAGACCGAGATGACCGGGCCAGGGCTCGGGCGTCACCAGCGTGATCGGGACGCGCTCGCGAATGTTGCGCCGCCTGAGGTCGGCGTCGATCAGGAAGGCGTATTCGTAGAGCGGACCGAGCATGCTCGCGCCCGCCGCCGCGCCGATCACGACCGGCCCGGGACGCTCCAGGAAGGCGCGATACGCGGCGAGCGCGCGCTCGGCCTGTTCGATGTGGATCACCGACTCGGTGTGCTCGGCCATGCCCGGGACTTCGTCGGCCAGCGGAGCCGTGCCGGTCGCGATCAGCAGATAGTCGTAGAACAGCACGTCGCCGTTCTCGAGGTCGATCTGGATGATGTCGGGCTGGATGCAGCGCACCCCGCTCGCAATGAACACGATGCCGCGCGATTCGAGATAGGGGCCGATCGGAAACGCGACGTCGGCACGCTCGCGCCAGCCCATCGCGACCCAGGGGTTCGAGGGCACGAAGTGGAAGTAGGGCTTGTCCGACACGACCGTCACCGAGTCGTCGGGTCCGAGCCGGGATTTCAGCGCGTAGGCCGCGGACACGCCCGCGATGCCGGCGCCGAGGATGACAACGTGGGTCATTTCAGTCTCCTTGCATCGGCGCCGGAATCCGCGGCCATTCCTCATCACCCCCGCACCAGGCCGCGCTTGCTGCGCACGATCTGGTAGGCGCGGCCGAGGTAGCCGAAGGGCGCGCTCCAGATATGGACCAGCCGGGTGAACGGGAAGAACAGGAACACCGAGACGCCGACGAAGACGTGGAGCTTGTAGACGAGATCGACGTCGCGAAGCAGCGCCGGCTTCGGCTGCAGGTAGACGATGCTCTGCACCCAGTCGGCGAGCCGGATCATGGTGCTCGCGTCGCCCGCGTTCGCGTGGTGAATCGACGCCGGGATCGTCGACAGGCCGATGAAGGCAGTCAGCGCGAGCCAGCCCAGGATGTGGAGGTCGACGCGGCGCGAGGCGGCGCGCACGCGCGGCGTGAACATGCGGCGCACCCACAACAGGGCCGCGCCGAGCAGCGTCAGGGTGCCGAAGACGGTGCCGGCGCTGATGGCGATCCACTGATGGGTCAGGTCGGACACGCCGAGCGCGAGGAAGACGCTGTGGGGGATGAGCAGGCCCGCGGCGTGGCCGAAGAACAGGCCGATGATGCCGACGTGGAAGAGGTTGCTCGCCAGCCGCAGGCCTTTTTTCGACAGCAGCTGCGAAGAATCGCTTTTCCAGGTGTATTGCTCGTGGTCGAAACGTATCCAGCTGCCGAGCAGGAACACCGTGAGGGCGACGTAGGGGTAGACGCCGAAGAGCAGGGTATTGAGGTCCATTGTTTTCTCCTTCGAATTCCGGAATTCAGGGATGCGTGGCGAGGGCTTGCACGGCGGGCGGCGTCGCGTCGCCCCAGGTGACCGGGGTTTCGCAGTCGTCGTCGTTGCAGACCGTGTCCGTCATCGGCTGGGCGGCGGGAACGAAGGCGCTGGGCACCAGCCGGGCGTGCGCCTCGACGAGCCTCACGAGCGGCGCCCATGGGCTCTTCGCCGCGTCGAGGTTGGCGCCGAGCTGCGCGATCGCCTTGGCGAACGGGTCGAGGAAAAGCTTCGCCTCGACCGGTTCGAGCGTCGACGCGAACTCGAGCACGAGCGGCAGGTAGTCCGGCAGCTCGCCGCTGTCCGCTTCGAGCCCGTAGCTCTTGTAATACTCGCCGAGATCGATCAGCGCGGGACCGCGGTTCCTGTCGTCGCCGAACAGGTGGTGGGTGAGATGCAGCGCATGCTCCGGCGTCATGTCGAAGGTCTTGACATAGCGCGCCTGCGCGTCGGTCAGGTCGCTGTCGGTCAGCCAGGCGGCAAAGTCCGCGATCGCTGCGTGCTCCGCCGGCGTGAGGGTGGCGTCCTCGCCGATGATCGTCATGAGTTCGGGAATGGCCTGCATCAAGGCCTGGTCCGGATACTCGAGCAGCGCGGAGAGCAGCTTGAAGAGCGTCATGGGGGCGTCCGTCATGGTGCGCTCCTTAGTAGTCGCTGCGAACGATGGGAATGACGCGGCGCGAGGGCGCCTCTTCCCTCGGCTCCACGGTCTCCTTGCGCCGCTCGGGGAACAGCGAGTTGACCGAAATGCCGGCCGATGAGTCGTTGCCGAAGGTGAAGCCGTTCTGTCCCTGGAAGCCGTGGAAGTCTTCGAGGCGCACTTCCTCGTGCCCGGTCGGGATCACGAAACGGTCCTCGTAGTTGGCTATCGCGAGGTAGCGATACATCTCCTTGGCCTGGTCCTCGGTGATGCCGGCCTTGTCGAGGGCGCGGGTATCGGCCACGCCCTCGACGTGCACCGAGCGTTGGTAGCTGCGCATCGCGATCAGGCGGTTGAGCGCGCTTTCGATCGGTGCGGTCTTGCCGGCGGTCAGCAGGTTGGCGAGGTACTGGATCGGCGTGCGCATCGTGCCGGCCAGCGGAATCGCGCCGTCGGGGCCGACCGGCAGATTGCCCTGGTCGATTTGCGACTGTACGGGTGAGAGCGGCGGCACGTACCAGACCATCGGCAGCGTGCGGAACTCCGGGTGCATCGGGAAGGCGATCTTCCAGTCGATCGCCATCTTGTAGATCGGCGACTTCTGTGCCGCGACGATCCAGTCCTCGTTGATGCCCTCGGCGCGCGCGGCGGCGATGACTTCAGGATCGTGCGGGTCGAGGAAGATGTTGCACTGCGCCTCGTACAGGTCCTGCTCGTTCTCGGTGCTGGCGAGCGCTTCGATCTTGTCGGCGTCATACAGCATGATGCCGTTGTAGCGGATGCGCCCGACGCAGGATTCCGAGCATACGGTCGGCATCCCGGACTCGACGCGCGGATAGCAGCCGATGCATTTCTCGGCCTTGCCGGATTCCCAGTTGTAGAACACCTTCTTGTACGGGCAGGAGGAAATGCACATGCGCCAGCCGCGGCATTTGTCCTGGTCGACGAGCACGATGCCGTCCTCTTCGCGCTTGTAGATCGAACCCGACGGACACGCCGCCACGCAGGCCGGATTCAGGCAGTGATTGCAGATGCGCGGCAGATACATGTGGAAGGTGTTCTCGAACTGGGCGTACATCTCCTTCTGGATGTTGTCGAGGTTCTTGTCCTTGCTGCGCTTGGCGAACTCGCCGGCGAGGTCGTCTTCCCAGTTCGGGCCCCACTGGATTTTCTCCATCCGGCTGCCGTCGATCTGCGACATCGGGCGCGCGGTCGGAGCGGCCTCCGACAGCGGCGCGTTCTGCAAATGCGCGTAGTTGTAAGTGAAGGGTTCGTAGTAGTCCTCGATCTCCGGCATGTCCGGGTTGGCGAAGATGTTCACGAGCTTGGATAGGCGGTTGCCGGATTTCAACTCCAACTTGCCGTTCCTGAGCTCCCAGCCGCCTTTCCACTTGCTCTGGTCTTCCCAGCTTTTGGGGTAGCCGACGCCGGGCTTGGACTCGACGTTGTTGAACCAGGCGTACTCGACGCCCTTGCGGTTGGTCCAGACGTTCTTGCAGGTCACCGAGCAGGTGTGACATCCGATGCACTTGTCCAGGTTGAAGACGAAGGCGAATTGCGCTCTGACTTTCATGGGGTTCTCCTTACTTGGTGCCGATGCCGTTGGGATTGCGTTGCGCTTCACGCTCGGGCGTGAGCGGACGTTCGAGCCAGTCCACGTCCTTGTCCGCGATCTTGTGCAGGGCCACCATCGTGTCGCGCTGGCTGCCGACCGTTCCGTAATAGTTGAAGCCGTACGACAGCTGCGCATAGCCGCCGATCATGTTGGTCGGCTTGATGAGCACGCGCGTGACGGAGTTGAGGATGCCGCCGCGCTTGCCGGTCGAAGGCGAGCCGGGGACGTTCACATTCTTCTCCTGCGCGTGGTACATCATCGCCATGCCGCGCGGGATGCGCTGCGAGACGACGGCGCGCGCCACGGTCGCGCCATTGTGGTTGACCGCCTCGACCCAGTCGTTGTCTTCGAGGCCAATGCGCCTGGCGTCGTCCTCCGACACCCAGACGTAGGGGCCGCCACGGAACAGGGTCAGCATCCTGAGGTTGTCCTGGTAGCTAGAGTGGATGCCCCACTTGGAGTGTGGCGTGATCCAGTTCAGCGACAGATGCGGCTTGTCGCGGACGGCCGCCGGCAGCTGGTCGAGTTCGCCTAGATCGACCATCGGCTTGTAGGCGCAGAAGCCTTCTCCGAAGTCGAGCATCCATTCGTGATCCTGATAGAAATGCGCGCGGCCGGTCAGCGTCCGGAACGGGATGTGCTCGTGGATGTTGGTGTAGCCGGCCGTGTACGACACCTTTTCCGATTCGATCCCCGACCACGTCGGCGCGGTGATGATCTTGCGCGGCTGCGCCTGGATGTCGCGGAAGGTGATCTTGTCCTCGTGCCGTCCGGCATAGAGATGGTGATGGTCGATACCGGTCTTCTTCGACATCGCCGTCCACGCCTTGTGCGCGACTTCACCGTTGGTTTCGGGCGCCATGCGCATCACGGCGTCGCATACGCTGATGTCCTCTTCGAGCGATGGCATGCCGAAGGAGACACCCGGGTCCTTGACCGTGTAGTTGCACTTCTTCAGCTCCTCGTATTCCTGCTCGGTGTTCCAGTCGACGCCCTTGATGTTGTTGCCGAGCTTGACCATGAGCGGACCGAGCGCGATGTACTTTTTGTACGTGTCGCCGAAGTTACGTTCGATCACTTTCAGGATCGGCATGGTCTTGCCTGGCACCGGGGCGACGCCGTCGCGCTTCCAATCGGTCACCTGGCCGAACGGTTGCGCCAGTTCCATCGCCGAGTCGTGCTGCATCGGCAGTGCCACGACGTCCTTGCGCGTGCCGAGGTGCTTCGCGGCGAGCGGCGAGAAGGTCTTGGCGATCGACTTGAAGATCTGCCAGTCGGACTTCGATTCCCAGCCCGGCGACACCGCCTCCGACAACGGATGGATGAAGGGATGCATGTCGGTCGTGTTGAGGTCGTTCTTCTCGTACCAGGTCGCGGTCGGCAGGATGATGTCCGAGTAGGCGCCGGTGGAATTGAGACGGAAGTTGATGTCGACCATCAGATCAAGCTTGCCGATCGGCGCCTCGTCGTGCCACTTCACTTCCTTGTTGTCGCGCCCGGCACCGCCTTCCTGCAGCACGCCGTTCTGGGCTCCCAGTAAATGTTTAAGGAAATATTCGTGACCCTTTGCCGAGGTACCGATCAGGTTGGCGCGCCAGACGAACAGATTGCGCGGCCAGTTGACCGGGTTGTCGACGTCGGCGAACGCGACGTCGAGCGAGCCGTCCTGCAGCTTGCCGACGATGTGCTTGCCGATGCTGGCCTCATCGGTCGCGCCGGCACGCTCGGCCTCGGCCACGAGTTCGAGCGGGTTGGTGTTCCAGTGCGGCGCGGTCGGCAGCCAGCCCATGCGAGCGGCGGCGACGTTGTAGTCCGCGAGCGAGTAGCCCTTGTTCTTGCCTTTACCTGCGGGCGACAGCAGCTTGTCGGCGTCCAGCGTTTCGTAGCGCCACTGGTCGGTGTGGAAATACCAGTACGACGTCGAGTTCATGTGCCGCGGCGGACGCTGCCAGTCGAGCGCGAACGCGATCGGCGCCCAGCCCGCCTGCGGGCGCAGCTTTTCCTGCCCGACGTAGTGCGCCCAGCCGCCGCCGGTCTGGCCGACGCAGCCGCACATGTGCAGCAGATTCATGATCGAGCGGTACGACAGGTCGTTGTGGTACCAGTGGTTGATCGCAGCGCCCATGATGACCATGGACTTGCCCTTCGTTTTCGACGCGTTGTAGGCGAACTCGCGTCCGGTGCGCTCGATGTCGGCGGCTTTCACGCCCGTGACCTTCTGCGCCCAGGCGGGCGTATAGGCCACGCTGGCGTCGCTGTAGTCCTTGGCGACGTTGCCGCCGCCGAGGCCGCGGTCGATGCCGTATTGCGCGATCTGCAGGTCAAAGACGGAAGCAACCAGCGCGGTCTCGCCGCTGGCGAGCTTGACGCGACGCACCGGCACGTTGCGGAACAGCAGCGCATCCTCGTCGTGGTTGAAGTGCGGGAAACCGACGGAGACCACCTCGTCGCGGTGCCCGATGCACGAGAGTTCAGCCTGGATCACGCTCTGGTCCGCAGCGTTTTTCGGCAACAAATTCCATTTGCCTTCCTCGCCCCAGCGGAAGCCGATCGAGCCGTTGGGCGCGACGAAGGCGCCGCGTTTCTCGTCGTAGACGATGGTCTTCCATTCGGGGTTGTTGGTTTCGCCGAGCGCGCCGTCGAAGTCCGACGCGCGCAGCATGCGGTCGGTCACGTAGCTGCCGTTCTCGTGCGCGCGCAGCATCACCTGCATCGGCAGGTCGGTGTAGGTGCGCGCGTATTCCTGGAAGTAGGGGTCCTGCTTGTCGATGTAGAACTCTTTGAGCGCGACGTGGCCCATCGCGAGAAATGCTGCCGAGTCGGTGCCCTGGCGGATCGGCATCCAGAGATCGGAAAACTTGCAGAATTCCGCGTAGTCCGGCGCCATCGCGACGATCTTCGCGCCCTTGTAGCGGACTTCGGCCGCGAAGTGGGCGTCGGGCGTGCGCGTCATCGGCAGGTTGGCGCCGGTGATGATGATGTAGGTCGAGTTGTACCAGTCGGCCGCTTCCGGCACGTCGGTCTGCTCGCCCCAGGTCTGCGGCGACGCGGCCGGCAGGTCGCAATACCAGTCGTAGAACGAGCCGCACGCGCCGCCGATCAGCGAGAGGTAGCGCGAGCCCGCCGCGTAGGAAATCATCGACATCGCGGGAATCGGTGAAAACCCGTAGATGCGGTCGGGCCCCCACTTCTTGATCGTGTGGACATTGGCGGCGGCGATGATCTCGGTCATCTCGTCCCAGGTCGAGCGCACGAAGCCGCCGAGCCCGCGTACGGCGACGTACTGCTGGCGCTTCGTGTCGTCGGCTTGGATCGCGCCCCAGGCTTCGACCGGGTCGCGGCCCGCTGCGCGTTCGGCACGATACAAATCGAGCAGACGGCCGCGGATCAGCGGGTATTTGATGCGGTGCGGACTGTACAGATACCAGGAGAACGAGGCCCCGCGCTGACACCCGCGCGGCTCGTGGTTCGGCAGGTCTTCGCGGGTGCGCGGGTAGTCGGTCTGCTGCATTTCGAACGCAACCAGGCCGCCCTTGACGAAAATCTTCCACGAGCAGCCGCCGGTGCAGTTCACGCCGTGGGTCGAGCGCACGACCTTGTCGTGACGCCACCGGTTCCGATAGGCATCCTCCCATTTGCGATCCTCGCAGGTGGTGATGCCGTGATCGCCGGAAAACGACTCGCGCTGGCGGGTGAAGTAGGTCAGTCGGTCGAGAAAGTGACTCATTGTTCTTGCTCCTTGGGGTTTCAGGCTGCGATCAGGGGTTCTTGATGTAGGCGTGCTTGCGCAGGTAGAACCACCAGTTCACGAACAGGCACACGGCATAGAAGGCGGCGAAGCCGTACATCGCGTTCTCCGGCGAGCCGGCCTTGATCTGATCGCCGATCACCACCGGGGCGATGAACGCGCCGTAGGCGGCGACCGCCGACGTCCAGCCGAGCACCGGCCCCGCCTGCACGCGGTCGAAGATCACGCCGACGGTGCGGAAGGTCGAGCCGTTGCCAACACCGGTGGCGGCAAAGAGCACGATGAAGGTAACGAGGAACTGGGTGAAATAGACTTCGGGCGTGGCCGAGTGGAAGGCCTGCATCATGATCCAGCCCGCGTAGGCCGAGGCGGCGACCATCACGGCGGAGATGATCTGGGTGACGATCGATCCGCCGACCTTGTCCGAAATCCAGCCGCCGATCGGGCGCATCGCCGCGCCGACGAAGGGGCCGATCCACGCATAGGTGAAGGCCGAGGGCGCGTTGGGGTTCTTGCTATGGGTCCAGACGCCGGTTGCCGCATCGAGCACGTGCGAGTCGCCGAAGATGACCGTGATCGACAACGGCAGCGCCATCGAGAAGCCGATGAACGAGCCGAAGGTGACGATGTACAGCGCGGTCAGGGACCAGGTGTGCTTGTTCTTGAAGATTGCGAACTGCTTGGCGACGTTTTCCTTCATGGTGCCGAACGCTGCAAGCTTCATCACCAGCAGCGCCGCGAGGATATCGAGCGGAATGGCGACCCACATGTTGAGTACGCCGAGCCCGGTCGGCGCCGGCAGATACAGGTAGAGCATGAAGATCGCCGGCAGGAAGGCCAGCGTGTAGAGGTAGGTGACCTTGGCGAAGGACGCGATCGTGTGATGCGCGTCCGGCGAGATCGGCTTCAGGTTGTTCATCCCGAACCAGGCCAGGATGGCCAGCGGCACCAGCGACAGCACCCAGGCGAAGCCGGCGTTCTGCACGTAGGTCTCGGTGCCCGCGGCGATCTTGCCGAGGATCCAGCCGCTGTCCTTGACCAGCGTCATCGATTCGCCGCCGTAGCTGCCGAGCATGCCGAGAGTCATGACCAGCGGAATCACGACCTGCATCGTGGTTACGCCGAAGTTGCCCAGGCCCGCGTTGAGGCCGAGCGCCGTGCCCTGGAGACGCTTGGGGAAGAAGGTGCTGATGTTCGACATCGAGCTGGCGAAGTTGCCGCCGCCGACGCCCGACCACAGCGCCATTAGCTGGAAGGTCCACAAGGGCCAGTCGGGGTGTTGCAGCACGATGCCCGTGCCGATCGCCGGCGCGAGCAGCATCGCCGTGGTCAGGAAAATGACGTTGCGCCCGCCCGCGAGACGAATGAAGAACGACGACGGAATCCGCATCGTGGCGCCCGAGATGCCGGCGATCGCGGTGAGCGTGAAGAGCTCCTCCTTGGAGAAGGGGAACCCGAGATTGAGCATCTGTACGGTGATGATGCCCCACATGCCCCACACCGCGAATCCGCACAACAGGGCCGGGATCGAAATCCACAGGTTGCGGTTGGCGATGCGCTTGCCCGTCGATTCCCAGAACACATTGTTCTCGACGTCCCACTCGGGAATGGTCGCGGGAACCTGCTCGCGCTCGCGTCCCCCGACGGCGACGCCCGCGGCGCCGTGCTGCTTGTTTCTGAGACTCATGATCCCTTGCCCTCCATTCGGCTGATCGACACAGTTACTCCATGACGTCCGCGGCGATGACGCGCTTCGCGCCCCGCGCCGCCGCGTCCATCTCGCGTACTTCGGTGAAATACATCCACATCAGCGACACCCACACGACGCCGAACATCAGCATGAAGGCCGACGAGCGGACGCCGGTCAGGTCGACCAGGGCGCCGAACATGATCGGCATCAGGAAGCCGCCGAGACCGCCGGCGAGGCCGACCACGCCGGAGATCACGCCGATGTTGTCGGGGTAGTCGTCGGAGATGTACTTGAAGACAGAGGCCTTGCCGATCGCGAACGCGATGCCGAGGCTGAACATCACGATCGTGAACGCCGTCGGGCCGAGGCCGAAGTGGAAGGTGCGCAGGCCGTCGACGGTGTGGATCGTGATGCTGCTCTGCGGGTAGGACAGGAAGAACAGGCACAGCAGCGAGACCCACAGCACCCACCAGGTGATCGTGTGCGCGCCGTACTTGTCGGAGAAGTAGCCGCCGACCGCGCGCAGCACGCCGCCGGGAATGCTGAAGGCGGCCGCCAGGAAGGCCGCGGTCTTGAGATCGAAGCCGTACTGGCTCACGTAGTACTTGGTCATCCACAGCGCGAGCGCCACGTAGCCGCCGAACACGATCGAGTAGTACTGGCTGTAGCGCCAGACCTTCGGATCCTTGAAGGCCGCAAGCTGCTCGCGGATCGTGACCGACTTGCTCACCTTGTGGGCGGGCTCGGTGTAGGTGAAGAACCAGAAGACGATGGCGGTGACGAGCATGAGTCCGGCGTAGACCTTGGGCACCATCGTCCAGCCGTATCCGACGACGATGATCGGTGCGAGCAGCTTGGTGACGGCGGCGCCGGTATTGCCCGCGCCGAAAATGCCCATCGCCAGCCCCTGGCGCTCACGCGGGAACCAGCGCGCGCAGTAGGCGATGCCGACCGTGAACGAGCCGCCGGCCAGGCCGACGAACAGGCCGACCAGCAGAAACTGCCAGAACTCGGTCGCGTAGGAGATCAGCCAGATCGGGATGACCGTCGTCAGCATCAGGACGAAGAACACGATGCGGCCGCCGAATTTGTCCGTCCACATGCCGAGCGGCACGCGGATCAGCGACCCGGTCAGGACCGGGGTGGCGACGAGGATGCCGAACTGCGTCTCGTTGAGGCCGAGTTGCTGTTTGATGGGAACGCCGATGACGGCGAACATCATCCAGATCATGAAGCAGACCGTGAACGCCAGCGTGCTCATGCTGACGACCGACCATGCCTTGTATTGTTGGCTCTGCATAAACCACCCCGCGACGGAACCGGTAAAATGGACTTAGGGGTCTTTTTACCCCCTTGAACCCACACAGGCCAGAGGGGGAAGCGCCGGTCGGAAGGGCGCGGATACCCATTTCTGGATAGGGGGGATATTCGATAACGCCTTGTTTCGTTGCTGCTATTTTTGCGAGGCGGGCGCGTAGCCGGCGGCCTGACGAAGAAGAGGTATACCTATTTATCCGCGCGCCAGACGCGCCGGTGTATTACGCTTGGGGCCCTGTAGACAAGGCGCAAGGGAGAAAGCGGTGATCCGTTCGGGGCGGACCAAACTCGAGAACTCGCTGCTCATGCGGCTGGGCGGCATGTTTGTCGCGATCACCGTGCTCGCGGTCACCAGCATGTCGACCTCGTGGATGGTGGCCGAGACGATCCAGGGCAGCGGCGAGGCGATCAACCTTGCCGGCAGCCTGCGCATGCAGAGTTGGCGCATGGCTGCGATCTATCAGCGGCTGCAGAGCGACGGCGCAACTGAAGACGCGGAGGATCTGGGGGAGGCGATCGCCCGCTTCGAGGCCGACCTCAAGGCGGCACCGATTCTCGCCGTGCTGCCGAGCGACGAGACCACGCCGCTCTGGCACGTCTACCGGCAGGTCGAAAACGACTGGCGCACCGTCGTCAAGCCCGGCTTGCAGGTCACGCCGGCCGCCGGGCGGCCCGCGCGCGGCAGCGTGCTCGACGACATTCCGGCGTTCGTCGCCCACATCAACGACCTGGTCAAACAGATCGAGGACGCGGCCGAGGCCAAGATCCTGGTCATGCGCGTGATCCTCGGAGCAGCCGTGATCGCGACGATGCTCGTCGTGGCGCTTGCCATCTATCTGGTCAACAACATTCTCGTCTACCCGCTGCGCGGCCTGCTCGGGCTGGCCGACCAGATCGGCCAGGGCAATCTCGCGGTGCGCAACGATCTGACCGGCGAGGACGAGATCGGGCGGCTCGGCCAGGCTTTCAACCACATGGCCGAAGACCTCTCGATGCTTTACCAGAACCTCGAGGCGCGGGTCGAGGAGAAGACCGCGGAACTGACGATTGCCAACCGTTCGCTCGAACTGCTTTATCACTCGATCGCGCGGCTCTACAACGGCCCGATCGCCCCCCGTACCTACGAGATCCTGCTCAAGGACCTGGAGAACGTGCTCGGCCTCGGGCACGGCCTCGCGTGTCTGGTGGAAGGCGACGGCGCGACGCGCGGGCGCGTGATCGCGAGCACCTTGCCGCCGCTGCCCGAGGGGGCCGACCCCTGCAGCGTCATGAGCTGCGCCGAGTGTCTCGCGCGCCCGGCGCTCGCGGTCCACCCGCTCGGCGACGGCCGGCGCGTGCTGTCGCTGCCGCTGAACGACACCGAGCAGCTGTATGGCGTGTTGCAACTCGAAATGCCGCCGGGCAAGGAACTGGTCCAGTGGCAAAGCCAGTTGCTCGAAGCGCTGTCGCGCCACATCGGCATTGCGATCGGCACCGCGAGGCGCACCGAGCAGAGCCGTCGACTGTCGCTGCTCGACGAGCGCGCCGCGCTCGCGCGCGACCTGCACGATTCGCTCGCGCAGTCGCTCGCCTACATGAAAATCCAGGTCAGCCGGCTCAAGCCGCTGGTCGAAGGGTCGGGCGCCGGCAGCGAGGCCGGCGACGTGCTGGCCGAGTTGCGCGAAGGTCTCAACAGCGCGTACCGCCAGCTACGCGAACTGCTGACGACCTTCCGCCTGCGAATCGAGGGTGAAGGCCTCGGCGCCGCGCTGCAGACCACGGTGACCGAATTCTCCAACCGCGGCGGCATTCCGATCACGCTCGTCGTCCATCTGGCCGGGTGCAAGCTCACGCCGAACGAGGAAATCCATGCGCTGCAAATCGTGCGCGAGGCGCTGTCCAACGTGCTCAATCACGCCCAGGCGCGCCAGGCCGAGGTCAGTGTGAGCTGCAACAGCGACGGATCGGTGTCGGCCACCGTGACCGACGACGGCATCGGCATCCACGGGACTGCACGCGCCCACCATTACGGGATGACGATCATGGAAGAGCGTGCGAAAAACCTCGGCGGCCGGCTCAGCGTCGAGAACCTTGCTGCACGGGGCACGCGCGTGGCCCTCCACTTCGTGCCGAGCACGCGGCGCGAGGAC
Organism: Thiobacillus denitrificans ATCC 25259; assembly: GCF_000012745.1. Lineage (NCBI taxonomy): Bacteria > Pseudomonadati > Pseudomonadota > Betaproteobacteria > Nitrosomonadales > Thiobacillaceae > Thiobacillus > Thiobacillus denitrificans. Next base: position 1,479,622 of record NC_007404.1, on the reverse strand, counting down.
AACGGTACGATTCACCCCATTCAACCGAGCTGAAAGCCATGCCTACGACCGACCCCCAGACCATCCTGATCGTCGACGACCACCCGCTGTTTCGCAAGGGTGTGATCCAGCTCATCCAGGCGGCGCCGGAATTCCGCTTCGTCGGCGAAGCGGCGAGCGGCGGGGAAGGCCTTACGCTCGCGCACCGCCTGCACCCCGACATGATCCTGCTCGATCTCAACATGAAGGACATGAACGGCGTCGAGGTGCTCAAGGCCATCAAGGACGAGGGGCTGGATTCACGGGTGATCATGCTGACCGTGTCGGACCAGGCGGAAGACCTGATCGCCGCGTTGCAGGCAGGCGCCGACGGCTACCTGCTCAAGGACATGGAGCCCGAAGACCTGATGCAGCAACTGGCCGAGGCAGCGCGCGGCAAGATCACGATCAGCGAAGGCCTGACGCAGTTGCTCGTCTCGTCCCTGCGAGAGAAGACGCGGCCGACGAGCCTCGCCGACGCAGGACTCACCGAGCAGGAAAACCGCATCCTCGACCACCTCGTCGACGGCAAGAGCAACAAGCTCATCGCCCGCGACATGGGCATCGCCGAGGGCACCGTGAAAGTGCACGTCAAGCATCTCCTCAAGAAACTCAACCTCCGGTCGCGGGTCGAGGCGGCGGTGTGGGCGGATCGCTGTCGCCGGCAGGCGAAACCCTGAAGCGGGTTGCGCGCATTCACCCGACGGGAGCGCGGTCGCCCCGCCGGACCAATGATGTATCGTTTATGCAACTTTGCTGACCGTGCAAAAGAGGGGATTACCTCTAAAGAGGTAGAGGGGGTATTCCGGTAAGACGCTGTTTTTCTTATGAAAGAAAAACAGCATGCGGCCGGAGCGTCGCGTGGTGAGCGCCTCGCCGACGCGCCGTGTAACCCCTTGGCCGGGGGCGTCGCGCCCACCGGCTGTGCTATATTTCCGCGGCGTCGATGCTTCTGCGCCGAATAAAGCCTGGGCCCGCCCGCGAGGATGGAACCCGTTGCATCGGCCAGACTTATTCCCAGCTTTTCAAACCCGATCTACAGGAGATATGAACGATGAAGATGACCTCGCTTGCACTCGCCTTGTCTTTGGCGGCCTTGCTCAGCGCTTGCGGCGACAAGGAAGCAGAGACCCCGGAAACGGCAGCGCCTGAAATGAGCGCACCGGCGCCCGAGGCCGCCGCACCCGAAGCAGCGGCACCTGAGGCAGCCGCACCGGAGGCCGCGCCTGCGCCGGAGGCTGCCGCCCCCGCCGCTCCGGCCGAAGGTGAGGCAGTCGCCGCGGCAGGCGACGTCGGCAAGAAGGTCTACGGCAACGTGTGCTCGATGTGCCACGCTGCAGGCGTGGCCGGCGCGCCGAAGCCGGGCGACAAGGCCGAGTGGGGCCCCCGCATCGCCCAGGGCAACGACGTGCTCTACAAGCACGCGATCGAAGGCTTCACCGGCAAGAAAGGCATGATGCCCGCGCGCGGCGGCTCGACGACGCTGTCGGACGACGAAGTCAAGGCTGCAGTCGACTTCATGGTTGCGCAGTCGAAGTAAGCCGCTTCGAAAACCGCGGCTTCGAAAAAAACGGAGGAGACCTGGTCTCCTCCGTTTTTTTTTGGTCCGAGAATTCGTGGGGCGCTCGCCGGCCTAGTGGTGATGCCGTCGGTTGCGGCTCAGCACACCCAGCTCGGCCGCGGTGATCTCGGAGTGTTTGCGCACGCGCCCGCCGTTTTTCGCGGCGAAGCGTTCAGCCTCGCTGCGGCTGGCGAAGGCAGGCAGGTCACCGTCGCGCATCGGCCCGAGCGCGTTCGAGCCGTGGACGAAGTAGGCCTGCTCGAGCGCGGTCCACTTCCCGGTCTTGGCATCCGTGACGAAGCGGCCCGCGACGTCGGCGGCCGCGTAGCTCGGGTTGTAGCGTTCGATACGCGCGAGGAAGACCAGCAGGTCGACCGGCGAATCGAAGAACTGCGAGGCGCCGTCGCGGAAAACGACTTGCGCCGCCCAGTGGGGGAAACGGGCTGGGTACATGCCGCAGACCGGGCAGCGCGCATCATCGGGAACGGTCTTGGGCGCGAGCATCGGCAGGCCCGACGCGGCTTCGTAGGGTGTCGCCGGCGCGACCACGCAGAAGTCGTTGTCCACCTCCGGCGGGACCGGTTTCGCGCCGCCCGTCGGGAACACGACGACGGCCGCCGCCGAAAGCGCCGCCACGGTCGCGGCCAGCGCCAGTTTCGTCGCCCCGCGCATCAGCCGATATCCGCGGCCCCGAGCGTCGGATCGTCGAGCAAGGCGCCGATCAGACGTTGCAGATTGTCGGCCGGCGTGGCGTCGGGTCGGGTAAGAGGGTCGGCCGCCACGCGGCCGGCGGCGTCGTGAAAGTGGTTGGGGAAAGTCGCGAGACCGCTGTGGAGCGGCGCCGTGTCGATCGCGGCTTCCGATGTGCCATACGTCCAGCGCAGGGAGTAGGCGTCCTCGGCGGCGTAGCGAACGGTGAGCGCGACGCCGTTCTTGAGCCGAATGATCAGCGCGTCCTGCTTCTGCTCGACGGGTCCATCGAGGTGGTCGGCGAATGCGGCGTCGACCGCCGTGGCAAGTTCGAAATGCAGGCTCATCAGCGGTTCGCTTCCTTCGCCCGTTCGCCGAGCAGGGTGCGGGCGGCGTCCCGCGTATCCGCAAGGATGCGCGCCGACAGGTAGTGTTCGTACGCCGGATGCTCGCCCACCGCGCCGCTTTCGATCTGGCGCAGCAGGGCGGCGGGATTGTCCGCACCGTAGGCGGCGAGAACCGTGCTCAGGTGTTCGCGCAATTCGTAGAGCAGGCGCGACAACTGGTCGAGTTCAGCCGCGGTTTCTGGGTCGAGGTTTTCGAAAAAATGGGCCATGGCTTCTTACATGGTGCTGTCGTGGAGGGCGCCGCCGTCGAGCACGACCATATCGGGCGTGACGTCGGCGAAACGATAGACCTTGCCGCCGTATTGGGCCGCAAACTTGGTCGCGTCGCCTTCGGAGGCGAAGCTCGCCAGGGTCGGTCCCATCGAGCCGCGTCGTTTGCTGCCGTGGACGTAGTAGGCGGCCGTCGCGTCGATCCAGTTGTCGCGCGGCTCGTCCCAGTCGGCTTTCCCCATGTCCTGGACGAAAATGCCGCGCACCGGACGCACCTGCTCGGGTTTGAGGTAGACGTGGAACATCTCGACCGTGTCGCAGAAAAACTCGGGCTCGGTCTGTCCGGCGTAGAAGATCTGCGCCTTGGGGCCGGGGTAATCGGCGAGCAGCATGCCGTCGAGGCTGCAGGACGTGCCCTGCGTAATCTCGAGCGGAGCGACTTTCTCGGCTATCTTGTCCTGGCCGCAGGCGGCGAGGGCGCCGGCGGCCACGAGGATCAGGACGCCTGCGGGGCGCGACAGGTTCATCGACGGAATCTCCAGGTTGCGACGCCGAGCGGCGCGACGATCCAGCCCAGCATCACGAGGCCCAGAAGCCAGGGGTTGGCGAGCGCCGGGGGGAAGACCGTCGCGAGCCCGTAAAGGCTGCGGACGTCGGATAGCGAAAAAATGTTGAGGATACGGAAGACGTCGGCCGGATTGGCGAGCAGCAGGTAGGGCAGGATGTCGCCGCCCCACTGGCCGCCGCTGACGACGAGCGCGCCAAGCAGCAGCAGGTCGAACACGAGCACGAAGAAGAACCACAGGGCGATCGCCATGCCCGAAGCGCGCGTGCGGTCGGCGGCGAAGGCGGAGACCATGACCGCGAGACTCAGGAAGGCCATCCCGAGCAGGACCGAACTCAGCATGAAGCCGAAGTAGTGGAGCAGGGCGGCGAGATCGAGCTGGGTGGCGAGCACGATCGCGACCAGGCCGAAGCCGGCGACAGTCGAGAACGCGAGCGCGGCGGCAAGCCCGAGGTACTTGCCGAGCAGCAACTCCAGCCGGGTGATCGGCATCGACAACAACAGGTCGAGCGAACCGCGCTCACGCTCGCCGACGATCGCGTCGAAGCCGAGAACCAGCGCGATCAGCGGGATCAGGTAGATGACCAGACTGACCAGGCTCGCGATTGTGAACTCGATCGAGCGGAAGCCGACGGTGCCCTGCTGCGCACCGCCGAAATAGGCGATCGCGAGTGCGAAAACGGTGAACACGAGGGCGACGGCGAGGACCCACCGGTTGCGGATGCGGTCCCAGAATTCCTTGCCGGCGATGACCCCGATTTGGCTGAATTCCACGCGTCTGCCCTTTAGTCGGAAAAACCGAAGAATACGTCTTCGAGCGAGGGTTCGCGCACGTGCAGGTCGAGCACGCGGCCGTCGAGTGCCGCCAGCGCTTCGAGTACGGCCATCTTGCTTTCGCGCCGGCACTGGACGGCGACATGATCGCCGCGCGCGTCGACTGCGATGACCGGCAGATGGCCGAGCGCCGTGCGCACGGTGTCGAAGTGCTCGGCCGCGATGTGGATGTCGAACCAGAGCGGCAGGTCCATTTGCTCGCGCAGGGACTGGACGCTGCCGAGCGCCTGAATCTTGCCCGCAGCCATGATGGCGAGGCGGTCGACGCGCTCCTGGATCTCGGCCAGGATGTGCGACGTCAGGACCACGGTCACGCCCTCGGCGCGAAGCGCGCGCAGGATGCTGTAAAACTCGCGGATCGCTTCGGGGTCGAGGCCGGTCGTCGGCTCGTCGAGGAACAGGATCTGGGGCTTGCCGAGCAGGGCCTGGGCGAATCCGAGGCGCTGCCGCATGCCTTTGGAATATTCGCGCACGCGGCGCTTCGCCGCGGCGGCCAGGCCTACCCGCTCGAGCGCAGGCGCGCATTCGCGCAGCGCGGCGCCCTTGAGCCGGGAAAAGAACTGCAGCGTTTCGAGCCCGGTGAGGTTCTCGTAGAGCACGACGTTTTCCGGCAGATAGCCGATCTTGCGCCGCACCGCGCGAAAGCCGCTGCCCGATACCGAGGCGCCATCGATCAGGATCTCGCCCGAACTCAGCGGAATCAGGCCAAGCATCGTCTTGAACAGCGTGCTCTTGCCCGCGCCGTTGTGGCCGATCAGGCCGAACAACTCGCCGCGGCGGATTTCGAGATCGACGCCGTCGACGGCGTGGACGGCGCCGTAGTGTTTTCTAACCGCGCGGGCGACGACGACGTTGTCGTGCGCCGGGGTGGCGCGGGACTCAGCGTGCGCCGGGGAAATACTTGCCAAGCCAGATTCTCCAGTTTGTATGTCCGGGCTGCATGCGCGGGTGCGGATCGACGATGCTCGGCGCGCGCAGCAGCGGGAACTGCTGCCCGACCATGCGCAGCGTTTGCACCGCAGGGCTGGCGAGCAGCAGTTTCATCATCGGATGCTGCCACGACAACCGGTCGACGACGTCGTTGGCTTCGTAGCGCACATCACCGACGCCGTCGCCGTCGCGATCCCAGCCGAGGTAATTGCTCCAGTGGTTGCCCAGCTTCCCGCCCCAGACCGAGTCACGCGCCGCAACGTAGCGGACCTGCTCGCGGTTGGAGATGAAGTCGTTGCCCTCGACCGTGTTGTTGATCGAGCCCGCCCACAGGTGGACGCCGACGACGTTGTCGACGACGAGGTTACCACGCAGGACGTTGTATTCGGCGTCGTAGATGAAGAATCCGCGCGCGTTGCCCGCGACCACGTTGTTCTCGACGACGGCGTCCTGGATCGTGCGCAGCATGATCCCATGGTCGGAATTGCCCCAGGCGCGGTTGTTGCGCACGACCTGGTCGCGCACTTCCATGAGCGCGAGTCCGCCGCGGTTGCGCCAACTGTCGTTGTCCTCCCACAGGTTGTAGTAGGAGTTCATGTAGTGCGTACCGTAGCGGCTGTGATGCAGGCTGTTGCCGCGGAAGATAGCGCGGTGCGAGACGTCGACGTAGATCGCGTCGCGCACGAAGCCGATGCGGTTGCCGATGATGCGCGCGCCCGTCGTGTTGTAGAGCTGGATGCCGTTGCCGCGCTGGGGCGAGCGGTAGTCGCGCTTGCCGGTGATGAGATTGTTTTCGATGCGGACGTCGTTCGCTTTCTCGATCCACAAGCCGAAAAGGTTGTAGGTCAGGTCGCAGTTGCGCACGACCGCGCGATGCGCGCCCGGGTAGATGTAGACGCCGGCGTTCTGGTCGAGCAGGCTGTCGCCCGAGTCGCTGACGATCAGTCCGTCGATGACGACGTCCTCGGCGGTGACGCGGATCGTGTCGCCCTTGAGGCCGCCGCTGATTGTCGGCCGGCCGATGCCTTTGAGCGTCAGCGGCTTCTCGATCAGGAGGTTTTCCTCGTAGTGGCCGCGCTCGATCCGGATCACGTCGCCCGGGGCTGCGCGCGCGACCGCCTGCGCGATCGACTGGCCCGGGCTTACCGTGAGTTCGGCCGCCGTCGCGCCGGTGCTCAGCAGCCAGAGCAGGGCGGCGACGCGCGTCAGTAGAGCCATTCGAGTCCGGGTACGTCGCTCAGGTAGTCGAGTACGCCGGTCCCCTTCATGATCAGGAACAGCGTCGCCGCGATCAGCAGGTTCTTGAAGGTGACATAGGCCGCCATGTCGGCCCAAGAGGCCGGGCGCAGGTTGCGACCCCACCATGGGCCGTCCTTGACGTAGGGCTTGCAGCGCATGCGTACGACGAGTTCGTACACGCTCCAGGCGGACCACCAGCCGAGCACGATGCCAGGGCCGATCCTGCCGGCGGCGCCGAGCACCCACACCCAGGTCACGAGGATCGTGAGAGCGAAGGTCGTCGCCTGCAGCAGGATCGGCTGCTGGAACACCTTGCGGCTCCATGGGAACAGGTGGTCGAACACTTCCTGGCCGATCCACGCCGGCGCGCTCTGGCGCACGGCCGCAGCCGGCGCAACCGTCGCCGCCGCCGGCGTGATCGGGATGAAGTAGCCGTTCGCGCCGATCGGTGTCAGCGGTTCGCCCGCCTTGGTGCGCCGCTTGCGCTCCTGGGCGAGGGGCGGGCAGGCGTGGTCGTCGTAATACAACACCTGGCAATCGAGGCAGAGCAGACACTCGCGCTGGTCGATACGGCCCGAGGGGTCGATCGCCTGCGAGCCGCAGCCGACCGCGCAGGCCGCGCAGGGGCCGCATTCCTTCTTGCGCTTGAGCCCCCACCAGCGGAAGGTCGAAGGGACGGCGAGCGCGGCGCCGAGCGGGCACAGGTATTTGCAGAACGGGCGCTCGAAGAACATCGACGCGAGCAGCAGCAGCAGCCAGAAGGTCACGAAGGGCCAGGTACGGTTCCATACGCCGACCAGGAAGGTCGTCTTGAACGGCTCGACCTCGGCCATCTTCTCGGCCATCCCCATCGAATAGAAGGAGACCGCGAGCAGGACCGCGAAGACACCGTACTTGACCCATTTCAGCCGGTCGTGCCAGCGCTGCGGCAGCAGGTGGCGCTGGAAACGCTTGAGACCGAGTTTTCCGGAGAGTTTGTAGACGATCTCGGACAGCGAGCCGTAGGGGCACATCCAGCCGCAGAACATCCCGCGTCCCCAGAAGAACACGGTGACGATGATGAATATCCAGAACAGGAAAATGAACGGGTCCGACAGGAACAGCTCCCAGCGCCATTCGAACAGGATGGCGTGGAACCAGGTCAGCACCTGGGTGATCGACGGCACGGCGAGCAGGTAGAAGCCGACGAAGCCGATCGACGTGAGCCACAGCAGCAGCTTGGGGACGTCCTTCCAGCGGCGGTCCTTGTAGGTGGCGCGACGCACGAGCTTGTCGCGCAGCGCGTAGACGGTACCCGCCGCGGCGAGCCACAGCACGAACAGGATGACCTCGGTCTTGCGCGTTTTCCACACCGTCACCCAGGTCGCCTCGGGCTCGACGATCTCCGGGCGTCCGCCCTCGAGATGGCGGGCCGGCAGCCAGTATTTCTGGTTGAAGTTGGCGAAGGTGCGGACGCCGGTTTGCGGGTCCATCTTGTTGCCGAGGAATACGAGGTGCCAGGGGTAGGCTGCGCTGAAGGTCGGCGAACGGACGATGAAGATCGCCGATTCGCGGAAGCTCGGCGCCCCGTCGGCGCGGATCGCGTACAGATTGAGATAGTCGAGGTCGCGGAACGTGAACGTGTCCATGTCCTGCGCGACCTGGACGCGGTCGTAGATGCCGCCGCGCACGAAACCCGAGCCCTTGAACGATTCGATGCCGTTGGCGACGACGAAGATCGCATGTTCGCCGGGCTTCAAGCGTGACATCAGGCCTTCGTAGACGGCGTCGCCGAGGATGCTGCGGCCGACCCCGGGGGCATTGAGGTAGCCGAAGTACATGTCGATGTAAGGCTCGCGCGAGCGCGGCATGCCGACGTCGGCCGTCTCGACCCTCAGGTGCTCGACGCTGCCTTCGTCGACGAGCGTGTTCCAGTCGCGATTGCCTTCGGCCTGCTTGAATTTGGCCTGCGGCCGGATCGTCGGCTTGATGATGCCGACCTGCTTGGCGATCTGTACGCCGCTGCGCAGAACGACCTGGTTTTGCGCGATCACGGTGACGGTCGCACCGGTGATGGCATCGAGGCCGAGTACGCCCTGGTCCGGGCGACCCGCGCCGACTTCGATTTTGGAGCCGACGAACTTGCCGACGTATTGCTTGATGAACTTGGTGAGCTCCGACTCGGGAATGCCGAGGAGCAGGATGGGCTCGGAATGCCGCAGAACGCGCACGCCCGTGATCGTGCCCTTGGTGTCCATGCCGATCAGCGTGACGACGGGTTTGCCGGAGTAGGCGGGGATGTCGACGATGTCGGTCGAGAGGAACACATAGCCGATGAGCTTGCGTCCGTTCTCGTCAGCGGACGCCTTCGCGCCGTCGGTTTCCGGCGCGTCGTCGCTGTCGGACGTGTTTGCATAGGCCTCGACGTAAGCGGGCTTGCCCATGCGTTTGGAAAAGCTGTCCGCGCCGGGGATCACATCCTTGCACGGGACGTAGGCGCAGAGATCGGGGTCGGTCGACAATTGGACCGGAAGCGGGGCTTCGTAGGTGGCGCCGGATTCGGCCGCCGTGGCCAGGCCACTGGCGCAGCAAAGGAGGACCGACGCGAAGAGACGGGAGGCAAAAGCGGAAAAGTATTTCATTACGAATCCCGTAGGCCGGCACGGCGAAGCCGCTGACCTGATTGTTGCCTTGCGCGTGCCGCACGCTGCTGCAGGACAACACGGCCGTACAAGGATGAAGCTGACCCTCCTGCCAGTCGGCAGGAGGGGGTAGTGCAGGTTTTACGCCTCAACGATCATGCGCGTGCGCATTTCCAGGTGCAGCGCATGGCAGAAGTTGGTGCAGTAGCACCAGTACACGCCGGGCTTGTCCGCGACGAACGTGACCGACTGCGTCTGCTGCGGGTTGACGATGAAGTTGATATCGTACTTCGGAATCGCCAGCGCGTGCGTGAGGTCTTCCACCTTGTCGTGGTTGGTCAGGATGATCGTGACCTCGTCGCCCTTCTTGACCTTGAATTCACGCAGGCTGAACGCGGGCGCCTGGCTGATCAGCTTGACCGTCACCTTCTTGCCGTTCCGGAACACGCCCGAATCCTTGGGGTCCTTCACGGCCAGCGGGAACTCGTCCATGTCGTAGACCTGGCGCGTCTTGATGATGTCGCGGCGGACGATGATCGAGTCGTGCGGCTCGGAATAGACCGAGTGGTCCGCGACCAGCTTCATCTTGTCTCCGCTGATGTCGATCATCTGCGCGGTCTCGGCGTGGAGCGGGCCCACGGGCAGGAAGCGGTCCTTCGAGAACTTGTTGTCGGAGATGAAGTACTTGCCGTCCGATTCCTTGGTCTCGCCCATCGAGGTGAAGCCGTGCCCCGGCTGGTAGTGCACGTCGATCCGGTCGAGAACGACTTTCGCAGTCTTGTCGCCCTTAAACGATTTGATCGCCGCTTCGACATTCCACTTCACGATCTGGCTGTCGAGGAACAGCGTGGTGTAGGCGTTGCCCTTGTTGTCGAAGCCCGTGTGGAGCGGGCCGAGGCCGATTTCGGCTTCGGCGACGACTGCATCGCGCGGCTTGGCCAACGCGCCGTCGAACCATTTCAGCACGAGGGCGTGTTCGATCACGGTCGCGGTCGGCGAGAGCTTGCCCGAGCAGGCGTAGTACTTGCCGTCGGGGCTGATGTTCACGCCGTGCGGGTTCTTCGAGACCGGAACGTAGCAGGTCAGTGCGGTCTTCGGGTCGGCGTTCGCAGCGCGCGTGCCGTCGACGACCGGAACCTTGGAACCGGCGATATAGGTAACCTTGCCGGCCTTGACGGCTTCTTCGATACGGGCGATGTTGAAGAACAGGCAGGCGTCCATTTCGGCCGACATCATGTCTTCGTAGCGCGCACCGTTCTCGGTGTTGTACTGGTTGGTCGCGGCAAGTTTGCCGTCGTAGGAGCTTGCCACCAGATCGCAGTTGCCGTCGATCAGCACCTGCCAGCGCATTTCCATGCTCTCGGCGTCGACGCAGCTGAACACGGACTTGTACTTGCTGACGTCTTCGAGGTCGCGACCGTCGTTGGGCAGCGGGATGCCGAATTCACCGCCGCAGAACACGCGCGTGGTGTGGTTGATGCTGGCGTCGACCGGGTCACGCTTGTCGGTGAAGGTGCCGTGGAAGCCCTGGACATTAGGCAGTTCGATGATCTTGTCGCATTCCATGGTGTCCATGCGAATGCGTGCCAGGCGGCCGTGAATCTTGTCGTTCACGAACATATACTTGCCGTCGTAGGTGCCGTCGCGATACGACTGGTGCACGTGGTGGGTGTCGCCCGTCGTGTATTTCGGCGTGCCGTTGGGCTTGGTGCCGAGGATCGCCTTGGATTCGTTGGTCACGCCCCAGCCGACCAGACAGTCCATGTTGAAGACCGGAATACGCTTGAGCTCGCGGCCGGAGGGCAGACCGTAGATGCGCACTTCGCCGGAGTGGCCGCCGCTCGAGAACGAGTAGTACTCGTCGAGCTGGCCGGGCGGGACTTCGTACTTGCCGTGCGCGGGTGCTGCGCCGGCCTTCTCGCCGCCCGAGGTCGCTGCAGGCACGGTGTCCTTGTTGCAGGCAGACAGGCCGACCGAGAGGCCCGCGCCGGACAGACCGACGAGCGCTGCGGTATTCAGGAATTTGCGGCGCCCCAGGTCAGGCTGGGCGTCGAGGGATTTCGTGTTGTCGTCCTGTGTCATTCTTACCGGCTCCATGTAAAAAAAAAACAGCTAATGTCTAGGGGGAAGAGGTGGGGCCGATCTCCACGAGCGTCCCCCACTTGTCTGCGCCTGCGACATTCCGTCGCACACTCACTTTACCAAAAAAAAGATATCAAACTCGTTTGATTTGTAAAAAAAACGGCAGAGCGCCTACATCTTTATTGCCGGCGATACGTCGGGCGCCCGTATAAGACGCTTAAGTCCTTGTCGCAAAAGGGGGGACGACGCGCGCTTGCCCATGGTCAGGCGACCCTTGGTATATTGGAGGTACTCCATTTGGGGTAGGGGATTGCGGCAAAGACGCAACATCTGGGGGCGCGCGCCGAGGGAGATACGTCCCCAAGTCGCCTTGCTTTTTCGCGGCCGCGCTCTTCAATACACGGAAAGGTGCGTGAGGGAAGGCCCCATGCCGATAGGAGAGATCTGCAATCGCGAGGTCGTCGTCGCCGACACGTCGCTTTCCGTGACCGAAGCGGCGGGCCTGATGCGCACCCACCACGTCGGCGACCTGGTCATCGTCGAAGACCGCGGGGGTCGGCGTCATCCGGTCGGCATCCTCACGGACCGCGACATCGCGGTCGAGGTCGTCGCCGCGGGGGTGAATCCCGAGGCGCTCACGGCCGGCGACATCATGGCGGCAGAGCTCGCGACCCTGGGCGAGAGCGAGGGCCTCTACGAGGCGCTGCGCTACATGCGCGACAAGGGCGTCCGGCGCATGCCCGTCGTCGATGGGGATGGCGCTCTCGTCGGCATCCTCACGCTCGACGACCTTCTCACGCTGTTCGCCGAAGAACTCACGAACGTCGCGAAGCTGCTGTCGCGCGAGCGCCAGCACGAAACCGACGTCCGCCGATGACGCAAGCCACCGGCCCGGCCGCATCGCGTCAGCGCCGCCCGGGGGCGCACACACGACCTCGCGGCCCGTCTTCGCGTGGGACAACGCCCCGCGTGCCGGCGCGCACGAAGCGAGGCCCTAAAGACTGAGGCCGGTCGCCGCGCGAAAGGCGCGGCGACATCGGGCCGGGCTAGGGTGGGCCGAACGCCTGGGCCGGCGCGGCTTCCGCTCAAGTGCTGTCCGTGCGGTTGCATGTTCATGCCCGCGTCCTATTCTTCCATCCTGTTCTCCACCGCCGGCATGCGCTGGCGTCCCGGTCAAAGCGTAAAGGAGGTGTGCGATGGCGCTTTATCATCCCGATATCCCAAGCACGGCCCAGGTCGCGGGGCACCCGATCCACCCCATGCTCGTTCCGTTCCCGATCGCCTTTCTGGTCACTGCACTGATCACGGACCTGACCTATCTCAATACCGAGGATCCATTCTGGGCGCTGGCTTCGCTGTGGCTGCTGCGCGCGGGCCTCGTGATGGGCATCCTCGCGGCCGTGTTCGGTCTGGTCGACTTCTATTCGCGGCGCACGATCCGCGACCACAAGATCGCCTGGTACCACTTCATCGGCAACGCGACGGTACTGATCCTTGCATGGGTCAACGTCTCGATGCGCAACGAGGCGCCAATCGACGGCCTCACCCCCGCCGGGATCACGCTTTCGGCCGTGGTCGCCGGCATTTTGCTCGTCACGGCCTGGCTTGGCGGCGAGATGGCCTACCGACATCACATCGGCGCGGTTCCCGCCGCGCGCGAATCGGTGACCGTCGAACGAACGCCGCCGGGGGCGCGGCCGTCGACGATGGCGTCGAGCTACGTCCCGGCCGGGCACGAACGTCGCACCGGACCGGGAGACCGCCGCAACCACGTCGCCGCCTGAACGGCGGGAGTGGGCACGTACGTTTGCATATGTCCGGGCGTTCAGCAGATGCGCGGTAACGGATCGTCTTCCAGTTCGTCGATCACGCGGCGCCCGCCGAGCTCGGTCTCGAGGATCACGCGGGCGCCCGCTTCATCGATGCGACCGATGATCGCGGCGTCCTCCCCGCCCCGCACGGCGCGCCAACGCTCGAGCAGTTCGCCGGCGGCAGACGCGTCCGTCACGGCGACGATACGTCCCTCGCACGCCAGATAGTAAGGGTCATAGCCGAGCATTTCGCACACCGACACGACTTCGGGCCGCAAAGGTACGCTCGCCTGCGTGAGCACGACCGTGTGCCCGGTGGCGCGGGCGATTTCATGGCAAACGGTTGCCAACCCACCGCGGGTCGGGTCGCGCATGAACCTGAGACCGGGCAGCTCCCACACCGCCCGGGCAAGCGGAAGCACCGACGCACAGTCCGAGCGCAATTCCCCCGAGAGCCCGAATTGTTCGCGCGCGAGCATGACCGCGATGCCATGGTCGCCGACCGGCCCCGACACGAGCACCGCGTCGCCGGCCTGGACGCGCCGCAGATCGAGCGTCGCCGCGCGTTTCACGCCGATCCCCGCGACCGAGAGATACAGCCCGCCGCCTTCACCGCGCCTGACCACCTTGGTGTCGCCCGCGACGACTGCGACGCCGGCGGCGCGCGCAGCGTCGGCAAGACTCGCGATGAGCCGCTCCAGCGTGGGCAGTTCCAGTCCTTCCTCGATCAATGCCGACAGAGTCAGGTAGCGCGGCTCGGCACCGGCGACCGCGAGGTCGTTGACGACGCCGTGCACGGCCAGCGAGCCGAGATCGCCGCCCGGAAATTCGAGCGGCTGCACGGTGAACCCGTCGGTCGTGACCATGATCTCGCCGTCGAGCCGCGGCAGCGCGACGGCGTCGGCATCGGTATCGAGCAGCGGATTGCCGAGGTGGCGCGCGAATATGCCGGCGATCAGCTCGCGCATGAGGCGCCCCCCGTTGCCGTGTGCGAGGAGGATGCGAGCGGTCTCTTCGTTCATGTCTTGGTGTGTTGTCGGTATAGGAACTCGATGACCTGGCCGAAGCTCAGGCCGGCGTCGTTCATCGGTACGCGCTGCGGCAGGCGGACCGAAAATCCCGCCGCCGCGAGGGCCAGCGCCGCGGTCTCGGTGAGCAGCCGGTTCTGGAAAACGCCGCCGGTCAGGCCGACGGTGCGGATGCCGGTATCGCCGCGCAGCTGCTTCGCCTGCGCGACCAGTGCTTCGGCGAGGCTCAGGTGGAAGCGGGCAGCGCGGCGCGAGGCCGGCTGGGTCGCGTCGGCAAGCATAGGCAGCAACGGGGCCCAGTCGCTGCGCCAGACGCCTTGGGCGTCGGCGGCGAGCGGCAGCGTGAGCGCCGCGGCGTCGATGCACGTGCCGTCGGGTGCGATATCGCTTGCGCACGCTTCGATACGCATCGGCGCCTCGCCCTCGAAGCTCGCCTCGGTACAGATTCCGCAGAGCGCTGCCGCCGCGTCGAGGAGCCGGCCGACCGACGAGCTGCCCGGGCTGTTGAGCCGCGCCGCCCACGCCTGGTGCAGGGCGGGTGGCGCGAAGGCCGCCGGCGCGCCAGTTTCCCAGAGCAGTGCCGCCGCCGCGCGCCAGGGTTCACGTCCGGCCTTGTCCCCGCCGGGGAGCCGGAACGGGCGCCAGGAGGCGGCGCGCCGCCAGCGCCCGGGCGCGCCGGCGAAGGCTTCGCCGCCCCACAGGCTCATGTCTTCGCCCAATCCGACCCCATCCCAGGCGAAGACGATCCACTCCGAAATATCCTCAAACTCGGCCGCGAGCGCGGAGGCGTGCGCGTGGTGATGCCAGACCGCAGCGAGAGGCAGGCCACTGTCGCGCGCGAAGCGGCGGTAGCCGAAGCCGGGGTGATGATCGACAAGCAGCGTCGCGGCGCGAACCTGATACAGGTCTTGCAGATCGGCGGCGACCCGGGCGAGCGTGTCCAGACTGCGTGCGCTGTCGAGTTCTCCGATGTGCGGCGAGACGACCGCGCGCGTTCCCCAGGCGAGGCAGACCGTGTTTTTCATGTGGCTGCCGAGCGCGAGAACGGGCTGCGCGAGTGCGGCGGGCAGTTCGAGTTCGAGCGGTGCGAGGCCGCGGCCGAGGCGCAAGGGCCGTGGCGCGCCGGCGATTCGGCGGTAGACCGGGTCGTCGGCGGGGCGCACGATCGGCCGGTCGTGATGCAGGAAGGCGTCGGCGAGATGCCTCAGCCGCGCCTGTGCCTCGGCATTGGCGGTCAGCACCGGTTCGCCCGAAAGGTTGCCGGAGCTTGCGACGAGCGGTCCGCCGAAATCGTGCAGCAGGAGATCGTGCAGGGGCGAGTAGGGGAGCATGCAGCCGATTTCGCCGAGGCCCGGCGCAATGGCAGCTGAAAGCGGGTTTGTGTTGCGCTTCCGCAGCAGCACGATCGGCCGCGCGGGCGAGCTCAGCAGCGCCGCGTCGTCCGTGTCGAAATGGACCGCGTCGCGCAGGCTGTCGAGGTCGCGAAACATCACGGCGAGCGGTTTGGCCGGCCGCGGCTTGCGCGCACGGAGTGCGGCGACGGCCGGGTCGTTGCGCGCGTCGCACATCAGGTGGTAGCCGCCGACGCCTTTCACCGCAACGATTTTTCCTGCGCGCAGCTGGGCCACGGCGGCTGCCAGTGCCGTCTCGTCACCGCTGAGGGTCTTGTCGCCCGACACGAATTGCAGATGCGGCCCGCACACCGGGCACGCGATTGGCTCGGCATGGAAACGGCGGTCGCCCGCGTCCTCGTATTCGCGCCGGCACGCCGCGCACAGCGTGAAACCGCGCATCGCGGTCATTGGCCGGTCGTAGGGCAGGCCGGTGATGAGCGTGTAGCGCGGGCCGCACTGCGTGCAGTTGATGAAGGGGTAGCGGTAGCGGCGGTTGGCCGGATCGTGCAGTTCGTTGAGGCAGTCGGCGCAGACGAAACCGTCTGCCGGAAGATGGACGTCGGCTTCGCTCGCCGCCGTGCTGTCGAGAATCGAGAAGCCGCGAAGCCGGGTGGACGCGCACGGCCGGATCGCTAGCGGGCCGGGCGCCGACAGCGGCGGCGCCTCGTTCAGCAGCGTGTCGACGAAACCTTGCAACTGCGCGCGTTCGCCTTCGACGTGAATTTCCACCGATCCGTTAGCGTTGCGCACCCATCCTGCAAGCGCGTGCGCGCGCGCGGCGCGGTAGACGAAAGGCCGAAAGCCGACCCCCTGCACGCGCCCGCCGATCGTGATGAATTGCGCGATGCGCTCAGGCATCGGCCGCGACGCGCACGCCACCGGCCCACCAGATGCGGCAGGCGCCTTCGTCCGAGACCATGCACGGTCCCACCGGCTTGCGCGGCGTGCAGGCCTTGCCGTAGATGCGGCACTGGTTGGGATAGATCTTGCCGAGAACGACTTGCGCGCAGTCGCATCCGGGCGGCATTTCGCCGGCGCGCCAGCGCGCCGGATCGGTGTGGTCGTCGAACAGGACGCGTGCGTCGTGCTGCGCGAGGCCCGGTTTGAGTGCGTATCCCGAGCGAGCGATCACGCCGATGCCGCGCCAGTTCGCGTCGACCACGTCGAACGCGCGGGCCATCATTCGACGCGCCGTTGGATTCCCGTCCGGGTGCGCGACTTCGCGGTAGCAGTTGTCGAGAAAGCGTTCACCGCTCTCGAGCTGGCGCAGCACCGAATAGAAGGAGGCGAGCAGCGAGGCCGTGCCGAACCCGGCGACCGCGGCGGGGATCTCGTGGCGTTGGACGACGAAGTTCCATTCCTCGGGCCCCATCACGGTCGACACGTGGCCGGGGGCGATCAGCGCGTCGAAGCCGGGGCTGCCCGAGTCGAGCAGCATCGCGACCGCGGGCCAGGTCAGGCGCCCGGACAGCAGAATGCTCAGATTGTCGGGAACGCCTTCGGCCAGCATGGCGGCGGTCGGCGCGGTCGTCGTTTCGAAGCCCGCGGCGAAGAACACCACGGGCCGCGTCGGGTTTTCGGCTGCGATCCTGCGGGCGTCGAGCGGGCTCGCGATCGGCCGCACGTCCGCCCCCGCGGCCTGCGCCTCGGCCAGTGATCGAATTTCGCCTTTCTTGACGTTGACCGGTACCCGCAGCATGTCGCCGTAGGCGACGAGAATGACCCTGTCCTGCAGCGCGAGCTGGATCGCCTGGTAGACGTCTTCTTCGGGGCACACGCAGACCGGGCAGCCGGGTCCGGGCACGAGCTCGAGCCAGTCCGGCAGCGCGCCGCGCAGTCCGGCATGGGTGATCGAGCGCTCGTGCCCGCCGCATACGTTCATGATCTTGACCTTGCGGTCGAACGCGAGCGCGTGGACTTTCTCGAGCCAGATCCGTGCTTCGTCCATCACGCCTCCGTGTGGTGGTAGCGCGCGCCGTCGGGCTGGATCGCCGGCCGCCTGGACTGCCCCGCGGCGACGCGCGCAAGCTGCTGCGCCAGCTGCACGCGGATCCAGTCGAGCCACGGGCCCATTCCGGCATCCTTGCGCGCCGACAGATGTAGCACCGGCGCCGGATTCGCGAGATTGCGCAGATGCGCTTCGGCGCGGTCAAGGTCGAAATCGTCGAGCACCGGCAACAGATCGGTCTTGGTCAAAAGCAGCGCATCGGCCGCACGGAACATCACCGGATACTTCGCCGGTTTGTCGTCGCCCTCGGTGACCGAGAGCAGCGTGACGTTGAGATGCTGGCCGAGGTCGAAGCTTGCGGGGCAGACGAGATTGCCCACGTTTTCGATGAACAGGATGTCGACGCCGTCGAGCTTCATCTCATGCAGTGCGTCGTGCACGAGATGCGCGTCGAGGTGGCAGGCCGTCCCGGTGACGATCTGGTGGGCCTGCACCCCTTTGGCACGGATGCGCTCGGCGTCGTTCTCGGTTTCGAGGTCGCCCTCGATCACCGCGCAGGTGAATTCACCCTTCAGCGCCGTAAGCGTCGCTTCGAGCAGCGCTGTCTTGCCCGAGCCCGGCGAAGACATCAGGTTGAGCGCGAGGATGCCGCGCCGGTCGAAGTGCGCGCGATTGTGTCCGGCCTGGTCGTCGTTCTTCGCGAGCAGGCCCTTGAGGACGGAAACCGCGGTCGCGCCGCGGGCGACCGGCTTGTAGGCAAGATGCCTGTTGCCCGGGGTGAGGTTGCAGCCGCAGGTGTCGCACATTTTTCGGGGGGCTCAGGATGCAGGGGACGGGGAAGCGGCGGTTTCGAGTTCGACGCTTTCGAGCAGCAATTCGTCTCCGGAGACGATGCGGGTATGCCAGTCCCCGCATTCGGCGCACAGCAGCCGGTTCATCGCCGCTTCGCTTTCCGCGCCGCAGCGCTCGCACAGCACCCGGACCGGGGCCTTGACGAGGGCGAGTTCCGCGTGCTCCATGCGGCTGCCGGCGGCGGCGAGCGGAAAGGCATGCGCCAGCAGCTCGGGCACGACACCGGCCAAGGGCCCGACGCGCACGCGAATGAGGCTCGCCCGGAGCGCGTGATGCGTGCGAATCACCGCTTCGACCTGCTCGACCAGCGCCTGCGCGATCGACAGCTCATGCACCGTTTTCCTCCAGGATCTGGTCGAGCAATTCCCACGCGCTGCGCGCATCGGCTTCGGTGACCTTCTGGATCGCGTAGCCCACATGCACCATGACGAAGTCGCCCACCTCGGGCGGCGCATCCTGCATCATGAACAGGCTGACGTCGCGCCACACGCCTTTCGCTGCGCAGCGCGCCGTAAAACCGTCGATCGACTCGATCTGCATCGGAATGGCAAGGCACATGGTGGACCCCGGAACCGCACTGCCCGCAGTATAGGGGGATTTGCCCGGCGGGGCCCAGGACGTAGGGGAGCGTGCCGCCGACCAATGATTGGCGACGATTGCGCTCCGCATAAGCTCTGGTAGATTGAAAGAGACAATGAAAACGCTCGTGCTCGGCATCGGCAACACATTGCTTACCGACGAAGGCGTCGGCGTCCACCTGCTCGACGTCCTTCGCCCCATGCTCGGCGACCTGCACGGCGTCACGCTGCTCGACGGCGGCACGCTGTCGTTCACACTTGCCGCGTCGATTGAGGATGCCGACGCGCTGATCGTCGTCGACGCGGCCGAGCTGAAACGCCGCCCGGGCGAATGGGCGGTGCTGGAAGGGGAGGAGATGGACCGGTTCCTGATAGGCGCGCGCAAAGCTTCGGTGCACGAAGTGGGCCTCGCCGACCTGCGCACCATCGCGCTCCTTGCGGGCCACTGGCCGGAACGACGTGCGCTGCTCGCGATCCAGCCCGCGGTCATCGACTGGGGCGAATTCCCCACGGCCCCGGTCGCGGCCGCCATGCCGCCCGCATGCGCGGCGATCGCGCACCTGATCCGGGGCTGGCATGACGCGTGAAATCATCCCGATCCTCCCCGAGGCGCCCGTCGAAACGGCGCGCTCGGGCAACGCGCTACCGCTCCTGCGCGAAATCGCCGAACATCTGCACCACCTGCTCGAGACCGGCGAAGCGTCCACGATCGACCTGTCGGCACTCCCGCTCACGCCGGGGGACCTCGAATGGCTGCGCGCCGAACTGGGCGGGGGCGAAGTGTCGGTCACCCTGCACGCGGACGGCGCGTCGACGCTCGACGAGACGGCCTTTCCCGGGGTCTGGTGGATCATCCATCGCAACGCCCAGGGCGCCGTGACGACGCAGTTCATCGAAGTGGCCTTCGTCCCCGAACTCGTCAAATCGCCGCGCGCGGACGTCGCAGCGGCCCGCGCGGCCCTTGTCTTGCGGATGGCGGACCTCTAAGGTGAAGGAGCCGCCAAAGCCTCGGCTCAGGAGACACGCATGCAGCAAAGCCCGTTGATCGACATGCTCGGACGGCAAGGGGTCACGCGCCGCGGCTTTCTCAAGTACTGCGCCACGCTGGCTTCGCTGATGGCCTTGCCGCCCGCGGCGGGCCGGGCGATGGCCGAGGCCATCGGCGCCGTCAGGCGGCCGTCGGTGATCTGGCTGCCGTTCCAGGAATGCACCGGTTGCACCGAATCGATCACGCGCTCGCATTCGCCGACCATCGAGGGCCTGATTTTCGAGGCGATCTCGCTCGACTACCAGGAAACGCTGATGGCCGCCGCAGGGCATCGGGCCGAGGCCGCGCGCGACGCCGCGATACGCGACAACTTCGGCAAATATCTGCTCGTCGTCGACGGCTCTGTCCCGCTCGGCGCCGAGGGCGCCTATTCGTGCATCGGCGGGCGCTCCAACGTCGACATCCTGCGGGAGGCGGCCAAAGGCGCCGCGGCCATCATCTGCGTCGGCACCTGCTCGTCGTACGGGGGCATTCCCCACGCCAACCCGAATCCGACCGGCGCGGTCGCGGTCTCCGACGTCATCAAGGACAAGCCCATCGTCAACATTCCGGGCTGTCCGCCCATCCCGGTCGTCATGACGGGCGTGCTCGCGCATTACATCGCCTTCGGCAGCCTGCCCGAACTCGACGCGAAGAACCGGCCCAAGGCCTTCTTCGGCGAGACCATCCACGATCGCTGCTATCGCCGGCCTTTCTACGACCAGGGCAAATTCGCCAAGACCTTCGACGACGAGGGCGCGCGCAAGGGCTGGTGCCTGTTCGAGCTCGGGTGCAAGGGTCCGGTCACCCACAACGCCTGCGCGACCGTCAAATGGAATGGCGGCACCTCCTGGCCGGTCGAGTCGGGCCACGGCTGCCTCGGATGTTCCGAGCCCGACTTCTGGGACGCCGGCAGCTTCTACAAGGCATTGTCGCAGCCTTCCGGGCCGCTGAACGTCGGACTCGCCGCGACAGCTGGCGGGCTCGCGACCGGCGCCGCCGTCACGGTCGCCAACCGCGCGAAGAAAAGCGCGGCGCGGGCGTCGCACAGGACGATCACGGTCGAGGATCTGGAGAAATGAACGAACTGGAGCTTCTGACCTGGCTGCGCGGACCCGGCCTTGCGATTTCGGCCGGCATCTTTCTCGCTGGCGTGCTCTGGCGCCTGCTCGAGGTCTTCCTGCTCGGCCGCCACCGGGACCTCGCGCCGCCGCGGCGGGCGAGGGGTGCGTCGGGCCTGCACACCGTGGTGCGCCGTTCGCTCGCGTCCGAGGGCATGCTCAAGCGCTCGCCGGTGAACTACATCGCCGGCTACGTGTTCCACATCGGTCTCGGGCTCATCGTGTTCTTCGGCATCCCGCACATATTGCTCATCGAGGGCCTCGTCGGGGTCTCATGGCCGGGCCTGCCTTCGGGCGTGATCGAACTCGTGACCGTGCTGACGATGGCGGCGATGGTCGTTCTTCTGGTCGACCGCCTGACCAATCCGGTCAAGCGCTTTCTGAGCGGGTTCGGTGACTGGTTCGGCTGGACCGTCACCTTTCTGCCGGTGCTGACGGGCTGGATGGCGGTGCAGCACCTCGTGCTGCCCTATACCAACCTGCTGGTGCTGCACGTGCTCACCGCCGAAATCCTGCTCGTGGTGCTGCCGTTCAGCAAGCTTTTCCATACCTTCACGCTGTTCGGCTCGCGTTGGTATAACGGCAAGGCCCACGCCCATCGCGGCGTGCCGGTATGAAACGCGGAGGGCTGCGGCCACGGCGAACGAAGACCGGCCACGCATGCACGGGCTCAAGGAGAGTGCCACGATGAGTGCGTCACTCGAAAAAGGCATCCATGCCCTCAAGGAAGTCATCGATGCCCCCATCGCCAGCTATTTCGAGAGCTGCGTGCACTGCGGCATCTGCGCCGACGCCTGCCTCTTCTACACCGAAACGAAGGAACCGAAGTACACGCCGATCAACAAGGTCGAACCGATGCGGCGCGTGTACGAGCAGGAATACACGCTGCTCGGCCGGCTGAAGAAACTGGTCGGCCTTTCCAAACCGGTCACCGACGCCGAGCTCGACGCCTGGCAGCACCTCGCCTACGACGCCTGCACGCTGTGCGATCGTTGCTCGCTGGTCTGCCCGGTCGGCAACGACATCACCTACATGATCCGCAAGTTTCGCGAAGGCCTCGCCGTCTCCGGTCACGCGCCGGACGGCATCCGCAGCGCGACCAAGCGCACGGTCGAAGTGGGGGGGCCGATGGGCCTCAAGTGGCCGGCGGTCGCCAACGTCCTGCGCAAGGTCGAGGAGAAGACCGGGGTGCCGATTCCGGTCGACCGCGCAGGCGTCGACTACATGATCCTGCTGTCGTCGATGGAAGTCGTGAACTACCCCGAGTACATCGAGGCCCTCGTGAAGATCATGCATCGCGCGGGCCTGAGCTTCACGATCGCGTCCGATGCCTACGAGGCGACCAACGCCGGGATCCAGATCGGCAACTCCGATCTCGCCGAGGTCATCGTCGCGCGCATCGTGCTGGCCGCCGAACGGCTCAAGGTGAGGAACGTGCTGTCGCCCGAATGCGGTCATGCCTACATGGCGATCCGCTGGGAAGGCCCCAACCTGATGGGCCGCCCTTACGCCTTCGACGTCGTCCACGTGATCGAATTGCTCGACGCGCTGCGCCAGAAGGGCGTGCTCAGGATCAAGGACAAGTTCAAGGATCGGTGCATCCTTCATGACCCCTGCCAGGTCGTGCGCCGGGGCGGCGTGCTCAATGCGCCCGAGCCGCTGGTGGAGCACGTCGCGGAGAATTACATTCCCATTGTCGACAAGCAGAAGTGGAACTGGTGCTGCGGCGGCGGCGGAGGCGCTTCGGCGATCCATACGCCGGACGCGGAGGCTTTGCGAGCGCGGGCCTTCGGCGTCAAGAAGCGGCAGCTCGAGGACGCGGGCGTCGACACGATCGTCACTTTCTGCGCCAATTGCCGCATCACGATGGAAGAGGCAGTCGACCATTACGGCATGAATACCAGGCTGCTCGGCTTGACCGAGCTCATGGCGGAGCATCTGGAGGACTGAGTTCATGGCAACAACACAGCGCGTCGTCGTCGATCCCATCACGCGCATCGAGGGCCATCTGCGCATCGAGGCCGAGACCGACGTCGACGGCAGGATCCTCAAGGCGTACTCGGCCGGAACCATGGTGCGCGGGATCGAGATCATCCTGCGGGGCCGCGATCCGCGCGACGCGTGGGCCTTCGCGCAGCGCATCTGCGGGGTCTGCACGCTCGTGCACGGGGTCGCCTCGGTGCGCTCGGTCGAGGATGCGCTGCACCGCGCGATCCCCGGCTATGCGCTGCCGCCGAACGCGGAGCTGATCCGCAACCTGATGATCGCGGCGCAGCACGTCCACGACCACGTCATGCACTTCTATCACCTGCACGCACTCGACTGGGTCGACGTCGTCTCGGCCTTGAAGGCCGATCCGCGCGCGGCCTCGACGCTGGCGCAGTCGATCTCGGACTACTCGCGGTCGTCGCCCGGGTATTTCGCCGACGTGCAGCGAAAGGTGAAGACCTTCGTCGAACAGGGTCAGCTCGGAATCTTCGCCAACGGCTACTGGGGCCACCCGGCCTACAAGCTGCCGCCCGAAGCGAACCTGATGGCGCTCGCGCATTATCTCGACGCGCTCGCCTGGCAGCGTGAGGTCGTCAAGCTGCACGCGATCTTCGGCGGCCGCAATCCGCATCCGAATTTCGTCGTCGGCGGCGTGCCGTCGGCGATCTCGGTCTTTCCCACCGAGGGCCGCGGCAAGGGGCCGCATTACCGCGGCGGCCAGGACGCGACCGCGGTCAACATGGTCGGCCTGCAGACGGTGCAGACCGTCATTCGCCAGATGCGCGAGTTCGTCGACCAGGTCTATCTGCCGGACACCCTTGCGATCGCCCGCTACTACAAGGACTGGGCGGGGCGCGGCGAGGGCCTGGGCAATTTCCTGTCCTTCGGCGACCTGCCGTCCAAGGGATTCTGGGATACGGATTCCTATTTCATTCCGCGCGGCGTCATTCTCGATCGTGACCTGACGCGGGTCCACCCGATCGACCTCGACGACGACAAGGAAATCCAGGAATTCGTCAGTCACTCCTGGTATCGCTACGAAGGCGGCGACGCCCAGGGCCTGCACCCGTTCAAGGGCGAAACCGCGCTGAACTACACCGGACCCAAGCCGCCCTATGAGCAGCTCGACGTCGCGCAGAAATACTCGTGGATGAAGTCGCCGCGCTGGAAGGGCAAATCGATGGAAGTCGGCCCGCTCGCACGCGTGCTCGTGATGGTCGCCAAGGGCGACAAACAGGCGAAGGAACTCGTCGACCGCGCGCTGAAGACGCTCGATCTGCCGGTCACGGCGCTCTATTCGACGCTGGGGCGGACCGCGGCACGCACGCTCGAGTCGAAAATACTCGCCGACGCGATGCAGGGCTGGTTCGATCAGCTCATGGCGAACATCAAGGCCGGCGACCTGCGCACCTTCAACGAAAAATACTGGGATCCCTCGACCTGGCCAGCGCACATGCAAGGCGTCGGCCTCATGGAGGCGCCACGCGGCGGCTTGGCCCACTGGATCGTCGTCGACGACGGCAGGATCAGCAACTACCAGGCGGTCGTCCCGAGCACCTGGAATGCGGGCCCGCGCGACGCGGCCGGGCAGCCGGGCGCCTACGAGGCGGCCCTGCAGCACAACCACACGATGCTCGACCCGAAGCAGCCGATCGAGATCCTGCGCACGATCCATTCCTTCGACCCCTGCATCGCCTGCGCCGTCCACGTGGTCGATCCGGACGGTGAGGAACTCGTGCAGGTGAAGGTCAAATAACCGAATCCCCTGGAGCCACCCATGTACCGAAATACGATCAGCCGCTGTATCGCGCCC